>CAJUGD010000077.1 GCA_910586205.1 uncultured Lachnospiraceae bacterium | reverse complement strand
TAGGCGTTTGCAAAACGCCACAGCCCGCATAAAATCAGGCTTTTTTCTTTGATAAAATAAAACAACTCCTCACAGGTTTGTGGTAAAATTGAGATGTCCAGTAACAATTCACCATACCCACCTGAAAGGAGTTGTACCTCTATGATACCATACAATCAGCTTTCTTTGGCAGATATTTTTTCAGATTGCCAGGAAATTTATGAATCCGACAAACCACAGTTCCTGTCTCTCTTACAACAGCACATTGACCTTGATGAGATTATTCCCGCTTCCTTCCGGAAGCATTTCTATGCATCAACGGGCAGAACCCGCAAATACCCTTTGCACGCTTTTTTATGGGCGCTCATTATCCAGCGGATTTTTTCTATCACTACCGATTCCCTGCTCCTTGTTTTTCTCCACTATTCACGGCATCTCCGGGAATTCTGCGGCTTTAACAAGGTTCCGGATGCTTCTAAAATTACCAGATTTAAGCAGGACTTCCTTGAAGATATTCAGGCTGTTTTTGAGCGCCTGGTTGACCTTACTGAGCCAATCTGCCAGGCCATTGATTCCTGCAAGGCTGATATGACCATTTTTGATTCTTCCGGCATAGAGGCATGGGTTACGGAAAATAATCCAAAGTATGCCAACCGCATTATCAAACAGCTCAAAGCCTACGCTAAAGCCATGCATTTTGATGACAGCTACGACCCTTATAAAGCCGCTTACGGCTCCATGCCTTCCCACTCCGCCGCCAACTCTGACATTAAACAGCTCTACATTGACGGCCATTTCTGCTATGCCTATAAATTCGGCATCGTCACCAACGGCCTGGGCATTGTACGGCATATCAGCTTCTATAATAAGGATTTCTTTGATCATCATCCGGAAATCATCCTTGAAAAGAAATCCGATTCCCCGGAGGAGGATAAATCGGTTCATGACGCAAGACTGCTCATCCCCTCTTTACAGGACCTTTTTGCCGCACATCCTCTTCTCAATCCCCATACCTTTTTAGGCGATGCTGCCTTTGACTCCGCCGGACTTTATAAGCAGCTTCTTTCCGGCAGTACCTTTGGCACCGATTCGAACGGCAGCGGCAGGCATTTCCAAACGGCTTACATCCCTCTGAATTCTCGGGCAGGACTGGAAAATAAGGATTATTCCGTAAATCAGGACGGCATCCCCTTCTGTCCCAATGACCCGTCTCTCCCATTAAAACCAGAAGGCACCAGCAGGCTCAGGAGCGGTGTCATACGTTATAAATTCAGCTGTCCAAAGGTAAAATGGGAAAAGGATGCTTCCACCGGAAAATATCACCGTGTCTGCCACTGCGAAAATCCCTGTACTTCTTCTCCCTGCGGGAGAATGGTTTATATCTATCCGGAAAAAGACCTGCGGGCATATCCCGGCACCCTCCGGGGAACCACGGTATGGGATAATACCTATAAGATCAGGACTACCGTGGAGCGCTCTATCAATCAGTTTAAAGACAGCTTCGGGCTTGCCGGACGCAAAACTCAAAATGAAAAGACGCTCCATGCGGATCTGCTTTTAGCCGGTATCACACAATTGATTGGTGTGATTCTTGCTGATAAGATAAAGCAACATCAATATATCCGAAGCCTAAAGCCCCTGATCGCCTAAGCCATTCCGTTCAGAACTTACCACTTTCAAATCGGAGGTCTGCTTTTCCTTCTATTCGTGCGCTCTTTTTTCTGTCTGCTTATATTCCATACCGA
>CAJUGD010000076.1 GCA_910586205.1 uncultured Lachnospiraceae bacterium | reverse complement strand
TTCTGCATACCCATACCTCCTATAAATATTTATTCTGATAAAACTGTAAAGAAGGGAAGAAATTTAGTCTTTCAGCAGAAGTCATGGAATTGAACTCCCTTGCGAAGCCGCAATAAGGCATAATAATGTTACAAGGAGAATCAATGCCGAGGACTTCACCTTTATGAAGCCACATAACCTTATCGCAGAAGCCTTCCATCTGAGTAACAGAATGACTAACAAAAATAATAGTTTTACCATTAGCCTTGAATTCATTCATTTTAGCTAAACATTTATCAGTAAAACTGTTATCGCCCACCGAAAGAGCTTCATCAATAATGAGGATATCGGGATCCATATGAACGGAAATGGCAAACCCAAGCCGGGAACGCATACCGCTGGAATAAGTTCTAAGAGGAAGATTAATATGCTCGCCAATATCAGCAAAATCAATAATATCCTGCATCATATTCTTGATATCAGAATCTTTAAAGCCTAATAAGATACCCTTATATTTAATATTTTGAATACCAGTAAGGTAGTTATCCAGACCGGCCGATGCGGAGAGCATGCTGACATCACCATTAACAGTCAGGTCTCCCGCATCTGCATAAGTGATACCCGCAATAATGCTGGAAAGAGTAGATTTACCGGAACCATTTAAGCCAATCAGGCCCATAATTTGTCCTTTAGGGATTTCAAGATCGATCCCTTTCAAAGCCACAAATTCGTCGGGTTTATAACCAGGAAAAAGAAGGCCTTTCAAGCGCTCATAATCGCCTTTATACATAGGATATCGTTTTAACAGATTATTACATTTAACCGCATACTCAATCATATTAATGTTCTCCTAAATTAAATCCATAAATTTCTTACGGAACTTCATATGAATAGAAGCGCCAAAAAGAAATAAGAGGATACTAACAATCCAAAAATACACACCATCCTGCCTCGTTTCCGTTAAGGAACATCCATATAACATACAGTTCCGATATCCCTGAAGGACGTAAGAAAAAGGATTATAACTCAAAATCTTCTGCAAATCATCCGGGAGATTTTCCTGGCTCCAGACAATCGGCGAAATATAGAAAAGGAATCGTATAAGTGCTGAAAGGATTTTCTGAAAGTCCTTAAACACAACCGTGATAGCAGAAGCGAACAAGCCCCAGCCAATAAGGAAGAAAACAATCGCAAACATATAATAGGGTAATTGATAAACCAAGGGGTTGATTGGAGCGTTACATATAAACATTACAGCAAAAACCACCAGCATGGACCAGATATGTCCAATAAATCCCGAAAAAACTGTTTTAATAGGAACAATGGACAAAGGCAAATAAACACGCTTTAATACGCCGCTATAGCTATATATGGACATAGCACTGGTCTGCAGAGTCGCACTAATATAGAACCATGGAATAATACCGACAATCATCCAGATAAGATAAGGATATTCCCCTTTAGGAGCATGAACCTGTAGACCAATACTAAAAACGAACCAATAAACCAAAATTTGTAATGCAGGATTAAAGAAGTTCCACAAAAACCCAAAGACAGTGCCATTATTTTGAGCTTTTAATTCATAATTAGCCAGCCGCAGAAGTCTCTGCCGGTTGGACCAGCATTCCAAAATAACAGTTTTAATTGCAGAAAACATAAAATCACCTATTAAACTCTTTCCAACTAATAATTTCTTTTGCTATTCTTTCACTGGCATGACCGTCACCGTAAGGATTAATGGAGTGAGCCATATCCGCGTACAGGGCATGATCATGAAGCAGTTTGTCAGCAATGCTAAAAATAACGTCTTCGTCAGTGCCCGCTACGACAACAGTCCCCGCATCCACAGCTTCAGGGCGCTCAGTTTCAGTTCTGAGAACAATAACCGGAATACCAAAATGAGGTCCCTCTTCCTGCAGGCCGCCGGAATCTGTCAGAATAAGAGTACTTCTAGACATTACATTATGCATATCTTCCACATCGATAGGATCTGTCAGATGAATTCTGTCAGAATCACCCAAAATAGAAAAGACGGTATCACGGACAGCCGGATTTAAGTGTACTGGGTAAACGAG
>CAJUGD010000075.1 GCA_910586205.1 uncultured Lachnospiraceae bacterium | reverse complement strand
CTTTTGGGGATGATACCATGTATCTGGAACGTTTTATTGAGAATCCCCGCCATGTAGAGATTCAGATCATGGCAGACAGCCACGGAAAGGTAGTGGCGTTAGGAGAGCGGGACTGTTCGGTTCAGCGGAATCACCAGAAGCTGATTGAGGAATCACCTTCACCGGCCATTGATGACGCCATGCGCCAAAAAATGAATGAATATGCAGTCTTAGCGGCCAAAACCGTGGGATATACCAATGCAGGGACCATTGAGTATATTGTAAGCCCTGCGGGAGAATTTTACTTTATGGAAATGAATACCCGGATTCAGGTGGAGCATGGGGTCACGGAGATGGTGACAGGCACGGATCTGATTGTGGAACAGATCCGGATAGCCATGGGAGAACCTTTAAGCTTTTCTCAGGAGGATATAAAGCTGCGGGGCCATGCCATTGAATGCCGCATCAATGCAGAAGTGCCGGGGCGCAACTTTATGCCAAGTCCCGGTGTGGTTCAGAATATCCATCTTCCGGCAGGCAACGGGGTGCGGGTGGATACGGCTCTGTATACGGGATACCGGATACCGGCAGAGTATGATTCCATGATTGCCAAGGTGATTGTCCACGGGCCGGACAGGCCGGCAGCCATCCGTAAAATGCTGACTGCCTTAGATGAGATGGTAGTGACCGGAGTGGATACGAATCTTGACTTTCAGTTCCAGATCATACGAAGCAAGGTATTTGCAGAGGGAAATGCAGATACCGGGTTCATAGAGAAATTTTTAAAAATGAAGCAGCCGATTTTAGATGTGCCGGAGCTGTAAGAGGATTTTGCAGGAAATGAGGGAAAGTATGGATCGTGTAGATTTAAACAGTGATTTAGGTGAGAGTTTTGGAAGATATACCTTGGGAATGGATGAAAGAATTATCCCGATGATTACCTCCGCCAATGTGGCATGCGGCTACCATGCATCCGATCCAGCGGTAATGGCAAAGACGGTTTCCATGGCAAAGGAAGCAGGGATCCAGGTGGGAGCCCATCCGGGATTTCCGGATCTGATGGGGTTTGGCAGAAGAAATATGGCCGTGACGCCGGAGGAGGCTTATGCCTATGTACTGTACCAGCTTGGAGCCTTAGAGGGATTCTGCAGATCCGCGGGAATAAAGCTGCAGCATGTAAAGCCCCATGGCGCCCTGTACAATATGGCGGCTAAGGACTATGCTTTGTCTAAAGGAATCTGCCGGGCTGTGGCTGATTTTGATCGGGAACTGATTGTGCTGGCTTTAAGCGGCGGACAGCTTGCCCATGCAGCCAAGGATATGGGGCTTCGGACAGCGCTGGAGGTGTTTGCGGACCGGGCTTATGAGGAAGATGGAACCTTGGTGGGCAGGGGAAAGCCGGGATCCATGATCACGGATGAGGAACAAGCCATTGCCCGGGTGGTTCGGATGGTAAAGGAGGGCATGGTGACAGCCGTTACCGGAAAGGACATTCCGATTCAGGCTGATTCGGTTTGTGTCCATGGAGACGGGGAGAAGGCCCTTGCCTTTGTGGAGCGGATTAGGCGTGCTCTAAAGAAAGAAGGGGTAAAGGTGTGCCCGCTCAGGGAGCTGGGGCTGTAATATGATAAGGGTTGCAGTCTGTGATGATGAAGCTTTTATGCGGGATGAGCTATCCGGGCTTGTTTCCCGGTATTTGGAAGAAAGATGTCTTTCTTCTTATGAGTTCACAGCATTTGAAAACGGAAACTCTCTTTTAGAGAGCCAGGAAAGCTTTGATCTGATATTTTTGGATATTCAGATGGAAAGCCCGGACGGAATGGAGACAGCCAGACGGCTGCGGGAGAGGGAGCAGAGCAGCCTGCTGGTTTTTGTCACCGTTTTAAAGGAGCCGGTGTTTGAGGCGTTTAAAGTGCGGGCTTTTGATTATCTGGTAAAGCCTTTAAAGAAGGAGATTTTTGAGCGCACCATGGACCGGGCGCTCAGAGAATGGGAACAAAAACCTGGCAGGTCTCTTTTTATACAAAAGAGAAATTCCTGCCAGGTTATTCTGCTGTCTAAGATTGTGTACTGTGAGGTGCTGGGGCGGAAGATCTATATTCATGAAAAGGATAAAACGGTAACAGAGTACTACGAAAGGCTGGAGGAACTGGAAAGGCGCGTGGATCGACGGTTCTACCGGTGCCATAGAAGCTATCTTGTGAATCTTGATTATGTGCGCGGGTGTAAAGGCGGGCAGATTCTGCTGCCAGGGGGAGAGCAGATCCCGGTATCCCGGCTGCGGGAAAGAGAGCTGACCCAGGTTCTTCTGCGCCGCATGAAGGAGAGGAAGAACGAAGGAATATTCT
>CAJUGD010000074.1 GCA_910586205.1 uncultured Lachnospiraceae bacterium | reverse complement strand
TTGTGAACGAGGAGCAGGACGAGGATGAGGATCCGGCTGAGTACCATTACTACTACATGCAGTCCAATGGTAAAGCTTATAAGGCTTCTGACAGGGGTGCTATCCGTTTCAGAACCATTGATGGCAAGAGATATGCCTTTGATGAAGACGGTAAAATGCTCTATGGCTGGGTAAATGACTCAGGCGAGAGACAGTCAGACGATGATGGTTGGGAAACCGCTACTTATTATCTGGGCAACTGGGATGAAGGCGATATGAAAATCGGCTGGCAGAAAATCTATGTCTATGACGGTGATGAAGATGATGATATGGAGCATTGGTTCAACTTTAAATCCAATGGTAAAAAGAGAGCTAAGGATGACGACAACTTTAACGAATTTAAAGAAGAAAAAATCAATGGCAAGAGATATGGTTTTGATAGTCGTGGTGTAATGACCTATGAATGGGCCTTAGCTACAAAAGGTGAAAGCGGCGCTAGTTGGGCATCAACCTCAAGTTGGAGATACTTTAATAATGCCGAAGATGGTGCACGGGTAACCAAAGGGTGGTTCAAAGTAGTTGCTCCTTCTGAGGACAATGATAATGTATTCAAAACCGGCTATGGCACCGATAGCTTTGCCCAGGGTGACGCTGATGACGAGAATGAGAGATGGTATTATGCAAACGGAGACGGAATTCTGGAAGCTGGAAAGATCAAGAAGATTAAGGGCAAATATTATGGATTCCGTCCGGACGATGATGGCAGCGGTAAAGCAGCAGCCATGCTGTCTGGCTTAGTATTGATGGAAGTAGATCCCACAAACGGAGACATTCTTCAGGTATTTGACGATGGGGTAGATTCTGATGAATTAAATGACCTTCTTGATTGGGATGAGGATTCTGAGATTGTTAAAAAAATCAAAGATGAAGATAGAAGCAATATTTCTTTGTATTACTTTGGCGATGAAGAAACCGACGGAGCCATGAAGACAGGCGCTACCACCGTAACCATCGATGGTGAGAGCTATAACTTCTTGTTCAGCAAGACTGGTGGCGCTGAGGGTAAGGGTAAAGGTATGACTGGTGTAGATGATAACAAATACATTTACAACTTTGGATGCCGTATTAAAGCCAGCAGCGATGACAAGTATCAGGTTGTTGCCGTTGCGCCTAATGTAGGTACTGCTGTTGATATTCATGCTCCAAGTGTAGTTGTAGCGACGATCAAATCTTCTGATCTTAAAGAGGAGGCTAATGCTGAGGATAATCCAGGATTTATTAATGATAAGGATGAAACTGTACGTGGAGTAGACCTTTCTCTTCCACAGAATAGCTTAACCAAACTGTACTTGGTAAATACTAGCGGTAACATCCAGAAGTCTAAAGTTGCAGCGAAAGACGGAGATGAGTGGTACTTCTATGTGAAGAACAGAGCAGTTAAGTTGTATACCAACAATAAAAATCTGGACGCAAAGGCTACATCTGATACTGAGAAGTGGGAAGACTATGTAACTTATCTGGAGAGTGCAAACTAAGTTTTAAAAAAACAGTAATATCTTTGTATAAAAACAGGTATCTGATCAGTGAACGCTGGTTAGATACTTGTTTTTTAGTTTTTGTTGGTTAGAGTAGACACAATATAGGAAGAAAAATTTTTGTTAAACTAAGGGCTCAATGAGTATATTGTCACTTATGTTGTAGACTGTGGATGATTATATTTCAAACAATAACGTTCCCGCTTTGTGTTATGCGTATATTTTATACGCCAAGGCATTGGCATGCGCATAAAAAAGGCTTATATTATATAATACAAGGAGAAAATAATATGACAGTTCGGGAAATACTAAAGATACTTCGGAAAGATGGATGGTACATCATTAATCAGGAAGGTTATCACATAAGCCTAAAGCACCCAATAAAACCCGGAAAGGTCACAGTACCGAACCACAACGGAGACTTGAAACCGGGAACTCTAAACAGCATTTACAAGCAGGCGAAGCTTAAATAGCCCTAACTGTTATGTAGTTTTCATAGAAAGGAGCGTAATTTATGCAGAATTTAACTTATTTTGCTATCTTAGAACCATCAGAGGACGGATCATATAGTATTTACTTTCCTGATTTACCTGGATGTATCAGCGTTGGGAACAGTCTGGAAGATGCTGCACGCATGGCAGCAGAAGCCGCCAGCCTCCATATTTATAGTATGGAATGTGACAATGAGGAAATTCCTGCTCCATCTGTAAACCTATCGAAAGAAGATACAGAGGGGAATATTGTAATGCCTGTTACAATCCACCCTGATTTGTTCCGCATGAAAAAGGATAACGAGCGAATTAAAACAAACATCACCATTCCAGCATGGTTGAAAAGGATTGCAGAGGAACAAAAGGTAAACTATTCGCGGCTTTTGGAAACTGCCCTGATTGATTATTTACAAATACCTATGTCTGGCAGACAATAAACCTTTACTAATATGCAACATATATCAGATAGATAAGATAAACACATGAGAGGAGAGCTTCCTTTATAGTATCGTTATTTTGTTAAATCTTTTAGTACTTACTCATAATAAAGATTTGCTTT
>CAJUGD010000073.1 GCA_910586205.1 uncultured Lachnospiraceae bacterium | reverse complement strand
CCCCTGCGGCAGGATGTTTTATATTTATCCCGGGAAAAACCTGCGCGCCTATCCCGGTACACTCCACGGTACAGCCGAATGGGATTCCACTTATAAGATCAGGGTAAATGTTGAGAAATCAATCAACCATTTCACGGGCAGATATCCTTATCTGCTTTGTTTTCATGTCTTAAATTTCTCGTTATCCACATCCACCTCCTGTAAGTCCGGCTCAACCAGACCTTTACCCTATTTTGTTTCGCAATTACCTACTATAAGTTTTGATTTATCGGTTTGCGCCGTGAAAAATTATACCATGCTCAATTATGAAAAGCAATCTCCACTCTTAAACCCTTGACCGTCTGGATTTTTGCCGTTGCCATTTCGCCGCCGAAAACGGCTTCTAACCGTCCACAAGCGCGTTTTGCGCCCTTGCCGGTTCCGGCTCCGGCAAGACCCGCTTCCACATCAACCTCATACCTCATACAGATGAACGCCAGCTATATCGTGACTGACCCAAACAGATAAGTATAATAAAGTTATAGGGAAGCGCGCACCCTCAAAGGAAAGGGGTTACACACCATGTAGAAGCAGGCAGAAAAAGACAAACGGAAAGCCCCGGCCGGTTCATCCCTCCAAACCATAGCTTAAAACCCGCCATCCCTGTCCGGTTTTTTCCATCTCTATGCTCAAATAACTGAGCGATCCGTCTGTTTCTGCGTTTCCGCTGAATTCATAGGAGACAAAGCAGATCACGCCTACATCCAATTCCCCGTCAGGCAGCCCGGAAATAAAAAGCTCTTCCACCTGCTCTGCCTGTTCCGGATAGGGATAGAGATCCATGCCCCCTTCATACCCTTCTGAGAGATATGCTTTCAATTTTTCTTCGTCGCCCTGGAAATAGGCCTCCGCAAAGCCTTCTGCAAGCTGCCTCATGGCAATGGCATCTTCCGATGGCTGGCTGCTGTTTTCCCTGCCCATTCCGTTTACCTCCGGGTCAAGGAGAATGGTATCATAATCGTTAAAAAACATCCTTTCCCCCACAACCGCACAGTTCCGGTACAGACTGCCCCCGTTTTGGCAGGCCTTAAAACGATACACCTTTTCCGCTTCTCCCCCGCTCCACCTGGGAACCCTCATCAGGTAAGGCTCGAATACATTTTGATTCTCCCGGTCATGGCCTATCTGGTTTACCGCGGTAAAATAAATATAGTCCCGGTCATAATTCACCAAATGAATTTCCTGCCTTTTCCTGCCGTCTTTTTCCCAGATTTTCTGCTGAGTCATGGTCTCATAATCCACATACCACATGGTAAAGCTTTCATCCTGGAAATAATAGACGCCGGTTTCTGTCACTAATAACGGATAGCTGATGGTATCGCACAAGTGCTCATAATTTCCTTCTTTCGTTTTCAGATATACGCTTGCCAGTAGTTCGTCTTTATACTTCAAAACCACCTGATTTCCGTCCAGCATCTTTTCACAGGCAGCCGCGTCAATGACATTTCGGTACAAATCATCCATCTGGTTTACCGTATCCCAATACTCCTGGGAATCAAATACCACCTCGTTATTCCAGATTTTGTCCTGCAAATCCCAGTATTCGTTATCCTCCTTAAACAGGAAGTCTTCTGCCTCTCTATCCAATGGAGCCATAATCTGTCCGTTTTCATCCAGTTCAAAGCCGATCCGCTGATCCCCCAATCCATATGCCACGTAAAGCTTCCCATCATAAATCGTAAGATTGCTAAGCGCATCTGCCTCCCCAAACATCTGGCTGAAGCTGGCAAGGGCTTCCACCTCATAGGTGCTTAAGTCCATCCGATAGATAATAGCAACTTCCTGGCTCTGTCCGAAGCCGCAGAAATAGAGGAAATCCTGATAAATCTCCATACCTCTTCTGAGCTTGTATTCATTTGCATACAAAAGCTCTTCTCCCTCCCCATCCCTGGAGAGCCGGTAGATTCCATCCTGCCTGGAGATAAAAACATCCTCTCCATAACACCGAATCATCTCATTATATTCATTATTGGGGTCGTAAGGGATCTTCTGTGCGCCATTGCTTTCCGCCTCTGCCTCCGGGGGCTCTTCCCGGGATGGGCCGCCCGGTTCCCCATTCTGTCCATTTATATCCTCTGTTTCCCCCTGTCCGGCATCTTCTGCCTCCGTTCCGGCTTCCTCCTGTGGCCCACTCCCACAGGAAACCATAAGCCCCATAGTCAAAAGCAATCCGCAGACCACTGCAATACTCAGAATTCCTTTTTTCTTTGTTTTTCCATCCAGCATATAATCGATCCTTTCCTTTAGCTGTCTCTTACTCTGCCCAAATTCTGTGGAAAACGCAGAATTCGCCCCCTTCTCCCCTGCAAAAGTGAGCATCATCTGCGCATAGGGCTTTTTACTGTCCGGTTCCGGTAAACGGGAATCCCTGCCTTTCCAGTCAGCTTCCTTTGAATCCCTGCAATCTGTTTCCTCAATCCAATATCTGTGACGGGAAGCATATTCTTCCTGCTGCTGATCCAAAAGCACAGATAGCTTCCCATGCTGAGCAGGGTAAATCCCCGACACCTGCCATCCAGATCCGGGCCAATGTATTTCCATTAAAAAAGGTGCAAAACCTTGCACCTTTCAGCGTGATTTAGTTTATTCTTTTATAA
>CAJUGD010000072.1 GCA_910586205.1 uncultured Lachnospiraceae bacterium | reverse complement strand
CGGTAACAGAATGCCCCGGTCTGCTGCTTCAGCTCCCGGAAAGTACATTCGATCCGGAACCTGTAACTGTAAAGCTTGATGATGGACAACGGCTCTAGTTCCAGGCTGGTACTTGCCAGGATGCTCTGGATTCCATCCATTTCCACCAGGACAAAGCGCAGCTCCTGATACAGCCTTTGTTCCCACAGCAGATCAATACAGTAATATCGTATGGATTCTTTCCGGTCATAGAGTCCGATCTCTGCTTCCTGGAAATTTTCCTTGTGGGAGAGGAATAATTCTTTCAGATGGACAGCGGGACCTTTTTTAGGCGGACGCCCTCTTCCAGCCTTATGCGGGGTAGGTTTCTCAAAAGCAACGCAGGATCTCTTTGCTTTCGTGACGATCTCCATGCGTGTATTCCCATTTTTGTTGAGGGATGCCAGTTTTTCCAGTGCCGGAACGGTAAGGAAATACCTGTCCAGCAGGAGCAGGGAATCCCCAAGGGTACAGGCGGCCCGGTAAGCATCCTCTACCATCTGCACCACATGGGAAGAAGCACAGATACAGGTGCCTTCCCATCCTGCTGCGGCCTGGAGCCCATCATGGAGACGGATGGACAGGGGGATACAGGCCCACTGCCTGACGTTTCCGGCAAGGATGCCAAGGCCGCCGAACATATGCCCGTGGATGTACTCAGGTTTTGCAGAGTTTTCAGATTCTTGGAAAAGCTTTTTCACTCCAGGCATCCGGCATCCTTCTTTTGGCTGCTTCACCCCATCTCCTATAAGGACGTAGAACTTACCTTCCTTGTAAATAGGGAAAGATTCCTTAACAATAGAAAACCAGCGCTCCCGTATATTTTCTAAGGACCAGGCAGAAGACCTGAAGAAATGGATCATGGGGTCATAGCAGTCCGGGCTTAAGGCAAGGTCACGGATAACGGAAGTGACACCGAGTTTATCGGAACGGAGCATAAGGCCGACCGTAATGGTTATAAACCAGCGGAAGGCAGCCTTCCGGGAGAAACAGGATTCAAAGCGGCATAAAACAATTTCAATAAAATTCATCATAATCGTATGGTCAACCACTGGAAAGTATGTTAAACTCATACATGAGATAACTCTTTCCATGGTTTGTATCTTTCTTAAGTATAGCAACTTAAAGATACCATAAATCTATCCGAAAGAGTTATTTTTTTGCTGTAGAACTTTTTACTCACAAGTATAAGTAATTTCAGGAGTCTTCTTAGTATAGAGGGAGAAGGGATTTTTAAAATTGAAATACAAGTAGATTTATCTATAAAAACAGAAAGAGGAAATATATTGAAGAAATTGATGGTAGTAGTATACGAAAAAGATATTTTCTAATTCATGAAAAAGTGTTATTCTAATGTACGAACATTAAAGTTTATTTATAGGATGAGTTATGATTATAAAAAATATTTGCTTATTATTGGAAGCGTTGTCAATAATTATATGTCTGCATAATTTATATAATGAGAAAATTAAATTAGAAATAATAACGGTGGTTTTTTTATCATTTGATATGATTGTTATGACTGCGATAAATTTTTATGGGTTTTCTCAAACATATATGACTACTTTGGCTATTTATCCAATTATTGCATTATACTGTGGAGTTAGATTTGGGTTTAAGTTCAAATCAATGATATCAAATATAGTATTATGTGTGATTATAGTTGGCGGAATACAAATTGTGGGAATGCTATTAGTGTATTTTGCATGTGAGGTTCAAAATTTTGCAGATTATAATATGTTATTTGTAAATTGCTTTACGTTTCTTATAGTTACGTTTATTTTGCCTATCTTTAAAATATATAGACTGTCAAGGTTTTCTCAGGATAATGGAAAATTAGTAGTTGCAGTAATAGGGGTGTGCATAGCTTGGCTATCATTTTTGTTGATTAGCTATAAAAATTTAAAACTTGTAGAGCTAAGACAGGCAATAATGTTGTTTATAAGTATTGCACTTGTTTTTGCGTTGGCTGGACAATTAAGCAAATATAAGATAAGAGCAAGAGAAACCGAAATGGAATTAAGGATGCATGAATTATATTCCGAACCCTTTGAAAGGCTGATAGATAATATTCAACTTAGACAACATGAATTTGATAATCATATAAATGCAATTTATAGCCAACATTTTTCGTACCATACATATGAAGAATTAGTTGCAGTACAAAAGGATTATTGTGCGCATATCACAAAAGATAATCGTTTTAATAAGTTGCTTGCAAAAGATAATTCCGTTATAAGAGGTTATTTGTATGCACAATTTGTTGAAATAGATAAAATAGGAATTGATATTAGTTATAATGTTTCTATTAAAAATTTGGATATTGGGATACCGATTTACAAGTTGGTTGAGATACTAGGGAACTTGATAAACAATGCGGTGGAAGCATTGAAAAATGAAATAGAGAAAAGCAGGCTACATGTAGAAATAGTTGAAACTGATCATTTTTTTATAGAAGTTAGAAATGAGAGTTCCTATGTAAATTATAATGAGATCAATACTTTTTTTGTTAAGAATTATAGTAAAAAAGGTGAAAATCGTGGATTAGGTTTACATAATGTGAAGCAGATTTGTGAGAAGTATGGATTAGATATTTCATGTGAAAATATAGAAATGTACGGTGTGACTTGGCTGTCTTTTAAAGTAAGTAAGAAAAAAATG
>CAJUGD010000071.1 GCA_910586205.1 uncultured Lachnospiraceae bacterium | reverse complement strand
AAACACCGACGAATAACTTCAATAATGGTATCCTGCTGTTCTACTGTCATCTTAATATCTGATGGCAAGCAAATTCCCCTCTCAAAAATATCACTGCTGACATCCATCGTCTCTTTTCTTTTTATGTAAGCATTGCTGTTCCCCCGACTGCTTCCATTGATAGTCACAAAGGCATTTCCCTGATATATTGGCTGCAAATGCATGGGCTTCCAGATTGGCCGCCCTTCGGCATGAAAGGCTGCCAATGCTTCAAGAATCTCGGTAGGACATGACTTGCCGCTTTGGATGTTATATACAGCTTTACGCATGGATCGTGTGCTGTCTGCAAGCGCATTTGGGTTTATCAAGGCACAGCTAAGCCAATAATTCGGCGTCCCAACCCCATTTATGGGATTCATTGTTACCGGAAGATCCGACATGCCTTCCTGATATCGCGTATAGATCGCTTTCTTTTGTGCAATGTGTTCTTCGATATATTCCCACTGTCCACGGATAATTCCCGCAACTATATTTGAAATACGGTAATTATACCCTAACTCTTCATGTTCATACCAGGGTGCGTCCTCTCGAGATTGGGTAGACCATTTCCGCGCTTTATCTGCACTGGATTCATCGTTAAGCAACAGCATCCCGCCTGAACTGCCGGTAATAAGCTTATTTCCATTAAAGCTGATGATTCCATAATCTCCAAAGGAACCGGTCTGACGTGGCCCTACGGCAGCCCCAAGAGATTCGGCAGCATCTTCTATAAGCAAAGCGTTGTGTCTCGCGCAGATTCTTTTGATGTCCTCCACCTTTGCCGGCGTTCCGTACAGGTGAACAAGAACTACCAGCCTTACATCCGGATACAGCGCAAACGCTTTTTCCAGGGCAGCAGGATCCATATTCCAAGTCTCGTATTCGGAATCAATAAATACAGGCTCTCCTCCTTCATACACAATCGGATTTACCGTTGCATCAAAAGTTAAGTCAGAGCAAAATACCCGTTTCCCCAATAAGCTTCCGCCATAGCCGCGGCCTGCGGGTGTACTGATTCCTGTGGAGGAATGGTATAGTTTCTCCGCCGCTAATTTTACAGCTAAATGAATGGCCGCTGTTCCGCAGGTCAATGCAACCGCATGACCCACTCCGATACATTCCGCCGCAAGCCTTTCAATCGTGTCAATATTTTCCCCTACCGTGGTCACCCAGCCAGAGGCATAAGCGCTTTTTACATATATCAGTTCCTTTCCCTCATGCATAGTCGGTGAGGCTAATAATGCCTTTTTCTCAAGCGGGGAAATTCCCTCAAATCTTTTGTCTGCCTTAAAGTTATGCATTGTTTTATCCTCTTTCTGCCATTCTCCAACATAAATATAAATGTTTGAGAGCCTTTCCTCTTTTGCATTAATGGAAGGATGTGATTTTCCATGTTAGATTCCGTCCGGGCGATAGGTATGAATGATTTTTCCTACAAGCGCTTTAATATCATTCTGATCCTGATTTGCTTCTTCATATAAGATGTCCAACTGTCTTTGGAAGCATTTCGCGTCAAACTCAATGGGCTTCCCTATATGTATCCTCTTATTGGGAGTATCCTGCATCCCTTCTTCGTCCATCAAAAGCTCCTCATACAGCTTCTCCCCAGGGCGCAGCCCCGTAAACTCAATCTTAATCTCCTCGTCCACTTTATACCCGGATAACTGGATCAAATTCTTTGCCAGGTCCAGAATCTTTACCGGCTCCCCCATATCCAGCACAAAGATCTCCCCTCCCTTTGCATACGCCCCTGCCTGCAGCACTAAGGATACCGCCTCCGGTATGGTCATAAAATACCGGATAATCTCTGGATGGGTGACTGTCACCGGGCCGCCCTGTTCAATCTGTCTCTTAAACAGCGGGATCACCGACCCATTGCTCCCTAACACATTCCCAAACCGCACTGCCACAAAGTCTGTCTCGCACCGGCTGTTCATCATCTGGATCACCATCTCGCACATCCGCTTGGACGCCCCCATGATGTTTGTCGGGTTAACCGCTTTGTCCGTTGAGATCAGCACAAAGCGTTTGGCTCCATATTTGTCCGCAGCCTTGGCCGTCTTATAAGTTCCGAACACATTATTCTTTATGGCCTCGCATGGACTGTCCTCCATCAGCGGCACATGCTTGTGGGCCGCTGCATGGTATACAATGTCTGGGCGGTATTGTTCAAACACCGATTCAATCCGGTGGGTGTTCCTGACCGAGCCGATTAATACCACTAGGTTTAGGCCGGGATATTTCTCCTTCAGCTCTAACTGGATATCATAGGCATTATTTTCATACACATCGAAAATAACCAGTTGTTTCGGATCATGGCCTGCCACTTGTCTGCACAGCTCGCTTCCAATGGAACCGCCGCCGCCTGTTACCAATACCACTTTGCCTCGTACATACCCCATAATCTCATCCAAGTCAACCTGGATTGGGTCCCGTCCCAGAAGGTCTTCAATCTCTACCTTTCTCAGCTTTGCAACGCCCACTTCTCCATTTAGAAGCTGGTAAATTCCAGGAAGGATCTGAATGGTGCATCTTGTCTCCCGGCATATCTCAATGACTTCCTTGCGCTGTTTGGCTGACGCTGCCGGCATGGCAATATAAATCTCATCAATATGGTATTTTTCGGCCAGCATAGGAATATCCCCCCGTTTCCCGGCAATGGGAACTCCGTTTAAATATTTCCCCGCTTTATTGGGGTCATCATCCACAAAGCAGACAACCTTTCCTTCTGTCAGCCTGCTGGTCGTCATTTCCTTTAAGATAACCGTACCGGAGCTTCCGGCGCCTGCAATCATAATCCTCTTGCTGCTGTTTTCTGTCCTTTTGGGGATCATGGTCGTGAAAATACGATAAGAGAGCCGGATTAACACCTCACTTCCATACAAAGAAGCAAAGGAGAGAAAAAAATAGCTTCTGGGCACTTTGTGCTCCAAAAGCATCATTCCTGCAATCTGGACTAAAGAGGCCAGCCCGCAGGCTGCTGTGATATGTACTACGTCCCGAATACCAGCCACACTCCACATGGTTGCGTACATGTGAAATAAAAAAAAGATTACAAGGGTGGCGCTCATATAGACAGGAAGATATCCCCATACCGCCCTGGCATAATCCACAGGAATCCGTTCTATATTCAGATCAAACCGGATAAACAGACCTAAAAAAGATGCCAGTGCGATTGCACTGGCATCCATTAACATCAGGACCATCATCCGAAC
>CAJUGD010000070.1 GCA_910586205.1 uncultured Lachnospiraceae bacterium | reverse complement strand
GATACAGCTACAGCGCCACTACCATCCATAAATATATGAACACGGAGATGGGTCTGCATTCCATCGTCCGCCCTAAAAAACCAGGGACAAAGCCAGGGAAGCCGCATAAAATATTCGAGAACAAACTGAATCAGGACTTCCATGCAGGCAAGCCGAATCAAAAATGGTGCACAGATTTCACATATCTATTCTTGAAGAATGGGGATGTCCGGTATAATTGTGCCATCATAGACCTCCATGACCGGAGCGTGATGGCCAGTATAACGGACAGACTCATTACCAGCGACCTGGCTGTGCGCACCCTGCAGAAGGCATTGGATTCCCAACGTCCGACAAAGGGCTGCCTGATCCTGCACAGCGACCAGGGGAGCCAGTATACATCGAAGGCTTTCACCGAGTTCTGTGAATCTGTGTACGTGATCCAGAGCATGAGCAAAGCCGGGTATCCATACGACAATGCGCCAATGGAGAGGTACTTCAACACCTTGAAGAACGAATGTACCAACATCTATGAATTCCGGACGGAAGATGAACTGTACCAGACTGTGGAGGAATTTGCTTATGTTACTTACAACCATGTACGCCCACACAGCTATAACGGCTACCGCACACCATACCAGACACGAATGGCAGCATAAGGAGAGGCGGGAGCATGCCTCCTGATTGGATTGCTTGACTACCCCAAATCGGAGCTGTCAGGTTTTGTCAATGGCATGGCCGCGCAGCGATGCGAAGCACCATTGACAAAAGCTGACATCTCCGATAGACTCCAAGCAACAATCCAATATATTTTTAGCCACAAATGTTACAAAAAAGCTTGACCACTACAGTCATACTCATACCGGACCTTTGCCCCGAAATCATCCTCCACACTGGTCAGGTAATTGTTCTTATCATATCCGAACCGAATCCGGTGCCTGTCGGCTCCTGGTTTTCCTTAACCTTCTCTTGACCATAGGCTTCTTCTGTCTTATTCCCCTGCAGATCATAACCATACCGGATTACCCGGTACCAAGTGACATTATCTTCGTTTCTTATGCCCACCTGTTCCCGAACCTTCAGCCCCAATCCATTATAAGCATACAAGGTTTCCTTCCCTTCTCCGTCCTCCTCCCGAATCACCTGTCCATGACCGTTGTATTCATATTTCCGAAGCCGGCTCCCTTCCGGATCCTGGATACAGGTCAAGCGGCCTGCCCTATCATAATCATAGCGGATTTCCTCTTTTTCCGGCATTATGACTACATCCGGATAGGCACAGTTCTCTGCAAATTCATAGAACGTCTGATTCCCATTCCGTCCGGCTAAACCTTCCGGATCACATTTCCAAAGGCATCGTATTCCCAGGCAGTCTTAAATCAGATCTGATACAATATCTTCCGTAACAATTTTTTTAAACCCTGTTTCTATATCCATTTAGTTAGGCTTCCTTCAGTATACTATAGACCAATTAATAGAACAGACTTTACAACTTTTTGAAAAAGAGAATCACATACAAGGCGTTTTCTTGTATATAACAGGTCTGTACATAAAACTATGTGAAAAGGGGTTATTTAATCCTGAATTCCATAATACCACCTATCCCTTTATATATCTGAACAATCCAAATATTCTTCACAACAATCATGAAGATATATATTTGAGTTAATCCTATTACCTGAAGGTAAGTTTAATATTTCGCCTTTGATATTAATATTCCTTAAACCATCAATCAATTCCATTAAATTGTAAATAGTTTCATAAGTAACATCATTTAGTAGCATACTCATATCGTTGTATTTTGACATTTTTAATAAAAAGACATTAACCACAGAATATTGAATTTTCTGAACTTCTTCCCAAAATAATTCTTGTTCACTTTTCATTTAAATCACATCCTCTTTTAATGATATTTTCCATTATTTAAATATTCATATAATTGTTTAACATCTCTTTTAGATGGTGATGTAACACCTCCATCTGATGTTTTAGTTCCTGTTTTTCCATAAATAGTTCCGTCAGATCTAACATTTCTTTGTGGTTGATGTACATGTGGAGCAATTTTAGCATGTACGTTTGCACCAAATCTTTTAAATATATCACCAATCCCTTTTTTATTATTATTAAAACCTGATGATTGGGTAATTAATGATATTTCTGGATCAGCATTATCTTTTACATAACCATTTATTGTTCTTTCTCCCGGCTGAGGATTATATCCTTTTAAAGAAAAAACCTGTTTTTTATTAGATATTGCTAAATCACTTGTTATACCTCCATCTTCAGCCTTTCCAGCATCACCATTTGTCGTCGCCCCTGGACACCCCGTATTATATACCTCTGGTGTCTTACTATACCCACTCGGATCATAATACCTCACTGGATTATTCCCACAGTAGGCATACAGGTTCAATCCATCTCCCTGGTATTCATCCTCTTGCAGAAATCTTCCCAGTATCGGATTATAATATCTTGCTCGAAGATAATACTGACCCGTTACTCCATCATATTGCTGACCAGTATAACGGATTCTATTGGAAATCCCTTCTTCCTGACATATCCCGTTTCCAAAAGCATCATACAGATAATGGTTCTGAATCTCCCGCTTCTCATTTGTAATGAAACCCGTACTAAGCTGTTCATCCTGATGATAATAATGATTTTTTTCTGACTGCCAGACTGCCTCTGTTCCGCCTCCCAGGTGATAGCTGCTCTCCTCTCCCCCTTTCTCATACAGCAACTCTCCCTGGTGATACACAAACCGAATCCGGTTTGCATTTTCTCTTACTTCATAACGCAATCCTTCTGCATCGTATCGGTTCTCTTGTACCTGGCCATCTTCCGTCTCTGTCCGTATCTGTTGGTTTTTGCTGTTATAGAAAAATCTGCTGATTCCAGATGCCCCTTCTCTGCTTATCATACTTCCCTGTTTGTTGTATGTAAAGTGAATTTTTTCCTGGGCACTTTCCTCTGTTACCAATTGATTTTTCCCGTTATAGACATAAATCGTTCGCCTGCCATTTTCTTCCTTTGCAATCCGGTTTCCACACGTATCATATCCATAACGGAAAACCACTCCCTCTGGCTCTCCTTGATGGTTTTCCTCTAACAACTGGCCTCGGATATCATATTGATACGTGGTGTGGATGGGGACAGTTTCATCTCCTACAAAGCGTTGAATCCCCTTCTTTTCCACACGGTTCCCATTTCCATCATACTGACAGGCCAAAGAAAACAGGACTTTTTCATCTGCCTTCGTTTCCAGTACCGCCAGATTTCCATCCCAATCATATTCATATCGGGTCCGGATTCCATTTCCATAGGTAATCTGCTCAATCCGGTTCTGACAGTCATAGCTATATTGGACTTCCAAGCCATTTCCATTGTATATCCGGCTTTTCCGGCCTAAAAGGTCATAGCTATAGCAGGTTTTCACTCCTGCCGGGTCTGTCTGTTATTCGTTAGTTTATCTGAACCAAAATCCTCAGTTTTTCTCCAAATTAAAT
>CAJUGD010000069.1 GCA_910586205.1 uncultured Lachnospiraceae bacterium | reverse complement strand
CCCCTGATACTCTCAAGTTCTCATATATGATACAGCCTCGACACCGCATCCTCTATATCCGGTTCTTCCACGCTCAAATCCACAATAGAGAGCTCCTCCGACAGCTCCTTTATGACTTCGGAGGCCGTATATCTGTGATGATTAAAGTGACAGACCATCCTCTCCCCGTTTACGGACACCAGCGTCACCTTTTTGGTCTCAAGCTGAGCTTTTCCCTCTGAGACTACCAGCTTCATGACACGGTAGTCTGCCATATCCCTGATGATCTCTTCCATAGGGCCGTCCCTGACGATGGTTCCGTGATTGATGACGATCATCCTGCTGCAAAGCCTGTATACATCTTCCAGATCGTGGCTTGTGAGTATGACGGTGACCCCCATTCTCCGGTTGATGTCCAGAATAAACTGCCTGACCGCCTTTTTGGCGTCAATATCCAGGCCTATAGTGGGTTCGTCAAGAAACAGTATCTCAGGGGAATGGAGCATGGCTGCCGCCATCTCCCCTCTCATCCGCTGCCCTAAGGAAAGCTGCCTGACCGGAATATCCAGAAAGCCGTCCATCTCCAGAATCTTCACAAGCTCCCCCAGCCGCTCCCGGTATTTGACATCAGGCACCCGGTAAATCCGCTTGAGCAGCTCGAAGGTTTCCCCAAGCCGCAGATCCCAATATAACTGAGTCCGCTGTCCAAAAACAACCCCCAGATTCTGCACCACCTTTTTTCTCTCCTGCTGGGGAGAGATGCCGTTCACCCTGATTTCACCCCCGGTGGGCATCATAATCCCGCACATCATTTTGAGCGTGGTACTCTTGCCTGCGCCGTTGGGGCCGATATACCCCACGATTTCTCCCCGTTCTATGGAAAAACTGATGTCCCTGACCGCAGATATTTTTCTTTTTTCCGCAAAAAAAAGATTTTTCACCACGCCCCGCAGCCCTTTTTCCTTTTTCGCTACAAGATATTCCTTGGATACATGTGAAAGTTCGATCTGTGCCATAATTTCCCCCTTATGAACCGCTGCTCTCATAGCGGCTCTTTAACCCGCGTTCAAATATTTTCTTACCAATTATAAAGCTCACAATCCCCACCAAAAGGCTGACTGACGGAAGCTCTAACGGAAGCGGAAATTCCATCCCGCTTTCTATCCCAAGCAATCCGCATACAGGATAAAAGCTGATAAATCCAAGGGGTATCACGAAGGTAAAAAAACGCATAAACCATCCCGGATATATATTCAGCGGATAGGAGGTGGTCTTGCCTATCATATGCAGATTAAAATCCAGCAGCGCCCCGCTTTTTTTCGTCCAGAAGGCCACTGCCCCGGTGGCAGTGAACACCGCCGCGGAGATCAACGTACCGCCCGCCGTTATAATCAGGATTCTTACGATATTCAGCAATGTCCACTGAAACTCCACCAGATGGCAGCCATACAGAAAAATGATCAGCCCCGGCAGCAAATCATAGATCCCGCAGATATTGGCCATGCCTGTACAGAACTGAAAGAAGACTCCCATGGGGCGCAGCAGCAGCCTGTCAAACTCCCCTTCCAGAATCTTGTTTTCAATCCCTCTGGTCTGGATAAAAAACATATCCTGAAATGCATGGCTGAACATGGAAAGGCCATACAAAACCGCCACCTGCCCAAAGGTCCAGCCATTGAGATCGCCGGACTTTTCCATAATCACCTTCAGCACATAAAAACCGGAAAAACAGCTTATGGGAATCATCAAAAGCCAGCAGAAGGTATAGGAGACATACTCCATTTCCGCTTTCAATGCCATCCGGAAGGAAAAGCCAAAGACTGAAAGATAATGTTTGATTGTTTCCATATGCTCATCCTCCCTGTATCAAAATATTTTTCCTGACAAAGGACCAGACGCTCATAAGACAGGCTGCCAGAAAAACAATCCAAATGATCTGAATACGGATGTGGGAAAGCCCCTCCGCCACAGAAATCTTTCCGATGTAAAGCCCAAGAGGCGTCTGAAAGGTATACTGAAAAGGCAGCCATGCAAGAAGCTCCTGGGCCCACTGCGGGAAAAACCAGAGCGGCACCATACTCCCAGAGAGAATCTCCACCACTGTCCGCAGCACCACCGCCATATCCCCAAGCTCCAGGGTCTTAAATGCAAACATGCTGACCAGCGCGTACATCAGCCACAGGATCAGATACCCCAGGCAGATACTGACCCCGAACAGCCCAAATTCCTTGAGCCCCGCCGGGCCCATCAGGCCAAAGCTAACTCCTCCCAGCCCCACCACCGGAATCACCCGAAGGAAAAAATTGACGGCCACACTTCCGATGTCCTGGGAAAGATACAGTCCCAGCAGGCTGCAGGGTCTGATCAGCTCCATGGCTACGCTTCCCTCCCGCACCCCCTTTTGTATCATTCCCTGCACATTGCAGATATAGATCGTGGAAATCCCTGCGGACAAGATTGACCAGGCGACCATCTGTTTCTGGGTAAATCCGTTGATCTGCTGCCGCCCCCGGTAGACGCAGTCCCAGAGAAACACCGTTGCCACGATCTGTACATATCGTGCGGCCAGTGTGGCAAACACCTCAAAGCGATAGCTAAGCTGCACCAGAATCTGCATTTTCATCTTATATAAATAAGGACCCATATCCATTCCCCTTTCCATCAGTCCTTCAACATTACCGGAAATACCACAGGTACTTTATCCCTGGTATTTTCGGTATCCTGTTAAGCTGTATGTATAGAAATTATAAATGGATACAAGTCCTTCTGCAAGTGTCCCGGGATAACCGCCCTTTTCCTGGGACAAAAAAGATCATTCATTATATTTTTCTAAAAAGGATCAAAGCCGCTAAAAACTCCCCCTCCTTTTCCGAGAACTTCATGCTGCCGTTATATTTTTCCACAATATCCGCCATGCTCAAATATCCCAGCCCATGGTTACAGGCGTCTTCCTTCGTGGTGACCGGCAGTCTTCCGTTTTCGAGTACCGCTCCTGCAACGGAATTGGAAACCTCAATCAGACATTTCCTCCTATCCCCGCCAAGCCTGAAATCTACTCTCCTTTCCCCTTCTTTACATTGACAGGCAGCCTCAATGGCATTGTCCAGAAGATTGCCCAAAAGACAGCACACATCATACTCCGAAATACCTGCAAGCTCTGTGGTCACCTTTGTGGTAAAGAGGATTTCCTGCTCCCTGCCCTGTGCCTGTTTCAGATTCAAAAGCGTGTTTACAGCCTCACTGCCGGTATAGATTGTAAGGGGAATATCAGGAAGATGCTTTGTCTGCCTTCGTAGATAATCCATGGCCTTCTCCACCCTGCCCTGCTCCAACAATCCGTACAAAAGCTGGCAACTGTTTTTCATGTCATGCCGCAGCTTCCTTACTTCCCCGCTTACGGCTAAAATCTCCTGCTTTTGCCTCTGCCTGTATTCCTCTTCCCGTATCAGCTTTCCCATCCGCAGACTTTCCCTCTCATATAAAGAAAGCTTCCTGAAAAGGCCGCAAACCAAAAAAGCTGCCATACACAAAAAACTGCATATGAAAAAAGCAGCAACATGCCCGTACCAGCCTTTTTCCACGGGCATCCTCCAAAAAACCCCGGTCATACATGCGGATACCGCGCAGGCGCTAAGCGCCCCCAGCAGGGCACACCGCTCTTTCCTCAATCCATCCCCCGCAAGGAGACTGCCCCGGATAAAGGATTGCAGCCGCCAGAACAGCAGCGCCGGAAAAAGCACTGCCATAAGCGCCGCCTCCTGAAAGGCCACTCCCATGGAAAGCAAGGTTCCCTCCATCGTCTCCCCCATGCTAAAGGCCAGCAGAAAAGCAATCCCGGTTCCCCAAATACCGAAAAAATCCTGCCGTATTGCCGGCCCTGCCGCCGGCAGAGCCAATATTGCAAATAAT
>CAJUGD010000068.1 GCA_910586205.1 uncultured Lachnospiraceae bacterium | reverse complement strand
GGTGAATTTTCCGCTCAAATATCTTCCTTTCCCCTTCCCAATAATTCCCCTTATAAGAAGTATAATACCATCGTAATGCAAAAGTAAGCAAAAAAGGAATTTCAAAAAGGAAAAGGAGAGTGCATTCATTATGAGAAAGCAGACAAAAGTAGTTGCAGTAGCATCTGCAGCAGCCCTGCTTGCCATCGGCGCTTCCATGACTTCTTTCGCAGCTACTGGCTGGGTTGAGGAGGATGGAACCTGGTATTTCTATGATAACGATGGCAACAGAGTGGAGGATACCTGGAAAAAATCTGGCGATAACTGGTACTGGCTGGACAGTGAAGAAGGCGGTGCCATGGCTATGGAGAAGATCGTTGAAGACGATGATGATATCTACTATGTAGACGCCAATGGTGTGATGGTTCGCAATACCTGGGTAAAGGTTGTGAACGAGGAGCAGGACGAGGATGAGGATCCGGCTGAGTACCATTACTACTATATGCAGTCCAATGGTAAAGCTTATAAGGCTTCTGACAACAGCAATATTCGTTTCAGAACTATTGATGGTAAGAGATACGCCTTTGACGAGGATGGCAAAATGCTTTATGGCTGGGTAAATGAGCAGGGCGAGAGACAGTCTGATGATGATGGCTGGGAGACTGCTATTTATTATCTGGGCAACTGGGATGAAGGCGATATGAAAATCGGCTGGCAGAAGATTTATGTCTATGACGGCGATGAAGATGATGATATGGAGCATTGGTTCAACTTCAAATCCAATGGTAAAAAAAGATTTAATGATAGCACCAAAAACAATGACCTCTTCAAAGAAGAAAAAATCAATGGCAAGAGATACGGTTTTGATAATCGTGGTGTAATGACCTACGAATGGGCCTTGGCTACAGAAGGTGAAAAAGGCGCTAGTTGGGCATCAACCTCAAGCTGGAGATATTTCAATAGTGTTGAAGATGGCGCACGGGTAACCAAAGGGTGGTTCAAGGTAGTTGCTCCTTCTGAGGACAATGATAATGTATTCAAAACCGGCTATGGTGAGCATACTTTTGCTGAAGATGACGCTGATGATGAGAATGAAAGATGGTACTATGCAAACGGAGACGGAATTCTGGAAGCTGGAAAGATCAAGAAGATTAAGGGCAAATACTATGGATTCCGTCCGGACGGGGATAAAAAAGCTGCCGCCATGCTGTCTGGTCTGGTATTGATGGAAGTAGATCCACTTGATGGGACGATTGTAAAAGTCTTTGACGATGGTGTGGATTCTGATGAATTGGATGATCTGCTTGATTGGGACACCGACTCTGAGATTGTTAAAAAAATTAAAGATGAAGATGATTTAGAAAATATTTCCTTGTACTATTTTGGTGATGAGGAAACTGACGGAGCTATGAAAACGGGTGCTACTACCGTAACTCTTGATGGTGAGAGCTATAACTTCCTGTTTAACAAAACTGGTGGAGCTGAAAGTAAAGGCAAAGGCCTAACTGGTGTAGATGATAACAAGTACATTTACAATTTTGGATGCCGTATTAAAGCAAACAGTGACGACAAATATCAGGTTGTTGCGGTTACTCCACAATACGTAAATGGGCCTACAGATATCCATGCCCCATCGGTTTCGGTAAATAAAATCAGTTCAACAACACTTAAAGCTTTGACTTCTTCTTATACTAATAATAAGGGTGAATCAGTAAGTTTTGTAAATCATCCGACTATTCTTGGATGGTTAGATTATAATGGAATCCCTGAAATTTTAGAAACAAAACTTTATCTGGTAAATACCAGTGGTAATATACAGAAATCCAAAGTTGCAGCCAAAGATGGCGACGAATGGTATTTCTATGTAAAAGATAGAGAAGTTCGGCTATATACCAACAATAAAGAGTTGAAAAGTGATGAGTATAAAGATTGGACAGATCTTCCAGGAGCTGAAGATGCCGAAAACTAAACCTATTTGCGAATCAATAATCTGATTTTTATCCAAACCAGGCATCTGCCCAAATTCAATTTGGCAGATGCCTGGTTTCTTAAGCTATTTATTAAATAAGGCTGTACTTTGTAATCGTTAAATGAGAATGTGTAGTGAAATATTTGGCTTTTTTCTGTAAAATTGGGATTAGAGTTTTTAGGTTCCACCCCCAAAACTTTAAATTCAAACAAAAGAAAATACTTATGAAAATTTTCACTTCAACTCCAGATAAACAGGTGAATTTTTAATATTAGCTAAATACAATTCCACAATACAGAAACTTTGATCTAACAAACAGGCATAGTGTCAACAACATGATACCTTCTTTTAACTATTATTATTAGATCACAAAGCTCCGGAAACTAACGCTTGAAGAACTGCCCCGAAAGAGTTATGGATGCAGGGGGAATGAAACAGATTGAATTGGTGCCATATGCGACTATCTGCGCGAATAAATTAGTCTATCAGAATGTCAAATATAGTAATATGTTTGACAAAACTCCAAAGCTTGGGTATTGACCCTTATTCTAAATGCTCATAATGATTCAAGTTCCATGTCTTAAAAGTTCCGCAACATATTCCTACATCCATATGGCATTCTTTGCAGGTTATGGTTAAGAAAAGGGACCTACTTCTGAATTTGTCTTAAATTATAAAGTCTGAAAACAGGCTCCTGCTCAACTAATCTTGGTCAGAAGCCTGTTCTTTCATTCAAAAATCGTATTACGTTTTTGTAGATAAACTTAGTTGTTAATGTTTGGATTATTTAGTATAATCTTCCCATTTCTCGGTCTTATTTTCGGTATCTTTGTCATCCAAATTTTTATTATTTGTATACAGCAGAACTTCTCTGTCTTTTACATAGAAATACCAGTCATCTCCATCTTTTGCTGCAACTTTGGATTTTTGTACATTACCGCTAGTATTAACCAGATACCATTTCGGTTCTTTATCCGATTGGGCTTTTGGGATTTGCACCATAGTTACTGATTCGTTCTTATCATTAGTAATGGTTTTTGTAACACTAGCTTTGAGAATGGCAGAATCAATCTTATTTACCCAAACACCGAAGCCATGAATGTCTGTAGCATTCTTATAGCCAGGATGGACTGCAACCACCTGATATTTATCATCACTTCCTGCTTTAATACGGCATCCAAACTTATAGATGTACTTATTATCATCTAAGCCCGTTAAGCCTTTACCTTTACTTTCGACTCCTCCAGTCTTATTGAAAAGGAAATTATAGCTTTCACCATCAATGGTTACTGTAGTGGCGCCTGTTTTCATAGCTCCATCTGTTTCCTCATCTCCAAAGTAGTACAAGGAAACATTATTTAGATTATCCACATGATCCAAAATATTTTGAACAATTGGAGGAACATCGGAAGTCTCAAAACCATCCCAATCAAGCAAGTCACTTAATTCGTCAGAATCCACACCATCATCAAAGACATAAAGAATATCTCCGGTTGAAGGATTTACTTCCAACAAAACAAGACCAGATAGCATGGCTGCCGCTTTACTATCTCCTTCCGGACGGAATCCATAATATTTACCTTTGATCTTCTTGATCTTTCCGACTTCCAGATTCCCGTCTCCGTTTGCATAGTACCATCTCTCATTTTCATCATCTGCATCTTCGGTAGCAAAGGTATCACTATCACCAGATCCATAACCTGTTTTGAATACATTGTCATTGTCTTCAGAAGGAGCAACTACCTTAAACCAACCTTTAGTTACCCGTGCACCATCTTCAGCACTGCCAAAATATTTCCAGGAACTGGAGGATGCCTTTGTTGCATTGGCATTCGTAGCTAAGGTCCACTCATATACCATTACTCCACGGCTATCAAAGCCGTATTTCTGTCCGTTGATCTTTTCCTCTTTAACGATTCCTACACCATCAGAATCAGAAGT
>CAJUGD010000067.1 GCA_910586205.1 uncultured Lachnospiraceae bacterium | reverse complement strand
GAGAAGAAGCTGGCAAAGGCGGAATCCGTGGAAAAACTGATGGAACAGATAAAGGTAGGAACAAGCCAGCCTGTAAGAGTGCAGGAAGAAGGCAAAGGCGCACAGTTGGATTTGACCATATAGAAGTAGGAGGGATTTTATCATGCGTATAGGAAATAACAGTCAGGGAATCTGGCAGCTTTTATCAAGGATGAACGGTGGCAAAGCAAATACTAATATTCTTTTCGGCAGTAGTGCATCGAAAGGAAATTATTGTGGTAATACCATTGATGATCTGCGTTCCGGACATTTCAAAAATTCTTATGGAGTTGAAGGCATGGGAATCACAGGAAAAACAGATTGGAAACGGATTGTCAATGTATCAGAAGAAATGAAACAGCACGTTTATGAAGACGTTAAAAAGGGGTTTTATAAGTATGGTGGAATGTCTGGTGATAATACTGCTGAGACGGATGCATATTATGACAAGATTCATTCCTATGTGAAGTCGTTAGATTTAAGTACCCGCCGTGCTGCACCGTGGACGTTGAGCCAGCTTCATTTAGAAATTTCTGGAAGGGTAACACAGGCTGTAAAGGAAAAAGACCCAACATGGACAGTCGGAAAGCCAATTTCCCATGAGATACTGGATGAGATTTTTGCAGGTGATACTATCTATCAGGACAGTGTAAATGCATTGTATTCTAAAGGCAGCAAAGGGCTGGATATACAGATATAATCTTTACACCCTATTCCGCAGAGGCGCAAAAACCATGCGCCCCTGCCGGGGATTATTTGGAAGGAGGTGAAGGCCGGAGAAGTTAGGCGTTATGTCTGCATGGAGGTATAAACTGCTCGGACTTATTACATGGGAGCAGGGGTGGCTCTGAACGACAGAGGGGCTGCCATAAGAAAGAAATGGAGGACTGAAATGAGCATTAATGGAATAGGAACAGCGGGATATCCGCTGACAGGATACACGGCAAGAAAGACAGGAAGAAGCGCGGAATCCGGGGCTGTGGGATTCATGGAAACGGTGGAAGAAAAGGCGGCGCAGGGCAGAGCAGCCGATTATGATGAAAAAGCCTTTGAGATGGTCGGGCCCAATGCCCCACAGGAAGTGAAGGATGCGTGGATGGATGCGGCGAAAGAAGTAAATGCGAATGGCATGGGAATCCGGGGCAACGGGATGATGAGCCACATATCGCAGATGATGGTGCAGCGGCTTAATAAACAGCTTAAGGGTGAAACGGAGAATTTTGACATCCTTGGAAACACGGTGGAATCTGCAATCCAGGCAACGAAAGAGGCGCTGTACGATTTGGAGCATCCAAGGGTATATACGCCCAGGAGCATAGAGGTCCAGCAGGCCCGTATCAAAGAAGGGGAATTTTACAGAGCATTTTTGGAGAAGCTGGAGCAGTTATAGGTGCTTTCCCAATAAGGCACAGAGTAGATGTTTTTGGCGTTTCGGCAGATTGGGAAACCGGGGAAATAAAGGCAAAAGGGATTGTGAGGTGGACTCATGGGAATTTCGGCTTTAAGTGCAGTAAATTCTGTAAATACGAAACACAGTATGCCATTGAGCGGCTACAATGTGATTCGGAGAAGAGAAGTGATGTAAAATCTGGCGGGGAACGGGCGGAGGAACTATATGCATCAGGGACAGAAGCCATACTGCCGGAACCATACCGAAGAGGCTATGTATTTATAGAGTGGAATACGGAGCCGGATGGTTCCGGGGAGTTTTATGGGGCTGGAGAGATTGTCCGGATTACAGACATGACCTTGTATGCGGTTTGGGAAAAAGAGGAAACGGAAAGCCTGATACCCATGGAACCGGCAACAGCCTCAAACGCAAAAAAGGCAACGGAATCAAATGCGGAGAGGTTGGAGACAGCGGAAACGAAGGAGGCATCCGGCCAGGAGCAGGATATGGAACCAGAAGAAAAGACAGACGCAAAACGAAACGGGATATCCGAAGTAAAACGGGCAACAGAGTCAAATGCGAAAAGGACGGCACTATCAGAGGAGACAGAAGCAGAACCGAAGGCGATTGAAAAAGAAAACCAAAAATGACAGGAATCCATATGAATTTTGACATCAGCTTGCCCGAATGCAGCATTTTGTGGTATGATAAGAACAGAGAAAGGCAGGAGACTTATGCCGGAGCGGAGACAGCCCAGATGAATGAAAAGAAGAACAATAATATAGTCAATACCCCTTATGATGACGTATTCCGCACACTGCTCAATGACTGCAGCAGCCTGATCATACCGGTCATCAACGAAATTTTTTCGGAACACTTCCATGGGGATGAAGAAATCATTTTTATGCCGGAGACCCATTTTTTAAACCGACAGGACGGTGTGGAAGAAAAGCGGATCACGGATAGCTGCTTTAAGATTGTGGGGAAAAAAGAAAAGAAATTTCTGTATGAATGCCAGAGTACGGCGGACAACAGCATGCTGGTGAGGATTTTTGAGTACGCAGCCCAGATTGCGTTGGATCAGGGGGAGATTGTAGGGAATACTCTCAAAGTAGAGATACCCCACTCGGCGATTTTATTTCTCCGGTACAATACGGCAACGCCGGATAAGATGGCCATTGAGATGAAGACGCCTGGAGGGACGGTCTGTTTTGATGTCCTGGTGATGAAGGCGGGAAGATACGGCATTGATGAGATATTTGAGAAGAAGCTGCTGTTCCTGATCCCATTCTATATCTTTTCGCATGAAAGTTATTTTTTGGAGTATAATGAGGATGAGGAGAAGCTGGAAGTTCTGAAATCGGAATACATAGATATCAGGAACCGGCTGGACGGCCTTTTAGAAGCAGGGCAGATCAGCGCATACACCAGAAAGATCATCATGGAAATGTCAGACAAGGTTGTGGAGAACCTTGCGCAGAAATATGAAAATGTCAGGGAAGGAGTGACGTCAGTTATGGGAGGACGGGTTCTTGAGCATGAAGCAAAGACCATTTTGAGAGAAGGATGGCAACAGGGACGTAAAGAGGGACGTAAAGAGGGCGAAGATTATGGCGTAAAGAAAGGAAAGCTGGAGCAGGCGAAACAGACGGCGTTTAACCTTAAGGCTATGGGCATGACTAATGATTCCATAGCAAAAGCTGTGGAGGTTGGAATTTCTGTCATTAAGGAATGGTTCGGTGAAAATTAAAGTGAAAGCTTGATAAGATTATAAAAACAGGATTCCTGGAAACAGGAGTCCTTTTTTCTTGCTCTTTTATTGGCAGTTTCTTAATTCCGTCCGGTGTTTCCATAATATTCTAACGGGGAGGGCGGACAGATGGACTATGAGAAGATGACAAATTATCAGTTGAAAAGATTAAAAATACATAGTGACTGGACATACAGGCATTCACTTAGAGTAATGGGCTATGCTATGGAAATCGGGCATGTTTTAGGTGTGGAATCCAATGCTTTAGAGGAATTGTCCATAGCAGCCAGACTCCATGACATCGGAAAGCTGGCCATACCGGCAGGCGTTTTGGATAAATCCGGAGAATTGTCAGAGGAAGAGTACCAGTTGGTGAAATGCCATACCATTTATGGATACTTACTCTTGAAATCCAAAGGATACCCCCAAATAATCTGCGAGGCCGTAAGGGATCATCATGAACAATATGATGGGAGAGGATATGGCGGGAAGAAAGGGACCGGGATTGGCATTGCGGCAAGGATTCTCTGCGTTGCCGATTCCTATGACGCTATGAAATTTGGGCGGCCTTACAGGGAACCGTTCACCGATGAGGAAATCTATCAGGAAATGGCGGTGAACAGTGGGAAACAGTTTGACCCGGAGATTTGCGCTGCGGCGCTCCGGCTTTTCTCTTAAAATCTCCGGCTGATTTCTTAAAAAGAACCGGCCTGCCCATAAGTAAACATGAGGCAGTTAAATCCATATCAGGTACATAATTGAAAGGAGTCCGGCCATGAGGGCAATTAAGCATGCGGTAAAAAATAATGGCGTATTCCTGCTTCTTTTAGCCGCCATAATCCTTATCAATGTCCGGTTCGATTTTTTCTACATAAAGACCGGGAGTATGGAGCCGGAACTTCCGGTGGG
>CAJUGD010000066.1 GCA_910586205.1 uncultured Lachnospiraceae bacterium | reverse complement strand
AGAGCGTTTTTGGAAGAAGATAACGTGGAGATTAAAATTGATTCATATGAATGGGGGATATACAAACAGCATGGGCTTCCGCGTTGGTGTCCAGACCAGAATCATAAAAATTGTGCAAGTGCTGTTGTTTATACAGAGAACCTGCCAGAGGTGTTTAAGGGGACTTTCTACAGGTATTGCGCTTTGGACTTATACCAAAAGAAATTTGCCTGTGATCCAATACCGGTATGGCGCTTTATGAATACATATCCTCGATACACCTATCTGGAAATGTTTTTAAAGGCCGGCCTTGTTAATTTGACCGGTGAAATTGTGGAAGGGCATGCATACCAGCTTGATTTAAATGGCAAGACACCAGAGACCATTTTGGGGATATCTAAAAAATATATCTCAATACTGAGAGAGATTGACGGAGGCACTGATGAATTAAGGTTACTGAAACAGTGTGAATCCGATAATATTCTTCCGCAGGGAGAAGATATCCGTGGTTTCTGCGAACGGTTCGGAGGAAATGATGAACTGATCGGGGTTATCAATGCCCATATGAGCATACGGAAGTTTAACAAATATATGGATAAGCAAAGAACTGTCTTGCCAAAGCATAAAGAAGTCCCCTGCCACGCAGCATGGTGTTCTCCGGAAAGCTACAGCAAAAAGGAACGGATGCGTGAGGGATATAGAAATCTGGCAAAAGACTGGTTGGACTATATTTCGTGGAGTGCAACATTGAAGTATGACACAAAAGATATGTATATATTGCTCCCTCCGGATTTTGGAAAGGCCCATGATAGGGTAATGAAAGAATATCAGGCGTTTAAGGATGAACAGGAACGGAAACGTCAAGAAGAATTAGAGAAGTTGATCAAGAAAGCTTTAGATGCCGCCGAGGGTATTCCGGCGATGATGATGAAGGCCAGAGGATTGATGCTCATTCTTCCCAAGAGCGGATCTGAGATTAAGGAAGAGGGCCGGACGCTGCATCACTGTGTGGGAACCTATGTAGAGCGAGTTGCGAAAGGCGAAACCATGATTCTGTTTATTAGAAAGGAAACTGCTCCGGACATCCCTTATTTTACACTGGAATATAGAGACGGAAAAGTCGTCCAATGCAGAGGCAAAAAGAACTGTGGGATGACAAAAGATGTTAAAGCTTTCGTTAAAGCTTTCGAGCGAAAAATGAAAGAGGAGAGCGAGGCAGAAAATTCTGTAAAGGGAAGGAGGGCGGGGTGACATGGCGGATAAGGCAAGGCATAAGATCAGAAATCTGCTTATGAAGCTGAATGATGAAGACCGGAATACTCTTTGTTGTCTGCTGATAAAAGCGGGATATGCTGCCCGGATCGGAAAGGAGCGCCCCGGTGGCAAGGGGCAGACAATGTATTTCGTGGAATTTTGGGAGGAGGATGCAGATGCTTAGAAAAGTTTGGATTCCCAAGAACATAGCCAGGAGGCCGGCGGCAAGAACAGAAACGTATCTGAAATACGGATTTGTGATTACAGAATGCGAGAAGCATTTATGTCCCAGGTGCGGAAGCATTCTGAACGCAGGACCGAATTACCAGCCGAGATATTGCGATCAGTGCGGGCAGAAAGTCAGCTTCAAGGGAACTGAATGGAAAGAAGAAAAGGAATTAGGGTTTGCGGAAAGGGGCGGGGAACATGAACAGGTCGAAGATAGAGTGGTGTGACCACACATTTAATCCCATTACGGGATGCCGGCATAATTGCGAATACTGCTATGCCCGGCGCATGGTTGCCCGGTTTTCCGGTGATGTAAGGCTTAATAAGATGGCAAAAAAGGATTATTCCATGGTGCCGGCGGCTGATGGGGGAGAAGACTTATATGTGCTGGATGCCCCAATGCTGAATGAAACAGGGAATCCGCTTGTATACCCCTTTGGATTTGCCCCCACGCTGCACCGGTACCGGCTGGATACCCCGGCAAAGTTGAAAATGGGAAACAACATTTTTGTAGGTGCCATGGCGGACGTGTTTGGAAGTTGGGTGCCGGATGAGTGGATTGTGGAGATATTCAATATCTGCCGGAAGTACCCCATACATAATTACCTGTTTCTCACAAAGAACCCGGAAAGATATGAGCGCATTGATTCAGCCGGAATCCTCCCGGCGGGTAAAAATATGTGGTACGGATCCACGCTCACCAGGCCGGAAGATAAATGTTTCGTGTCAAATGCACACAATACATTCTGGAGCATTGAGCCGATTCATGCGCCGTTCTGCCTGTGGGAGCGGGATGAATTTTCTCCTAACTGGATAATTATCGGTGCGGAAACCGGGCGAAGTAAAAACAGGATCATCCCACAGAAGGAGTGGATAGAGGATATCGTGGCATGGTGTGAGAAGTCAGGGATCCCGGTGTTTATGAAGGATAGTCTGCTCCCTATCGTTGGAGAAGACGGAATGCGGAGAGAATTTCCAAAGCAGCTTCAGCACTCGGCGATAAGTCCGAAGATGGAAGCGAAAATATATGATGTCTGTGCCGAATGTAAGGTCCGGCTGAAAAAGAGCGACATGATTACGTTGTTGGCGAGGTCCAGGCGCGGAGAGCAGCCGAAACAGTTTGGATTTATGTGCAAGGAATGTTTCAAGAAATTCTGCCGGGATCTGGGGCTGGATATTCCCCATCTGGCGGAATTGGCAGACAGCATTACAATAGGCCCCGGTGATACAGATGGGTAAATGGAATAGGAACAGAGAGGGCTATGCTGACATTACCGCCGGCATAGCCATAGGGAGAGTATCAAGAGAGGAAAGGAAGATTGCTATGGCGAAGAAGAGAAACTGCAGGCGCACAACAGACGAAAGTATTATCCACGAAAAGGCTGTAAAGATGCGGAAAATGACTGACGAGCAGCTGGTGCATTACGTGGAGGATCGGGTGGAGAAAGCCAGGAGCGAGGGTTTTAACCAGGGAAAGGCTCAGGCGCCTAAATACAGATCGATCAGCATTGAGAAAATTATCAATGAGATTGGAAATGTCCGGGGAATCGGGGCAACTAAGCTGGAGGGCATCCAGGCAATCCTCGAAAAGCATTTGGAGGTAAGAGCAGAATGTTAAAAGTTGGAGATAAGGTTGTTATGAATGACAAGTACCATGTTCCTGAGAAGAATAAGGGAAAAGAGTTTATTGTTACAGTAGAACCGCAGGAAGTATGTGGAACGCTTTGTGTATGGCTCGAAGGTTATAGAGGTTGTTATGCCGCAGACGGATTGACAAAGGTTGGTGAGGCCAATGTCTGATCCGAGGCGGCAGCTGATCGGGAGGCGGAGCAAAGCTGCCGGAGAAACCTTTGAGCGCTGGATCACGGATGCCTGTGAATTTTATCTGCGGAATGGCTGGGCGCATATAGAAAAGACGCCGGAGCCGTTCCACATCACCAGCAAGGACGAAAGAGGAGTTGTCCGTGGTTATTATGAAAAGAAAGGGCAGCCGGATTATAAAGGCATTTTATGTGATGGCAGCGGGATTATGTTTGAGGCCAAGCACACGGATTCCGACAGAATCAATCAGAATGTCGTTACGGATACCCAGTGGAAAAGCCTTGATATTTATGAGAAGTTTGGGGCCCACTGCTATGTGATGGTGTCCGTAGGGCTGATGAAGTTTTATAGGGTTCCCTGGGATATCTGGAAAAAGATGAAAGAGTTGTTCGGGCATAAGTTTATGACGGAACAGGAACTGGAGCCGTACCGGTTGCAGGAGAAGCAATGCACAATACTCATTTTGGAAGGAGTGGAATTGAAAGATGAAAATACAGAAAACAGACCTGGCTCAGAAGCTGAACAAAATTAAGGGAGCGGTGCCGAAGAAAACCACCATGCCTGTCTTACAGGGTATTTTGGTCCGGGATGGTTATTTAATCGCCAGCAATATGGAAATGACCGTTAAGGCGAAGATAGAGGGCACAGAGGGGGAATCCTTCATCATTCCGGAAAGGGCGTTTGACCTGATCAATAACCTGCCGGATGGAGAGATGGAAATTTCCGCTGCGGCTGGCAATATCATCACGATCAAGGCCGACAAGATCAAGAATAAGTATCAGACGCTGGATCCGGCACAGTTTCCTACAACGGCTTCTCAGGATGAGGGGAGTGAGCTGAGGATTAAAGCAGAAATGCTTTTGGAATCCATGAAACGTGTATCCTATGCGGTGCCGGCGCAGAATACCAATACGGTAATGACTGCCATGTGTCTGCAGGCGACCGGCGGGCATCTGAACTTTGCCGGACTGGATGGCCATGTGCTGGCATGGGACAAAATAGACTATGACGGAGAATTTGAACTACTGATACCGAAAAATACGGT
>CAJUGD010000065.1 GCA_910586205.1 uncultured Lachnospiraceae bacterium | reverse complement strand
GTAGAAGGCTACATTTTATCAGGTTTTAGGAAATTTCAAAAGTTGTAAACTGGTGAATATTTTAGAAGGAAGTATTTTTAAAAGAAAGTATTTTTATAGAAGAAAACAACGTACAGGAAACTGCTGCAGAATATCTGATGTATTCTCAGAAGCCTCCCTGCACCTGCTTTTGCGGCTGATTTTCTGTTAGATTCATCCAAGTTTCATCAACGTACATTCTATGTACGCCTCATAAATTTGCGCATATCTGACAAAATCATCTCACAAAATCAGGCACGGGCGGATTTTAGAGAGTACATCCTGAATAAAAGGAGGATTTTCCTATGAAAGAGAAAAAAAGCGGCGGCGCACTACTTGGAGCAGCATTTTTGATGGCCACGTCAGCCATTGGGCCTGGATTTTTGACCCAGACGGCTCAGTTTACAGGCACTCATAAAGGCAGCTTTGGATTTGTCATTCTGGTTTCCATTATTTTGTCAGCCATTGCACAGATCAATATCTGGCGTGTGCTCTGTGTATCCGGCCTTCGGGGACAGGATGTGGCCAATAAGGTGCTTCCGGGCCTGGGATATTTTGTGGCGTTTATGGTGGCTTTGGGCGGCCTGGCATTTAATATCGGAAATGTGGGCGGAGGAGCCTTGGGCTTTAACACCTTGTTAGGTATTCCCACACCTGTAGGATGTGCTCTGGCAGGTATGATCGCCATAGCAGTGTTCCTGGTAAAGAATGCCAAATCAGCCATGGATACCTTGGCAAAGGTGCTGGGCGGCATTATGATTGTGGTTATTTTCGGTATTATCATTGTGGTAAAGCCGCCTATGGGAGATGCCTTAAAGAATACTTTTGTTCCGTCAGCAGGGGTTTCCAACCTGGTTCCGGCTATCATAACCTTACTTGGAGGAACCGTGGGAGGCTATATTACCTTTTCCGGCGCTCACCGGCTAATCGACGGAGGGATTACCGGCATGGACAATCTAAAGGAGATTAACAAAAGCTCTCTTATGGGAATGATGATTGCAACCATTGTCCGTATTTTCCTTTTCCTGGCAGTGCTGGGGGTGGTGACAAGGCTGACAGAGGGTGTGACATTGGATGCATCTAATCCGGCTGCGGACGCATTCCGGCTGGGAGCAGGAGAGATGGGGTACCGTTTTGCAGGGCTGGTGCTGTTATGTGCCGCAATCACTTCCATTATCGGTGCGGCCTATACCTCTGTTTCTTTTTTAAAGACCTTCCATCCGGCGATTGATAAGAATGAGAACTGGGTTATCATTGGCTTTATTGCGGTTTCCACCATTATCATGATTCTTTTGGGACAGCCGGCAAAGCTTCTGGTTCTGGCAGGAGCCTTAAACGGATTGATTCTGCCTATTACACTGGGAATCTGCCTGATGGCGGCAAAAAAGAAATCCATTATGGGAGAAAACTATTCCCACCCCATGGTTTTGCTGATTTTAGGAGTGATTGTAGTGATTATTTCTGCTTATCTTGGAATCACTACATTCATGTCTAATATGGGCAAGCTAATATAAAAATCTTTCACAAAGGTGTGATCACAGGATGGGTTACGCCTTTTTGAAGTACATGAAAGAAAACCCAAAAGCAATGTCTCGGAAAGGAGAGTAAACCGGAAAAATTATGCAGAATATCAGAATATTGACCGCAGGAGATTCTTCTCTCCTGATTGAGTTTGGAAATGAGATCAGCCCGGAGATCAACCGCAGGATTGCGGCGGTTGTGGAGCTGATGAGGGAGCAGCACATAGAAGGGGTGGTGGATGTGATTCCCGCTTTTTGTTCGCTGCTGGTAAATTATGATCCGCGGGTGGCAGGATATGAGAAGATGAAGAAACGGTTGGAAAGCCTGGTGCGTGTGGACATAAAGGTAGGACAGACAAAACGGAAGATTTTCGAGATTCCGGTTTTATATGGGGGCGAGTATGGTCCTGACCTTGCATCCATTGCAGACCATGCAGGAATCAGTGAGGATGAGGTGGTTTTAATTCATAGCTCGAAGGATTATCTGATCTATATGTTGGGATTTCTGCCGGGCTTTTGTTACCTGGGCGGTCTTGACGAGCGGATACACACGCCAAGGCTTTCCAATCCCCGTTTAAGGATCCGTGCGGGAAGCGTGGGGATCGGCGGCTCTCAGACAGGGATCTATCCTTTAGATTCTCCCGGAGGATGGCAGCTTATGGGCATGACGCCAATAAAGACCTATGACCCGGAGCGGGAGATCCCTATTTTGGTTGAGGCTGGAAATTACATTCGTTTTGTGCCGATTGATGAGGAGCAGTACAAAAGGATTCAGGCACAGGTGGCAGAGGGAAGCTATCAATGTGTCATTCACGAGGAGGTGTAGCATGGGGATTCGCATTATAAAAGCCGGTATGATGACAACGGTGCAGGATCTGGGAAGAACCGGATACCAGAGCCAGGGCTTTTCCGTGGCAGGAGTGATGGATGCGCGATCCTTTAAGATTGCCAATCTGCTTCTTGACAATCCGGAGAACGAGGCTGTGCTGGAATTTTCCCTTATCGGCCCTACCCTGGAATTTACGGACGGTACCTTGATTGCCATTACCGGAGGGGACTTTCAGCCTGTGATAAACGGAGAGCCGGCGCCCATGTACACGGCCATTGATGTTCATAAGGGAGATGTGCTGAAATTCGGCAGCGCCCGCACTGGCAGCCGGGGCTATATTGCATTTTCCAGTTATCTGAAGATTCCTGTGGTAATGGGAAGCCGCTGTACCAATATGAAGAGTTCTATCGGAGGGTTTAAGGGAAGAAAGCTGCAGGATGGGGATTATATCGGTTTCCGCATTAAGCGGAGGTATCTGCCGTTCTTTCTTTCCAGGACCTTGGACTTAGATGAATTTAATCAGGAGGATGTGACGCTGCGGGTGGTGTTAGGGCCCCAGGAAGATCGGTTCAGCAGGCAGGGGATTGAAACGTTTTTAAACAGTGAATATACGGTGACCAGTGATTTTGACCGCATGGGATGCAGATTGGAGGGTCCCTATATTGCCAGGAAAGAGACATCGGACATGATCTCTGACGGAATTGCCTTTGGCTCTGTGCAGGTGCCGTCCCATGGAAAACCTATCATACTTTTGGCTGACCGTCAGACCACAGGAGGATATCCGAAGATTGCCACTGTGGCGTCCGTAGATATTCCCTGGCTGGTTCAGCGCAAGACCGATCACAAGGTTCGGTTTAAGGCAGTCAGCGTGGAGGAAGCCCAAAGACTTTATCTGGAGGAGTCCAAGGAGCTTAGCCGGATGAGAAAAGAGATTCATCAGCCATGTAAAGAGGTGCTGGAGTGCCGCCAGGTGTCCAGAAGGATCCGAAGCTTGTTTTCATAAGAAAAAGTTAATTTATAAGAAACGGTTCATTTGCATAGGGCACAGGAATAAGGCGGACCGGATTGCTGCGGGAAGTCACCGGATTGCAGCAGACAGAAGCTATGGCATGGACAGAGACAGGAAAGGAAGATGAAAATATGGATTTGGAAAAGATTGCAGGTTTGGTAAAGCTGATAGAGGATTCTTCATTGAAGGAATTTACGTATAAGGAGGGGGAGATAAAGATTACCATGAGTAAGCGGGAGCATCCTCCCATTGTAGCGGCAGGAGTTCCGGCCATGGCAGGGATGAGTGCACCGCAGGTTGCCGTTCCCCCGCAGGAGAAAGCGGAAGAAGCAGAGGAGGAATCTCTTTTTATCACTTCTCCCATTGTGGGAACCTTTTATTCTGCGTCAGCCCCGGATGTGCCTGCTTTTGTGCGGGTGGGAGACCGGGTAAAGGAGGGACAGACAGTCTGTATCTTAGAGGCTATGAAGCTGATGAATGAGATCCAGTGTGAGTATGACTGTGAGATTGAGGCGGTGCTGGTGAGCAATGAGCAGAAGGTAGAGTATGGCCAGCCTTTGTTCCGGGTAAAGAAAATTTAAACGCCAAGGAGGTTGGAAGGATGATAAAAAAGGTTTTGATAGCCAACCGGGGCGAGATTGCCGTGCGCATTATACGTGCATGCCGGAATATGGGGATTTACAGCGTAGCCATTTACTCAAAGGAGGATGAGAACAGCCTGCACACCCGGTTAGCGGATCAGAGAGTCTGTATCGGGGAGGGGCCTGCCAAGGACAGCTATCTGAATATGGATCGGATCATTACCGCGGCGTTGAATGTGGATGCAGACGCCATTCACCCAGGCTTTGGCTTTCTCTCGGAAAACAGCGCCTTTGCCCGCAGATGCAGGGAGAATGACCTTGTTTTCATCGGGCCGGATCCAGACGTGATTGACCGGATGGGGAACAAATCCCAGGCCAGACAGACCATGATGGATGCCGGGGTACCGGTGGTGCCGGGAACAAGGGAACCGGTGTATGAGGCAGACACAGGCAGAAAGCTGGCAGACCAGATCGGATACCCGGTGATGATTAAAGCCTCGTCCGGAGGCGGCGGCAAGGGAATGCGGGTGGCCTTCAGTGAAGATGATTTTGAATTTCAGTTTAATCTGGCGCAGAGAGAGTCTGCCAATGCTTTTGGGGATGATACCATGTATCTGGAACGTTTTATTGAGAATCCCCGCCATGT
>CAJUGD010000064.1 GCA_910586205.1 uncultured Lachnospiraceae bacterium | reverse complement strand
ATCCGATTTGGGATTGGACTCATAAAACAACCAGTTTCACGGATTCAGGTAAAAGCTAGTTTAATATCAGAAGTTGGCGTAGAATTTTGTGAAGAATAGTATAATTTATTCAATAATATTTGTTTGTGATTTTCGGGATTTAGATAGAACCTGATAAAATGTGGTCTTCTATAAACATCTATTAGGACAGTGTATTTTTAACGGTTTTGGGAAAACTTCCAAAAGTGCATAAAATGGTATTTTGACTAAACTTTTTTGGATGATTTCGGTTTGTGTCTATAACCAAAAGGGATATCTTATATCATTACGGCAGAGACTGCGCCGGACCGTGGGCTGTATTACCTGTATCTGGAAGCCCTTTCCGACACCTTTGCATGGGATCTGGTCCAGACCAGCCGAAGCTTCCAGGACCTGGATATGACTTACAGCCAGGTGTTTGCAAAGACGCTGGAGGACCAGCCCCAGGCGGAAGTGATGGACTGCATCACAAACGGGGCGGCTATACAGGATTTGCTTCTTCAATATGAGGAAAGCGGCTGGGAATTTCTGATACGGCTGGCCAGCCGTTTTCAGACCTTTCTGATTCCGGACGCATGCGCCGGGTATGGGAGGGTTTATTTTGGAATCCCGGAAGGGGAGGATGAGGAGGTCTTAAACACAGGGGAATACCAGGCCGTCAAGGACATGGGTAGGTATTATCAGGTCAACTTAGACGGGGAGCTGTTAAGCCAGGAGATCATGAAGTGGCAGGTCCGTTCGGAACGTTCTTTTTCCCTGGCCCAAAGGGTGATGTTCTGTGATATTGAGACGATTGTGACCAGGGTATGCTATGAGACGGTGAAGGGGGAGCTGTGCCGGTTTTATGAGTTAAGCAGGAAAAAGGGGGTGTTAAGCGTCCCCCAATACAATGAAAAGATTGCGGGGATGAGTATCCCTGCCACGGTAAAGGAGCGGAGCGGGAACTGTGTGCGGGTGCATTTCCATATCGATCCAGAGTATGCGGCCTGCTCCAACCAGAAGTATTTTGTCTATGCCATAGAGAGCAGCTTTATTTACTGTATGCCGGAGGTGGGAAGCCAGGTGCATATCTATTTTCCCACCAGCGACGAAGGGAGCGCCATAGGGGTTCATGCCATCCGGATGAAAGTGGCTGGAGGAAGCGGGCAGCCGGGAGGCGGACAGTCAGGGGGCGGCTATGCGCAAAACCCGGATTGCAAATCATTTTCCAATGTGGACGGCGCGGTCTTGCAGCTAACGCCGGATTCGGCCAGTGCGGCGGCGGACCGGGGGATGCTTACCTGCGTCCATTTGGGCCGGAACGGGAATGCATCCATCCAGGGAATGGATGTGGTGCTGGAAGCAGGGGGGACGTTTTCTATGGGAGAGCCGTCCGGGGAGGACGGGAAGCCTGTGGAGGAGCTTACGGTAGAGGGAGCGGAAATCACGGTCCAGGTGGGGGAAGGGGACGGAACCCAGATCGTGATTACGGATGAGGTAAAGGTGATAGCCGATGAGGTGCTCTTAAACGCTTCCGTATCTGTCCCGGTCTCCCCCTCGCCGGAGGCCATTGCCAGCGAACTGACTGCGGGGGACAAAGAAGCCAGGGACAATGCCAACCTGGAGGTGATGCAGCCGGCGGTGGAGAAATATGTGGAAGGGAAGAAAAAGGTAGGGGATTTCATCACAAACAGCGCGGCTGCGGGCGGTGTGATATGCCTTTTGGGTGTAATCTCGGTTTTTACAGGAGGGGCAGCGGCAGTGCGGGCCGGGGTGATTGCGGCGGCAGCGACAAATGTGGGGATATCCGCCAGCGAAGGGTATGAAGGGCTGCAGGACATGAAAAAAGCCAGGAAGGGGGATACCAGCGAATCCTTTAATGTATTACGAGATATGGTGGCAAGCCCTTATTTTGGCCCTTCCCATAAGCAGGCAGTATTTGATTTTGCGAAGCTGACCAGCAATGTGGTTTTTGGTGTGGTGAGCGGGAAGGCGTTAGGGGCGGCGGCCGATGGCCTGGTGGCGCAGCGATTTGGAAACGCTGCCTGTAAAGGAGCAAAAGCCGTTGCTGTTTCATCGACAATCCATGCAGGGTACAATGTGGGGGTTGGCATCATCCAAAACCTGTCCCATACGGGGAAGGTGGGTTTTGGGGATATCCTGATCAATATGGGGATCGGAATAACCCAAGGTTATATTGGAAATAAAACTACCCAGGCATTGATTAAAAATATAAGCTTTCTGGGGACGAGCCCTTTGCTTGCAAAGGGGACGGAATTTGCAGTGGACACCCTTTTAGATACCCTGGTAGACGGGGTTATGAGCGGTCTGGCAGGAAAAGAGTTTAACTTTTGGGAGAGCCTGCAAAAGAATGGCTGGGCCAATATCGTGGCTATGTCAATCCATGACCCGGTGGATGCGGCTTCCGGAGCTTATGTGATTCAGACCACAGACGTAATCCTGGCCAGCCTTCCCTCTGCCTTAAAGCTGGAGAGGACCTACCGCTCCACCAGCAACGACGTCTCGGTCTTTGGGAAGGGCTGGACCTTTTTCTATGGAAGCCGGATTTACCGGGATACGGGGAACAGCCGCCGGATTCACCTGGACGCCATCACCGGGCATTCCCTCTGCTTTGAAGCGAAAGAAGGGGAGTGGGTGAATACAAGCCGGGGAACGTCTCAGTATTCTCTGAAGGTGACGGATGAGAATCATTTCCTCTTAACCAACCATCAGGAACATACGGTCTGTGTCTATGACCGGGAGGGATATCTGGTTCGTGTAGAGTATCCCAACCGGCAGCATTTAACCTTTATCTATAATCAGGAAGGATTATCAAGAATCGTGACGCCCTTAGGCGGCTGTCTGGAGGTGGTGAGTGAAAAGGGGAAAATCGTCCAGATCACGGATGGGATCAAGCGCCGGACCCAGTACCGGTATGACGGGGATCTGCTGACGGATGTGGTCCATGCAGACCAAGGGATTGTCCATTATGAATATGACGAGGACAGAAGGATCCGGGCGGTAAAGGATGAAAACGGCGTTCGGTATCTGGAGAATGCGTATGACCGCCAAGGCCGGATGATCCGGCAGCGGTTCCAGGATGGAAGCGTGGCGGAAGTGATTTATGACGACAGCAGCCGGACCAATACTTCCATCAACCGGGCAACCGGGAGAAAAGAGGTTTACCGGTATAATCGGGAACAACTGGTGGAGCAGGTTTTGTATGAGGATGGAACCAGTCTGACCATGGAGTATTCAGATCAGTGTCTTCCCATCACCAGAACCAGCCGGACCGGGGCCCGGACTGCATGGGAATACGATTCCTTTGGAAATGTAATCTGGGAGGTGCAGCCGGACGGATATGAGCGCCATTATGAATATGACCAGAACCAGGATTTGGTGCGGGAGTGGGACAGCGAAGGGAGGGAAACCCTGCGATGTTATGACAAAGAACACAATCTTTTGTCCGAGAAGGAAAAGATTGGGGAAGGCCGGTGGAGAGAGACTGTCTATAGATATGATTCCAAGGGCCGGAGGATTTCCGTGGAGGACGGGATGGGGAATCGGACGGTCTATAAATTTGCGGAGAGTCGTGCCTATCCGGATGTAGTGATAACACCGGAAAAAGAGGAGACCCGCTATGATTATGACCGGGTAGGCCGCCGGATGGAGATTGAGAATGATTATGGGAGGGTTTCCCTAAGCTACAATTCCCGGAACTATGTGGTGAGGAGGACAGACGGGGAAGGCCATACGGCAGCCTGGAATTATGACCGGATGGGGAAGGTGGCGGCTTACTACCCGCCGAAGCAGTGGGAAAGCCAGGGGCCGGGATATGAGTATCGGTATGATTTCCTGGAACGTCTGGTGGATGTGGTGACGCCGTTAGAGGAGCACAACCGTAGACTTCTGAATTTGGATGGGAAGGTGGTGAAGCAGATCCATCCGGTATCCTATGAGGAAAAGGGAGAGGATGGGGACGGAACGGGATATGAATATGACCATTATGGGAACTGCATCCGGATTCATTATGCGGATGGAGGGACAGAAAGACGGTTTTATGATCCGGATGGGAATTTAGTCCGTCAGGTATTGCCGGAAGCGTATGACCCTGGAAGAGATGATGGTGACGGGTTTACTTATACCTATGACGCGGCAGGACGTCTAATCCACATCCAGGATCCGGAAGGAAACCAGCTTCAGGAATATGAATACAACGGTCATGGTCAGGTAATCCGGAAGGTGGATGGAGAAGGGAAGGAAACCCTGTATAGTTATAACGGGTTGGGGTTGAAGATACGGGAACAGGTCAGTATAAGAAAAGAAGATGATAACACCTGGTACCGGGTAATCCGGTATGATTATGATTTACAGGGGAATAAAATAGAAGAAGCCTATGGGCAGAATGAGGTGATGGAAGGCCAGGAGCCGACAGGCTGGCACTGGATTCGGTTTGGATATGATAAGAACAATCACCTGACCAGTGTGGAGGATGATTTCGGGGCAAAGGTCCGGTATGAGTATGACTGCCTGGGGAACCGTACTCTGGAAGAACAGGTGATAGAAGATGGAATCCGGAGGAAAGTCCGGTACCAGTATAATAAGAGCGGCTGGAGAATCCAGAAGAAGGAAACCATCCAAGGGAATGGCCCGATCCGTTCTGCTATTACTAAATATGAATATGATGCCAATGGGAATGTGATTAAGGTAATCACTCCGAAAGGAGCGGAGATCCATTATAGTTATGATGCAGACGACCGTGTAATTCAAAGGCAGGTATTGGATAAAAAGAACGGGATTGACCAGAGGACGGCGTATCGCTATGATGCGGCAGGAAACCGTATTGGAGAGAGCGTAAAGGGAGCGGATACGAACGCACTGGAAACCTTTTATCAATTTGACCGGAAGGACCGGAAGACCCATCAGATTATGCCCGGAGGGGCAGTGACCCGCTATGTGTATGACCGGAATGACCAACTGATTCAAGAGATCTCGCCATATGGTTATGAGGCAGAAGCGGATTGTGGGAAGGGTACGGTTTACCAATATGACAGCAGAGGGAACCGGATCCGGGAAACGAATGCGCTGGGTGAGGTGGTGGAGGAAAGAGGGTATAACCTTCGGAATGAGCCAATCCAGTGGACAGACGGGCTGGGGAACGGTAAGGAGATCGAATATACCCTGGATGGACAGGTACGGGAGGTGAGGAGAGGGAGGAAGTCTGGAGAGAAAGAGAATATAGGCCAAGGCCGTATTAGTCAAAATCTTGCAGGTCAAAATCAACAGCATAATCCAATTCAGCAATACGAATACAATGCCAGAGGAGAGATTGTTGGTATTGTAGATGGGGTTGGAGAAAAGATCGGTTATGACATGGACAGTTGGGGAAGAATCACTTCGGTAAATTTCTCTGACGGGGTAAAAGAAGGCTATGAATATACTCCCTCCGGGCAGGTGAAAAAGACGGTTGACGGGAATGGAAATTTCGTTCAATATTTCTACAACAGCTTAGGAAAAGTTCGGGAGAGGATTGACCAGACAGGAGAAAAAGAGACCTTCCAATATGACGAAGAAGGAAACCTGCAATTATACACAGATCGGGATGGGAACCAGATTTACCGCCTTTATAATGTATTTGGAGAACCAGTATATGAGAAGGCAGCGGATAAAAACGGAGAAAGTCCCTGCCTGACTACTTTCCGGTATGACAGTATGGGGCGATTGGTTCAGGCAGTGGGGAATGGTCATTCTTATGAGTATGAATACAATGAGCAGGGACATTTGAAGGAGAAGCGATCCAGTGGGAGGCGATTGATTTCCTACGAATATGACAAAGCAGGAAACATAACTTGCATGACAGACTGTTGTTCTTCAGATTAAAAAAGCATTCGATTTGCAGATTATATTAGCAGGAA
>CAJUGD010000063.1 GCA_910586205.1 uncultured Lachnospiraceae bacterium | reverse complement strand
ATGGATCAGGCAACACGAGCACTGATTGCAGATACCATGTCAGCATTTCGGAGTAACTGATTAACATGGGGAGAATTATTTTCTTTTCTGTGTTTCCCGTACCTCTAAAGCGGAGATAAAGCTGTTGATAATATCTTCGAGATGACGGTATTGTGCGGGATGCAGATTTGAGATTCTGGAAATCAGGGTCCAGTGGTCGCTGGCATTCACTTCTCCGAGAAGCAGGTAATCGGTGCTGATATCCAGTGCGGAACAGACCCGGATGATATTTTCCGGGCGCAGTGCTTTTTTGCCAAGTTCTGCGGAAGAAACGGTCTGGGGGGTGATACCTGCCTTTTCAGACAGTTCTTCCTGTGTCATGCGGAGCTGTTTCCTGCGATGCAGTATCCGGTTTCCAATCTGTTTTAATAAGTCGTCCATCCGTTCACCTCCAAGTATAATGGCTTAATTTTATCTGCTATAGTTTCAATAATTAAGCGATTATGGTTGAGAAAGTTCTTCTATAACATATATAATGTACTTCAGGAGATAGGAATATACGGGAAATGCAGGAGTTGAAATTAAGAATGAGGAAGGAGAATTGGAAATGTCAAATGATATGTGGGTGAAAATGGCTGAGTTCCTGGGCAACTTAAACGGGGAGAATGTGAACAGGGAAAGTTACATCCGCACTCCGGAGTATGAAGAGGCGCTGACTGCCTGGAAAGAAACCGAGCTGGAGTGGGAAGAATTTTTAAAAACCTTATCTGCAGAGCAGCAGAATCAGGCGGAAAAAATGAAAGACTGCCTGGAGGACTTTGCGTCTGTTCAGGAGAGAAGGGCATATATCCAGGGATATGCGGACTGCGTGCAGGTGCTGTTTCATATGGGATTATTAAGGAAAACAGAAGGGTTAAAGTGGCCGGAAAAGATGGAATAAAGCGGAGGTACGGAAGGAATGCTTTGTCTGAATGGTTTGAAGCAGATATAGGACAGGAAAATAATTGCAGGGCGGCAATCGTTTGTGATGGCCGTCCTTTTTGCGGTAAAGGGGAACTTAGGCCGGGATTAACTGCAGGTGCCGACCGGGCAGCTTTTGACCGGGTGTTGGAGGAATTCTGCAGGCGAGTACCGGGGACGGTCACGGTGTCCTATGAACAGACGGACCGCCAGTATGCGGAAAGCGAGACCCAGATCCGTCTGCTGGCCTGGGGCCTGATTCTGTTCATCGGCCTCATAGGAATCCTGAACATTATCAATACAGTTTATACCAATATCCATACCCGGATCACGGAGAACGGCATACAGCGGGCCATGGGTATGAGCGCGGGAAGCCTGTACCGGGTATTTTTGTGGGAAGGGTTCTATTATGGCATCAGTGCGGCGGTGATTGGGTGTATCACCGGATATATCGGCACAGTATTTGTGGAGGCCGGGGCAGCGGATGTCCTGCGGCTGACGGCAGTTCCCGTGGTTCCCATGGCCTGCGCATCACTTTTTGCCATCGGAGCCTGTATTCTGGCAACCTGTATTCCACTCCGGAAGATCAGCAGGATGAGCATTGTGGATTCCATTGAACTTGTGGAATAAGAACCCGGAGTCTTCTCAAAATCGGTCAACAGGGTGATAATAGGAGTACGTTTTCCGGCTTTTTAACTGCAGAGGGTATAAGGAAGAGAATCTCCGGTTTTATCTGTGCGAGATGGATGGGAAACCGGTATCCACGGCCTCCACAATCCGGACAGGGGATACGGCGTCTTTGGAATTTGTTTCCACCATACAGGAATACCGCAGGAGGAAAGCGGCAATTTCGATATGCTCGCAGGCACTGGGGGAGCTTTTTGAAAACGGAGTAAGGGCAGTTACGCTCAGCGGTTCGGAGGAGGCCGTTGAACTTTACAGAAAACTGGGGTTCCATGACTGTTTCCATAACATCATCATGCAGTATGATATCCCTGTATAAGAAAATCAGTAATTGAAAGGATGTGGAGATACTGGAAACCCTGATTATGGCAGGACATCAGTTTTGTCTTGTCGTAACCCAGCTGGATAAATAGATGTGCAATGCTTCTCTGCTGCCAAAATGTGGGGCGCTGCACTACCACAAATGCCAGGTATCTGCTGCGCATGGCGGGAATTCTAAAATAAAAGATATTGATAAAAGGTGGTCTGACAGAGATGAAAAACATGGGAAAGCAAAAACTGTTTATTGCTGCAGGTGTCCTTCTTTTTATAGTGTCCGGATGCGGCAAAAAGGCAGAGGAAAATCAGGAGATACCGCAAAATGCAGAAGTCAGAGAAGAATATTCGGAAAAGGAACAAATGGGAGAAAACCGTGATTCTGATGGGGAATCCATTGCGGAGCTTTATCGTGATATTTATGAACAGGCAGCCGAAATGGGGACGGTTGGAGAGCTGGAAGTGACAAGACGCATGGTTGAACGGATCGGAGAACATGGTTATGCCGTGGTGGACGAAGAAAATCAGATTGACATGGTCGGTTCGGAACAGGTTTTACGCTTTTGCAGATCCGTAGAGGAAGCGCAGGATGACAAACTTACCATAATCGCAGTCACCAGTTCCGGCGGATTTATAAAGTATGACCTTCTTACAGCAGAGGGAGCAGTAAATGTAACCAGAGGATATTATCAGTATAGCAATGGGATTCCGAAAAACTTAAGTACCGTAAGCTATCCGGCAGAATCGTGGGAATATACGGAAGAAGGCTACCTGCTGTTTGAAGGAAGTTATTATTCCGAAAGCTATTATGTGCTTTCCCTCAGTGATGAACCGGAACATACGGCGCTGAGGGTTGAGCCGCTGGATGAAACGTGCAGGGAATTGAACCGACAGTATTTGCTGCCGGTGGGGTATGGGGGAAATAATCTTTTTCTTACGGACTGGAGCGAACAGGATTTTGGGAATCTGGATTTTTATGATTTATTTGACAGGTTCTATCCTGATATCTATGAACAGCCGGTTCCTTTTACGCCGGATGATGATTTAGACGCCGGAGCCGTTTACAGGATACCGGCAGATGTATTTGAACATGTCATTGAGCGTCATTTGCAAATTGATTACGAGGAGCTGCAGAGGAAGGCCGCCTATATCCCGGAGGATCAGACTTATGAATACAGGCCGAGAGGGTTTTATGAGGTTGAATATCCGGATATCCCATATCCGGAGGTGGTCAGTTATACGGAAAATGATGACGGAACGTTAGCTTTGACAGTGAATGCCGTATACCCGGAGGAAAACACCTCCAGGGCGTATACCCACAAAACCGTGGTCCGTCCCCTTGACGATGGAGGTTTTCAGTATGTATCCAATCAGGTTATTTTTCCGGAGGGCGGCTGTGAGCTGTGGTGGCATTCAGACCGGCTGACAGAAGACCAGTGGAAGAAAGTATATGGAGGGGATGATTAGTTGGAAGATTTAAAGCGGTTGTTCAGAAAGGGGAGTTTCCTGCTTATCCTGTTATGTCTGGCAGTGGCAGCCGGGAGCTTCTATACAGGCTTTAAGGAGGACGCAGGCCGAAAGCAGCCGGAGGAATCCTGGGAGCCGGCTATAGAGATTTCCGGCAGCGCCGCCACTGGCAATACCGGGGCAGCAGACAAAGGGGAAAAACCACAGGAAGCATTGCCATCACCATATTTTTTAGAAGAGCCGGACAGCCTGCTCAGTGAAGCTGAAGAAAAAGAACTGGAAAACAGTGCCCTGTCGGCTGCCTTGGAGGTGCAGGAGGTATACAGGTATGCAGCAATAGAGGAGGATGCGCCCTATACTTATACGGTCAGGGATTTCTCCAGGGAGCAGAGGAACCGGGTAGTATCTATGCTGGGAGAGGCCGGATATGTAAGCGTTACTGACGGGGCAAATATGGAAAACCATAACAATGTCCGGGACTTTTATTCTGCTTATTTAAAAGGGCAGGACAGCCGGGTTACTATTTTTGACGTGAATCTGGATGGGCTGATCGGTGCTTATACGTTTATACACAGGAAAGGAAACCTGCAGACCTTTTATGTGCAGATCGGATGGAGGGAAGGGGGCGTACCGGAAATCATATCTACTGCTGTCAGTGATATTGCGGAGATAAAACTGACAGAAAAAGGATATTTCATTTACGCCTATACGGTACAGCTCTACCATTCCAGCCTGCGCCAGTTCTGGCGGGCAGCCCCGCTTTCTGACCGGTGCAGGGAGTTGACAGAAAAATATCTGGACGGACTTAGCTATGTCAATTACAATGTCCTTGTAACGGACTGGGACAGCAACAACGTGGAGGATATCCTGATGCCATGCATGTTTGAGGACCTGTATCGCATGGATACGGGAGAGATTCTGCGGCCGGAAAATGGGGAGATACCTGCAGAGGTATATGAACGGATCATGACCACGTATTTTCCAGTCACAAAGGAACGGATAAGGGAGATATGCGGTTACCGCGCAGACACAGACAGCTATCCGTATGAAATGATCTTTTCCAGCCCGTATCCGCCTTTTGGGGAAGTGGTGGGGGATAAGGAGAACCCGGACGGAACGCTGACCCTCTTTGTAGATGGGGTATGGCCGGATTATAACTCCGACTGTGCGTTTACCAACATCATAACCGTTCAGCCCTTTGATGACGGGACATTCCGTTATTTATCCAATTCCATAGAGAAAAAGGAGCTGGACATTCCCAACGTATATGATATGAAATAAAGGAAGGATTTCCATGGAAATAAGAAAAATATATATCCAGACTATTATTATAATGATGGCAGGATTTTTGTGTGCCTGTGGAGGAAAAAAGCAGGAGGAGTTTTCACTGTCCGGCGCCATAGAAGGCGGGGAAGAACCTTCTTTGGCAGAGAGCAGGGAAGATAATGACAAAAAAGGGCGTTGGGAAAAAGGATATGATCTTCCGGTTGATGAAAACGAAAGGAAAGAAGCGGAAGCTGACTTAAGGGCCGCGTTGGAACTGACCAGGGACATTTACCAAGAAGCGGACAAAGGCGATGCTTCAAACGTGGTTTTATCAGAGGAAGTTTTAATTCAATTAAAAGAGAAGCTAAAGACTATGGGCATGCCGGTCACAGGGAGCGAACCGTACCAGGTTATGGAGAACTGGCAGGAGATGGAGCGGTTTTTACAGGATGCCGGAGTGGGAAAGGCCGGGACCGTGCTCCTGTACCGGATTCATAGAGACGGAGGAATCGGAAGGTTTCAATATCAGTATGATGGAGAAAATTTGTATGTGCTGGCAGCAAATATGACATGGGGGAAAGATGAAACACCGATGCCTGCGTACATTTCCTATACAAGAATAAAAGAATGGCGGTATACGGAAAAAGGATATTTCTGCTATGAATTATGTGTACCGGAACCTCCGGAAGTATCGGAGATTGTTGACGGAAGCTGCCTGGTCAGAGTGAGGCCCCTGCCACAGGAGTGCCGTGAAATGTCCGAAAAATGTGTGCTTCCATTGGGGTATCAGGGAAATAACCTGTTATGCTCCAACTGGGACAGGGAGAGCCTGGATAAACTGGATTATAACGGGATTTATGAATATTTTTATGGGATGAAATATGACAGGCGGTTTGAACCGGAGCAGTATCCCCATGGGATACCGGCAGAAGAGTTTGAAGAGACCATTATGGATTACCTTCCGGTTTCCAGGGAGGAGATTCGGCAGTGGACCGTGTTTGATGAAGGGCGTCAAGTCTACCGATGGGAGAGACTGGGGTGCGGAAATTACGCACCCAGTTTCTTCGGTACTTCTGTTCCCGAGGTGACACAGATCAGGGAAAATGAAGATGGAACATTTACCCTGACTGTGGATGCGGTATGCCAGATGATTTTGTGCAATGATGCGGTCATAACCCATGAACTTACGGTCAGGCTCTCAGAAAACGGAGATATCCAGTATCTGGAGAACCGGATACTGGATGACGGAATTTTTAATATCCCGGAGTATCAGTATCGGATTGGAAAATAAAGATTATCACAGACCATTGGAGAAGGCCAGCGGTTATCCTTGTTCCCTCATACAAAAAGACACCAGCACACGCCGAATTTATCAATGAGCTTAAATTGGTATGGACTATAATCACATGGGCCGACAGGGGTATC
>CAJUGD010000062.1 GCA_910586205.1 uncultured Lachnospiraceae bacterium | reverse complement strand
TTGCACAGTTTCATTTATGGTGGTGCCAAATGTGGGGCATGAGGGTTTAGAAACACTTTAGAATAATTTTAGACAACAAGGTTTAAAAAAATAAATTTTTGTTGTATACTCTAGATAAAATGATTATTGTAAGGAGAAATTGGAATGGGAATAAAAAATGAAGAACCAAAGAAACCATCGCCGAAAAGTTGGATCTATTATTATTTTATTGTGCTGGTTGTGACAATGCTTTTAAATGCTCTGGTATTTCCTTCTGTCATGGAAAGGTCAGTAAAGGAAGTATCTTATGATCAGTTTTTGTCCATGGTAGAGAGCGGAAAGGTAGAGCAGGTTGCCATGCAGGACAACCAGATCAGCTTTCTGGCAAAGAATGAGGAGGACAAGTTAGGGGCTTATAAGACGGGATTCTGGCCGGATGATGAGCTGACAGAAAGGCTGCGGGCAGCAGGGGTTATCTTTGCAAAAGAGATTCCTACTCAAGCGTCGCCGCTTTTGACGTTTTTTACTACATGGATTATGCCTATTGTGATGTTTGTGATTATCGGCCAGCTTCTCAGCCGGTTTATGATGAAAAAGATGGGCGGCATGGGCAATGCCATGACGTTCGGCAAGTCGAATGCCAAGATTTATGCTGAGGCAGAGACTGGTAAGACTTTTGCCGATGTGGCAGGGCAGGAGGAGGCAAAGGAAGCTTTAAAGGAGATTGTGGATTTTCTCCATAATCCCCAGAAATATGCAGATATTGGGGCAACCTTGCCGAAAGGAGCTTTGCTGGTAGGACCTCCAGGAACCGGAAAGACTCTTTTGGCTAAGGCAGTGGCAGGGGAGGCACATGTTCCGTTTTTCTCTATTTCCGGCTCGGAATTTGTGGAAATGTTTGTGGGAATGGGTGCGGCAAAGGTGCGGGATCTGTTTAAACAGGCAAATGAAAAAGCGCCTTGCATTGTGTTTATTGATGAGATTGATACGATAGGAAAGAAGCGGGACGGAGGGGGAATCGGAGGAAACGACGAGAGAGAACAGACATTAAACCAGCTTTTGACAGAGATGGATGGATTTGACGGGAAGAAGGGGGTAGTGATCCTTGCAGCTACCAATCGCCCGGAATCATTAGACAAGGCGCTGCTGCGTCCGGGACGGTTTGACAGGCGTGTGCCTGTGGAACTGCCGGATCTTAGAGGGCGCGTAGCCATCTTAAAGGTTCATGGAAAGAATGTAAAGCTGGGGGATAATGTGAATTTTGATGAGATCGGGCGAGCTACTTCCGGCGCAAGTGGTGCGGAGCTTGCCAATATAGTCAATGAGGCGGCTCTGCGGGCAGTGCGTCAGAGGCGCAGCGTAGTATCTCAGGAGGACTTGGAAGAAAGTGTGGAGGTGGTCATTGCAGGATACCAGCGCAAGAATGCGGCTGTGTCAGAGAAGGAGAAGCGGATTGTGGCATATCATGAGGTAGGACATGCTCTGGTAGCTGCTTGTCAGAGCCATAGTGCGCCGGTTCACAAGATCACCATTATTCCCCGGACCTCCGGCGCTTTGGGGTATACCATGCAGGTGGAGGAGGGAGAGCGCTTCCTTATGAGCAAGGAGGAGGCTCTTGACAAGATCGCTACCTTTACGGGCGGACGTGCAGCCGAAGAATTTATGTTTGGGTCCATTACCACAGGGGCCGCCAATGATATTGAGCAGGCTACAAAGCTGGCAAGGGCCATGGTGACCCGGTATGGCATGAGCGGCCAGTTTGGTATGGTTGCCTTAGAGACAGTGAATAATCAGTATTTAGGCGGAGATACCTCTATGGTCTGTGCTCCGGAGACTGCCAGGATGGTAGATCAGGAGGTTATTCGGATTGTGAAGGAGCAATATGATAAAGCAATGGGGATTTTGAAGGAAAATGCAGGAAAGCTGAACGAGATATCAGCTTATTTGCTGGAAAGGGAGACTATCAGCGGAGAGGAATTTATGGAAATTCTGGAAAGATGAGAATGGTCTGCCTCCGAGTAGGCGGCATAAGTTCAGGGGTGCCTCATGTGCCCGCCAGACTTTTATTTGCGGGGGCGTGTCCTTTGCCGGGCACATGTAGGTTTGCTGGATATTACAGGATCTGGAAAGATATTTACCATGGCCAACGCGATAGGGCGGCTTAATAAGCTGATTTTAGTAATAGCATATAATAAGACATTAGTGGCACAGTTCTATGGCGAGTTCAAAGATTTTTCCCTGAGAATGCGGAGGAGTATTTTGTGTCCTATGATTGCTAAAACTAACTACATACAAGATGTGAGAGATTTTAAAGAAATAAAATTTATATATAGTGGATAAAAGGGATGTGTGAACTATATAAAAAATATATGCCAGTAACCACGATTTGTCGAGAAGCAGTTGATTTTGTCATTTATATTACATATAATGAAGAAGGGGAGCCAATGATTGAAACAAATTTAGCACAGACAGTCAATGCTGCAAATAATTCCGGTTCTGCATATGATACAAATATAAAATATTTGCTTGCGGACAAGCAGATACTGTCACATATTTTGAAGTATACTGTTAATGAGTTTCAGGACATGGATATTGAAGATATCCTTGGCTGCATTGGTGATGATATTGAAGTGGGAGAGAGACCGATTGATGCAGGTCTTTCTAATCTTGGACGGGTAAAAGGAACAATAACGGAAGATAATATTCCGGGAGAGGGCATTATCTATTATGATATCCGTTTCACTGCGTACCTAAGGGAAAAAGAGATGAAGATTCTGATCAATATTGAGGCGCAGAAGTCAACGGATTTTGGTAAGCTGGGATATCACTTGGAGAATAGGATTGTATTCTATCTTGCAAGGATGATTTCAGCACAGAAACAGACAGAATTTTTTCACAGTGATTTTGATAATTTGAAAAGAGTCCGCAGTATCTGGATATGTATGGATAGCGAGGAAACAGAAGATTCTATTGAGGAAATCGGTTTTGACAGAAAAACAGTTTTCGGGAATAAGAGAAGTTCATATCATACGGATCTGATGAAAGGCATTATTGTCAATATCAGGAGTGAAGGGGATAGTTCTTCTGGAATAGCTGTAAAGAAGTCTCAGAACGTGCTGATAGCTATGTTGGAAGAATTGGTTTCCAGGAAAGATGCATCAGAGAAGAAACGTATATTGGCGGATGAGTATGGAATGACAATGACTGTTGAATTGGAAAGGAGAATCCAGATTATGTGTAATTGGTCAGAGAGTATTAGAGAACAAGCAAGAATGGAGGGAAGAATGGAGGGAAGAATAGAGGCTATTGAGGGAATGCTCAGAGTTAATATTACAAGAGAGCAGATATTATCTATGGGATATACGGAAGCTGAATATGAAAAAGCAGAGAGTGTATTATATGCAAATGCTTAGACATGAATAATAAATTCGCTTATAATTTGCGACTGACTGATTGGTTTAGAATTTAGATTTAATATGGTAGGTTTATGACAGAAATTTAAAACCGTAAAAAGGGAGAGTTTTAGGAGCTGGATTATATCTGTTGCTTCAACTATGGCAGAGCAAGGAGCAAAGGAGTCCATTGCAGGTATTATAAAGAGCTTGTTGTTGAAAATGGCTTGCCGGATATCTGCTGGTATGATTTGTGCAGTACATTGTACGTTCCTACTAAAAGAGGCATTCAACCCAAAGGTGCTATCGAAGCTTATGGGACATAAAAAGAAACTCATAGCAGTGGATGTTTACGTCTGACCGAAGCCGGTTATAAAAAAGCGTTGGAGAATCAGGGCAGATCTTTCATCCGGATTTTGAACCATGCAAAAGTGTCGCGGGGCATTTGACGTATGCCCGAGTGAATGCAGAACTGTAAAAACTTTTGTTCTTAAACCTGAAAACCATGCTTTAAAAGGGATATTATGGTATACAGATATTCTATATGGATACGGACGCTTTCGGAATGCACCGTATTTATGAGGGGTGCATTGTGCGGGCCAAAGTCATTGCGGTGGCGGAGAAAATCCTGTGTGTTGAAATTATGACAACCTGAAGAAATGCCGCATCCAGAGCAAATGTGCCAGCAAGGTAAAGGACATTCGTAAAGGCCTAGTCTGCATCCGCCTGTCCAGTGGTGTCAATGCAGTGATCCACGCCTGCTATGATTACTGAACTCCCGGGAAGAAAGACGATGTGAGCTTTAAGGTGACACGGTTTGACAAAGAGCGCGAGCTGGCTGTTAGGATTATTACGAGAATCATCAGGCATTATATTTACATCAATGGTATCTTTATAACTCTCAAATATTGATTTATGAAATGCTTTATATATACTGAATTTTGGCTAAACACCATTTAATGGAGGATGCTCGAAAGACTGTTAGGTAAATATTCACCTATGGAATTAATGCACTAAAGCGGAAATTCCATAGGTGATAGTGTTCACTGCTTATTCATAAAGGAATCATCTTAACAGAAAATTCCCCAAATACCAAACAAGTTTCTATATCCCTGACTCTATTTCTATATTCTGTCTATCAGCACTTAAAATAGCTTGAATCTTTTCGGCATCGTAAATAGGAAGAACATCTTCTAATGTACCATCAAATAAAGCAGCATAGACTTTTTTATCTGCTCTTAGCTGATACTGTTCTAAAGGATTGAGAATAGACTCTCCTTGTTTATTTTTTATAATAAAGCATATCTCATCATTCCTAAGAATTTCCGTTGCCAAAAGACGTGATTCATGAGACGTAATAACCAACTGTGTATTACGATTTTCTGCCATATCAAGGAATAGGTCAATTATCCTTGTTGTTAAAGAAGGGTGTAAACAACGATCTATTTCATCAATAACAAACACTTCATTGTCAGATACTTTTAAAAGAATTTCAATAAGATCCAACAATCTTGCCGTTCCATCAGATTCTTCTTTTAAATTGAAGTATATGGATTCCTTTTCATGGCTGAATTCAATCGTTTTAATTATAGGATCGTTGCTATCATCTAATTCAAATGTATAAAACTCTTTGTAAGACCTCAGCATAATAGCTGGATTATTAGTCCTATTTTTAGCTCTCTCTTTTTCTAAATCTGCAATGATTTTACTATATAAATCATCAGGTATTTTATTTTTAATAATTTCTGCTGGAACCTCTACAATTCGCAAATCGCTAATACCTGTTCCTAGCGCATTTAAAAGATTTGCTATTTCATTTAAATTTGAATGTGAAAAATAAGGATATCCTGTTAATATACTATCTGGATTACTTACCGTAAGCAAGTTCCTAAACCATCTGTATAACCGCCGTAGCACAATTAACTCATTATTATCTTCATATAGTTTTGCTTTTCCATGATTCATAATTGTAAGAAAAAGCAATTCTGTATCTGATACACTGTCTTCGCCATATATAATTAACTTTTCGATACTATTTTTGTTTCTAAAATATTCTCCAACTGAAAAGGAACCCTCAATTAAGTTGCGGTTATATATTTCCTTTTTGCTCCCAGAAGCAGATACTTCATAAAGATATTCTCGTTGTACCGATCCCGTTTTTAAAATAATTGAAAAACCATAAACCACTTTTTGCGTTCCAAGTAATATTTCTATCTCGAATTCAGAAGGTAATATTTGATTATTTGGATTTTGTCTAAAATACTTATTAGTAAACCCTTTGGGCAATCCTTCAACTACCATATTTTGTATGAATTGAAAAGCCTCAACTAAATTAGACTTTCCAGAAGCATTTGCACCAAAGATAGCTTCACATTTTGTCAATTTAATGTTTTTATCTTGGTAAATCCGTTTTATATTTTTACGTGCTTTACCCGCTTCCATCGAAAAAATCTGTTTCTGATTAAAAGACAAAAAATTTGATATATATAATTTAATTAACATAACCTACACCTCTCATTTATATCATTCTATCTTATAAAAACGAATTTGTCAATTTTATTTTGATTTAAAATCTATATATCAAGGTTTTTTGATAAGTTAAAACGAAATTTTCGTTAAATTACTGTTTTTGTAGTTGACAAGCAATGTCAATAGTGATATTGTAATATCAGCACTCGATAGAGATGAGTGCTGATTCCGGAATTAAGGATTTGCTACCCTTGTTACTTTTAACTTAGTTTTTCCACGAAAGGAGAAAATATTTGGAAATAACGTTTTTGTCCTCACAAAATTATTCTGATGTAACTGCAAACAATGGGGATTGTATTTTCATCGATACTGGATCTGAACTTGTAATTTTCGATTGCGGATGTGAAGAACATGCTGAACGAGTAATAAAATACATGAAAGAAAAGAAATACTCAAAAGCAAAGTTGGTTCTTTCACATAATGATTCGGATCACTTTAACGGAATACCTTATTTGATTGATAATGGCATGATTTCGGATGTATACACTCTTCTCCTGCTCAAGTATAAAGATGAATTGCTTGAGAAAATAAATGATAAACGAATTACAAGAGATTCTCTTACAAAACGAATTAAAGAATTATTTGACAATATAAGTTCTCTCTCGAAAAAAGTCACCCTTCGGGATATCTTTACAGAAACTTTAATATGCAATAACGTTACCATCGTTGGTCCTGATAGGGAATATGCCCTAGTGCCTTGTAAAGTCTAAAACTGTACCAAAACAATTTTAGAAACATTAAAA
>CAJUGD010000061.1 GCA_910586205.1 uncultured Lachnospiraceae bacterium | reverse complement strand
CAGTGGGGAGCCGAGTTCCTGTATGAAACAAGATAGACGGAATAGTTTAACGGAGGAGAGGAAAGCAGCTACCGCCTGGGAGACGGAACGGAGGCAGTCTGGTGTTCAGAAGAAACTCATTATTATCATCAGGATGAACAGCTAAGTACAGCTTTTATTACGAATGAGAAGCGGGAGATTCAGAACCATTACCAGTATGATGCCTTTGGAAACGGGATATGCCAGGAAGAAGGGATTTCCAATAGAATCCGTTATACCGGGCAGCAAGTTGAAGAAAACTATGATAAGCAGAAAAATATTTCGTAACATTTTATCTTAAAATTTATCAAAAATCATCTGATAAAATTTATTTACAAATGAGGAGAAGCATTATGTTAGCAACCTTCCAAGAATTAGCCAAACAATCAAACAAATGGCGGGCAATCTCTTGCGTCATCGGCGCAGTTGCTCTGATCGCTATAACAAAATTTGCCCTATTGGGTGTCATCACTGGTAGGGGAAAAACCATCGACCTCGCATCCAATCCAGATACTTACAAAGGCAAATATATCACTGTCCATCCAGATTTTCTTCATGATGGCTATATAGAACACATCACGATGACAAAAATGAAATACAGCAAAGAGACATCTACCCGTGTGAATGGATATAGCTATGTGGCATGCCAATCTGTAAAAAATGATAAGAATGGAACTTCTATTTTGTATTGTTACAGTGTTTATCTTGGAAAAGAAAGAGTTCTATCACCGCCTCATTCCTTCACTGGTATCTGGACCAAAATGGATTCCCAGACAGAAAAATATTTCCGGGATGCTTTGGAGGATCTAGGGATTTCGCCGTTAGTGACGAACCGCTTTTATTTTTATGAACTGGATGCTAAAAATATCGGCGGCGTCAATTCTATTTTATTTTGGGTTTTAATGGTCATTGCTTTTGGGCTTTTTGTGTATGCCATAGTGTGCGTCGCTGGTATTTACAATCTGGCATTCATGAACCCGATTCAACAATACCTGAGGGAAAACTCCTCTGTTTCCTTATCTGATATAGAAACTGATTTTAATGAGGCGCACTTGGTGGAATCCCATGTATGGATCGGAAAAATCTGGACTATTTTTATGGCAGGAAATAAAGCCAAAATTCTGGTAAACAGAGACCTGACTTGGGGATATTACTATTGTGGGAACGGATTAAACAGCGTAAGCCAACTGCGGCTGTATACAAATATCCAGTATGAAACGGCTTATATCAGTCTGTCTGAATCTGGAACAAAAGAAGCTCTGAAAATCTATGAGGAAGAACAACCACATATTTTGACGGAATACAATTTGGAACTGGAAAGGCTGTACGAACAAGATTTTAATGCTTTTCTGGAATTAAAATATAATCCAAGGATCAAGAAAACCTCATTTTCTGGATTTTCATGCTGATTTGATATCAACAGCTTATCTGTCACACATCAAAAAATTTCCACTTGTGCGGTTTCTAATCCAACAGCCCGCCTGCATGGCAAATAAATTGCATTCAGGCAAGTTGGTGGATTACAACTGCACAGTTAGAAGAATTTTGAACAAACTGGAAGGCCCCTTGCCGTATGGGCAGAATGGTTGTCAAGAATCAGCTTGACTTTATTTTTCTCTGGGTAACTTCTGCAAAGCCGGAACCTTTATGGGTTTCACTTGCATAAGGGATGGCTTTCCTGCTAAGCAGGTTTATGCCTGCAAGGTAATATGATGGAGTAACGGAAGGGTATTAAGTGGAGAGAAAGGACTATCTGAATGAGAGAAGGGGAAGTAATATTGTGTGTGGGGAGGAACCAGGAGTGAAATATAATATAAAAATGCGAGTGGCTGTCATTATTGTTTCTATAGCAGTGCTTTCCGGATGTTTAAATAGCAAATACAGATATGAAGAAACAATGAATTCGAAAATTCTGGATTTTGAGGAATATCAGACAGCAGTTGATTACTATAATGCCCAAAATTATGAGGAAGCAATTCTGTATTATGAACTGACATTAGATAGAATAAAAGAGACGATGCAGCCTGGCACTACAATGGAATACTGGATAAAAGGAAAGATAGGGGAGAGTTATCTTGAAATTGGCCAATTAGATAGGGCATACCCTTATGTTCATGAGGCCAGGGAAGAATTAGAAAAGAAAGATGATGTAGAAATGCTTGGAACGCTTTATCAGTTAGAAGGGAAATACTATAAACAATCCAAACAATATGAGACGGCCTTACTGTATTATGAAAAAGCATTGGAATATGTTGAGGATGATGAATTAATAGGAGTTTATCGTTTGATGGCTGATACATATGATGATTTGAATAGGAAACAAAAAGCATTAGAATATTATGATTATGCTATAGAGATAGGAGAAAAAAGGAATGATATAGGAGCATTAATTAATGTTTATTACGGAAAAGGAATTGTATGGGCATTAGAGGGAGAATTAAAAGGTGCAAAAACTTGTTTTGAAAAAGGACAGAAATATGCGGAATATTATTGGAGAATTGATGATGTTAAGGTAGCAGAAGGATATACATATCTTGCCCGGGTTTCAGTTATGGAAAAAGATTTTGAAACAGCATATTTTTACAGCCGAAAAGCAATGGATATATATATCAGCCAGGATATATCTTATAATTACGAAAGACAAATATCGAATATGTATAACAGTATGGGGTATCTTAATATGGAATCAGGAAATTATAATGCGGCTTTAAAAATGATAAAAAAGGCATTTGATATAGCTGCTAAAAGTATGGAAGAAAATGAAGAAATAAAAGATTTGTATGAGGACTATATATTGGATAATATAAAATCAATTTACAAAGAATTTATTCATGATGGAACCGATTACGAAACTTGGTTTAAGGAGAATTTTGAGAGTTAAAAAGAAATTATAACTTTGAAAGGAATAAAATGATAAACCAATATGGACTTACTGTGGAGGGACTTATCATACATAAACCAATATGGGAATATTTGATTATAAAGAAAAGATTGAAGATTATTTTGTCGAGATGGATGATGCCTATAAACTAAGAAATTTCCCTAAGGGATTTTTTGCGTCTCAGGTAAAAAGATGGAGAAATGGATGGTTATATTGTGTATTTAGTATGGCTCTTTTCTTCTATATTTTAACAATAATGATTTCAGGTTTTTTGAAGAATGGAATAGCGATAAGAAGCTTTCAGGATTTTTTTAATATAGCCAGAATTCTTGGTTTTATTATTATTTCAGCCATTCTGTTTATTCCTTTAATGAAAATGTGGAGAACAAATAAAATAAAAGGCGAATCGGAAGTTATTGAAAAATATATGAAAAGCAGTGGAATGAGCCAGTCTGATTTACAAGAATTTGCCAGACAGGTTATGGAGCCAGGGACAAAACGGATATGGCTGAAAGGGGAGGCGTATTCTCTTGGCGGCAGAGATACCGGTATAATGACCCGGGATTTTATCTGGTTTCAACGTTTTTGGTGTGTGCTTAGAAAGAGAGATATCAAAATGATATGTTTTTATGAGAGTACGAATACAGAATATAGCAGGGGAGGAGGTATCGGTTTATACCACCTTTGGATTGAACTTTTGGTAGATAAGGAAAGAAAAATATCGGCAATGACAGAGAAAGCGGCAGGAGAATTTCTTATAGAGTTTATCAGAGAGAGCAGCCCTGAGGTTGATACCATGGAAGGCAGAGTGCTGACAGAGGAGGAGCACGAGAAGTTTTATGAAAAATAGATGGAGAGAAATGAAAATATATAGAAATCAAATATTAAATAGCATCCGTCAGTTGATTATCAGCTATAGAGCAAGTGATTTTACAGTAGAAGGAGCACACAGGATCAAAGACGTAGGGGAGGGATAACATGGAAGATAACAAAAACGATATGGTGGAAAAGCGGGGCATAGAGGAGGAAAGGGATATAGAGGATAAAAAGAAAAAAGAGGATGAAAAGAAAGAAGAAGATGAAAAACGGATAGTGGATAATTTAAAAACCGGAATAGGGGTGGTAATGGCGCTCTTTCTTCTGGGGCTTCCTCTTTTTAACATGAATCAATCAGAGAATATGCCCCGTATATCATTCTCTTTTAATCAACCTCAGGGATCAAATCCGAAAAATGGGCTTCAGGTTACGGTAAATCAGATTAGCGGTGGGAAGACAAGTGAGCTTTACAGTTTTAAAGAATCCCGGATGTCATATCCTTCAGATGAGCTTGTGGAGAGCTATCATAGGATGGGGTACTATGAAGAAGCCGTATCCTATGCGGAAAGCGTACAGCGTGATATTGAGAACGGAAAAATAGAAAGCGTTGTAAGAGGGGCATGGATTAATGGACTGCTGGCAGATTCCTATTTGGAGCTGGGAGATTACGAGGAAGGAAAAAGATTTATTGATAATGCAATCAATGTCTACAGGGAAATGGGTGAGGAAAAGGAGAATTACTATTATGTGTATTATTTACAGGGGAAGTATTATCTGAAAACAGAACAATATGAAGACGCGGCTGCATATATGGAACAGGCATTGGAATATGTGGATCATTCCAGGAAAAAGACAACCTGGGATGAGATGAGAGAGGCGTACATTTATTGCGATGCGGGAATTGCATACAGGAAGCTGGAAAATCCGGATAGGGCAGAATCCTGCATAAAAAAAGCTTATGAAATTGTAAGTGAGAAAATGCTGGAGAGTGAGATAGCCAATGTATATTACAAGGATGTATTAGAGCCTGAGATAAGAGAACTATTCCATGCATCCGGTAATGGAGCAGAGGATGGAGAAGTAAAGGAAGAAATCAGTGGGGAATCAGGAGGGGAAAAAGAGTATGAACAATGGTTTTCAGAGCGGTTTGGAGAGGAGACTTGAGATATTAAAGAACAGGCAGAGGGAGGAATTGTTAGATGAAGTGGGGCAGATGGCAGACAGAGAATTTGCTATATTGTCCCAGGAGATAAAAAACGGATTTGAATATGAAAAGGCGGAAATCAGGAAGGATTTGTCAGAAGCTTTGGAGGAGGTTTTTCAAAAGTATAAGTTTATGGAAGAAAGGGGAGAAACGGGGGATTTAAAGTGGATTTACTTTTCTTTTTTACGAAGCAGTATGATAGATGATTATCCGGCATACCGTATTGATTTTTATGACGAAAGGGATTGCTATTTTTATAGAGAGTGCAGCGGAAGTTGGGATTTTTCCTTTGTATTTTCCAGATTCCGAAAGTTAAAAGGAAAAATCAGGGACATATTTTCCTGCCAGAGCAGGGTGAAGGAATATGAGACAGATGATATGCTTTATGGTTTTTATGAGAAATTTCATTTGATGGCGGCAGAGCTCCTTGGGCAATTATTGCAGGATAGTTGGGATGATTATTTCAATATCAAGAAGCCTGCTGTGATTCGGGTAAAGGAAGGGGAATTGTTTGATAGAACCAATATTATCCAGGAGTGGTATTTACAAGAATCCGGTGAAATATAGGAGCGGATAGTGGAAACGGAGGTTTATGGGGACATACCGGAAAAAGTTATGATGAAAAAATCCGTCAGGTCCAGATTGATTTTGGGAAATATAAGGATTTTGTTTTTTATGATATGGTTCCGGTGTGGAATGTGCGGAAGCTTATTTTAAACGGAATCCAGAATACCCGAAGCCAGAAAAAACTGCTTTTGCGTTTTCAGGCAGGAAGGGAGGAAGAATGGCTGAACCGGGGAATTGGAAGAACAGCTTGAATTTCTGATGGAAATTGCTTCCGTTGCCTTTGGACCAAAGGATTCTGTGCGGTATTTGAAAATACAGTTTATGGAAAACGGACAGGAACCGGGAAAAGTGATTGGAAGAAGTAAGATTGTGTTGGAAGAAAGTCCAGCTAATTTAGCAAGAGACATCTATGGAGGGATCACAGGGGATCAGGTCGGGGGAGGACATGGACACTACTATTGGTTTTACGAAAAAGATGATCCAGAGGTACAAAGGCTAATAAAGAGAGAAGGGGATAGGAAAAAACAAATCTCACATGAAGCCTTTGCAGGATATTTTGAATATGTTGTAATGAATATATCGGCAGGGATAGATCCTGCAAAAAAGGTTTTGCCCCAAACCATAAAGGCTTTAGAAAAAATGATGGAGGTAGTTTGATGAATAAAAAAGTAAAGTGGCTGGCTGTCCTGTTTGTTATATTGGCAATTGCATGTAACGCGGAAGACTGTGCAAGTCTGGTAGGACTGGATAAAATGCTTTCCCCTGAAGTCAGCGGCCCCCATGTACCCACAGAACCTGCTCCGTTGATCCCCTATTCTGAAGTTACAAAAATCAGTTTTTTTGAAGTTTTTGGAGATTACTCAGGTGGGAGATATCTGGTGGATGTTACAGCAACAAAGGATTGGATCCAGTTCAGATGTATCAAGGGAGATGCCTCAGGAGAACAGGAAGAAGAAATAACAGAAAAGAAGTTTGAATGCGATCAAAGTGTCTGGGATGAATTCATGACAGTCTTTGATAATAACCAGGTTAACACCTGGAAAGAACAGGAATATTATTTAAACCAATATTTTAATCAGCAGTCAACTTTATTTGAAGAATGGCCGGAAGTGGAATTTTTAGAGGAAGGCGATTTTTTTAATGTAACAGATAGAGCATCCGGGTATGATCTGCGATATGTACCCTGTTATTATGGGATAGACCAGAATGAAAAGAAATTCCGAAGCGATTATTACGGCTCTTTTAGATTATATACCAATCATGATGAAAGCCCGTCTCTCTGGAGAGCTTATGAGTCTTATGGTCTGCCAAAAGGATATAACCGGTTCCGAAAAGAATTCTGGGATCTGGTTGTGGGACACACAGGGCTCCCTGACTGGAGGCATGAGCTGGGAGATTGGGGGAGGGAGAACCTGTATAAAAAGTACCCTTACATGCTCTGTGAGGATCAGGAAAGGAAGATCCGTTATTTCAGCCTTTTGGAAAATTATGGGGGGAAGGAATCATCCATGGGGATATCCCTCGTGTATGATGGAGGAGGGCAGAGTGTCTTGTATAAGTGCTATTCTGATAAAAAGATTTATTCGGTAGGTAAGTCCGGAGTGCCAGTACTTTATTGTAAGAGGGTTTATGAGCCCACAGGGAAGCTGAAATCAGAAAAAG
>CAJUGD010000060.1 GCA_910586205.1 uncultured Lachnospiraceae bacterium | reverse complement strand
CCTGCTAATATAATCTGCAAATCGAATGCTTTTTTAATCTGAAGAACAACAATATGGCGGAAACAGAACTCAGTTCTTTGTCCATCCAGTGTCTGGGCAACCAGAGGATTAAGGATGTAGACCATTTAAATGAACTACTAAATTCATGGGAAATATCCCGTAACCGAAAGCAAAAAGGAATTATATGGCATTTTAAAACAGCTGATGCAAGGACAAAGCTGTACCGATTATATCCAAAGCCAATCTTTGATGACTGATTATTCATTTTCTCATGTGGGGCTTAGCCCCACATGGAAAAGTTTTGGTACAGTTTTAGACTTTACAAGGCACTAGTGTTCCATCCGGACAGAAATCGAAGTCGTGAACGGTCTGTCACGCACCATTGCGTCGTTAAAATTTCTAGTCGATGGCCCACATCGCCGTCGAAATTTTGCCTAGCACTGGTACGTACCAGACCGCTCACAACTCCATTTTCTGTCCGAATGGAACACTAGGGAGATGAAGATCATGTATGAAGATTTTGTCCCCGAACGGCTGATAAAGCTGCGGACATTAAAAGGCGTATCCACCCGCGATATGTCCCTGAGCTTAGGACAGGTAAACAACTACATCAACAACATTGAAAATAAAAAATTACTTCCCTCTTGCATATTTCTGGAAAAGTGGATATACTATAAGTGAGAAAGTTGGAATTTCTCACTTTGGGACCCAATACTTATGCGCCACAAAACAAAGGTACAAACACAGAAAGGAGCTGATATTTTGCTTGCTGAACTTCGCCAGAAGGCGCAGATCACAATTCCAAAGGAAATCATTGTAAAGCTCGGGTTGTCAGAAGGCGACAAACTTGACATCTTTGAAAAGGACGGATCCATTTGTCTTATGCCAGTTGCTGTCTATCCGAAAAAATATCTGAATGAGTTGAAAGAAGAAATCAGCAGTGTAAAAGCGAAACTGGCCTCTGGGGAACAGCCTGTCTTTGACAGCGTGGATGCCTTGTTCGATAAATTGGAGGCAGACTGATGGCATACGAATTTACCTTTACGCCACGTTTCCAAAAGCATTTTAAGGGGTTGACTGCCCAGGAAAAGAAACAGCTAAAAAACAAACTGGAACTCCTGGCACAGAACCCCTCCCACCCATCGCTGCGCACCAAGCGGATTCAGGGTGCCACAGATCTGTTCGAGTGCAGCGTCAACATGGACATCCGCATTATCTGGTACTATGAGGGCGACAAAATGATTATTTTGGTGGATGTAGGCCATCACAACATTTTAAAACAGTTCTGAACATAAAAAGCGGCACATCCTAGTGCTCCATCCGGCCAGAAATCGAAGCCGTGAACGGTCTGTCACGCACCATTGCGTCGTTAAAATTTCTAGTCGATGGCCCACATCGCCGTCGAAATTTTGCCTAGCACTGGCACGTACCAGACCGCTCACAACTCCATTTTCTGTCCGGATGGAACACTAGAGCGTGTCTGAAAATTGCTTTCCGTCAGATGTGTGTCACAATTTGTGAGAGATTTGACCCGAATGAGGGAGGCGTAGTGGGCTACGTTGTCCGAATGAGAGCCAAATATACCGCAAAGTGGGGCGTGCATCTGGCGGGAATGAATTTTCGGACACGCTCTAGGTATAGTGTGCCGCTTACATTGCTAATAATCACATGGATCTCCCTACGGCAGCCAGAATCCACAGGGGGAAGCTCGCAGACCAGTCCTTTAGTTGCCATGCTGCTGCATGGAAACGCATACCTTACGTAACAGTCCGGCACCTTGATCTCAAAATCCAGCGGCACCTTCTCAACATCCCCCAGTTTCAGGATGCAGCCATAGGGCATATACACATTCGTCCCCCATATAGTTCAAAGCTGCCGGATCCCCTTTTTTTCCAGGCGATAACGTCTCAGATACAGAAGGCCGCTTACAGCAATACCGTCTCACTGTTTCGGGATGGATCTTGGCGATCTACTTCGTAATCTCTATAGTACCTCTGCAGAGGATCTGTATAATCATCCTCATAAACAAATTATTTCCCATGTTGTAGAGCAGATCGATATAGCTTATTTTTATTTTACGGAAATAGGACTTTTGCAGCAGCTTTAGTAATTCTAAATCGTAAGATAATATAAATTCTTATTCCAACTTTATTCTCAATATGTTATATTTAAAAAGTTGGGACTTCATTCAACCAATATTGCAATTATATGAGAAAAATGTAATCAATACAACAAATTTATCCGTTGAAGAAACCATCTATTTGATAAAAGATAAACTTAAGAAGAAAAACTATTTGCTTGAAGAATCACCTTATATCCCATAAATTGTGATATACAGTTGAAAAAATAATTTTCAAACATATTTCGGTGCAGTCAAAATCATGGGGCATACAGCAGCAGGTTATAGGTGGATTGATTTTTGGTGTGTATGTCGGAAAATAAGCTGAAACAGCAGGGAAAAGAGAGATTCCGAGAGCACATAGTATAAAAGGGAGGCAGGAAAATGACAGAGAAAAGAATATTGGAGACAGAGCGCCTTTATCTGCGGGAGATGACCCCGTCTGACTTTGCCTCGCTCTGTAAGATTTTGCAGGATGAAAAAGCCATGTATGCCTATGAGGGAGCATTGAATGATGAGGAGGCACAGGAATGGCTTGACAGGCAGATATCCCGCTATCAAAGGTGGGGCTTTGGATTGTGGGCAGTGGTATTAAAGGAAACCGGGGAGATGATTGGGCAGTGCGGGCTGTCCATGCAGCCCTGGAAGGAAGGGGAGCAGTTGGAGATCGGTTATCTTTTCCAGCGTGCTTTCTGGCATCAGGGCTATGCCATTGAGGCCGCCAAAGCCTGTAAAAACTATGCATTTGAGGTGCTGGATGTAAAGGAGGTTTGTTCGATTATCCGTGACACCAATACAGCCTCCCAAAAGGTTGCTGTCAGGAATGGCATGGTAAAAAAGGACACCTGGGTCAAGCATTACCGGGGCGTAGATATGCCTCATGAGCGATATGTGGTGGTTCGGGAATGATTAGAAAGTCATTGGATTCTTGATAAAATGGCAGATTCTGTGGAAAAAGTGCATTGGAAAACAGGTGGGAGGTTGGAATGAATATCGGAGAACAGTTAGATGAGATAAAGGACCAGGCAGGAAAGGATCCTAAGCTTTATGAGGCATTTTTGGAAACCAGAAAGCAGACCAATCCGCTGGCTGCTTTTTGCGAAAAATGTCAGGAGCTGGGATACGAGATCTATGAGATGGATTTGATTGATGCCGGGGAGGAATTTTATGCTGCTATTAAGCGCAGCACCAATGGAGGCGGGGAAAATTCTCCGGTGTTAAAGGGTGAGGATGATTTCTACGAGATGTTTTTTGCAGATTTGGAGCTGAGGAACAGTGAGCCCTGAGAAGGGAAGCTAAGAAGGAACAGAGAACGGCAAAAAGAACCATCAAAAGCCAGCAAAGAACCAAGAGAAGCAGAAAAAGGAGAACGGAAAAATATGAAGCAGTGGACACAGGCAGCAATCGTGGGAATGGGAGCCCTGGGGATGATGTACGGGGAGAGGATTGGAAAAAAGCTGGGAGCAGAGGCAGTCTGCTTTGTGGCAGATGAGGAGAGAACCAGACGCTACCAGCAGATGGATTTTGCAGTAAACGGACATTCCAGGGATTTCACCATCTGCAGTGCAAAGGAAATGAAACCAGTAGACCTGGTGATTGTGGCAGTAAAGGGAACAGGGCTTTCGGCAGCTCTGGACATGATGGCGCCTTGTGTGGGTTCGGAAACCACGATTATCTCCGTGCTGAATGGAATCAGCAGTGAGGAGATCATTGGGGAGTGCTTTGGCAGAGAAAAGGTGATCTGCTGCATTGCGCAGGGAATGGATGCAGTCAAATTTGGCGCAGCTCTCAGCTATTCCCGGTTTGGTGAGCTGCGGATTGGAATATTGGGAGGAAAGGAAGACGGTGAAAACAATTCAGAGGGAGAGCCGGGTTTGAAACAGTCAGGAGAGAATATGGCACTTGGACAGCCTGAAAAGAAGCCGGGTATAAGCCAGAAAAAGCGCCTTAAGGCTCTGGAGGATTTTCTTGGCCGGGCCGGGATTCCTTATGTGACGGAGCCGGATATCCGGTATCGCCTGTGGGGGAAATTTATGCTGAATGTGGGGGTCAATCAGACCTGCATGGCCTATGAGACCAACTATGGCGGCGCGTTAAAAGCAGGAAATGCCTATGACACCATGACCGGAGCAATGAGGGAGGTAATATCTCTGGCCAATGCAGAAGGAGTGGCGCTTACAGAAAAGGATATGGAAGAGTACATTGAGCTTTTGAAAACCCTGTCACCAGAGGGGATGCCTTCCATGCGGCAGGACGGGCTGGCCCACCGGTTGTCAGAGGTGGAGATGTTTTCCGGGACAGTGAGAAAGCTGGCGGCCAGACATGGCCTGAAGGTGCCGGTTAATGACTGGCTGTATGAGCGGATTTGCGGGATGGAGAAGGAGTATGCCAGTCTGGGGTATTGACGGATTGACCATACTGCCACAGTACACTAGAGTGTGTCTGAAAATGAAAGGAAAAGGGGTATGAAGGCAATTCTTGTATATGCATCGGTGCATCATGGAAATACCAAAAAGATTGCGGAGGCCATGGCACAGGAATTAGGCGCAGATTTGGTGGATATTACCAAGAATAAAGAGATTGATTTGTCTGCCTACAATGTGATAGGTTTAGCATCCGGCGTGTTTTTCCACTCGATGCATGAAGAAATCATGAAATTAATTGAGGACCGGGAATTTTCAAAAAATCAGAAGGTATTTACTGTCACTACCTGTGGGGTGGGCTATTGTAATTATGCAAAAGGAGCAGCCCGGAAGCTTCAGGAAAAGGGAGTCTGTTATCTTGGCAACTTTCAGTGCCGGGGATATGATACCTTCGGGTCCTTTGGCAAGATCGGCGGAATTGCGAAGAACCATCCCAATGAGTGGGATAAGGAAAAGGCAAGGAAATTTGTGAGGGAGATTTCGCGGCACTTTCACGGAACCCCTCATGCCACGTTTTCGCCGCACCACCATAAATGAAAGAGTGGTTACTGTGAGCCTCCGGCGGATGCACACAAAAGGTCAAAAAACAGGTATTTTGGCGCTGTACGGACAGCGCAGCAAGTGCGCAGACCTACAGCAAGGATTCGAGACTTTCACAGCAAAGAAATGCAGAACTTTCAGGAGGTAAATATGTGCGGCAGATATTATATAGATGATCATGTGGCCAGGGAAATGGAAAAGATAATAGGACAGATTCAAGAGAGACAGAGGAAGGATTCCATGGTTACAGTGCAGAGGATAGAGACAGGAGATATCCATCCTGATAAGGAAGCCCCGGTTTTGGCAGGGAAGGACGGCTCTGTATGCTGTAGCTGGCAGCATTGGGGTTTTCCTGGATTTCAGGGAAAACAGGTAATTTTTAATGCCAGATCGGAATCTGTCTTGGAAAAACCTCTTTTTCGTGACAGTGTTCTTCATAGGCGGATCGTGGTACCGGCTGCCTGGTTTTATGAATGGAATTACAGAAAGGAAAAAAACACATTTTACAGAAAGGATCAACCGGTTTTGTTTATGGCAGGATTCTGCAGGCAGTATGGGGATGGCGTCCATTTTGTAATTCTCACCACCAGAGCCAATGATTCTATAAAAATGGTACATGATCGTATGCCTTTGATTCTTGAGCGGGAGGAGATTGTCCCGTGGATTTTAAATGATGAACAGGCGAAAGGAATGCTGCAGAAAATGCCGTGCCTTTTGGAACGTAAAACCAATTATGAGCAGCTTTGTTTATTTTGAGAAGATATCTCAGGAATCATATGTAAATATGTGCACTATATTTTGAATTTTAAGCAGCAAGAACACTTTTTCGAAAAGGGAGATGGGTAATGAAAATACTGAAAACAATCAGTTCAATCATATGGTTTTTGCTTATAAGCCTTTCCTCGCCGCTCTGGATTGGCTGCATATACATGAATATTACCGGGCACGGCAAGGGATATGGGTATGACATGGGATCTGAAGCTGATATTGCTGTGTTTTTGGGAGTCGTGCTGCTTGTGATGTGGCTTCTTGCCATTCTGCCCGTGACCATTTCCTTATGTAAAAAAGGCTATTGTAAAAAGAAGTCTTTTGTATGGCTGCCCTTGTTGGCATTTGCCGTATTATTTGCAGCAGGAATTTTCATTTTAGGGTGGAATGACTTTATTAAGCTGTTTGGGTATGGATATACAGTATAGGTATATTGCTGTTTCAGAGAAATTGTATTAAAGAAAATCAGTAAAGGAGCCGCCCTATGAAGATTGACCGGATGATAGGCATTCTTTCCATTCTTTTACAGCAGGAAAAGGTAACGGCCTCTTATTTGGCAGAGAAATTCGAGGTTTCCCGCCGCACCATTAATCGTGATATAGAAGCGCTGTGTATGGCAGGGATTCCTCTGGTGACAAAGCAGGGGACAGGCGGCGGGATCTCGATTATGGAGGGATATAAGCTGGATCGGACGCTTTTAAATGCTTCGGAGCTGCAGGCTATACTGGCGGGACTTTATAGTCTGGACAGTATCAGCCAGACAAGCCGTTATGCTATGCTGATGGAAAAGCTGTCAGTCGGTGCGTCCAAGATTTTGGCTGGGGACTCACACATTTTGATTGATCTTTCTTCCTGGCATAAAGAGTCCCTGCCTCCAAAGATCGAACAGATTCACTGCGCAATTCTCTCGGAACATTTGCTTTCTTTTCTCTACTATGGCCCAAAGGGAGAGACAGAGAGGAGCGTAGAGCCCTATGATCTGATTTTCCAATGGTCAAGCTGGTATCTGTGGGGATGGTGTGTCACACGGAAGGATTTCCGTCTGTTTAAGCTGAACCGTATGACAGATTTAAAGACAGGGGAGCATTTTCAAAAACGTCCGGTTTCCCGTCCGGATTTGTCGCCGGAGCGGATTTTTCCAGGAGCATATCAGGTGAAGGTCAGGATTCATCCATCCTGCAAATGGCGGCTTGTGGAGGAGTATGGGATTGACAGCTTTGTGGAACAGCCAGACAAAAGCCTGTTATTTACCGGAAGATTTGCGGATAAGGATGCCATTGTGTGCTGGATTGCTTCTTTTGGCCGGAATGCAGAGCTTTTAGAGCCGGCAGAGCTTCGTGAGGATATGATCCGATATGCAAAAGGAATATGGGAAAAATATTTGGAATCATGACATACAGATGTCATATTGAACCTGATAGAATAGAACCGTCACCTGAAGCATCATGAGTCAGACGTGCGGCATGAGTCAGACCTGAGACATGAGTCAGACGTGCGGCATGAGTCAGGCCTGGAACACGAATCAGACGTGCGGCATGAGTCAGACCTGCATCATGAATCAGAACGATAGTAAAATTGAGAAAGGATGGACGGGAATATGGACTATGAGGTTATAACATTAAAGGAAAAAACAGCAGTGGGAGTATCCGTGCGGACAAGTAATGGGGATCCGGATATGGGAGAAAAAATCGAAGGATTGTGGATCCGGCTTTTTCAGGAGGGAATCTATGAATCCATTCCCGGCAAGATAAATGAAAAGGCTCTTGGGCTTTACCTGGATTATGCAGGGGATGAAAGAATGGAATATACGGCAGCCGCAGCTTGTGAGATTACAAAAGATTCAGAACAGAGTGAATATGAGGTTTTCCGGATTCCGGAAGGACGGTATGCAAGATTTATTGTTCGCGGCGATATGGTAAAAGCAGTTGCCGCAGCCTGGCAGGAAATCTGGCAGATGGATTTGCCCAGAAGCTTTGTGTGTGACTTTGAAGAATACCAGGACGACCAGATGGAGGACACAGAGATCCACATTTATGTGGGGCTGAAGGACTGATGGGGGAGGATGTCGGGGGAATCCGAAAGATAAATACCATCCAGGGAAGAACCGGAAATGAAGCACAGCAAAAGGAGAAGTGAAAGAACCGAGGAGGAGCGCGATGGCATCTAAGATTGAGTTTGTAGAGTATGTGGCAGATCAGCTAAGGGACGCAGGAACCATTACCTATAAGAAAATGTTCGGGGAATACGGACTGTATTGTGATGGAAAGATCTTTGCCGTGGTCTGTAAAGACCAGCTTTTTGTCAAAATTACGGAAAATGTCAAAAAGTCTTATCCTGAGCTGTCGGAGGCTCCGCCTTATGAGGGCGCGAAAAATTATTTTCTCATTGAAGATGTGGAGGATCAGGCTATGCTGACCAAATTGGTGACAGCTACCTGCAGAGAGCTTCCGAATCCAAAGCCAAAAACGCCGAAAAAGGCTGGAAAAACCAAGAAAAAATGAGATTCAGGAGGTTTTAAATCACAAGCCACAACTAAAAAGTTGTAGAACAAACAAATAAAAAGTTGTAAAAAGAATTGACATTTCCGGTTGCTGCGTATATAATTGCTGTAAGCTAAAGTGTTGCAGTGATAAAGAGCCGGTACAGAATCTTCTTTTAATACAGAATTTTCTTTTATTTTAGAATATTTTACACCAGTTTACAACTTTTTGACCTTTGAAAAATAAAATACAAACTCAATCTCTT
>CAJUGD010000059.1 GCA_910586205.1 uncultured Lachnospiraceae bacterium | reverse complement strand
GGTAAGCATCCCCCGGTCCGCCGCCGCACTGGCCGAATCCGGCGTTAGCTGCAAGGCCGCTCCGTCCACATTGGAAAATGATTTGCAATCCGGGTTTTGCGCATATCCGCCTCCCGTCTGCCCGCTTCCTCCCGCCACTTTCATCCGGATGGCATGAATCCCTATGGCGCTCCCTTCATCGCTGGTGGGAAAATAAATATGCACCTGGCTTCCCACCTCCGGCATACAGTAAATAAAGCTGCTCTCTATGGCATAGACAAAATACTTCTGGTTGGAGCAGGCCGCATACTCTGGATCGATATGGAAATGCACCCGCACACAGTTCCCGCTCCGCTCCTTTACCGTGGCAGGGATACTCATCCCCGCAATCTTTTCATTGTATTGGGGGACGCTTAACACCCCCTTTTTCCTGCTTAACTCATAAAACCGGCACAGCTCCCCCTTCACCGTCTCATAGCATACCCTGGTCACAATCGTCTCAATATCACAGAACATCACCCTTTGGGCCAGGGAAAAAGAACGTTCCGAACGGACCTGCCACTTCATGATCTCCTGGCTTAACAGCTCCCCGTCTAAGTTGACCTGATAATACCTACCCATGTCCTTGACGGCCTGGTATTCCCCTGTGTTTAAGACCTCCTCATCCTCCCCTTCCGGGATTCCAAAATAAACCCTCCCATACCCGGCGCATGCGTCCGGAATCAGAAAGGTCTGAAAACGGCTGGCCAGCCGTATCAGAAATTCCCAGCCGCTTTCCTCATATTGAAGAAGCAAATCCTGTATAGCCGCCCCGTTTGTGATGCAGTCCATCACTTCCGCCTGGGGCTGGTCCTCCAGCGTCTTTGCAAACACCTGGCTGTAAGTCATATCCAGGTCCTGGAAGCTTCGGCTGGTCTGGACCAGATCCCATGCAAAGGTGTCAGAAAGGGCTTCCAGATACAGGTAATATAACCCCCGATCCGGTGCAATCTCTGCCGTGACGATTTTTCCGGAAAAAAGAATTCGGTTTTCAGATACCTGGATTCGGGCCTCCTCCGGTATGTTGTGGATCGTCTCCTCCAATCCCTCCTCCTCCATAAGAAGAACCAGCCTTACCCGGATATGCTGGTTGAATGCCGCTTCCAGGGAAAAATCCTCCGCCTGAATCACCCCTTCTATGGGCAGGCAGATCCCCAGCCCCTGATATGTGATCTCCATAACAATCCCCCTCTTATACCATTTGTCCTGACAAAACAATCGTAACCAGGCCCCCATATGCGCAGGTCAGCTCACACCGGCGCACCAGCAGGGCATCCCCCTGGATTTTTACCTTTTCATGCCCCTTTTCCCATAAGGCTCCCGGAGGGAACTTTAACAGACATTCCCCTATGCACTGGTTTACGATCTCATCTGTCAGCTCCGTAGTGCCTTCCTTGGTAAAGGCCGCTGCCACACTGGCTGCCATCCCTTTTTCAACGTCACTCATGGCCGTATCCATGGCCTTTTGGGCCTCGGTCTGTACCGTCTCGTTTTCCGGGCTGGTGCATCCTCCGAAATCAATAAAATTAATTGCATGATCCGCATCCGCCACGGTCATCTGGGCCTGCCTCCCGGACATTACACCATGGTCTGTCTTTAAAACCGCCATACTCTCCCGCATCCCGTAGGTACATTGAATCCGGGCCATATGCACCACAAAATCCATGCTTTCATCCCTAGTGTTTTCGATTCCTGCCTTTTTTGCCTCCGTCATTGCCGCAGATGCCAGAACCCCTGCCTGAGATCCTTTTAACGCCGCCTCAGCCTTTTTCCGGTCTGCCATGGCTTCCTTGTAGCGGTCAGCAGCCTGATTTAGCTTTTCGTTTAATTCCTCCTCCCTGCCATAGCTGCACACGATTTCATTTCCTAAATCCACCTGGGCCTGAAAATAGGCGTTCTCTGCCTCTTTTTCCTTTTCACAGGCAGCCTCCAGCCTCTCATAATCCTGTTCATACGCTTTTTGGGCCTGGGCTGTTTTTTCCTCCTGGATCATCAGCCCTTCTTTATCGGTTGGTTTCGGGTTTACCGCCACCAGCTTTGGTCGGGGCTTTCTTACAATCAGGGTTCCCTCCCTCAGTTCGGATCCTTTTTCTTCTGACATCCCGTTCTCCCTTGCTGCTTCTTTTGGAGCTTCTGCTCCTCTTTCTTCCTCACTCATCATCCCCATCTACTTCCACCTCCTCCAAACAGATTCCGGTCACATTTCTCCGAAGCAGGCTTTCCGCCAAAGGAAGGCTGACAATCGGATCCCTGCGGTACCTTCCCTTTAAAAGAAACAAATGGTAATTTTTAATCTTTTTGGGGTCCAAAACCAGCCGCTTTACCTCCCCGTTGGGATAATATTCCGAGCGGCTGCTTACCCCGTCAATCTCCTCCATCAGCACCTGGATATACCGGTACTGCACCAGGCTTTCCTTGTGGATCAGAACCACGTCTTTAAAAATCAGATCCGCCTCAAAGGCATCCAGGATGTCCTGCAGCCTCTTGGAAAACATAAGGACCGGATGTTGAATCAGATCCGGACGCGCCTCGGTCCCATCCCCTGCCAGATAGACCACAGCGGTGTCCCGCAGCTTCTCTGCATCCTCCTTCCCAAAGAACCGCCGGCCGCTGGTTATGTCAAAATCCCGAAACTGGATGGAACAGGGCAGGTTTATATCCTGGGTAATATAAAAATATCTCATAACTTCCTCTGCTCCTCCTCATCCCCCTGCTTCAGCATCACCTTCTGGAGCTGCCTTGGATCCAGATGCAGAAACGGCACCCTCTCTGCCGGAAAAACTGCCCCGGCCAATTCCGCTCCCTCAAAGGACACATTCTCAAACGCACATTCGGAGAAATCCGCCCCCGTCAGACAGCAGCCATAAAAGCGGCATTCCTCAAACCGGCTCCCGGAAAAACGGCTTCCTTCCAGACTGCAGCCGTCAAAGGAAATCCTTTTCAGGCTGCACCTCTCAAACACCGAAAAGCGCAGGTCCAGCTCCTTTAGTTCCGTCCCTTCCAGCTCCTCCTTATACCAGCACCCAAACACCAGGGCATCTTTTTTGTGGCCTGCGGTCCGGACCGCCTCCTTCCAGGCATCCATTCCCTTGCTCCTCCAATCCACATGAAGCAGCATCTCACTATCCCCCCAATACTCCCCCCATTTCAGGATCCATTCCCTTGAGAACGGGATCCCTGCAAAAAGCCCCCGCTCCTTCCAGTCCCGCAAACCCCAGCGCAGCAGGCAGGCAATGCTCCGGTCAATCCGTTCCTTCTCCTCAAAAATCAGACTCCGGATATCATATGCATTTACATAACCCGCGTATTTACGGCTCTGTTCGGTCAGGCTGTCCCACAGCCGATCAAAAGGCGCGAAAAGCTCCCCGGTCTTTGCCGCTGCCTCTGCCGGTTCCGTATCCAGATACCACCGCTCATCCATGCCCTGCGCCAACAGCCGATAATCCCTCCGGATCAAATCCACCCGCAGAAAAGAAAAATGAACATAACAAAGCGGGGTCTTCCTCTGCTTTAAAATCGGTTCCCTCAGCCTGTCCACGGCGTCCGCCACAATCCCCTCCAATTCCTTTGCCCGCCCGGAAAGATGCTTTCCCATTTCCTCCCGGTACGCCTGGATAGTCCCATTTATTTCCTCCTGGTATCTCTCCCATGCTTCCTTCCGTATCATACGTTTCTCCATTCCTTTCCATTGCACAAGATTCCGAGAACACATCTTAATCCAGTGTCACCTGGGAACCCTGAATCCGGATAATCTGTGGTTCCAGCCTCACCGTCCCTCCGTCCGTGCTTGACATCTGCAAACTTTTACCGGCCTGCAGGATCAGCTCCTCCCCTGCCTGGATGGTCACGTTCCCCTTTGCGCACACCTGCACCTGACTGGCCGCGCTGACCGAAATAGAACCGTCCTCCCCGATGGACAGAGAAGACGCACCGCCGCAGGAAAGCTTCAGATGTCCCGGAACCAGAGAAAGCTCCTGGCCTGACTTGGTCTTTAAGTATCGGGCGTTAGGATTATTCATCCTCTCCGCCCCTTTGTAACCGCTGACTGCGCTTAAAGCCACTGCCTCCTCCTCCTTTTTAGTCGGAAAATACACCCGCACCCGGTCCCCTATCTCTGGCATACAGTACCATCCGCTTCCGTCCGGCGAAGCAGACAAGGTGGAATAGGGCATCCACCAATCCGCCGTCCCCCCATTTTCCCGGTCTATATCCAGCATCACCTGCACCTGGTCCCCTGAAACCCCCGCAACCGTCCCGGACAAAGCCACGCCGATCAGATGCATCGGCCACTTTTTTAACACCAAAAGTCCGCCCGCCGGCTGAAGACCATAGATCCCCGTCATCTCCTCCCGGTCAAACTCGTACCGGCAATAAAATACCGTAAACATCCCTCCCCCTGCCAAAACCTGTCCGAAGATTCCCAGCCGCTTTCCGGACGATATCCAGTACCGTGTAAAGTCAGCCCCATGGGCCGGACAGCCGTTGGCCTTTTTTGCATAACAGGAGCCCATATCCTTTTCCATCTTTAAGACCCGGTAGAAAACATTCTCCTCCGGCAGATTGGGAATCCCTGCATAAAGCCGGATTCCCTCCTGACAGCAGTCCGGAGTAAGGGCGGCCCCTATTCCCGACAAAACCCTCTGCAAAAACTCCCAGTCCGTCTCCTCATACTGGACGATAAGCCTCCCGGCTTCTGCCTCCGGCGCTGCATAGAAACAGTCGCTTCCCGGATAGTCTGCCAGCACCCTGGCCACCAGCTCCTTATATCCCAATCCCGGATTTTGAAACGAACGGGATTTTTTTGCCTGATCCAGCATCCAGCTCCAGCTTTTGGCCTCCGTCACGGCCTGCCTTACCCCGGCGGCAGCCGAGACTGTAAGCTCTGTCACCACCCCGGAAAAAAGAAGCTCCTTTTCCCCCTCCCTGCCTGCCCATACCTGGACAGGGCTGTTCTCCGGCAGCTCGTAAAGCGCCGCCTCATCCTCAAAATACCCCTGAAGTTTTAGGATCCCATGCTCCCCCATCTGATTTTCGATCACACAGAAGCGGATCCCTGTAAGGGGAATCCCTTCCACCCATAAATCATGTAAACTGTACGCCATACCCTTCCTCCGTCAGCTATTGCTCAAAATCCTCCATCCGTCCATTACAATCTTCCCTTCCTCCATGGAAATGCTGTCCTGAAGGCCCTGAAGCCGTACCTTGGTTCCAGCCTTCAGCGTCACCTTTCCCCCTGCCTGGATTGCCCCTGTGGACGCTGCCCCCAGCCGGATCCCCGTATCGGAACAAACCTCCGCCATCCCGTTGTTCATCAGCTTGACAGACCCTTTTCCGTCCCTCACTGCCAACAGGATCCCGCCGTCAATGAACTGCACCGTCTTCTGGTCCGGGGTGGTGATGTTCTTCCGGTCCGGGTTCCCCCCGGACTGGGAAACCTGCCCTAAGATACTGGAGACAGCATACCCTTCCTTCTCATCCCTTTCCGGGAAAAAGATCCGCACCGAATCCCCTGCCTTGGGCATACAATACCATCCGCTTCCGTCCGGCGAAGCAGCCACAGTGGAATAGGGGAAATAAAAGGCATCCTGACAGGTTCCCGAAGCGTCCGTCACCATCCTCACCCTTACCCGATCCCTCTGCACCCCGGTAACGGTCCCAAAGACAGACACCCCTGCCAAAAGCGGGTTGTGGTATTTTTTTATCTCCAGGCCCTCTGCAAAATACAGGCTGTACTGATTCACCAGCAGCCCGTCCTCAAGGGTTCTCACAATCCCTCCCACAAAAAGCTCCTGCCCTTGGAAAACCACCTTAGATCCCAAAGGAAGAAGCTCACAGGCATTCACCTGGTACACTGCCTGGGCCTTTCCCGTCCTACCTTTGAAAGCCAGGTTCCGGTATATGAGATACGGCATCCCCTCCCACTCCACAGCCATCTCCTCCCCGGAAAGCCCTGCATACAGCCGGATCTGGCCGCTGGCGCTGTCCGTGTATAGGCAGGCTCCATAGTGGGACAAAAACCGCTTTAAAAACTCCCAGCTGGTTTCCTGGTACTGCATCATGATCTGCCCCACCGGCCCGTCCGGAATGGAAATCAAAAGCTCCACCCCGGGATAAGGCTCCAGCGCTTTTAAAAGCAGGGCATGAGAGGTCATGGCCATGTCCTGAAAAGAAACATGAAACTTCTTAAAATCCAAAAGCCAACTATTGGTCACAGCCTGGATATGGATGAAAAAAAGTCCCCCGTCCCCAGACACCTCCATATGGAGCACAATCCCACAAAACAGACATAACGGCTCCTCCAAAAGAGCATAGAGGAACACATTCCCCTCTCCTTCATACAAAAGATATTCCTTGGTTTCCTGTTCGGTCACTGCCGTCAGGTCCAAAAGCCCATGCCGGTTCATGCCTTCCTGGATCTCCAGGGAAATCACCGGCACAGCAATCTCCCCAACCGTCATAACCAGATCCTTATACGTAATGGCTTCTCTCTCCATCTCATTCTCCTCCCCGGTTTCTTTCTTCCATCACAAGCAGGACAGCCTCCAACAACACCCCCATCCACTCCCGGTCCTGGTCCATACAGGTAAAGGCGCCGCCCAAAAGCTTCCCCTCCCTCTCCCAGCGGAACCCGATGGAATAGGTGCGCCCACTGGCAGTGGGAAGACTGTAATCAAAATATTCCAGCTCCCCCTGTTTCTGACGGTTGAGCAGCCGTGGATACAGATTCCTTTCCTTCAACACATCCACAGACCCCTGAATCCATTCCTCCATGGGCGGCTGCTCCCCGGTACAGTCACCCAGCGCAAGAATCATAGAGACTGCCCATTCCTTGCAGAACCAGAACACACAATCCTTTTCTTCCCTCTCTGTATCAAAAAAGTCCTCCATCCAGGGAAACCTCCATGCCCCGTAAAGGATTTCCCTCTCCGTAAAGGAAATAGACAGCCCGTCAAACATAACCTGCCCTTTGCGGATTCCCTCCATCACTTCCTCCCGTATATATACAGGACTCTCCTTTGTGTCTGGTGTTTTTGGCGTACTTGATGTTTCTGGCGTCTCTGGTGTTTCCGGCTCAAGCCCTCTTTGTTCTTCCCTTTCTCTTTCCTCCCGCGCCGCCCGGGCAAGCAGCGCGATAGAACGGTCCATCTCCATAAAATGCCTCCTCCCTGTTGTTTTTGTACTCTCCTCGCTCTTTACTACTGCAATCGGAACTCCCCACCAGACACAATAATATCCTCGCTCAATTTAATGCTTGTTTCCTTTTGCTTAATCCTTAAAACATTCTCTGCTGACAAGGTAACATCCTGATCTTCACTTGCCACTGTCATCTGGCCTTTGGCACGGATACGGATGTCCTTGTCACTCTCGATCCAGATCCCATGATCATCGGATATCTCTATAAAACTCCCTGCATTGTTTGTAATCAGAATCCCTTTCGGTGTGAAACGGATTTCTTTGTTATATTTATTCTTGAAAGATTTTTCATCCGGATTCAAGCGGCCGCTTTCCGTGGGTAAATGGACTGCACTGATCACATAGGCATTCCTTTCGTCTGGATCCGGGAAATGAAGACGGATCTGATCCCCTTCTTCCGGCATACAATACCATCCTGTGCCATCTTGTGAGGAATATACGGTTGAGAATGGAAACCAGCGGTAGGATCTGCTTCTATACTCATCCTCCACTAATTCAACAAAAACCATGTCCCTCTTTACTTTCTTCACTGTCCCCAGCATAGATACCCCTGCTATACGCTCCCCATGCTTTTTATTAGAAAAGCGTTCTTCCTCCAAAACCAAATGATACTCATGCAAAAGCTCCCCCTGATGCAAGCGGGACTGTATTCCAAAAATACAAAACGCTCTCCCGCCAACCATCACCTGATCCCCCATACTATGTATTTCCCTGCTTGTAAAGCCTAATGCCCCAATACTTCTTTCCATGTCCGGAACTAAGCGCTTTTTATATCTCTTATATCGTTCGGACTCTGGCAGCACTACGGTTTCCCGCTTGGGAAATTTTGTAAAATAACGGGTTCCCATAGTCAGAACCTCCGGTATCAGGAACTCTCCGCTCTTGGCTGCCAAACGTTTTGCAAACTCCCAATCCGTTTCTTTATATTGCACGACCAAATCCTTTACTGTCCTGTCAGCTCCCTTGCTGGTCACAACCCCATTCTGGAAATACTCTTTGGTAATCACTTCATACATTTTTTCATAAGTTTTCTGTTCTTCCTGGAATACCCGTATGTGCTGCCTTTGATCCATCAGATATGTCCCGCTGACCAATTCCAGCTTTAAATAATAAAGGGAATCCTTGCCATGCAATTCATATGCCTTTACGATTCCACAAAAGAAATCCTTCTCCATACCCTCCCCGAAAATCCGGATCTTAACCCATAAATCGTCATTCAGAAGCATTTCCCGGTATTCATCCATATGCTCGCTATCCAGCAAGCCATATACCACAGCCCTTGCATGTTCGTTTACTTTTTGATCAATCTCTATATCTTCCAGGCAGACAAACCCAAACGGATCAATCTTCACTTTCGTTTCTCTCAAAGAAATCTCTCCTCTCAACTGTAATCAGTATTTTATCCCTCATCTGTATCAGGTTCTCCCACTCTTGCGCCTCGCCGTTTAAATGCCCCAGTATCTGTCTGTTTCCTGTTTCAAATATAAAAATGGTATGTAAAAAAGGAGTTCCGAACTCATCCTTGATGTAATCAAAATAATGCACACCACCCCTTTCCCCCATACACTCTATAGGGCTTAAATGGTTCCCTGGAAATAATCGTCCAAACAGCAAATGGATTTCTGACGGCTCATATATTTTTTCTTTTTTTGTCACATAAAATGTAATGGATACCATGTCTTTCACGGACGCCATACAGGCAAACAGGGAGTCCGGGCAGACGGCGGCTTCCTGACTTTCCTGTAAGGCCTGCAATAAAAAATCCGGAACCTTCACGCAAAAATCCAATCGACCCACCATATAAGGAACCAGCGAATAAACCTTTCCCTTCCATACCCCTTTATCCTCTTTCTGGTTAATCATGTCCTCTATGTATGTCCTCCTGGCTTTGGCCAGTTTTTCGTCTATATATTTTTTCCCCATCTGCCTCACCTCGTCCATGAGCTTTCTATTTCATAAAGGAATATTTTATACACATAGCTCCCTCCTCTCCGTTAAACTATTCCGTCTATCTTGTTTCATACAGGAACTCGGCTCCCCACTG
>CAJUGD010000058.1 GCA_910586205.1 uncultured Lachnospiraceae bacterium | reverse complement strand
TTTCCTGCTAATATAATCTGCAAATCGAATGCTTTTTTAATCTGAAGAACAACAACAGAAGAAGGCCAGGTACAAGAGAACCGATACGATGCAGAAGGATTACGGTATGAAATAAGAGAGAATGCAAACCGGATTCGGTTTGTGTACCATCAGGGAGAGTTGCTGTATGAGAAAGGGGGAGAGGAGAGCAGTTACCACCTGGGAGGCGGAATCGAGGCAGTTTGGCGGTCAGAAAAAAATCATTATTATCATCAGGATGAGCAGCTTAGTACGGCTTTTATTACGAATGAGAAGCGAGAGATCCAGAACCATTACCAGTATGATGCCTTTGGAAACGGGATATGCCAGGAAGAAGGGATTTCCAATAGAATCCGTTATACCGGACAGCAGTATGATGGAGTAACGGGGCAGTATTATCTTCGGGCAAGGTATTATAATCCAATTGTAGGGAGGTTTTTGCAGGAGGATGAATACCAGGGAGATGGGTTGAATCTGTATGCCTACTGTGGGAATAATCCGGTGAGGTATTATGATCCGAGTGGGTATAGCAAGACACCAGAAGTATATAATACGGGGTGTCCGGGGGCGACGACAAATGGTGATGCTGGTCAGGAGGAAGGAAGGGGTCTTGACACAGCTCATTTATATAGACAAATGAGTGAAATTGAGGCGCTTGCTACAAAAGCAAAAAAACAATTACAACATGCAATCTATGGTGCAGAACCAACTAAATGGCTTACTCAAAGTAAGGAAAAAGCTTTTCAATTTAGCAATGCATTGAATGAAGATGTAAATGTGGTGGTTGTAGATTTTGAAATCAAACAAGAATATATGGATTTTTTAAATGAGAATTCCGTAAAACAGAGAGGGTCAAAGAAAAATCCAAATAATAAATTTCATTATGAAGGATTACCGAAACCTGGACCATACAAAAACTTTGGAATCCTTGATGAAAATATAGAAGAATTTAATAAAAATGTAATAAGAGTAACTATCATCGATAATAGTTCAAGACAGGAGAAATAAGTTAAAATGAATAATTTAGAGTATAATAAATGGTTAAAGGAAAAAATAGATGAACTAGCAAGTACGAATATAAAATGTAATGGTAATTATAATGAAGATCTAATAAGAGAATATTTGATTTTTTCTTCTTATGTTGGTATAGGGGAAGAATTATTGAATTTTTTCAAACAAAATATAAATGATGAAAATTTATTAAAAGTACTTTTTAAAATTTTATTAGATGAAAGTGAAGAATATTCAAATGATGCAAGATATTCTGCTGCTAGAATGATTCCATTATTTAATAGTGATATATTAAAAAAGTATAAAAAAGAATTGCATCATGCGCAGAGTTATAAAATAAATAATTTAAAACCATTTCCCAAAGATGAACCGATTTGGTTATCTGAATGTAAACGGTAGATACCGTTTACATCTGAATTCGTGAAGTTCAATTGCATAATTAGGCTTAGAAATTCAATATTTATACGGTATTCCAGCTTTTATTAATGTTAATTTTTTATAACCTAATGGGTGAAGAAATTTGGGGTATCTCTACTTCTCAAAAATCCTTGTAAAATATGGTTTTAAAGGCAATAGTACCGATTTGAACTTCATGGATTCGGGATATAGAAAAGTTATTTATTAGACATAGCATATATATTAGATTTCTGAAGACGTCATTAAGTGGTGGCTATAAAATTATTTATATTATAAAGACTTTGATGTGGGATTTAACAGTAGGGAGTAGCAATAGATGAGTACTATTGTTTACATTCATAAAGCATTAAAAAGAAAAAATACAGGAGGAAAAACAATGGGTATTTAACATTTTCAAAGGGAAAGGGACAGTATCTGTTAGTAGTGGTAAAGACACCGGTAATCTTTCAGCAGGAGAATTGTTTCAGCTTGGCAAAGGGTGTGAGGAAGAAGATCCTTCAAAGGCATTCCAGTATTTTATGGAATCAGCTGAAATGGGAAATATTGATGCAATGAATAAGGTAGGATTTTGTTATCTATACAAAGGAAGATGTGCCCCTTTTGACGTAGAAAAATCTGTCTATTGGTTTGAAAAGGGTGCAAATGGCGGAAATGTAAGGTGCATGATGATGTTAGTTCACTTTTACCTGTCAGGCGTTGGTGTTCAACAAAGTGATGAAATAGCTAGGAAATTGCTTCAAATAGCATTAAAATCGGATGATGAAAAAATTGTGGCCATTGCGAACAAAAGATTGAATGATTTTGAAGGAACTCGTGCAATAATGAGTGCTCTTATGAAAACTGCCGTTAAAATGGGAGGGATACCGCCCAAAAAGTAGCATAAAGCTACTACTGCATGTTGGAGGTGTTAAAACCTGTCATCCCAGATCTTAGACGATTACATGAAATAAAAAAGTTTGATACTACTGCTGAGTTTTTTCATTTCTTACAAGAATATAACAAAGATGGGGGATAAGAAATACGGACTCAAAGTCCTACTTGTTTGTGCCTTGAGCGAAGCGAAAGGAATGGTGAAAAATATGAAAGAGAATAATTCTAAACTCCAACGGTTTCCTGCAGATTTTCAATTACTGATGTCTTGTGTTGAAAGCAATCAAGAAAATTTTAATTTCTTGATTCGTTTAATGCGCAGAAATGTGGTAATTCCATTTATTGGCGCAGGTTTCTCTAAAAATTTTAAATATCCATTGTGGGGAGAATTTTTAGATGAGCAAGCTAATATCCATCACTTGCCAGAAATAGGTACAGCAAAGAAAAATCATGAATACGAAAGAGCTGCAACCTTGCTAGAGGAGCAACCTTGGTGGGAGTATGGAATATACCCTTATGCAATCTTTTGGTGACCACATCTATAAAGCACATAGCCATGATGGGCAGTTGGATTGTCTTCCAAGAATTTTTCGGAATTTGATTTTAACTACAAATTTTGATGAAGTGATTGAGATGCTTTATGCAAAAGTGAATGGTGAGCATATTGAGAAATTGACCCCTAGAAATTTGCAGGATGTAAAGTTGAGCCACAAAAGAATTGCTTGTGGAGAGCCAACGCTAATCAAACTTCATGGAGATGTTGCATTAAGGGACTTTGTATTAACAGAGCAGGCATATAACAATGTATACGGAAGATATGTATTAGATATTAGACTTCCTCTACCGTCTTTTCTGCGGGATGTGCTGCTATCCAGAATTATACTGTTTTTGGGATGTAGCCTTGAGGATGATTGAACACTCCAAGTTATTGAACAGTCCCAGATTGATGGCAGTATATCATTTGCGTTATTAGAGCTTCCAAAAGAAACAGAGAATAAGGACACGCCCTGGACACCTAAACTAACTGAGAAAATCGACGCCTTAGAAGTTGAGATTCAAAAGTTCACGGAGAGGAAAACATTTTTGAATACGCATAATATTATTCCAATATGGTTTCCCTATCAAGAATATGATGCATTAAAAATTTTCTTGTCGATGGTTGAAAGTCAAATCAGTCCAGAATATAAATTTAGTATAACTGGAGCTCAAGTCCGGGTAGAAAACTTGTTTAATAATGGAAAAAAATTAGGGCGAGAGGGTAATACGGAGGAAGCCTTTCGTTGTTATACAAATGCGTTGGAAATAATAAAAACAAATCCAGATGCATTTGTTGGAAAAAAACGGTTGGATGATATGAATAAGATAAAATCGTTTTATGATTTAAATGGATATGGTTTTGAATGTAAAGAAATAATAAAAGAATGTATATTTCTGATACGTCAAATATATTCAGGTGATAGTGTAGAATTAGCTATGTATTATCATGGCATTGGATATACTTATGAAAGATACATGTATTACCGATTGAAGCTGAAAGCGATGCAACGAAGTCAGGAAATATTGCAAAAAAGCATAAAAAAATCAGGAGAAAACGTGTATACACTTAATGCTGCTGCATGGATTTATACCAGCTTGGCATATGCATTTGAAGAAAATAACGATATAGATAATGCAGGAAAGTGGTATAAAAAAGCTGAAGAGTTACTCAGCAATCATGAGCAAAGTTTAGATGATGATGAAAAAGCTTTTATATATAATGGACTGCACCGTCACTACAAACAATTAGAGGATAACAGTAAGGCCATAGATGTACTTGAAAAAGCTTTAGAATTGAGGAAAAAGATATATTATAGCAACAATCTTTCCGAAGATGAAACGCGAGAAGCTTTGAATCATATTATTAATACTCACTCAAATAAAATACGCATATATTTACATCTGAACCAATTAGATGAGGCAGAAAGGGAATACCAAACTTGTAAAAATGAGTATTCTTTTATTTGGAACAGACCAAAATATCTTTTAAGTGCTAAGCGTCGAATTGGAACTGATTACGGCGATATTTTAGTAAAGAATAAAGAGTATGAAGAAGCCTATAAGCAATATTGGAGGGCTTTGCGGTATAGAAGATATCAACATTATATAGATGATTTTCTCGTTGCAGATCTGTATTTTAAAATATCTGAAAGTTTAAAAAATATTAAAGAACGTTATGAAGAAGCGATGGAATATATGATCCAAGCATATGTGGTTTACGAGGAAACTATAAAATCCAATTACTATATTATAGATAAAAATAGAGAAGAGTATATGAAGAAATTGAGTGAGTGTTTATCCTCTAGGGATGATGAGACGCTGAAACAACGGTTATCTGTTCAGCAAGAGTTTTTCAGATTTAGACATGATAAGCGTCTAGATAATCGGCAAGATGAATTGATAAAATATTTTGACCTATGACAAGTATTAATTCCAAGACAAAAATATGCTGCTTTTTGTAGGTTATGTATCTGCCATGCTTTAGATTGTGTTCTGACTATATGTACATAGTAAATGATTCTTCCAGGTTAAAAAATTGCCACCCATTTTGGGCGGTAATGAATTGCCTGGTATGCCTATGACTTCCACGGGAATGTGACCTGCGGGATCGTTTGATCTGTGAGCGGATGGTAGACGAAAAGAACGGTATCGACCGCAGCATCCTTGTAGCTTATGACCATGCCGGGAATGTGACCTTCTGGTGGACATGTTTTTGGATAGCCGATATAGGGCAGAGGTGTTTTATGAATACCATTTTGGGATTATCGGGGTGGGGGAGACGATGCAGATTGGTGAGATTGCGATTTGTTAGAGATGGATGAGGGTATGTGGAGGTGAAAAATGTTCAAAAATGTTTACCCACTATTTGAAGAAAAACGCCTTTTAACAAAGCAATTTTCAGACACGCTCTAGTACTACAGCGAACTTTGCTTACTCTGCATTTCCCATGATACTTCTTTGGATAGATTTTCAACGAAAAATAACCAGTATTTTTTGTTTCATATCGTTAATTTTGTTCGTAGCAGACAGGCAAATTTAAAGTGTTTGCTGTAGTACTAGAGAATTTGCGGGATTATCCCCGAAAGATAACTGATTGGATTTTTTCGGATTTTGCCGATGGGATTTTATCTGGATGTAATCTTATGTGGGATAAGGAAGTGCTGACCATAGAACCAGGAATGGTATGTTGGAAAGGAATGCTTTATGTGATGGAGAAAGCTGCTTCCGTTGCATGTGGGCCAGAGGACTCTGTGTGGTATTTGAAGATACAGTTTATGGAAAACGGACAGGAACTAGGAAAAGTGATTGGAAGATGTAAGATTGTGTTGGAAGAAAGGAAGATGATAACACCTGGTATTGGGTAATCCGGTATGATTATGATTTACAGGGAAATAAAATAGAAGAAGCCTATGGGCAGAATGAGGTGATGGAAGGCCAGGAGCCGACAGGCTGGCACTGGATTCGGTTTGGATATGATAAGAACAATCACCTGACCAGTGTGGAGGATGATTTCGGGGCAAAGGTCCGGTATGAGTATGACTGCCTGGGGAACCGTACTCTGGAAGAACAGGTGATAGAAGACGGAATCCGGAGGAAAGTCCGGTACCAGTATAATAAGAGCGGAAGGAGAATCCAGAAGAAGGAAACCATTCAGGGGAATGGGCCGATCCGGTCTGCTATTACTTGGTATGAATATGATGCCAATGGGAATGTGATTAAGGTAATGACTCCGAAAGGGGCGGAGATCCATTACCGCTATGATGCAGACGACCGGATGATACAAAGGCAGGTCTTGGACAAAAAGAACGGGATTGACCAGAGGACAGAGTATGGCTATGATGCGGCAGGAAATTGTGTCGGAGAGAGCATAAAGGGAGCAGATACCAACAAACTGGAAACCCTGTATCAATTTGACCGGAAGGATCGGATGACCCATCAGATTATGCCGGGAGGGGCAGTGACCCGGTATGTGTATGACTGGAACGACCAACTGATTCAGGAGATTACGCCATATGGGTATGAGATGGAAACGGATTGTGGAAAGGGGACGGTTTATCAATATGACAACAGGGGGAACCGGATCCGGGAAACGAATGCGCTGGGAGAGTTGGTGGAGGAAAGAGGGTATAACCTTCGGAATGAGCCAATCCGGTGGACAGATGGGCTTGGTACCCGGCAGGAGATGGAATATACCCTAGATGGACGGGTACGGGAGGTGCGTAGAGGGAGGCGTGCTGGAGAGAAAAAGAATATAGGCCAAGGGCGTACTGGTCAAAACCTTGCAGGCCAAGGCTACATCGGTCAAAGCCAGCAGCATAATCCGATTCAGCAGTACGAATACAATGCCAGAGGCCAGATTGTCGGTATTGTAGATGGGGTTGGGGAAAAGATTGGTTATGATATGGACAGTTGGGGAAGAATCACTTCAGTGAATTTCTCTGACGGGGTAAAAGAAGGCTATGAATACACTCCCTCCGGTCAGGTGAAAAAGACGGTTGACGGGAATGGCAATACCGTTCAATATCTCTACAACAGCTTTGGAAAAGTCCGGGAGCGGATTGATCAGGCAGGAGAAAAAGAGACCTTCCAATATGATGAGGAAGGAAATCTGCAATTATACACAGATCGGGAAGGGAACCAGATTTATCGCCTTTATAATATATTTGGAGAACCAGTATATGAGAAGGCAGCGGATAAAAACGGAGAAAGTCCCTGCCTGACTACTTTCCGGTATGACAGTATGGGGCGGTTAGTCCAGGCGGTGGGAAATGGTCATTCATATGAGTATGAATACAATGAGCAGGGATATTTGAAGGAGAAGCGATCCAGTGGGAAGCGGTTGATTTTCTACGAATATGACAAAGCGGGAAACATAACTTGCATGACAGACCCGGCAGGAGTGAAAACTTGCTATAGCTATGACCTTTTAGGCCGTACAAGCCGGGTTTATAATGGAAATGGCTTGGAAGTCCAATATAGCTATGACTGTCAGAACCGGATTGAGCAGATTACCTATGGAAATGGAATCCAGACCCGATATGAATATGATCGGGATGGAAATCTGGCGGTACTGGAAACGAAGGCAGAGGAAAAAGTCCTGTTCTCCCTGGCTTGCCAATATGATGGAAATGGGAATCGTGTTGAAAAGAAGGGGATTCAATGTCTAGCAGGAGATGAAATTGTACCCATCCACACCACGTATCAATATGATATTCGCGGTCAGTTGTTAGAGGAAAATCATCAAGGAGAACCAGTAGGAGTGGTCTTCCGCTATGGATATGATGCATCCGGGAATCGGATTTCAAAGGAAGAAAATGGCAGGCGGACGATTTATGCCTATAACGGGAAAAATCAAGTGGTCACAGAAGAAAGCGCCCAGGAAAAAATCCACTTTACATACAACCAACAGGGAAGTATGATAAGCAGAGAAGGGTCGTCTGGAATGAGCAGGTTTTTCTATAACAGCAAAAACCAGCAGATACGGACGGAGACGGAAGACGGCCAGGTACAGGAGAACCGATACGATGCAGAAGGATTGCGTTATGAAGTAAGAGAAAATGCAAACCGGATTCGGTTTGTGTACCACCAGGGAGAGTTGCTGTATGAGAAAGGGGGAGAGGAGGGCAGCTACCACCTGGGAAGCGGAACAGAGGCAGTCTGGCGGTCAGAAGAAACTTACTATTATCATCAGGATGAACAGCTAAGTACGGCTTTTATTACGAATGAGAAGCGGGAGATTCAGAACCATTACCAGTATGATGCCTTTGGAAACGGGATATGCCAGGAAGAAGGGATTTCGAATAGAATCCGTTATACCGGGCAGCAATATGATGGAGTAACGGGGCAGTATTATCTTCGGGCAAGGTATTATAATCCAATTGTAGGGAGGTTTTTGCAGGAGGATGAATACCAGGGAGATGGGTTGAATCTGTATGCCTACTGTGGGAATAATCCGGTGAGGTATTATGATCCGAGTGGGTATAGCAAGACACCAGAAGTATATAATACGGGGTGTCCGGGGGCGACGACAAATGGTGATGTTGGTAACGAGGAAAGTAAGGTTTATGAGAGTAGTACTCACATTACCATGAACATAAGAAAAAACAAACCATTAAATTCGCCAGATATTGATAAATGGTATAAAAAGGGAGGCAAGATTTCGATTGATGAGAATGGAGTATGGATTTATCATGATTGGGAAGGACATAAGGTATCATACCATAATGGATATCCTGATTTTAAGGATGCAGGACTGGTAAGACAGGAAGCATCAATAGGACCATTTGCTGATAGGAATAAAGATTTTAAAAAGGCAAAAGAAATGGGATATGAGAAGAACGCAGATGGAACCTGGCATCATCATGAAGATGGGATAACTTTACAAGAGGTAGAAACGATATTACATGACAGATTTAGACATAGGGGTGGAATATCAAAACTAAAAAAGAAATAGGAGTGAAGATGTTTAAACAATTCGGTGGAAAAAATTTTCATAAAATAGAAGAATATGAGAGTATTATAAATATGAAATTGCCTAATGATTATAAACAATTTCTTGTGAATACTAATGGAGGACAATTTGTGAATGAACTTCATACTTTTTGGGTAGAGGAGTTAAAACAAGATATAGGTATAGATGCCTTGTTTGGTTTTGATAATGTAAGAAGCTTGTGTTTAACCAGTTGGTATCAGGAATATATTGAGGATTTACCAGAAAGTACAATTATAATTGGCAATTCAATAAACGCAGGATTGATACTTCTAATTTGGCAAGATGATTGGAAGGGGATATTTTTATGGGATCATTGTTTGGATTTAGAATTATCTACAGAGGAGGATTGTTTATATAGAATTGCTGATCAGTTCAATTTGTTTTATCGATTATTATTCCCAACAATAAAGGTTTTGGATTAAAAGAAGACCGTAAAGGAGAAGATTGCTGATTGCCACGTTATTTGACACAGTTTGAAGCTAGAGGAAAATCATCAAGAAGAACCAGCAGGAGTGATTTTCCGTTATGGATATGATGTGTGTGGAAACCGGATTGAAAAGGAAGAAAACTCCCGGTAAACAATTTACACCTATAACAGCAAAAACCAACAGATACGGACAGAGACGGAAGAAGGCCATATACAAGAGAACCGATACGGTGTAGAAGGATTGCGATATGAAGTAAGAGAAAATGCAAACCGGATTCGGTTTGTGTATCGCGGTAGTATCAAACGAATTATGAAAAAATCGACCCCCTTTCCTTGGTGCTGGCCAATTATACTTTACTTACGGAAACTCCGTCAAGGCTGAATTTAACAAGCTTTCAGTCCGGCCTTGACTGGGTTCCCGACGTAAAATAGGAGGCAACAAATGGTGATGTTGGCCAGGATAGAAACGAAGTTAATATTAGATTAATACCAGGAAAAGAGGGGATTGTAACTGGAGGAAATTCAACGAAGCTAGGTAAAAATATGATGGAGTTTATGGGACAAAAAAGGACTACAAGATGGACAGGGTATCAGGCACAGCATATTATTCCGGCTGAAATGGCAAAACATCCTATTCTTTAAAAAATGGGTATGGATTTATATGACGCATCAAATGGCATATTTTTACCAAAAAAAACAGAAGATATTAGTAGTTTGTCGAAACATAGTGGATACCATTCTCTCTATAATGAATTTGTTGAAATTCAATTGGATGCAATAGATATTACCCATAATAATATACAATTGCAGATGCAAGTGCTGAATTTACAGAATGCTTTAAAGAGATTACAGCAAAATGGATTACCGCTTTATCCAAGTTAGAGCGTGTCTGAAAATTGCTTCCCGTCAGATGTGCGTCACAATTTGTGGGAGATTTGGCCCGAATGAGGGAGGCGTAGTGGGCTACGTTAACCGAATGAGGGCCAAATCTCCTGCAAAGTGGGGCGTGCATATGGCGGGAATGAATTTTCAGACACGCTCTAGGGTGCTTCTTTAGATTTATGGCAGAGAAGTATGGAAAGGATAAAATAGGGGGTTAGATTAATGAATGAAGAAAAAAAGAAATTAGTTGAAGTAATGTTATATGACAAAAGTGCTGATGATGTGTTAAAAAATATAGAAAATATAAACGATGTAGAGATTTTATATGTTTTTGCATATAATTATAATTGGGATAATGGTTTTAACACCAGTTTACAACTTTTGAAATTTCCTAAAACCTGATAAAATGTAGCCTTCT
>CAJUGD010000057.1 GCA_910586205.1 uncultured Lachnospiraceae bacterium | reverse complement strand
TGTCTCCGTCACCTGTTCTTCTGTTTTGGTGCCTCCATCTTCCTCTGTTATGCGCATAGCATCATCTGTCACTGATTCTTCCTTATTCCCCTTCTTTGCCTCCTTATCCTGCTTTACTGCCCCCCGGTTAAATTCTGTTCGATCAATTACCTTATCAAACACAAGCAAAATCTGAGGAAGCACAGTCATAACCAGTATAATCGATACAAGGGTTCCTGCCCCCAATGCCTTTCCCAAAGACGCAATGATCGCATTGGAAGTAAGTCTTCCCACGGCAAAGCCTGCACAGGTAAGAATTGTTCCCGAGGTAGCGATTGTGGGAAACGACTGATTCAGAGCCTCCACAACCACCATTCTCCGATCCTGAATGTTTTTCCTCAAATCCATGTACCTGCTTGTAATCACAATGGCATAGTCAATGGTAGCTCCCATCTGAATAGCGCTCACTATCAGATAGCTTAAGAAAAACATGGTGCCGCCCTTAATGGTAGGGATAGAAAAGTTAATCCAGATGCTGCTCTGTATGGTAAGCACCAGCATAATGGGAAGCCCGGCCGACTGAAAAGTAAACAGCAGGATAATCCCCACAAACAATGCCGTCAAAACGCTGATCTTTACATTATCTGTCCGGAAAGATTTGCTTAAATCATAGTCACTGGTAGAATCCCCTACCACATAAACCTCATCATAATAAGCACTGGCAATATTCCGGATCTGATCAATCACTTGGAAGGTTTCTTCTCCCTCAATGGGTCCTGTCATGGTAAACACGATTCTGGAATAATTTTCCCCTTCCAACTGCTTTCTGGCATTTGTAAGCGCCTCATGCAGATCATCCACATCCTCTGACAGATCATCATCTAAATCAATAGCTCCCTTTTCCTTCTGATCATAGATAAAATCCACCATATCAATAATGGGTATCCGGTAATCATCCAGATTTTTCATAAAAGCTCCATACTGTTCTCTGTCAATAGCATAAAACCGGTAAAGGAGACGCACCAAATCCAGGTCCACATCTGCCACCTCTGCAAATTCCCGCGGATTCAGTTCATTTACCAGAATATACTTTCCGTCATCATCCACTTCGATACTGCTGAGGCCCAGTACTGTATCGACCCTCTCTACCTGCTCTAATCTCTCAATAATCCTTGCTTCTTTCTGATAATCTCCTTTAGGTATCACCAATGCCATGGTATTCGTCACTTCAAAAGTCTTTTCAATCCGTACCTTAGAAGTCATATACTCATTCATTTTATCAGACTCAATGGATCCATGGTCATAGACATACTCGCAGCGGGCAGACAAAACACACCCTGCTGCCATCAAAACCACAAAAATCGGAAGCACCAGAAAGCGGGTCTTAACTACCAGCTTGCCCCATCCCCGAATGGAAGGGACAAAGCTGCGATGTACGGTCTTTTCAATCCATTTGGAGGACATTACAATCATGGCCGGCATTAAAAAGAAAACCGTAATCAAACTGAATACAATCGCTTTTGTCAAAACACGCCCCAAATCCATTCCGATTCCGAACTGCATCAGCATCAGAGCCACCATACCGGACACCGTTGTAAGACTGCTGGAAGATATCTCCGGAATGGCTTTGCTTAATGCCACGGTAACTGCCTCTATAGTCTCCTTTGTCTCATGCTCCTCCATAAAACGGTGGAATAAAATGATGGCATAATCAATAGACAAGGCAAGCTGCAGCACGGCTGCCACTGCATTGGTCACAAAGGAAATCTCCCCAAACCAAAAATTGGTTCCTGTATTCAACACGATTGCAACAATAAATGTAATCGTAAAAATAACGATTTCCATGTAAGTACTGGATGTAAAAAGCAGCACTAACAGGATAATAGCAGCCGCCACGGCCAAAATTCCCTTCATATCCTGCTTCAGCGCCGCATTGTCATCCTTGTCTACAGTAGTATAAAAAAACACCTGGTAGTCCTTTAGCTGCTCCCTTACATTTGCAATCGCTTTCTGCGAAAGCTCTGTATCTTCTTCCTCCTCAAAAGTCAGAGTAAAAAGAGCACAGGCGTCTTTATAATAATCCTGAATCACATCATCCTTATAAGTATCATCCGCTTTCTCCCAATCAAAAAAGCTGACAGAGGAAATACCACGGATCTCCTCAAGAGCCTTTGCCTCCTCAAGAGCCTTTTCATATGTAATATTCGTTACCAAAATCTTTGCCGAACCAAAGGTCAGAAACTCCTGATCCATAATGTCCAGCCCCTGCCGGGTCTCCGTCGTATCAGGCAGATAGTCCGTCAGCTCCGTGTTCACCTTTGCCCGGTTAAGGGTCGTCAAGCAATAAATACATGCAATTATAAACAAAACCACAAATGCATTTCGTTTATTCACCACAAAAGCAGCTAGCTGCATCATAAAATTACTGCGGTCAATTTTGTGTTCCATAACGCTTGTTTCTGCTCCTTCCATCCTTCCTCTCCACTTTCTCTGCAGCAATCCGGAAATTCCGGACCATTGCCTTCCATCATCCCTTCCCGACAGACTGCAGGTTCTTCTGTAAGAATACCGCCGCCATTCCCGCTTTTCTTAAATCGTTACAGGATAACAGTATTTAGTAGGAATTATCATACTTCCTTCTCTGGAAATTATCAACCCCTTTATCCTAATCCTATCGTCAGAATTTCTTTTCATTAAAGCAGCCCTCCTGTCCTTGACATTGCTGCCCTTCCCTGGATTACTGCCCTTTTTGATGATTATTGGCTTTTAATTGACCGCTGCATTTTGACGATTTCTTGGATGTTTGCCAACACGCTGGTTTGCAACGATTTCTTGGGTGTTTGCCAACACGCTGGTTTACAACGATTTCTTGGGTGTTTGCCAACCTGCTGTTTTTCCGACTGCTGCGAATATTTCGCTAACTACTGGAGCTTCCATAATTACTGACATTTGACCAGCCGCTGACTTTGTCCGATTTACCAGAGCATATGATACGCTCCATCTCCGTCCCCACACACGGATGAAGAATACAGCACCCTGGCAGCTTCAGCCAGATACCAGGTGTCCTTTGCCCCAGCCGTCTCATAACAAGAATGCATAGCTAACTGAGGCAAACCGATATCCACCGTATTCACCGCAACTTGAGAGTTTGATATATTGCCTAGTGTAGATCCCCCCACCATGTCTGAACGGTTAAAAAACACCTGATACGGAACCTCTGCTCTTTCACAGATTGCCTTAAACACTGCCCCCGAGATCGCATCAGTAGTATATTTCTGATTGGCACTGTACTTAATCACAATTCCCTCATTCATAAACGGGCGGTTTCCTGGATCTGCCTTATCTGGCTGGTTCGGATGAACACTGTGAGCATTATCCGCTGACACCATAAAGCTAGAGGCCAAAGCAGTCAGATATTCCTCCGAATTACGCCCCATGGCAGAATTTATCCTCTGCAGCACATCCCTCAGAAATGTGGAATCTGCTCCCTGCTTGGTACTGCTTCCCACCTCCTCATTATCCAACACACAATGCACCGGTACGCTGTGTCCCGGTTCTGCTGCCAAAAAGCCTTTCAAAGACGCAAATACACATTGAAGATCATCCAGCCGCGGAGCTGCAATGAACTCCCGATTCATGCCTAATACAGTGCTTTTCATCCGATTGTATAAAAACAGATCTACATCCAGTATTTCCTCTGCCTTCACCCCCGCTTCCTCTGCAACCAGCTTCAAAAATCCATCCTTTGCCTCTCCTCCGCCGAATAACGGCAATAAATCCCTCTGTGCATTAAACTCATATCCTTCATTCGCCTTCCGATTCATATGAATAGCCAGGTTGGGTATAATCAGCAGATCCCGATCCACATTGACCAGTCTGGAAGCCACTCCATCCAAGGTACGCACTGCCACCCGTCCGGCTATGGAAAGCGGACGATCCAGCCATGGCGCACAAAGCATACCGCCATATTTCTCCACATTAAGCCTGACATATTTCTTTTCCACCACAAGCTCTGCGTTGGCTTTAAGCTTCAGCGCCGGAGAGTCACTGTGACCAGCCATAATCTGAAATCCCACATAATCCTTATCCGGAATCCGAAAGGCAATCAAGGAGGAATCATTTCTTGTCACATAATATCCAGCTCCCCTTTCAAGCTCCCAGCGCTTTCCCTCCAAAAGCCTGTGAAAACCTGCTTTGTCCAGCATCCTTTTCATATTCTCCACAGCATGAAAGCTGGTAGGACTCCCATCCAGAAATGCCATCAGCTCCTGGTTGATTTCTTCAAACATGTCTTTTTCCTTTATCATAGCGCCCTTTCTCCTGTCAATCCGTTTAGCACTTTCTTCAGCTTCTCAAAATTCCCATCCTTAAAACAATATCCATCCATTCCACATGCACGGGCCCCTTCAATATTCTCCGGCACATCATCAATAAAATAGCATTCCTTTGGATTTAACCCAAACCGCTCAAACAAATGATAATAGATTTCCTTTTGCGGCTTCATACATTTGACCTCAGCCGAAAACAGCAAACCATCAAAACAATCCCATGCCGGAATTACCTTCTGATAGCAATCCAACAGACGAATCGCCGCATTGGAACACAGATAGATCCCAAACCCCTGCTCTTTCAGCGCTCTTATAACCGGCCCCATTTCTGAGTAAGTCCACATACAGTATTCATGCCACTGTTCCAAACATAGTGACGCTGCCTCATGAAGCCTTTGGGGCAGCCGGGCACAGATGGATGTCAGCGCTCTCTCGTCTGTCAAAAGTCCCATATCCATCATCAGCCATTCCGGGGACACAAATACGGCTGTGTGCACACGCTTCCTGTCATGGGCATCTTCAATAAAATGCTCACACACCCGCATGGCATCATATCCCACAAGCACTTTTCCCATATCAAACACAATATTCCTGATCATTCTGCTCTCCCTTTTTGCATCTGTAAAATATATGGTTACAATACTAATCCCCTGCATAAAACTCCCGGGTATTTATTTTCACAGCTTTCACTAAACACCCATGCAAGCACGGCATTTGGCTTATTGCCCGCGGAAATAAAGAGACAGCCCCACAAAATCCTGTAAAAGCGATTCTGTGAAGCTGCATCTTTATTGTACCCACGCTCCGTCTTTGTTGACCCGATATCCATCGATCTGAGTGTTTGATGCCATTGCAAATGCATTGCTGCTGTTTGCCTGGTAAAAATAATACCAAACGCCATTAATCTGATACCATCCTGTAACGGCTGCGCCATCTGGTCCTACATAATAGTACAAATCATTGGTATTGATCCACCGGTTGGTGGCCATGGTTCCATCCTCATTAAGCCAATACTGTCCGCCATTGGTAACAACCCAACGATTGGCCGCCATAGTGCCGTCCTGAGGACTGTAATAATACCAAGAGTTACCTCTTGCTACCCATCCTGACTCTGCAAAGCTTACCATAGCGCTGGACGCCATCATTACCGCAGTTAAAATTCCTGCCGCAAAAATTTTCCCTCTGTTTTTCATCTTTTCACCTCCTTTCACCTTACCGGACATGATTCACCATTTTGAGCCATTGTCCGTTAACAATATTTCATATAATAAAAAGTGTTAGCCTATTTATTATTCTTCTTTCAGCATCCGCTTTCAGCCTTCTGCTGTCCCTTGATAACAAAATCTTATTAACTAATCAATCCGCCGGCCGTCAGCTCCTACCCGATAGCCTCCCGGAGCCAGCGCATCTGTCGCCATAACGCCGCTTGGCAGGAAATAGTAATAATCTTCCCCAATTAATTTCCAATTACGTTTTACTGCATGACCGCTTTCCTCAAAATAATACCACTTGCCTTCTACCTGAACCCACTCATCTTTTGCCATGACTCCGTTCTCATCCAACCAGTAAAGGTCCTTACTTAAGGTTAAGAATTGGTTTGTCAGCCTTCTCCCATTGGGATCCACATAATACCAGACACCACCATCATTTACCCACTGGCTGGCAGCCATAGTGCCGTCGTCATTTACCCAATAAGGACCTCCCTCTGTATAAATCCACTGATTCTTGGCCACAGAGCCGTCATCCAGATAATAATACCACTTGTTCGTCATCTTTCCCCATTCTGCCGCGTATACTGCCATAGAAGAAAGGACAGACAAAGCAAGTACCAGCATCACTTGTGTCAAATATTTCTGTCTCATACCAATATTCTCCTCTCCTGGTTTAATTATATTTTTTGCATTATGGTTTGTCAACGCTTTTTCCCTTAACAATTCTGACTTTTTTCTTTCCCTGTATTTCCCTCGCAGCTTCTGTGCTTCTTTCCCTGTATCCCCCGTATCTTCTGTACTATTTACTGAAATGTCAGCTTTTGTTTTTCATCATCTTTCGCAGTCAGGCTTCTGCTTCTGTTTTTTCTGCATACCCCCATTCCAATACTCAAAAGCAGCCACATCATAGGGGCAACAATGGGCAGATTAATATTGATTGCCGCCTGAAATGCATAACAGAGCACAGCCGCAAACAGGCCTATAAGGTAAGGATTCTCCTTCCAGTTTCTCCACATATACCAAAACACAGACCCCAAAAACACCAGATAAGAGCACAAGCCTACGAGCCCAATTGTCACAAGGTACTGAATATATTCGTTATGAGCACTGTCATAGAACTGCCCGGTCACATGAGTCATCTCATACGGAATCTCTGTCATAGTTAAAATGCCAAAGGTATCCGGTCCATACCCAAACAATTTGCCCATCCATGAAAATTCACTAAAAAGTTTAAGAGATGCCCCCCATATATATCCTCTGTTGGTTCCCCAATGGCGCGAAAAGACAAGATAATTCTTCGCTGCCTCGTACCGTTCTTGATGGCCGCCAAGATTAGCATCCCACAATACAGCTCCCACCGCCAGTAGCACCAATGCAGCAATCACTCCCCAAATATACAAAAATACGTTGCCGGTATGACGTCCCTTACGAGAGCATGTCTGATCATACTTCCAGAACCCAAAAGCCAGCGCCCACAAAAAGAGCACCACAAACGGCAAAACCCCCAGACCGGCAATCACATTGAACAAGCTGTCCAGGCCAATCACCGCATCTCCATAGATCTGGTTAATCCTGTCAATACAGAAAAGCACAGTAAAAAATGAAGCCAGCATAATTAAATATCTTTTCACACATTCCCTATCCTTAAATGTGACAAAAGGTATCAGGCCAAACAACGCTCCCATGGAGAGATAGGCATTATCACTGCATCCCATGATTATGGCAAAAAAGGAAATCACCACACAAATATAGTGCCAGACCATCCGCCAGACTTTGTCCTCTGTAATAAACATAGCCCCGGAAAATCCCATAACCATTCCCACATAAGCCGTAAAAGAATTAATATTACCAACTGTGGATGTAAAAATATCTGATTCCAGCGGATCTGTATAAGGTCCCCGAAAGTTCAGAATATCCATGCGGAAATAATCCGTAATGCCAATTATGCACATTATAACTCCTGTGACCAGGAACACTTCCAGATACCATTCCCTAAGCTCCCAAAAACGGCTGATCATCAAATATGCCGCCACATACAGGGTCATCAGAAACATCCCGCTGTACCGCCCCTCATTTCCCCAAAAAGATTCAAAAAAGTATTCCGAATGAAAGGTCGAAATCCAGAAAGACACACAAAACACCAAAACCGCAGCATCTGACACCAAAAAAGTTTTCTTCCAGTTTTTCGGAAGCAGGCCAGACAGCACCTTTTTAGTGTGCCTTCCTTGATATTTTATCATATCCATAACAGCCATAACAACAACTGCAATCAGTGAATATCCCAGCATCATGATTACTGGTAAATAGTAACTGACATACTTCACATCCATAATATTGGTATATGCGTCATCATATATTAATGGAAATATTACCATCAACATTAAAACACAGAGACTAACAATTTCATTTATAATCGCTGAATTTGTTGACATAAAACGCTCATCTTCCTGAGCCAGCATATTTTTTCCGGCTTCTGCCATTTTACAGCTTCCTCCATCTATTTTTCTTTCCACCCAGTATAACATCTTTCCTATTATTTCGCAACTTTAAGTGCTGACCGGATATACTGAAAGCAGTTCGCTAGAGCGTGTCTTAAAATTGCTTTTGTTTTTTATTAAAATTATTCTATGGATATTCTAAATTGTTACATCCTATCTTACGTATTTATGACATTTTTGAAATAGGTCTGTTCAAAAAATAAATTATCGTATATAATACTCTGTGTTTCAAATACTTTGACAAACATTCAGGAGGCAATTTTTATGAAATTGAAAACAATTATATTGATTACAAGCTGCATTATGCTCTTATGCGGCTGCACCAAAAGCAACATTATCCAATCGGATGAAACCATGGGACCTGATTTTAATTTATACTCTGATATTGAAATTGATCCGGAGCAGCTTCACAATGATGTAGATGACATTTATTTAGATCCAGCTGATTACCCCATGGCCTCTGCCATTGACTTTGAACTTCATCTGGATGAAGAATACATCAATATTGATGTAGTTGTCAAAGACGGAACCTCGCCTGAAGATACTGCATGGTTTGCCGATCAGGCGATTAAAGGCATAAATGACCAGGTAGCTGTTCAGGATTTCTCTTATGGAGAATCTGACGACGATACTTTTGGAGGGCTCTACCAAGATAATGTGATCCGCCTGAAAGTTTACGACGAATCCTCTTATGCAAAGGGCACCCCTCTGTACGAGACTGAAATCCCCAAAGATGAATATATGACATTTGATATTCAGTTTTAGGACATGCCTATAAATCAAAAAACCAATATGTATTTGAAAAATGCAGGAAAAGGATGGTTATCATAACCTTAGCTTTTCCTGCATTTTCTCTAACAACTACCCCTCTGTATTCTCCTGGTTCTCCTCTGGCTGCTGCTCTGTTGTACTTTCCTGATTCTCTGCTGACTGCTGATCTTCTGTATTCTCTTGTTCCTCAGCAGATTCCTGACTCTGACCAGGTGTAATCACCGGTGAAGTCGCCGGTTTCTCCTCTGATGCGGCTGCTGTCTGCTCAGAAGAATTTTCTTCTGTCTCTGTGTTCTCTGCTTCTGTATTCTCAGATTCTGACTCTGCAGTCTGTTCACTGCAGGTTACACGGATCTTTACAATACCATCTTTATTTATAACTTCAAACGTATTTCCGGAATCCGTATTGCCAGTAGCGCCATCGGCTAAAGTCCCTGCCATCACCTGCTCATAAACCGCATTTCCCTGTTCCTGGCCCAGCGAAGCAATCAGCAATTTCTTATATCCCTGATCAAATGCTGCCAAATCTGATTCTGAAGAAGTGATACCCCGATTATAGGATAATTCAAATGCATAGGGAAGGTATCTTAAAGTATCCTTTTTAGAAATCTTTGAATAACTGGCAGCAATAATATCCTGCTTATCCTCTAATCGATAAATGCTATAGTGAACTGCTTCATTATCCTTAGTAGCAAGCGTGCTTGTAGGATACAGTTTGGACAAATCAACGGACATCTCTCCAACACTGCTGCCATCCTCATTTGCTAAAGACGCCGCCTGCGCTGCCTCCTTAGCCTCTTTATAAGCCTGATCCCGCCGTTCCTTCCTATCCTTATAAATCTCATCTGCCATAGACTTGAAAATTTTGTCCATGAAAGCCTGCATCTCCGACTGATAATGCGTCCTTAAAGTCCAAACAGAATATCCTCTGGATACTGCTTCTTTCCCTGCGCTCTCAATCTGCAGCCGCACTTTATTGGGTGTGGGCTTTGACGCCTTTTCCTGCGCCTTTTTCGCCTCTGCCTCAAGCTGTTCTGGTGTCTTATCCAATCTGTGTCCATCTTCAGCAAGCTTATAGCCCTCTACCATGGTATCGCTCATCATATATCCGCCCGGATCCATGTAATATACCAGCTTTGTATCTGGATCTGTAAACCATCCGCCGCCCAGTCGGACTCCATTATTATTCACATAATACCATCCATAATTGTCCTGTTCCCAACCTGCAAAAGAAGTCAAGCTAAGAGAAGCCATCAGCGATACTGCAAGAAAGGATGTTAACAATACTTTCTTTCTCATCTTTATCCATTACCTCCAAATCTAATATTATTCGTTGCCGTATTGGAAGCATATCATATTTTTTCCTGTCCATCAACTACTTAAATCATGAAGTTTCCATAACATTTTATTAAGTGGCGGAAGAAAAATGTAATAATAATCTTGCTCTTAAGATAATGGAAATCGAAAAACAGGCTTCTGGCCAATCAATCTTGGTCAGAAGCCCGTTTACTTTTTTAATTATTAATGAAGCATCAAAATGTTATCTTTACAGATAAATTTAGTTAGCATCATTTAAATAATCTACATAGGTCTCCCACTTTTCAGTTGCTGTTGTTGATCTGTCATCCAAATTCTTGTTGTTGGTGTACAACTTAACAGCTCTGTTCTTCACATAGAAGTACCAGTCATCTCCATCCTTGGCTGCAACCTTGGATTTCTGTACATTACCACTTGTATTTACCAGATAAAGTTTTGTCCCATACTGTGCATTGTGCTGCAGCGCTGAAATATCTAAATAATTTACCGTTTCGTCTTTATCATTAGTAAACGTCCCTGCAGCGTATAATTTGAGTTCTGCAGAGTCAATCTTCTCTACCCAAACACCTCTTGCATGAATATCGGTGGCGTTACCTGTATTTGGAGTAACTGCAACAACCTGATATTTATCATCGCTTCCTGCCTTAATACGGCATCCAAACTTATAAATGTACTTGTTGTCATCTACACCAGTCAGACCTTTACCCTTACCTTCAGCGCCGCCGGTCTTGTTGAACAGGAAGTTATAGCTCTCACCATCAAGGGTAACGGTAGTTGTACCAGTCTTCATAGCTCCATCGGTTTCTTCATCTCCAAAGTAGTACAAGGAAACATCTTCCAGCTCATCACAATGGTCTGTAACCTTCCGAACAATTTCAGAATTCACATCCCAATCAATCAGATCATCTAACTCATCGGAATCCACACCGTCATCAAACACCCATTTAATAGTTCCATCTGCGGGATCCACTTCCATCAGTACCAGACCGGACAGCATGGCTGCTGCTTTGTTTCCACCAGCTTCACCCTCCGGACGGAATCCATAGTATTTGCCTTTAATCTTCTTGATCTGACCAACGTAAAGGTTTCCGTCTCCGTCTGCATAGTACCATCTCTCGTTCTCATCATCTGCATCGCTGGTTGCGAAGGTATCCGTACCATAGCTGGTTTTGAACACATTATCATTGTCCTCAGACGGAGCAACTACCCTAAACCAGCCTTTGGTTACCCGTTTACCGTCGTCTACACTGTTATAATATTTCCAAGAGCTGGAAGAAGACTTGCTGGCCTCAGCGTTCGTAGCTAAGGTCCACTGGGAAACCATTACACCGCGGTTATCAAAGCCATATCTCTGACCGTTAATTTTTTCTTCCTTAACAGTGTCTGCGGCATCAGAGCTTCTCTTTTTACCATTGGACTTAAAGTGGAACCAATGCTCCATGTCGTCATCTTCATCGCCGTCATAGACATAAACCTTCTGCCAACCGGTCTTCATAGCACCATCATCCCAGTTACCCAGATAATAAGTAGCGCTCTCCCAGCCATCATCATCAGACTGCCTCTCGCCCTGCTCATTTACCCAGCCATAGAGCATTTTGCCGTCATCGTCAAAAGCATATCTCTTTCCATCAATAGTACGGAATCTGATGTTGCTGTTGTCAGAAGCCTTATAAGCTTTACCATTGGACTGCATATAGTAGTAAT
>CAJUGD010000056.1 GCA_910586205.1 uncultured Lachnospiraceae bacterium | reverse complement strand
ATTACAATCAATTAATGATTGAAGCGGAGGCGAGAGGGGAAGCGAGAGGAGAAGCAAGAGGAGAAGCGAGAGGAGAAGCAAGAGGAGAAGCGAGAGGGGAAGCAAGGGGAGAAGCAAGAGGGGAAGCAAGAGGGGTGGCAAAAGGGGAAATCAAAAAGGCATTCAGCATAGCCAGAAACATGCTGAACTTAAATCTTCCTATAGATGTAATCCTCAAAAGCACAGGCTTATCTATAGAACAAATAAAAGACCTTAAATAGAAAATGAAATAACCAATAGCTCAATGAATATTATTATACTCAAGAGAGATCCTTCCAATATTTTGGTAGGATCTTTGCTTTTAATAAGCGGCAACTAAATCTGTTACTATTATAAAAAATGTAAATTTTGTAAAAAAATCCGCGTTGACTTAAAATTGAATGGCTCAATCGTTTTAAAATTTTCGGGTAAAAAATCGCTATCTGCTACCCTCCTCATGTTCCCAATAATTCCCCTTATAGGAAGTATAATACCATCGTAATGCAAAAGTAAGCAAAAAAGGAATTTCAAAAAGGAAAAGGAGAGTGCATTCATTATGAGAAAGCAGACAAAAGTAGTTGCAGTAGCATCTGCAGCAGCCCTGCTTGCCATCGGCGCTTCCATGACTTCTTTCGCAGCTACCGGCTGGGTTGAGGAGGATGGAACCTGGTATTTCTATGATAACGATGGCAACAGAGTGGAAGATGCCTGGAAAAAGTCCGGTGAGAACTGGTACTGGCTGGATGGCGAAGAAGGCGGCGCCATGGCTATCGAGAAGATCGTTGAAGACGATGATGATATCTACTATGTTGATGCCAATGGTGTGATGGTTCGCAATACCTGGGTAAAGGTTGTGAACGAGGAGCAGGACGAGGATGAGGATCCGGCTGAGTACCATTACTACTATATGCAGTCCAATGGTAAAGCTTATAAGGCTTCTGACAACAGCAATATTCGTTTCAGAACTATTGATGGTAAGAGATACGCCTTTGACGAGGATGGCAAAATGCTTTATGGCTGGGTAAATGAGCAGGGCGAGAGACAGTCTGATGATGATGGCTGGGAGAACGCTACTTATTATCTGGGCAACTGGGATGATGGTGCTATGAAGACCGGTTGGCAGAAGGTTTACGTCTATGACGGCGATGAAGATGATGATATGGAGCATTGGTTCAACTTTAAATCCAATGGTAAAAAGAGAAGCTCTGATGCCGCAGACACTGTTAAGGAAGAAAAGATTAACGGTCAGAGATATGGTTTCGATAGCCGCGGTGTAATGGTTTCTCAGTGGACTTTAGCTACAAATGCTGAGGCCAGTAAATCTTCTTCTAGCTCTTGGAAATATTACAACAGTGTAGATGATGGTAAACGGGTAAGCAAAGGCTGGTTTAAGGTAGTTGCTCCTTCTGAGGATAATGATAATGTATTCAAGACCAACTATGGTACGGATACCTTTGCAACCAGCGATGCAGATGATGAGAACGAGAGATGGTACTATGCAGACGGAGACGGAAATCTGGAAGTTGGTAAGATTAAGAAGATTAAGGGCAAATACTACGGATTCCGTCCAGAAGGCGAAGCTGGCGGAAACAAAGCAGCAGCTATGCTGTCTGGTCTGGTACTGATGGAAGTGAATCCCGCAGATGGAACTATTAAATGGGTATTTGATGATGGTGTAGATTCCGATGAGTTGGATGATCTGATTGATTGGGATGTAAATTCTGAAATTGTTGGGAAGGTTATAGCTCATTGTGAGGACCTGGAAGATGTTTCCTTGTACTACTTTGGAGATGAAGAAACTGACGGTTCTATGAAGACAGGAGCTACTACTGTAACCCTTGATGGTGATAGTTATAACTTCTTGTTCAATAAGACTGGCGGCGCTGAAAGTAAGGGTAAAGGTTTGACTGGTATAGATGATAACAAATACATTTATAAATTCGGGTGCCGTATTAAAGCAAGCAGCGATGACAAGTATCAGGTTGTTGCGGTTACTCCAGGTAGTGTAGATGGACCTACAGACCTTCACGCTCCATACGTTTCGGTAAATAAAATTAGTTCAACCAAACTTAAAGATGCGGTTAGATACTATTATTCTAATAATAAGAATGAAACAGTAAACTTTGTAAATAGTTTGCAAATTTTAAATAGTTTCTTCTTTGATGACGGCACATCTCTTGGGAATGCAGGTACAAAACTCTACCTGGTAAATACCAGCGGTAATGTACAGAAATCTAAAGTTGCAGCAAAAGATGGAGATGAATGGTATTTCTATGTGCAGGATAGAGAAGTTAAGCTGTACACCAATAATAAAGATCTGAAAAATGATCAAAATGGCATTAAAGATTGGAAAGATCTCATAAATTTTGTTGGGGATGAAGAATAATTAAACCTATTCACAAGAAAATAATCTGATTTTATCCAAAACAGGCATCAGCTAGATTCAATTAAGCAGGTGCCTGTTTTCTTAAACTTTTTATCGTAACCTATTTACTGGTTCTTTCCAATGTTTGTTGATTTGATAAACATTTCATCAAGAAAATTCAAATATACCATGTTATTGCATGATAAAAATTATCTTTTCAACGAAGTCTGGAAAGAACCTATCCACCGTTTACAAAAAATCAAATAATTCGGGCTGGTGCAAAAGTAGAAAAATCTACCGGAACAACAGTTCCACTTTTATATTCTTTTGTAATAAATCGGCAGATTCTCGGATACCCTAAAAAGCAGAATATGAACTCTGAAGACAGCCTAGCTTTGAAGTCCCTGATACTGATAACCATTTCAGGTTTGAATTGTTCTTCTTTTGGAAAAGGTTAATAGTTTTTCTTAATCAAAACTTAATGCTTTCAAACGTGGATGTATAAAATATAGCTCAATAAAAATTTATTAATATGGCTATATGCCTTTCGATATACTGGTAAAAAATAGACATTTACTCTATTTCTTCCAGATAATATTCATCCTGACAGCATCGTCCCTGATTTTTTAATAAAAGCTCATACTCATCATAACGTCTCATTTTGTTTGCACGTAAAATTTGGCCTATATTTTGTCTGGTGTTAGGAACAATACGGCTCCTTACCCATATCATACTCCATTCCGGTCCTATCTTTTGGAATCCACGTTTTTTTAATGAAGAGATTATATAAGGGAGTTCATTCAATGCAGCCTCCTCTGGAATATCAATAGTAAACTGTTTTGTTTTTATATCATAGTTTAGAATAGATATAACTTTATTTGGAGCAATATAGTCGTTTTTGACTGCATATCGTTTCAAAATAACACCACCTTTTCCATAGCATTTCCCAAATTTTTTCTCTATGCAAATTACCAAGTACATTTTCCAGCCCATTCATAATATAACAACAATCTCTTTCTTTTAATGATCGAATTTGTAAATTATATTCTGATGGTATAAGGGATAAATTATACTCAAGAGATCTTGAGCCAATAAAGTTGTTAGCCTGAATATCTTTCATAACATCAAATTCAAAAATCTGCTTTTCATCTCCATAAGTGGAAAAAAGTAAAGACAATCCTTGGTCAAATAATGGAGCTAAGTGTATTTGTTCTGTCAATAAATTTCGAAGCACTTCTATATTACCTCCATGGCGATCTCGGTTCGCTATCAGGTAATCAACACATATCATCTGGCATATATATGTTTCCCATCCATAACGAGCTGCAAACTCATATGGAGATTCTTTTGATTCTTTTTCCATATCATAAAAAATATCAAAAGCAATTTTTTCTTCATCTTGTTGTCGAAAATTGAAAGAGGCGCTCACCCATGTTTTAATGTCTTGGCCATCAATAGACAAACAGGCATGAACTAAGTGGTATTTTACATGTGGAATATCCAATACATCTAAAAGCCTGCTCACAATCAATTCGTTTACACTTTCATGTCCATAAACGCCCCGATAACTATCATAATTAGATAATTTATAATATATTTTTCTTTCATCACTTTCTTCATATGCTTTTAAAAAGCATCCTGGAGTTCCAGGAGACATTTTCCGTAATGCCCAATCCAAATGCCTTAAGTCTTGCAGTTCTGTTACAAGATCAGTCATTCTGGTAGTCCTTTCCATTTCTCTAATTTCTTTTGATTATTTTAACATGGGAGGAGATGCTTTACAAGCATTCTTCTATGTATAATATTAGTGAGTTAAATAAAAATATCGGACAGATCAACAAAAGTTCAGCATTATCAGGCTACAAGGATAAAGAACTTCCCGAACGAATTAGGCCAAACATGGAATTTGCCAGAATTAATATGAAAACAAGTATATATGATCAAGTAGTTTTGTAAAGGGGTGTAACTTCCTTTTAGCAAACAGAAGAAATTATGGAAAATGGAAAAGTAAATAGTGTATCTGCAACAGATGTACAAAAACTTAAATTTAGCGTGGAAATTAATGTTAGATCAAGGTGTGCTTCTAAGTGGAACAAATTATTATAATGTTGTATCATATTGCGAAAATTATAAATGAAAGTTTTTTATAATGGAGGAAAAATATTAGGGGTACCAGTAACTATCGAAGACTGCCCTTTATTCTGAATGCTCATAATGATTCGAGTTCCATGTCTTAGAAGTTCCGCAACATATTCCTACATCCATATGGCATTCTTTGCAGGTTATGGTTAAGAAAAGGATCCTACTCCGCAAACGGTAGCTCCCGTTTACCCTACTCCTGACTTTACCTTAAATTATAAAATCTGAAAACAAGCCCCTGCCAATCAACCTTGACAGGAAGCCTGTTCTTTCGTTTAAAAATCAGATTAATTTACGTCAATAAACTTAGTTGTTAATGTTTGGATTAATAATATAATCTTCCCATTTCTCAGTTTTATTTTCAGTATCTTTGTCATCCAAGTTTTTATTATTTGTGTACAGCAGAACTTCTCTGTCTTTTACATAGAAGTACCAGTCATCTCCATCTTTTGCTGCAACTTTGGATTTTTGTACATTACCGCTAGTATTAACCAGATACCATTTCGATTCATCTTCTGCTTGCGCTTTTGGAATTCGTAGCATAGTTACTGATTCATTCTTATCGTTAGTAAAGTTCTTTCCAGCTAGAGTTTTGAGCCAAGCAGAATCAAGCTTATTTACCCAAACCATTGAACCATGAATGTCTGTAGCGTTATTACGGCCAGGAACGACTTCAACAACTTGATACTTATCATCGCTTCCCGCTTTAATACGGCATCCAAACTTATAAATGTATTTATTATCATCCAAACCAGTTAAGCCTTTACCTTTACTTTCAGCTCCTCCAGTCTTATTAAAAAGGAAATTATAACTTTCGCCATCAATGGTTACTGTAGTGGCACCAGTTTTCATAGCACCATCGGTTTCCTCGTCTCCAAAGTAATACAAAGAAACATTGGCATAATAACCCGGATATTCCACATTATCTATAATCGTTTGAACAATTGCAGGGTAAGCGGAATCAGAATCACTCTGTCTCCCCCTATTCCAATCAAGCAAGTCACTTAATTCGTCAGAATCTACACCATCATCAAATACATGAAGGATATCTCCGTTTGAGGGATCTACTTCCAGCAATACCAGACCAGACAGCATAGCTGCTGCTTTACTATCCCCTTCTGGACGGAATCCGTAATATTTCCCCTTAATCTTCTTGATCTTTCCAACTTCCAGGTTTCCGTCTCCATCTGCATAATACCATCTCTCATTTTCGTCATCTGCATCTTCTTTAGCAAAGGTATCATTGTCACCAGAGCCATAATTTGTTTTAAATACATTATCATTGTCTTCAGAAGGAGCAACTACCTTAAACCAACCTTTTGTTACCCGTGCGCCATCCTCAGCGCTGCCAAAATATTTCCAAGAGCTGGAAGATGCCCGAGTAGCATCGGCTTTTGTGGCTACGGTCCACTCATATACCATTACGCCGCGATGATCGAAACCATATTTTTTACCATTGATCTTTTCTTCTTTAACAGCATTATCACCCTCTGGATTATCCGTCGTCTTGGAATCTCTCTTTTTACCGTTAGACTTGAAATTGAACCAATGTTCCATATCATCATCTTCATCGCCGTCATAGACATAAATCTTCTGCCAGCCGATTTTCATATCGCCTTCATCCCAGTTGCCCAGATAATAGGTAGCACTTTCCCAGCCATCATCGTCTGACAGTCTTTCGCCGTCTTCACTTACCCAGCCATACAGCATTTTACCATCATCATCAAAGGCATATCTCTTGCCATCAATGGTTCTGAAACGGATAGCGTTGTTGTTGTCAGAAGCCTTATACGCTTTACCATTGGACTGCATATAGTAGTAATGGTACTCAGCCGGATCCTCATCTTCATCCTGCTCCTCGTTCACAACCTTTACCCAGGTATTGCGAACCATAACACCATTGGCATCTACATAGTAGATATCATCATCATCCTCAACGATCTTCTCCATAGCCATGGCACCGCCTTCTTCGCCATCCAGCCAGTACCAGTTCTCACCGGACTTTTTCCAGGCATCTTCCACTCTGTTGCCATCGTTATCATAGAAATACCAGGTTCCATCCTCCTCAACCCAGCCAGTAGCTGCGAAAGAAGTCATGGAAGCGCCGATGGCAAGCAGGGCTGCTGCAGATGCTACTGCAACTACTTTTGTCTGCTTTCTCATAATGAATGCACTCTCCTTTTCCTTTTTGAAATTCCTTTTTTGCTTACTTTTGCATTACGATGGTATTATACTTCCTATAAGGGGAATTATCATCGAAAAGGAGAGTCCTCATATTCAAGCACTCTGGCAATAAATTCAACTGCCAAATGGAACTATATTTTCCACAGTTCCATCACTGGTTATTCCAGTATCCATACCTGAATTATTTTCTGTCACACTGCCTTCATTAGTTCCTGCGTCCGGCTGCTGATTGATATTTTCCAAAACAACTGCTTGACAAACTCCACTAGAATCTACATTATAAGTAATTCCATCCACAGTAATCTGTGTATTTGTGTACATTTGCCCGTTTTCTGGATTCAGATAATACCAAGCTGATGCATCACCAATCCATCCTGTTTTCATTGCTCCATCATCGCCAAAATAATACCATACTCCGTCAATTTGCTTCCACCCGACTGTCATAGTTCCATCACTGACATCAAAGAAATACCAAGTATTGTTAATCTGCCGCAGTCCTGTAGCCATAGAGCCGTTTTCATCAAAATAATATCTGTTATCCCCGATTTGGTGCAGCCCGGTCATCATAGCGCCACTTCCGTCAAAATAATACCAGGTATCTCCAATCTGCTGCTGTCCAGTCAACATAACACCGCTTCCATTAAAATAATACCATATACCATCAATCTGCCGCCATCCTTCTGTCATGGCTCCAGATTCTTTCAGATAATACCAGACATTTCCATCCTTTAGCCATCCAGTCTGCATTAAAGCATCCTGATTCAAATAATACCAGATGCCTTCATCCTGAACCCATCCGCTCTGCATAGCTCCGCTTTCATTAAAATAGCGCCAGCCCTCATCAAAAGATTTCCATCCAGATACCATTCTCCCAGAATCCGCTTCCAGATAATAGGTATTTTCATTCTGTGTAAACCAGCCATTTTTAGCCAGTCCATTTTCATCCATAAAAAACCAGCCTGAGCCATCATGGATCCAGCTATCTTTTTGCATTTTGTGGTTTTGAAAATAATAGGTATTTCCTCCTATGGTTCGCCATAAGTTTGGTTTAATTACATCCGAGAAATCGCGAAACTGAAAATCTATATCCACATTACCGGAAATTCCATCGATTGTTCCGGTATTTGTAGCCTGCCACATTACCGGATTTTCAAAAGCATGTTTCGTTTCATATCGTGCTACCCATACATTATATGCTACTTGAGACATATCGATTTTATTGGCCAGCCAATAATCGTTGGCATATAAGATTGCATGATATCCGGCTCTTTCAATCTTGCCGCAAAATGCGTTCACAATATCTGCCAGCTCCTGAGGAGAAAGAGTACTTTGCACAGAAGCCTCCACATCAAATGCTACAGGATAAGAAACCGGATAATCTTTAATCAGGTTTAATACAAAATCAGCCTCTGCTTCAGCCATAGCTGGATTGACGGCATAAGAATATATGTAAATACCTATCTCTACTCCATGGTTAACCGCTTCTGTAGCATTCACATGAAAGCGAGGATCCACCTCACCGTTATATCGGGTTCCTAACATAACAAAAGACACGTCATTGTTGGCAACCTGTTCCCAATCAATCGTTCCCTGCCAGTGAGATACATCAATTCCTCTGGCAAAAATATTAGAAATTGCTGTCCCATCCCGCAGCTGATATACTCCGTCACTGATTTTGCTGTGGCTGGATGCTGCGAACACATTTTGTGGCCAACATGATGAAGCTGCTGTAAAGCTAACAACCAGTCCCATTGCTGCTGTTCTTTTAAAAAATATTTTCCAATTTTTCATATCGCTGTTCCTTTCTCAGAAGTGTTATATATTTTCTTCGTCTGTTAAAATTTCTTTTTAAAAAACGAAAGGCTTTAACCTCTATTACTAAGTGGTTAAAGTCTCTCATAAAATATTTGAATTAATCAAATGTTACGGCTTTGGTCCGCCTGTCAAACCTGCTTCCAGATCTTCTCCGGAATTTCTCTGAGGGGCAGAGCCGCCAGGTGTTGTTCCACTGCCGCTAGGTGTTGTACTTCCACCTCCGGGAGTAGCAGAGGAGTTACCACTAGATGATACGCCAGGTCCATAGTTGGAATAACTGCCGCCGCCTACAACCGGTGTGGAGGATGTATTGTTGTTGCTTGAAGAAGAATTATACACATTGTTCGTATTTACATTAGTATTACATGCGCCATTAGCAGCAAACTGATAGGTAACTCCATCAATGGTACGGCTGGTTCCCGCTACCATGCGGCCATCTGACGGATCCAGATAATAATAAACGCCACTTACCTGAATCCATCCAGTCTGCATATGACCAGAGTTATTAAAATAATGATAAAATCCATCAATCTGTTTCCATGCTGTGGACATAATGCCATTAGAAGGATCCATATAATATTTGTTGGTGCCGTCGCTGAGCCAGCCTGTCAGCATCTTTCCAAGAGGCATCCCAGCGGCAGCATTGTCATTTAAGTTAAAATAATAGTAATCTCCATTATATTGCTGCCAACCTGTCAGCATCTTTCCATCAGAACCAAACAGATAATAGCTGCCATTAATTTCATAAGCAGAATTTAATACGCATTTTCCATCTGCCGGGTTGAAATAATACCAGGCATTATCCATATTGCGCCACCCAAGCATCATAGAACCGTCGCTGCGCATATAATAGTAGTCACTTCCAATGTTCAGCCACTGGTTTGTCACCATGGTTCCATCGCTGAGAGTGTAATAATATTTGTCATTGTCCTTTACCCATCCGGTAGCCATCAGACCGTCTGTATTAAAATAGTACCACTTATCATTTATCTTTTTCCAGCCAACACTCATAATACCAGAGGATAAGTCCATATAATAATATCCGTTTGATGTATTAATCCATCCCTTATGTAAAGAACCGTCTGAATCATAGTAAACATAACTATTTCCATTGGGCACCCATCCAGTAGCTGCTAATGCAGTCATTCCAGAGCCAGCAACTGAAGCTCCTAATGCACCGGCAAACACCAGTGCAGTTAAATGCTTTCTACTTCTCATTTTAAAATACCTCCTTATATATAGAGCAGTCGCCCTAAAGAATCATAATTTGCATAAAATTTATTATAGCATAAGCAATACAGGAAGTGGTAACATTTTTATTACATTTTTTTAATCTTTTCATAATAACGTTTGGCATACCGGTACATAACCAAAGTATAATCCCCAAATTCTTCTCCTAAAGAGCTTTTATAAACTGCCCAAAGAGTCCACAAAAAGCCTCCCAAAGCAATATAACTATATACAGCCAAACGCTCCTCTGGCTCTGCTGGCCGTTCAAAATAAATGTCCATTAACTGTTCCACTTCTTCTTCATTATAATAAGAATAAATTGCACACATCCCAAGATCAGCCAATGGATCACACATACCGGAATATTCCCAGTCGATCAGACGAATCTGTCCATCTGGCAAAATCAAAAAATTATCTACATTACTGTCAATATGAGCCAATGTTTTTGGACGGTCCAAATGGTCAAGATTATCCATCAATTCCACCATCTGATTCTGAATTTTATCATAATCCTCAAAGAGTGTACCGCCATGAGACATACATAACCGTTCGTAAAAAAGGATTCTTTCCCGAATATCAAAGTCATGATCTACTGCAAGTCCAGATTCATGCAAACGACGCAATACTTTCATACATGCGATCATATCCTCCCTGCTGTCAGCACGGGCCGTTCTTGCACCCTCATAATATTCTACAATCTTATATCCATTATGTCCATTCATATAAATAATCTTTTCTGAAATGTCTAAAGGCTGGATAGTCTTGTAAACTTCACTTTCCTGTACCCGATTGATCAAAAGCTCTGTTCCAGGTCCTGGAATCCTGCAGATATAATGCTGATCTTTGAGCTGAAATAAAAAGGATTTGTTGGTCATTCCCGATTTGAGGCACTGAATACCCTGTATTTCTGATTCCTGAACCTGAAATACATCTGCCACCAGCTCCATAGCCCGGTTGTTGGATTGATTTTGGTATTTAGGATCAAACATCCTCAATTCCTCCAGATTTTCAAATTCATAAACTTGATCCTCAGGCTGCTTATTAATATAAATTTCCAAATTTTCAATCTGATTCATCAAAACATGTTCCCAATACATCTGCTCCGTTCCTGGCGCCATATAAGCATTTTCTAATAAAGGAATAAATTGATCGGAAAAATCCCTGGAAAAGTATACAGGTCCGTACATGACCCAGCAGTTATTACCTCCGATAGTAATCCCTGTAATGCGTTTCTTCTTATTAAATATAAGTTCCCACTCAGAAGTGTTTCCTTCCATATATATGGAAGAATACCAAGCTCCGCATTCCCAAGTATGAAACATATTTTCTCTTAACCAGTTATCAGAGGACAATACATACATATTACGTCCTCGCAGAATCTCTCTTGCTTTGTAAAGTGTAGCCAGCGTATTTTTGCAGGAATATTCCGGATTATAAAGCAGCTTCACTCCGTATCGGTCAATCAGATACTCAAATTTTTCTTTTAGGTATCCTACTACAATTGTAATGTCTTTAATTCCCACTTGATGAAGCTGACGAATCTGCCGTTCGATCATGCGTTCACCAAAAACCTCCAAAAGTCCTTTTGGCGTTTCAAATGTAAGAGGAACAAAACGTGATCCAAATCCAGCAGCAATAATCAAAGCTCCGTCCACCTGAAATTGTTCTAAATATGAAGTTCCCTTTCCTGTCAACTCATAAGTGCCAGCAATACTTTTCTCCTGTGCCAACAATCGATTCTTACAGCATTCCTTTAATAATGTGTTTATCGTTCCCAAAGAAAGCTCCAATTTCTGTGCTAATTCCCGCTGTGTACAGTAAGGATGTTCACTGATATAGCGGCAAACCAATCCGGTTCGGTCCATATGGCAAGTCTCCTATAATCTATTCAAATTCTTGGTTTTTAAAAAAAGTTGTTCAAATTTTTTGCAATCCAAAACTCAATGAACATTATATCACAGATCTTGGAAAAATCCCAGCCCAGGGGAATATTGTATCAATATTAATACAATTTTCGCAAAAAATTCGCATCTTGTAATATTTTCGTAAGAAAACGCTTAGGGTTTTGTTATAGCATTTATCAAAAAAGTGTATTATACTGTCAGTGTGATGGAGAGATGGTAACTTTCAAGGAAAAGTTGATAGCTTACATAAATTCTAAAAAAGAAAAAAATGTAAATTAACTATTGATAATTCCCCTTATAGGAAGTATAATACCATCGTAATGCAAAAATAAGCAAAAAAGGAATTTCAAAAAGGAAAAGGAGAGTGCATTCATTATGAGAAAGCAGACAAAAGTAGTTGCAGTAGCATCTGCAGCAGCCCTGCTTGCCATCGGCGCTTCCATGACTTCTTTCGCAGCTAC
>CAJUGD010000055.1 GCA_910586205.1 uncultured Lachnospiraceae bacterium | reverse complement strand
GCTTAGCCCCACATGGAAAAGTTTTGGTACAGTTTTAGACTTTACAAGGCACTAGGATAATCACCCTTCCATTCTCAATATTGGTTAAAAAGAAAAAACAGTAATTTTTATATTCCAAGCTGTTTAGAATAATCAAATAGACCAACAAAACCGGAGTGGTGGAACATCCATACTACTTTTTCATTCAAACTAATAATAAGTAATCGCTCCATAGTGGGTACTCTTAAAATATTAGCCGCTCCAAAGAGCGGCATATTTTAAAAATTACTTCCTGCAGTTTGCGGGCAGCTTTTCTGACCATGGAAGCAGGTCCTCGCAGAAGCTGGTATCACACTCATCTATATGTTTTGGAATCTCTGTCAGCAGATGCTCAAAATAATCATAAGGTTTTAGGTTGTTTGCTTTTGCGGTCTCTGCTAGACTATAGAGGATGGCACTGGCATCGGCTCCTGCAACTGTGTCGATCATCACCCAGTTCTTTTTGCCGATACAGAATCCCCGGATCGCCTGCTCTGCGGCGTTGTTATCCATTGGAACCTCACCATCTTCCAGAAATACTCTCAGATATCTCTCCTGGTCGATAGAATAGCGGAATCCGCCAGCAATCTTCCCTTTTGCCGGAACCTTCTCCTGGCTTTCTTTTACCCACGCAAAATAAGCATCTACTAGCGGACAAACCGTCAGCCGGCGATATTCCAGACGTTCTTCGGGTTCCAGATCCTTCCGTTCTGAGATCGGTATATCCGGTGACGATATAGATATTTTTAAAACCAGCTGCATCATTCAGCATGGGACATCACCCTGACCACCATGGCCAGCAGCTAACGTAATATCCCATCTCGTTACCCCACTTTCATTTTGTACTCATAAAAACTGTATCACGTTTTGTTAGCAGTATCAATTGTTGAGTGCTAATAATTTTATCGTTTCTTCATATTTTACTATTGACAAAACCCCATTCTTCCGATACAATCACTTATAAAAGAGATGGGTTTTCACCGTACAGTATTTACTCAAGCGGGCTGCTCGTTTCTTTTTTTTATTGCCAGCAGGTCATAAAGATACTTTTTGCCATCCGCATCATGGCGCACCAGCATCCGGGCAAAATAGATGTTGTACCGGCAGACTTCGCCGCTCTTATCATCATATACCGGCAAAGCAAACCTTACGTCATACCGATACCACCCATATTTAGCGTCCTTTTCATGCTTCTTTTTCGTATTTTCCGAGTATTCCCCATTCGTGGCAATTTGAATCAACTCCGGTATCCCCTGCGCCGCATTTGCTTTGGCCTTCGCAACAGCCCCTTTCAAGGCAAGTCTGCTCTCTGAACCGGCATACTCATCCGGGAAACTGCTAGAAATAAATATCTTCTCGGACGTTTCCGCAATCTCGTAAAACTCCCCGACATATTCTTTGAGATAGTCCTCTACCTCTTTCCAGTCTTCTCGCTTTTTACCTTTAAAACGGATGTCGTTAATAAGGACAATCTTCTCACCCTTCAGACCGACAATGATATTTACGTTTCTATCCATGGTATTAGTATCCTACTTTCTTAATCAGATTATAGCCTCACCCGGTTTCTCAACGCACTTTCCGAAATCCTCATATTAGGATTATATTTCTCACATAAACTTTCCAAAATAACCCTGTTCCCACCAGAAAATTGTGGTGAAAGAGTTATTTCCATCGAACAATACGCTTCATCGCTAATTTTTAAATCATAATATGGCAGAAAATCTTTTGTATTGATAAAAGACTTGTAAACGATATCTGCTGCATTTACAGCCGGGCCAAGCATCTGTTTTACATCCACTGGCAGAAATCTTAAAATATATCTTTCTTCGTTTTGAAATTCCCAATATGTATTTTTATATTTTCCCAATTTGGCCGATGCCAGCTCAATTTTTTCATTTCCTATCGCAAACATTTTTGGCGACAAACACTTTGGATCATCTGTGTATTCAACCTTTTCTAAAGATTGTTCATATGCACAATTTATAATAAAATAATTGTCATTAAAACATTCTTCGATTGGTACAATCAAATCTATCTGCGTTCCATTCACTTCAGCATTAGGAAATACTTTCTTCATATCCTGTTTTGTAATCGTATACTTTATAAATGGATACCTTTGCAATCCTATTCTTACATCACTATTCATATTGGAATATAATTTCCACATTGCTATACTTTCTAATGGCTGATCCATCCAAGATGAGATAAATACATATTTTCCATACTCTATTTCATCATCCGTTTCTGCTTCTTGAAGATCATCCATTGCTGTTAAAGGATTGAGTCTTATTTTTTTACTTTTCAATATTAACGCCAATGTTTCTAATGTTGATCTGACGGAAAGCAATTTTCAGACACGCTCTAGCTCTGGTAGGGTTCTGACGTAGTAATATTGTATCTTTATTTAATGTAATTGCCTCAGCCATTTTAGATTCCAAATATGCATCTGTCGCATCATCCATCTGAATAATTCCACCTTGCCTTTTGAATCCTTTTACTATTTTTTGTAACTGTCGTTTAGGCATTGGTTCGGGAATTTTAGATTTTCCTTTTCTTCTAAACATTTCATTTGTATCATCATTTTCAATTTCTCCTTTTTCTTGCCAACATCACCATTTGTCGTCGCCCCCGGACACCCCGTATTATATACTTCGGGTGTCTTGCTATACCCACTCGGATCATAATACCTCACCGGATTATTCCTACAGTAAGCATGCAGGTTCAACCCATCTCTCTGGTATTCATCCTCCTGCAAAAATCTTCCCAGTATCGGATTATAATACCTTGACCGAAGATAATACTGCCCCGTTACTCCATCATACTGCTATTCTATTGGAAATCCCTTCCTCTCGAGATATCCCGTTTCCAAAGGCATCATACTGATAATAGTTCTGGATCTGCCGCTTCTCATTCGTAATAAAAGCCGTACTTAGCTGTTCATCCTGATGATAATAATGATTTTTTTCTGACCGCCAAACTGCCTTGATTCCGCCTCCCAGGTGGTAACTGCTCTCCTCTCCCCCTTTCTCATACAGCAACTCTCCCTGGTGGTACACAAACCAAATCCGGTTTGCATTTTCTCTTACTTCATAACGCAATCCTTCTGCATCGTATCGGTTCTCTTGTACCTGGCCGTCTTCCGTCTCCGTTCGTATCTGCTGGTTTTTAGTGTTATAAAAAAACTTGCTGATTCCAGATAACCCTTCTCTGCTTATCATACTTCCCTGTTGGCTGTATGTAAAGTGGATTTTTTCTAGGCGTTTTCCTCTGTTACCAGTTGATTTTTTCCGTTATAGGCATAAATCGTCCGCCTGCCATTTTCTTCCTTTGCAATCCGGTTTCCACACGCATTATAGCCATACGCTGTCCTCTGGTCAATCCCATTCTTTTTGTCCAATACCTGCCTTTGTATCATCCGGTCGTCTGCATCATAGCGGGTCTCCTCTTTTTCCGGCGTTATCACCACATCCGGATAGGCTCGGTTCTCCGAAAATTCATAGACCTCCAGTTCCCCATCCCGTCCTCCACGGAAATCCTCCGGTCCTTGGAATCATATCTATAGACAATCTCTCTCCACCGGCCTTCCCCAATCCGTTCCTTCTCGGATAAAAGATTGTGCTCCTTATCGTAGCAGCGCAAGGTTTCCTTCCCTTCGCTGTCCCACTCCCGCACCAGGTCCTGGTTCTGGTCATATTCATAATGGCTCTCATATCCGTCTGGCTGCACCTCCTGAATCACATTTCCAAAGGAATCATACTCCCATATGGTCCGTGCTCCGGTCCGGCTGGTTCTGGCAACGGGAAGGCACTGGTCCGAATACTCCATAATTAGGCTGGTTCCGTCTTCATACAGAACCTGCTCCACCAGTTGGTCCCGGTTATACTGGTAAATCTCTTTTCTTCCATTAGCCCGGTTGATGGAAGTGTTCGTCCGTTTACTGTCGTCGTAAATCACCTCCGCCACGCTTCCATCCTTATCATATTAAACCAACACTATTTTTAACAAACTCTCATATCATAATCATAAGCAATACCTAAGTTAGAACATTTCAATATTGCTTGCATACTGTCTTGTACCAATATAATCCCTAAATTATATCCCCCATGACCTTGACTAATATGTGCTAACGGATATTCCTGTCCTTCCTTATAATTATTAGCTAATACGAATAACATTGTTGCAAATTCTTTAATCCCATTATAATTAATCTCAAAAACCACAGTATTATAATTTGATGTCACATTTTTTTTATTTTTATCTAAAATGCGTATATTAATAATATTCTTTTTTGATAACTCATAAGGCTCTAGGCATATAAAACCATCATATTCTAATGCAACTTCTTCATCTGGTTCTTTGACATTATAATATTGATTTACATTCTTTGCCCTTATATTGATTTCCTTATAATCTTTATATTCCTTCGTTTCCCTATTTAATGAATTCACTTTAACTACAAACATCGGACTATTAGGTGTAAGATAAAAGCCCAAAGTCTGGCTTGGCGCAGGGTCTACTTTTAATTGATGTGTACTAATAATTAATTTTTCATTATCTTTTATATCCTCATATAGCCAAATTAATTCTGTTGCAAAACCAATTATAGCCTCCTGACTTAATTCGAACTCAATGAATTCTCCATTTTCCGCATCATTCCCTACGGCAGATATTTTACATATTTCTTTTAATAATACACTTTTTGTCAAATTTATTAACACAATTAATTCACCACCTTAGAATTATAAAATCTTTAATGAAAAGAACTTTTTTTAGGAATCTTTATTTCATTTTTTGTAAATGGGAGTAAATTACCATCTTCTCCCAAATACAAATGCAAATCATATTTTACATTTCCACCTGGGACAGTCTGAATTTCTAAATTCCAGTGTTCCAAATCACCATGATTAAAATCTCCTACATCTCTCCTCAAAACAACTTTATAATCATCAATTATTTGCACTTGTTTCATATACGACTCCATTATTCCCGTTTTAGGATTTTTTCTATATTCAACAGGTGCATCTTTTAATGCATCCAATATTATTTTTTATTAGCATTAATGGTACTGTTTTCTCTTTGACCAGCATCACCATTTGTTGTCGCCCCCGGACATCCCGTATTATATACTTCGGGTGTCTTGCTATATCCACTTGGATCATAATACCTCATCGGATTATTCCCACAGTAACCCCTCATGCCCCGCTTAGGGCACCACCATAAATGAAAGAGGGGTTACTGTGCGCCGGCGGATGCACACAAAATGCCAAAAACGTGCATTTTGGCGCTGTACGGTATAACGGATTCTATTGGAAATCCCTTCTTCCTGGCATATCCCGTTTCCAAAGGCATCATACTGGTAATGGTTCTGAATCTCCCGCTTCTCATTCGTAATAAAAGCCGTACTAAGCTGCTCATCCTGGTGATACACAAACCGAATCCTGTTTGCATTTTTTCTTACTTCATAACGCAATCCTTCTGCATCGTATCGGTTCTCTTGTACCTGCCCTTCTTCCGTTTCTGTCCGTATCTGTTGATTTTTGCTGTTATAGAAAAGTATTTAATAAATATATAATATTGTATCATCTTCATCAAATGCTTTTGGGATACTTTCTAATAAATTTTCTATTCTTTCTGTCATATATTCTAAATTAATACCAGTGAGATTTGTCTCTGCCCACTTTTTTATTAATTCTAACTCAAACAGAACATCCAGCATTTGACTCTTCACAAATTGACTATTCTCTTTAAAGATTTTTACATTTGTATCTTTAATTGCCTTTTCCCAATACTCATTAAAAAATTGTGTAGTAGATATATTAATTGTCAAATCAATGGAGCCATCTAGATTTCCCTCTCTATTCACACTAATAGCCATTGTTACATTCCTCCATAAGTAGCACTAAAATTATACTCTAGAAATAGAACAGAAAGCTTATCCAATTGAATTTGTACTGCATCTCTCAATTCTAGTGTATCTGCATCAATTCTAAAAATATAATTCTTTATTGCTTTTAACTCCTCTACCGATGGTAAGCTCGATGAAACTTTGCTAGACAAATTAAACTCATTCTGTTGTAATGCCTCTATTCTATTTTTTCCTTTTTTTAATTTGCTTTTCAGCCCATTGTAATTCTGTTTGTGGGAAGTCAGGATTAGCCATATACAATTTTGAAGCATTTTTGTCCTCAAATATTATTCTATTAACTAAATCAATCTCATCTATTTCGCTATTAATTTTTTCATGGATATTTATTTCTTTAGGGTTATTAACTATATTAGTAGCATTGTTTTCGTTATCATTAACATTACCATTTGTCGTCGCCCCCGGACACCCCGTATTATATACTTCTGGTGTCTTGCTATACCCACTCGGATCATAATACCTCACCGGATTATTCCCACAGTAGGCATACAGATTCAACCCATCTCCCTGGTATTCATCCTCCTGCAAAAACCTCCCTACAATTGGATTATAATACCTTGCCCGAAGATAATACTGCCCCGTTACTCCATCATATTGCTGCCCGGTATAACGGATTCTATTGGAAATCCCTTCTTCCTGACAAATCCCGCTTCCAAAGGCATCATACTGATAATAGTTCTGGTTCTCCGCCTCTCATTTGTAATAAAAGCTGTACTAAGCTGTTCATTCTGATGATAATAATGATTTTTTTCTGACTGCCAGACTGCCTCAATTCCGCCTCCCAGGTGGTAACTGCTCTCCTCTCCCCCTTTCTCATACAGCAACTCTCCCTGGTGGTACACAAATTGAATCTGGTTTTCATTTACTCTTACTTTATCTTGATATATGGCATGTATGTGTACGATTTCATCTCTTACAAGAGACTGAATCCCCTTCTTCTGCACGATTCCCCTTCCCATCATACTGACAGGACAGCTTTATACAGTCTCAAGTTTTGAAAGGGTGTGTTAAAATACTATGATGTAATATTTTAACACACTTGATTATACTCAAACCAGAAGTATATTTTTTATGTCAAATGTTATTTTGAATATCTTCCAACACTTCAATAGCAAATTCTTTAGTTTCCTTATCGATTATGTGCTCAATATTTTCTTTAAGAATTTTTAATATTTCATACACTTTTATATGATTTAGAGCTAACTGCGCTATTGATATTATTGCTGCTATTTTTATATCTTGATCTTCTGATTTCAAAAAATCAGCTAATGGAAGTAACAAACTTTCATCTGGAAAATTTGCTGCAATTTGAATACACCAATATTTTACACCTTTATGAGAATTATTAAATGCATGTAAAATACAAGGAAGTACGATCTCTTTATCATACATTATAATTACATCTTCAACCATTTGATATATCCCCAAACCATCTTTTCCACCAAAGGAATTTAAAAACAAAGAAACACACTGCTCATCTGGATTTTTAATAAAAAAAGTTCTAACTTCTTCATATCTTTTCATTTCTTCTTCTGTAACCTTTGTATCACTAGGCATAGGTTGATGTTCCTTTAAGAAAGAAAGTGCTTCTACTTTTGTAATCATTTTTCAAATCCTCCTAATACTTTATTTTGCTTAATTAATTCATTTAATTGTGCATTAAATACACTTCTATCATATCCATTATTCTTTAAAAGCACTCTCAACTCCAAAATATCAGATGCTAGATTTTGTCTATTCGTAAGTCCAGTTCTTTTACTTCCATAAGTTTCTGTTTGTAAGTGAATATCTTTTCTTAAATTAATTGTAATCCCCTTTCCATGCGAGTTTACACTAACTGTATCTTGTATAACATGATGAGGTGTATAGGTTGTTTTCAATCCACTTTTTTATTCCAATATGAAGATTTACCATATGTACCAACGTATAAATCTTCTCCTGGTTTTGCTAATGGTAATTGATTAATTTTTAATGTATTTTCATTATCTTGTATAGTTTTTCCTCTATCCTGACCAGCATCACCATTAATTGTTTCAAATTCACAGATAGTTCTATTTACTGTCTTTTTCTTTTTACTATACCCACTCGGATCATAATAGCTCACCGGATTATTCCCACAGTAAGCATACAGGTTCAACCCCATCTCCCTGGTATACATCCTCCTGCAAAAATCTTCCCACGATTGGATTATAGAACCTTGCCCGAAGATAATACTGCCCCGTTATTCCATCATATTGCTGTCCTGTATAACGGATTCGATTGAAAATTCCTTCTTCCTTACAAATCCCGTTTCCAAAGGCATCCTACTGGTAATGGTTCTGAATCTCCCCCTTTCTCATACAGCAGCTCTCCCTGATGATACACAAACCGGATACGGTTTTCGTTTTCTCTGACTTCATAACGCAATCCTTCTGCATCGTATCAGTTTTCTTGTACCTGGCCATCTTCCTTCTCTGTTCGTATCTGTTGGTTTTTGCTGTTATAGAAAAACCTTCTGATTCCAGACGACCCTCCCTGCTTATCATACTTCCCTGCTGGTTGTATGTAAATCGGATTTTTTCCTGATCACTTTCCTCTATGGCCAGTTGATTTTTCCTATTATACAAGTAAATCGTCCGCCGGGAGTTTTCTTCCTTTGAAGTCCGATTTCCACATGCATCATATCCATAGCGAAAGATCACTCCTACTGGTTCTCCTTGATGGTTTTCCTCTAACAGCTGGCCTCGAATATCGTATTGATACGTGGTGTGGATGGGTACAATTTCATCTCCTGCAAGACATTGAATCCCCTTCTTTTCCGCACGGTTCCCATTTCCATCATACTGGCAATCCAGAGAGAACAGGACTTTCTCATCTACCTTCGTTTCCAGTACCGCCAGATTTCCGTCCCGATCATATTCACATCGGGTCCAGATTCCATTTTCATAGGAAATCTTCTCAATCCGGTTCTGACAGTCATAACCATATTGGACTTCCAGGCCATTTCCATTATAGATCCGGCTTGTCCGGCCTAAAAGGTCATAGCTAATTCACTGAAGTGATTCTTCCCCAACTGTCCATACCATAACCAATCTTTTCCCCAACCCCATCTACAATACCGACAATCTGGCCTCTAGCATTGTATTCGTACTGTTGAATCGGATTATGCTGCTGGCTTTGACCGATGTAGCCTTGGCCTGCAAGGTTTTGACCAGTACGCCCTTGGCCTATATTCTTTTTCTCTCCAGCACGCCTCCCTCTACGCACCTCCCGTACCCGTCCATCTAGGGTATATTCCATCTCCTGCCGGGTACCAAGCCCATCTGTCCACCGGATTGGCTCATTCCGAAGGTTATACCCTCTTTCCTCCACCAACTCTCCCAGCGCATTCGTTTCCCGGATCCGGTTCCCCCTGCTGTCATATTGGTAAACCGTCCCCTTCCCACGGTCCGTTTCCGTCTCATAACCATATAACGTAATCTCCTGAATCAGTTGGTCATTCCGGTCATACACATAGCGGGTCACTGCCCCTCCGGGCATAATCTTATGGGTCATCTGGTCCTTCCGATCAATTAATACAGGGCTTCCAATACTTTAGTATCTGCTCCCTTTACGCTCTCCCCGACACAATTTCCTGCCGCATCATAGCCATACTCTGTTCTCTGGTCAAACCGTTCTTTTTGTCCAATACCTGCTTTTGTATCATCCGGTCGTCTGCATCATAGCGGTAATGGATCTCCGCCCCTTTGGGAGTGATTACCTTGATCACATTCCCATTGGCATCATATTCATATTTAGTAATGGCAGAACGTATCGGCCCATTCCCCTGGATGGTTTCCTTCTTCTGGATTCTCCAGCCGCTCTTATTATACTGATACCGAACCTTCCTTCGGATCCCTTCTTCCACCACTTGTTCTTCCAGAGTACGGTTTCCCAGGCAGTCATACTCATACCGGACCTTTGCCCCGAAATCATCCTCCACACTGGTCAGGTGATTGTTCTTATCATATCCAAACCGAATCCAGTGCCAGCCTGTCGGCTCCTGGCCTTCCATCACCTCATTCTGCCCATAGGCTTCTTCTATTTTATTCCCCTGTAAATCATAATCATACCGGATTACCCGGTACCAGGTGTTATCATCTTCTTTTCTTATACTGACCTGTTCCCGTATCTTCAACCCCAACCCGTTATAACTATACAGGGTTTCCTTCCCTTCTCCATCCACCTTCCGGATTACCTGACCATGACCGTTGTATTCATATTCCTGAAGCTGGTTTCCTTCCGGATCCTGGATGTGGATTAGACGTCCTGCCGCGTCATAGGTATAAGTAAACCCGTCACCATCATCTCTTCCAGGGTCATACGCTTCCGGCAATACCTGACGGACTAAATTCCCATCCGGATCATAAAACCGTCTTTCTGTCCCTCCATCCGCATAATGAATCCGGATGCAGTTCCCATAATGGTCATATTCATATCCCGTTCCGTCCCCATCCTCTCCCTTTTCCTCATAGGATACCGGATGGATCTGCTTCACCACCTTCCCATCCAAATTCAGAAGTCTACGGTTGTGCTCCTCTAACGGCGTCACCACATCCACCAGACGTTCCAGGAAATCATACCGATACTCATATCCCGGCCCCTGGCTTTCCCACTGCTTCGGCGGGTAGTAAGCCGCCACCTTCCCCATCCGGTCATAATTCCAGGCTGCCGTATGGCCTTCCCCGTCTGTCCTCCTCACCACATAGTTCCGGGAATTGTAGCTTAGGGAAACCGTCCCATAATCACAGCTTACTCATTGTATCACAGGAAGCATTTTATGATATCCTCACTGCTACCGCTTACTCTATTATCCCCAGCATAACAGGGGATTAGGATTTTCATATACAGAAAAACTTTCACACACTCACCTCTACAAGTTTATATATAATAAAATCACCTTGTTCAAAGGTATACATATTATTACTAGTCATTATCTTTTCTCTAAATAAACTAAACCTCTCTGCTTCTTCATAAGTATTAAATAGCCCATTCTTATTTAAATCAATCTTTCTAAATTCTTTTATTCTACCTGAAATAATGTCATTCAATATACAAGAATAATAACTTCCTCCAGAGTAAGCATAATCATATCCTAACACCTGACCTAATTGCACTAATTCTACTTTATTTATTATAGGAAACTTCCTGCAAGTAGCACATAATAATATCCTAAACTCTATTCCCATTCTATTTGATTCATCCATATAATGCTTTATATATGTCTCATCTGTACAGCAGTCTACATAATTTAAGTTATTCCATGCTCTATCAATATTTTTGTTATAGAATTCTTCAAAAAAAGAATTATTACTATAATAATTTAAATACCAGTTTTCGCCTTCTATACCACCGTATCCAGATATCTTTTTCCTTTGAACAACATATCCATTATAATGTAAATTTATCATTCTAATTTCCTCCTACTGATTTATAGGGTACATGAATATTATAAATGTGTGTATGATCTGAATAGTTTCCTCCTTTAAAATGCTCTCCACTTCCTATATATGCTTTATGGTGTTGGGGAACTCCATATTCATCTGCCCAATCATCTAAAATTTTGGCCTCATTTTCAGAAATAGGACTTCCTTTCTTTGCAGCCTTTTCTGCCTCCTTTGCTAAATCTCTCAATGCTTTTTGATCTGGCGTTTGTCTCTTAGTCTCACTATCAGATCTAATTTGATTTTCTCTTTCTCCTTGACCAGCATCACCATTTGTTACCGCCCCTGGACACCCCGTATTATATACTTCAGGTGTCTTACTATACCCACTCGGATCATAATACCTCACCGGATTATTCCCACAGTAAGCATACAGGTTCAATCCATCTCCTTGGTATACATCCTCCTGTAAAAATCTTCCCAGTATCGGATTATAATACCTTGCCCGAAGATAATACTGCCCCGTTACTCCATCATATTGCTGCCCGGTATAACGGATTCTATTAGAAATCCCTTCCTCCTGAGATATCCCATTTCCAAAGGCATCATACTGATAATGGTTCTGAATCTCCCGCTTCTCATTCGTAATAAAAGCCGTACGTAGCTGTTCATCCTGATGATAATAATGATTTTTTTCTGAACGCCAGACTGCCTCGATTCCGCCTCCTTGGTGGTAGCTGCTCTCCTCTCCCCCTTTCTCATACAGCAACTCTCCCTGGTGGTACACAAACCAAATCCTGTTTGCATTTTCTCTTACTTCATATCGCAATCCTTCTACATCATATCGGTTTTCTTGTACCTGGCCGTCTTCCGTCTCCGTCCGTATCTGCTGGTTTTTGCTATTATAGAAAAACCTGCTGATTCCAGACGACCCTTCTCTGCTTATCATACTTCCCTGTTGGTTGTATGTAAAGTGGATTTTTTCTTGGGCGCTTTCCTCTGTTACCAGTTGATTTTTCCCGTTATAGGTGTAAACTGTTCGACGGGAGTTTTCTTCCTTTTCAATCCGGTTTCCACACGCATCATATCCATAGCGGAAAATCGCTCCTGCTGGTTCTTCTTGATGGTTTTCCTCTAATAACTGTCCACGAATATCGTATTGATATGTGGTATGGATGGGGACGATTTCATTTCCTACAAAGCGTTGAATCCCCTTTTTCTCCACACGGTTCCCATTCCCATCATACTGGCAAGACAGAGAGAACAGGACTTTTTCATCTGCCTTCGTTTCCAGTACTGCCAAATTTCCATCCCGGTCATATTCATATCGGGTTCGGATTCCATTTCCATAAAAAATCTTCTCAATCCGGTTCTGACAGTCATAATCATATTGGACTTCCAGGCCATTTCCATTATAGATCCGGCTTGTCCTGCCTAAAAGATCATAGCTATAACAGGTTTTAACCCCTGCCGGATCTGTCATGCAGATAATGTTCCCTGCATTGTCATATTCATAAGAAATCAACCGCTTCCCGCTGGAACGCTTCTCCTTCAAATACCCCTGCTCATTGTATTCATACTCATAAGAATGGCCATTCCCCACTGCCTGGACTAACCGTCCCATACTGTCATACCGGAAAGTAGTCAGGCAGGGATTTTCTCCGTTTTTATCTGTTGCCTTCTCATATACAGGTTTTCCCAATACATTATAAAGGCGGTAAACCTGGTTGCCGTCCCGGTCTGTGTATAACTGCAGATTTCCTTCCTCATCATATTGGAAAGTCTCTTTTTCTCCTGTCTGGTCAATCCGCTCCCTGACTTTTCCAAAGCTGTTGTAGAGATATTGAACGGCATTGCCATTCCCGTCAATCGCCTTTTTCACCTGACCAGAGGGCGTATATTCATAACCTTCTTTTACCCCGTCAGAGAACTTCACCGAGGTGATTCTTCCCCAACTGTCCAGGTCATAACCGATCTTTTCTCCAACCCCATCTACAATACCTACAATCTGTCCTCTGGCATTGTATTCGTACTGCTGAATCGGATTATGCTGCTGGCTTTGACCGATGTAGCTTTGGCCTGCAAGGTTTTGACCTTCAGAATTCCTTCGTCTCCGCACCTCCCAGACCTGCCCATCCAAGATAATTTCTATCTTCTAGTGGTTTCCCATCCATTCACTGAATGGATTTATTGCAGAGGTTATAACCTCTTTCATTCACATAATCTTCATAAATTAAAACACATCTTGCAAAGGAACTATCTCTCAAGGACCAGGCGCAAAGAAACTCTGATGGGATATATTATCTAATCCCAGTATAAACTTTTAATCATAGCAAGCTGTTTCTTTTCAATAAATGATTTATAATCCACTACATTATCCCTTGATAGAACAACTATTTCTATGTCTCCATCTACCGCTTCATTATTAGTTAATGACACAATATCACATGGCTCTATATTTTTACTATGGTTAAAAAAGCTATACAATTCTTCCAGACTTATTATACTATTAATCCATAAAGTATCTGCATAAATATGTGTATTTTTTCCATCAAAATTTATACTATAAGTATTTACATATATTTCAGCATTTCTATCTTGTTTTATTAATTTTTGTACAATTTCATTTAAAGCTTCTAACTCTTCGCAATCATCAATAACAAATTTACACTGACTTTTAGTACTTTCATCAAAAAACAAACTATATTCGACAAGAATTCCTTTGTTTGATAATTCATTTTGATATTTTTTAACTACATCAACTAAACTCATCTCTATATAACCTCTATTTTTGAAATTGTGGTAATGTTTTAGCGTACTCAATTGCTTCAATTAAACCTTTATTATATTTTGTTCCAAAATTTTCACGGACATCAATAATATCTAACACCATTCTTTGTCTTGCTGTAAAACCTTTGTCATTTATCATTGTTCGTTTCCCTCTTCCCCTATAAGTTCTACCTGAATCCGTGAAACTGGTTGTTTTATAAGGCCAATCCCAAATCGGATTGGCT
>CAJUGD010000054.1 GCA_910586205.1 uncultured Lachnospiraceae bacterium | reverse complement strand
AAATAGGTTCTGAAAGCCCCATGAAATAAGGGCTGAAGATTCCGAGAAGTTATTAGTACTGTTAGGGAGGAATATATATGCCGGTTATTGGAATTGATTTGGGAACAACAAACAGTCTGGCGGCTGTATGGAAAGATGGTCATGAAGTTCTGATTCCCAACCGTTTTGGTTCTTACCTGACGCCCAGCGTGGTGACGGAGGAGGACGGGGCGGTTTTAGTGGGTATTGTGGCAAAAGAGAAACGCCCGTTATATCCGGAGCAGAGCGCTGCTTCTTTTAAAAGACTTATGGGAACAAACAGAAAGATTTATCTTGGAAGCCGTGGCTTTACGCCCCAGGAATTGTCCGCTATGGTTCTGCGGCAGCTAAAGCAGGATGCAGAGGAATTTCTGGGTGAGGCGGTAGAGGAAGCTGTGATCAGCGTCCCTGCGTATTTTAATGATGAACAGCGCTTTGCCACAAAGCAGGCAGGACTTTTGGCAGGATTGCGGGTGGAGCGGCTTGTCAATGAACCTTCAGCAGCAGCTCTGGCATACCGAAGCATTCACGAGGAGAATGACGAGACATTTCTGGTAATCGATTTTGGAGGAGGTACGCTGGATGTGTCTGTGGTAGAGTGCTTTGATCAGGTGGTGGAGATTATGGCAGTAGCAGGGGATAATCACTTAGGAGGCGATGATTTTGATCAGCGGATTGCAGAGCATTTCTGCCGAGAGCACAAAATAGAGAGGGGCAGCTTAACACTGGCTCAGTGGCTGACCTTGCTTCGAAGCGCAGAGCAGTGTAAACGGCAGCTAACGGAAAAGGACGCGGGGATGATGGAATGGGAAGGGCCTGAGGGAAAGATGGGGATGATCTTGACCCAGGAGGATCTGATACGGATCGGCGCTCCTTTGTTCAAACGGATGGAAGCTGTAGTGCAAAAGGCGCTGCGGGACGCTTCGGTTGGTGTGGATGTTATTGACAGGATCGTGCTGGTGGGAGGCACCTGCCGTATGCCGGTTATACGCCAGTACATTCGCCATTTCATGGATATCGCTCCGGTGACGGAGGGAAACCCGGATGAGATTGTTGCCAGGGGCACGGCGATCTATGGGGCGATTAAGGAGCGCAGGGACGAAATCCGAGATGTGCTTCTGACGGATATTTGCCCCTTTACGCTGGGGATTGGGGTACGTGATCCTTCCAGCCAGGATTTGCTTTTGTCACCAGTGATAGAACGAAATTGCGTGCTTCCATTCAGCAGGGAGCAGACCTATACTCCTTGCAGTGATACGCAAACCCATGTAATGATTCATATCTTCCAGGGAGAATCCATGCACTGCAGTGAAAATCTGTTTTTAGGAACCCTGCATCTTGATATGCCGACTGCTGGTTCTGATTCCCGTTTTGTAAAGGTGCGCTTTACCTATGATATTAATGGAATCCTGGAGGTGGAGGCAGTCAATCACGTCGGGCAGAAGCAGCGAAAAGTGATCCTTAACAGCCATATTCGTATGAGCGATGAGGAACTGGAGGAAAAGTTATGTCAGCTTAAAAACCTGAATTATATTTCCCAGGAAGAAGAACAGGTAAAGTATCTTCTGGCACGGGCGGATCGGCTGTACCAGGAATCTCTGGGAAGAGACAGGGAGGTTGTGAAAAACAACAGCCAGTGGCTCTGTTCTCTTATGGATGGGAAATCTTTGGCAGAACTTCGTGCGGCAAAAAAGCAGGTTGAGCCGATTTTTGATTATTTGGAAGAAAAGCTTGGACTGGAGAAGCTGACATGAGCGGACAACTTCAAACCATATGGGAGACTCTTGGAATCGAGCCGACTGCAGATAAAAGAGCTATTCGGCATGCCTATGCATGCAAATGCCGGGAGTGCCATCCGGAAGATCATCCGGAGGAGTTTCGTCTGCTGCATCAGTCCTATGAACAGGCCCTTGACTGGGCAGATAAGAAAAAAGAATCCCATACCCCGAAGCGTGGGGGAGAAAATGAATCTTTTTCTCACGGACAGTGGGATGAGCAGCTGCGGGATGGAGGGGAAAGGGAGGAGGCATCTGAAAGCTCCCTTTCGCCAGAATGCTGGGATGAGCTGCTGCGGGCCGGAGGGGAAGATAAGCAGGCATCTGAGCGTGTCCTTTCCCCAAAACGCTGGGATGAGCTGTTAGAGCGTGGGATGGAAGAAAATGCTTCCTTCCCTGTCTCGCCGGATCCCTTTTCTTGGCAGCAAGTGGACCGGACACAGTTTTCCGCTGCCGCGCTTACGGGTTTAGAGGAGCTGCTTGAGCAGATGAAACTCTTAGAAAGTTTTTGCAGGGATCATCCGCCTCAGGATGATTCTGATTGGAAGCAGTTGATGGAACGCTGGGATTTGCTGGGATACAGCCGCCTGTTCCGACAGTTGGGGGAGAACCCCTGCTATTTCCAAATGCTGTTTGACTGGCTGAACGCGGAACGGGGGAGGCTTCATATCCCTACCATTATTGGACTTCTTCGGATTTATCAGATGAAAAAACGGATCATAGGACATCCATGGAGAGCGCGCAGATATGAAAAGAAAATACCAGAACTTCGCCGTATTACCTATGAATTTATATTTTATCAGAGCATATGGGATGCAGAGCTGTTTTTGGAAAAATTTAACATGTATGGATTGCGGGGGAAAAAGAAAGCCAGGTCAGAACTGCGGATGAAAAAGGAAGTCTGATCTGGTTATGGTTCATTTTTCTGTTGCGGGACATTTGGATCTGTGGGCAGCGGCCAGAGTTAAGTTGTTTTAGCTTTGTCCGCTGTTTTTTCGGGAATAAAAGATGATTCACATCGTGTATGGGGGAACCGTATTTTCTTTCATGGGTTTGTCATGAAATCATTGTTATGAAAATCAGACATAAAAATCAGGCATGAAAATCGGCAAAAAAATATTGACAAATACTGCAAAGCGTGATAAACTATAGAAGTTGTCAGTCATGATAGAATATTGACAGATAGGGGAATAGTTCAATGGTAGAGCGGCGGTCTCCAAAACCGTAGATGGGGGTTCGAGCCCCTCTTCCCCTGCTCTTAATAAAGAAACGGAAGGCCAGGTATATACAGGACTTTTGGTTTCTTTTTTTGTGGCTTTCTATAGAGATCATGGAAAATACCTTTAATTTTATCAGCAAAACAGAATACTGACTTTCCATAAAAAATGAAGTTTAGAATTTATTTCCATAAATTATGTATTTTTTCGGCATTAAAACGACGGGAACATTTTATTTTCTGTAATGAAGCGGATATGGCGGAAGGGTTAAGTGGAAATTTTGATAAAAAAAGAGGAAAGAACAGAAAAAAATTAGGAAAACTGTGTAGAAACTCCTGGAAAAAAGAGTTCCAATCCAGAATTTGACATTTTTGGAGGAACGTGGTATAACGGTGATAACACTAATAATGGTGTTTACAAAAAAGGAGTAATGGATATGAAAGAGAGAAAGATTAAGTTGTTGAGCATTGCAGACGCAAAGGCGTTTGTGGTGGAAGCCATGAAGTGCGATTTTGATGTTGATGTGTTTTATGATCGTGTGGTCATCGACGGGAAATCAATCCTGGGCGTACTGAGTCTGGATCTGACAAAAGTCCTGAATGTAAGACTGCATGGAGAGAGCGCAGAATTTGAAGAATATCTGAATACCATAGCGCCAATGGAGGAAAAAATCGCATAAAACGCGGAGCAATCCGTGGTATCATAGGAGGCCAAGTATCTTTTGACCTCAACATTATGAAATAGAATTTACACAAAAAGCAGGCAGTGCAGAAAGTTGTACTTGCCTGCTTTTTACTTTCATTTTTGATGGCGCCGCGAAAATGTGGCATGAGGGGCTGCTGTGGTATTACAATGGTATCAGCATAGGCAGGAAATGGAAAAAAGGGAATCTGAATGAATGGGAGACAGGGATGGAATTGAAGGAGAAAAAGAGAATAAAGATTTCTGTCCGTAATCTGGTAGAATTTGTTATGAAAAGCGGAGACATTGACAATCGAAGAACTGCAGGGGCAGATCGGGAGGCCATGCAGGCAGGAAGCCGGATTCATCGGAAAATCCAGAGGCGGATGGGCTCAGACTACCAGGCGGAGGTGCCGCTTAAGACCATTGTGGAAAAGGAACAATATGAGATTGTGGTGGAGGGACGTGCAGATGGTATTATCAGGAGAACAGGGGAAATCATCATTGATGAGATCAAAGGCGTCTATATGGATTTGGCACGGCTTCAGGAACCGGTAAAGGTACATTTGGCTCAGGCGCTCTGCTATGGATATATATATGGAAAGAATCATCTGTGTGACGACAAAACAGAGAATCAGGAAAAAAGGATAGGAATACAGCTTACCTATTGTAATATTGAGACAGAGGAAATCCGCCGGTTTTGTCAGGATAAGAGCTTTTCTGAACTGGAGAGCTGGTTTCAGGAGCTGATTGGAGAATATGTGAGATGGGCGGAGTATTTGTTCCTTCATGAGCAGAAAAGGGATGAGACACTGCGTGCACTTGCATTTCCATATCCTTACCGGGCAGGCCAGAGGGATTTGGCAGTATCCGTGTACCGGGCTTTTAGCCAGGGAAGAAATCTTTTTATCCAGGCGCCTACAGGAATCGGAAAGACTCTTTCCACCATATATCCGGCCTTAAAGGCCATGGGAGAAGGGCAGGGGGAAAAGCTGTTTTATCTGACAGCCAAGACCATTACCAGAAGTGTGGCAGAGGAATGCTTTCGTCTGCTGCGCAGCCATGGGCTTTTTTTCAGTACAGTTACCATCACGGCAAAGGAGAAGCTTTGTCCGCTTGAAAAGGCAGAATGCAACCCAGAGGCATGCAGCCTGGCCAGAGGACATTTTGACCGGGTAAATGAGGCTGTATTTGATATTATTGGCCGGGAAGGAGATATCAGCCGGGAGACCGTGCTTAGGTATGCTGATCAGTATCAGGTCTGTCCTTTTGAGTTCTGTCTGGATATCAGCAACTGGGTGGATGGCATTATATGTGATTACAATTATGTGTTTGACCCGGATGTAAAGCTTAAGAGGTACTTTTCTGACGGGGTTTCCGGGGAATATTTGTTTTTGATAGATGAGGCCCACAATCTGGCGGGGCGTGCCAGGGAAATGTACAGCGCTTCTCTCATAAAGGAGGATTTCCTGGCAGTTAAGCGGATCCTAAAGGGACGCGCCGGGAAGGCGGAGCGTCTTTTAGAGCGGTGCAACCGGAAGCTTTTGGAGATGAAGCGGGAGTGCCAGACCTATCAGGCTGTGGAGGACGTGAATTTGTTTGTGGTAAGCCTTATGGAGCTTTTTGGAGAACTGGAGGCTTATATGGAGGAACAGACAGGAGAAGGAGATCTTAAGGATCGGGATATTTTGCTGGATTTTTATTTTCAGGTGCGCCATTTTTTAAATATGTACGAAAATCTGGACGAACACTACCGAGTTTATACAGAACTTAAGGAAGATGGGGGCTTTTTACTGCGGCTCCTTTGTGTGGATCCATCCAAGTGTCTGTCAGATTGTCTGAATAAGGGAAAGGCAAGTGTGTTTTTCTCGGCAACCCTTCTGCCTATTCTCTATTATAAGAAGCTGCTTTCGGGAAATTTGGAGGATTATGCAGTATATGCGCCTTCGCCGTTTCCAAAAGAAAACAGGCTGCTGCTGATTGGATCTGATGTGAGCAGCCGCTACAGCCGCAGAAATCAGGCGGAGTATGAAAAAACGGCAGACTATATCCGGGCAGTGGTAGAAAGCCATATAGGCAACTATATGGTGTTTTTTCCCTCATATCGGTATATGGAGGAGGTTGAAAAGGAGCTGGATCGTGGATTTGACGGAAGCTTTACTTGGCGTATGCAGGAGAGCCGGATGACAGAAACAGAGAGGGAAACATTTCTGAAGGACTTTGAGACAGGAAGAAAACATTCTTTTGTGGGGCTGTGTGTACTTGGCGGTATTTTTTCCGAGGGCATTGACTTAAGGGCTGATCGGCTGGAAGGCGTGATTGTGGTGGGAACGGGTCTGCCTATGGTCTGCGCGGAGCAGGAGATTTTAAGGGATTATTTTCAGGAACGTGAGGGGAGAGGATATGACTATGCTTACCAGTATCCGGGCATGAACAAGGTGCTGCAGGCTGCGGGCAGGGTGATCCGAACGGACACGGACAAGGGGATTATCCTTTTGCTGGACGACCGGTTTTTACGACCGGAGGTCCAGGAAATGTTTCCGCGGGAATGGTCAGAGTATGGGATGGTTACAAGGAAGACTGTAAGCGGATGGCTGGATCGGTTCTGGCAGAGGGTGTGAACCTTCTGATGTTCCCGCATTGGCGGAGGGTAAGGTGTGGATAGCAATTTAAGGAGACATTGCCGGAGAAAATGAGGCAAATCTTACAGCATGTTCATAAACTGCCTTGCCGCTTGGGATACCGGAAGATTCTCATTGTGTGCCACCACCAGGTGGCGGGCAGGAATCTGCTCATTTAAGTCCAGCACAAACAGGTTGGAGATATTTTCCGGCACACAGTAATCCGGCACAAAGGCAATACCCAGGCCGATTCTGGCCAGATCGATCAGCAGATCATTGCTGCTGAGTTCGATTTCCGGAACCAGGTCAAGCTGGCGGCGCTGGAATAAGCTGTGAAGAAATTCGCTGGTAGTGCTTTTTCGATCCAGCATTAAAATAGGGGAGTCCTGAAGCTCTTTAAGCTCGATCTTCCTTCCTTTTAAGTGGAGATATTCTTCATTTGCCACAAACACATCGTGAAATTCTCGAATCATCCGTACATTTTGGGTGTTGGACAGGCCGGAATTGGGATAATTGGTAATGCAGAAATCCACCTGGCCGGAATCTAACAGCTTTGCACAGGCAATGGAGGTCTGGTTAGCTACCTTAATGTGCACTCTGGGAAACCTTCGGTGAAATTCCTTCAGGTAGGAGACCAGATAGTAACGGCAGATGGTGTCGCTGGCTCCGATACGAAGCTGGCCGCCGCCTAAAGTATTGGCCTCCAAAAGCTGATTCTCTCCTCGGCGTATCAAATTCATGGCAGGTTCAATATGCTTAAGCAGAATCTCCCCCTCCGGAGTAAGCTGGACTCGTTTGGTGCTGCGGATAAATAGAGGCTGGTTCAGTTTTTTCTCTAAGACCTTAATGGATTGGCTGACAGCAGATTGGGAGATAAAAAGCTGTTTGGAGGCTTCGGAGAAGCTTAAGGTGTTGGCCACATGATAAAAGACTTTATATAATTCGTAGTTAATGTCCATGGTGTATCCTCCGGATGTGTGGTTATCTTGGTTTTTATTATGATAAAAGTAATTTTGGTATGGCTGTTTTGGGTATGGCTATTGTTTGAAACATAGGGCTATTTTAGCACAATAGAGGGGGAAAATGCAACGGGATGGGAAATTTTGGGAGAAAAAGCAGCAGGATATAAGGCTTTTTTCATTTTCTGCATCTGACAGAATGATTTTTCAGATCGGTTCTGTAATAATCTTTAGAGATTAAAGCGGGCTGCATATAAGGTTAATTTTTCCCTGATACTGCCGATATACTAAAACAGATGATATTGGGGTCAAAAGGTATTGAGATCCTTAAGATACACAGACTGCTTCGCATAATGTAGATGAAGTAGGTTCTATAGATTGGCAGAATGGCAAAATATTCTGCTGCAGAAAATACATTGAAATATTTACAGAGATATGATAAGGTAATAAAAGCTTATTACAAATCTAAACATAAAGGATACCGGATATGAGACGATATCAGAAAAAGATAGCTAGAGAATATATTGAGCTTCTGGAGCAGGCACACAGTGCGGTCAGGAAGTCCCTGGAAACCAGAGATGAACATACGCTGCTGGATCTGCTTGGCCAGTGCCAGGAGGCGGCTATTCAGCTAGGAACCATGATCGAGGCAGAAGAAGGGGAAGACTGCAGAGCAGTCAGAATGCTGGAGGAATACTGTGAGCTGGTATTTCAAATCTATACTCTGGCATCCCAAAAGCAAACCCTGAATCCGGCAAAAGTACATAAACAGTTGAAGAAGCAGTTGATTCCCATAGAGAACAATATTAAACAGGATATTAGGGAACGTTTGGAGGTAGTGTTTCTTCCTTATAAAGTTTCCATGTGGGATTCTTTGGAAAGCGTATGGATGGCAGCAAGGGAGGATGAGAACTGCGATGCCTATGTGATTCCCATTCCTTATTTTGAACGGAACCAGGACAGAAGCTTGGGACAGATGCACTATGAGGGGGATCAGTACCCGGACTATGTGCCGGTTGTGTGGTATGAGGATTATGACTTTCAAGAGAGACAGCCAGATGTAGTGTTTATCCATAATCCTTATGATGACTTTAATTTTGTCACCAGCGTCCACCCGTTTTTCTATTCTTCCAACCTAAAACGTTTTGCCGATTTGTTAGTATATATTCCTTATTATTCTACAGCAGGAGGAATGAGTGAAGGGCAGCGTCAATGCCCGGCATACTATCATGCGGACTATATTGTGATGCAGGCAGAAAAATATAGGAAGTTTTTTGATGAAAGGCTTCCCCAGGAAAAGCTGGTAGCTCTCGGCTCTCCCAAGTTTGACCGGGTCATTCGTCTTTGCAGCAATCCGCCGAAGCCGCCGGAGGCATGGACGGAAAAGATAGCAGGAAGAAAGGTGTATTTTTACAACACCAGCATTAACGGAATGCTGGGAAATACGGAGAGCTTTCTGAAAAAGATGGAATATGTGTTCCGGTGCTTTGAAGGAAGAACGGATGCCTGTCTTTTGTGGCGTCCCCACCCGCTGCTGGAATCTACCTTTGCATCCATGCGGCCTCAATTTAAACCGGTATATGACACTTTGAAACGGTATTTTATTTCTGGGGATTGGGGAATCTATGATGATTCTCCGGATATGACGGATGCCATTGTACATTCAGACGCTTATATCGGGGATTCAGCGACCTCTGTCACATCCCTGTTTGGAATTGCAGGAAAGCCTTTGTTTGTACTGAATAACAATATTCACAGTGCGCCAAAGGAAGATGACTGGCGGGGAGAAGTGATCCGGGGATTTTTTGTCTATGGCGATCATAGATGGATCGTTGCCCAGGGGAATAAGCTTTATCACTCGCCAAAGGATGATTTTCAGTATGAGTACTGCTGTGATCTGTCAGAGTATGCACGGGGAGATTATTATATGTGGACTGTGACGGTCAACGAAAACAGCTATGTTTGTCCGACCAATGCCCACGACATTGTGGAGGTAAATGCCCAGGGTATCAAGAGACGCATCTTGCTGGAAGACCGACTGGAACAGCCCGGGGCTTTTTATGGGTTTATTGGCTGTGACAATTATCTGTTTTTGATTCCCAACTATTATCCGGCTATTGTCAGGTATGACACGGTAAAGGATACGGTGAAATATATAGAAGGCAGCCAAGATGTTTTTGTTTTTGCCGGCACAGCGTCCAATGGAGAACGGCATTTTGGCGGATATTGTGCCTGGGATGGAAAACTTTATCTGGCTTCACCCCTTGATAACCGTATACTGGTGATTCATGCTGAAACAGGGGAGCAGCAGATTGTTTCGCTTGAAGCAGACGGGGTAAAAGGATTCTGCACATTGGCTTGTGACGGCGCAGATATCTGGTGCCTGCCCTATGAGGGAAAAACGATTGTCCGATGGAATCCCCAAACAGGAGAACAGCGGGAATATGCTGATCTTCCAGAAGGGCTGACTTGCAGGCATCCGGTTCAGAAATATGAATGCATGACAATTCCATTCGGAAGGGCTGTATTTTATCAGAATCAGGTTTTCTTTTCTCCTGCCTGGGGGAATCTGTTTGTCCGGCTGGATAAGGAGAGCGGGAAAATGACAGAGTGGAAGCCTCCTTTCCCTATTCTGGAAAAAGAGAAAAACAGTTATTACACAATGGGAGGAATGGCAAATTTTATCAATTCAAAGAAAGATATAGAGCAAAGAGAACCGTTGGTCTTTACACTATATGACAGAAAGCTATACAAGGTTGATTTGGAGACAAATGAATGGCAGGAGCTTAGGATTGGATTTGATCGGAAAGAACTGGAAAAGAGTGAGGCAGGATTTCAGAAAGAGTCTCAATGGATGCAGTATTGCTGCCTGGAAAATGCATTTAATTCTCTGCCGGATTTTCTTGACGGAAACATTACAGGCCATGCTTTTGACAGACAAAGTCAGCTAGATGCCTACAGCTTGATTGCAGCCAATCATGACGGGACCAGCGGTGAGAAAATATACGGCTTTATGAAGGAAAAATTAGGGAGGAAACCAACGTGACAAAAGTGATTACCTATGGCACGTTTGACTTGTTTCATGAGGGACATTACAGGCTTTTGCAGAGGGCAAAGGAGCTGGGTGATTATTTGATTGTGGGAGTGACCACAGAAGAATATGACCAGACCAGGGGAAAGCTCAATGTAATGGATTCCCTCATGACCAGGATTGAAAATGTAAAAAAATCAGGATTTGCCGATGAGGTTCTGATCGAAAGCTCGCCGGGACAAAAGGCATTGGACATCCAGAAATATCAGGTTGACATTTTCACCGTAGGCTCAGACTGGGTGGGACAATTTGATTATCTGAACGAATACTGCAAAGTAATCTACCTGGAACGGACCAAGAACATTTCCAGCACTATTCTTCGGGCTCAGAAGGCAAGCATTCAGAGAATCGGTATTATAGGAACCGGAAGAATTGCAGAGCGTTTCATCCCGGAAGCAAAGCTGGTCAGCGGAATCAATACAGAGGCTGTGTACAATCCTCATCTGGAAAGCGCCAAACGGTTTGCCAAAAAGTGGGAGATTGATGCCTATGAGAGTTTGGATGAATTTTATGATGCTGTGGATGCAGTCTATATCGCCTCCCCTCATGAGACCCATTACCAGTACATTCAGTCAGCCCTAAGACACAAAAAGCATGTGCTGTGCGAAAAACCTATGGTGCTGGCAAGAAGCCAGGCCCAGGAATTGTTTGAGTATGCAAAGGAACAAGGACTTATTCTGTTTGAAGGGATCAAGACCGCTTATTGTCCGGGATTTACGAAGCTTTTGGGAATAGCCTGCAGCGGGATGATCGGAACCATACGGAATATAGAAGCATGCTTTACCAAATTGGAGAATCCATTAAGCCGGGAGCTGACAGATGTAAAATATGGTGGAAGCTTTACAGAGTTGGGAAGCTATGTGATGCTTCCGATCCTTAAGATTTTGGGAAGCCAGTTTCAGGAGCTTCGGTTTGATTCTATCAAAGGAGAAAACGGGCTGGATTTGTTTACAAAGGCGTATTTTACCTATGGGGAAGGGATGGGCACTGCAACCTGCGGGCTGGGGGTGAAGTCAGAAGGGCGGCTGGTGATCTCGGGAACCTTAGGATACATTGTGGTGGAAGCACCCTGGTGGAAGACTGCTTACTTTGAGGTTCACCATGAAGACCCACGGGATGTGGAGAAATTTTCGGAGCGGTTTTTGGGGGATGGGCTGCGCTATGAAATCAGCGATTTCCTTTCTATGATCAATGGAAGCAGCAGAAGTGAATACAAGCTGACAAGAGGGGATTCTGTGGCTTTAGCTGGGGTGATGGAGAAGTTTTTGGAGACGGAGGGACGGGAGATGAATGCGGTTATGGAAGGGCAGGTCAAATGATTTGCCGGCACATTCCTATTTATTATTGAAGGACAGTTTCCCAATCATTTGGCAATCCGTATGTTCTTACATATGTACCTTGACAATTTCATACTTTACACTAGATTTTTGCGCGAGATGATTTTTATTTTGGCATGAATTGAATTGATAATTCATTTACAGTCGTATCAAACATATGTTATGCTATTAGTAAGATAAAGAATGATAAAAGATATATAGAATATATTGACAGCGTTTCTGATGAAGAAATGGCAGGAGGTGTGAATATGGATGCGGCACTGGATTACATTGTGGCAGAGGGTGAGGCAAGAGGTGAGGCAAGAGGCGAGGCAAGAGGCGAAGAAAAAGTAAACAGGCTGGGTATTTTGCTGTCAGAGTCCGGAAGAACCAATGATTTTTTGAAATCTTTATCAGATAAAGGGTTACAAAAGAAGCTGTTTGTGGAGTTTGGGCTAGAGAAGGCAAAGTAGAAATTTAACACAATAGGAGATATAAACGTATAAAAAATCTGATGTAAAGTATGAAATTGTCATACGGATACATCAGATTTTTTATTTGATTTAGAATAGTCTTATTTTGGATATAAAAGCCACAATATAGTATGAAAGCTAACTTTAGAGACAGAAATATATATTCGATACAAACGATAGCTAAAAAATATTTTCTATAAACGTTAATTGACAGGTAAAAGGTTAAAAATGAATATTAGTGAAAATCGACAATATCACATATCAGAAGAAGAACTAAAGCAGATTCAGGCAATCCAGCAGGATTTGATTCAGGAAGTAGCACGGATTTGTAGAAAGTGCGGAATCCATTTCAATATGGTTGGCGGAACCATGTTAGGGGCGATCCGCCACAAAGGATATATTCCCTGGGATGATGATGCAGATATCGGATTTCTCAGAACAGAATATGAGAAATTTCGCGAGGCATGTAAAAGTGAATTAAATCATGAAAAATATTATATGCAGGACTTGCGGGATACTGAAGGATACCGGTGGGGTTATGGAAAGCTTCGAAGAAAAAATACAGAGTTTATTCGTTTGAATCAGGAATTTATGCCCTATGGGCAGGGAATTTCCATTGACTTAATGCCATTTGACAATGTGCCGGATTCCTTTCTTGCACGAAGGATTCATTTCTTCCGCTGTTTTTTATACCGCAAGCTGTTCTGGTCTGAAGTGGGAAGCAGATCAGAAAAAAATATTTGGATAAGATTTCTGTATAAAGGAATGCGATTGATACCCATGAAGCAAATTGTAAAAAGCTATCAGCGGTTTATTGATTCCGGTCAAAAGAAGAAAACCCGGTTGGTTCGTATTTTGACTTTCCCTACTCCCAAAAAAGTGTATGGATATGAAAGAAGATGGTATACCCAGCTTCAACCATATCCATTTGGTGAAATGATGCTGCCTGGCGCAAAAGATTATGACGGGTATCTTCAGGTTAAATATGGGAACTATATGGAATTACCGCCAATAGAGAAGCGTAAGACACATCCTGTCTCTAAACTAAAATTGTCTGAGGAGTGATAAAAAATTGGATATTGTGCAGAAATATAAAATCGGTTATACGGATGGAGTGTATGATTTATTTCATGTCGGACATTTAAATATGATTGAGGCAGCCAAAAAACAGTGTGAGTATTTGATTGTGGGTGTACATAGTGACCAGGTTGTCAAACAATATAAGTATCATTGCCCGATTATTCCGGAAGCAGAGCGTGCACGCATTATTGGCGCTATTAAGGGAGTGGATAAGGTGGTAATAAACGATGTAAGAGACAAGCTGACTCTGCTGGAACGGTATGGTTTTAATGTGGTTTTCATAGGCGACGACTGGAAGGGCACAGAACGATGGAACAATTTTGAAAAAGTCTTAGGAGAACGGAACGTAGATGTTATTTATGTTCCATATACAAAAGGAATTTCGACTACTGATATTAAGAAAAAAATCTTAAGCGTTTAGTAAGACAAGGGAGGACAGGATAATGAAAAGGGAACGGATTGCGATTACAATGGGAGATCCGGCAGGAATTGGTTCGGAGGTTGTAGTAAAGGCATTGACCCAGAAATCCGTATATGAAAAGTGCATTCCTGTCGTGATCGGAGATTATGAGGCTCTTTGGGATGCCATTCGTTTTTCAGGTTTAAATCTCAGTTTAAATGAAGTACAGGCTCCGGAAGAAGCTGTTGGGAAATTGGGAGTGGTAGATTATATTAATCTGAATTATTTGAAACCAAACAGTTGGAACTACAAGGAAAATTCCGTACTCTGTGGAGAGGCGTCTTTTCAGTATGTGATTTATGCAATTCAGCTTGCAAAGGAAGGGAAAGTGGCTGCAGTTATCACAGCGCCGATTAGTAAGGAATCTATCAATATGGCAGGACATCATTACAGCGGCCATACAGAGATATTTGCAGAATATACAGGTACGAAAGATTTTGCCATGCTTTTGGCAAGTGATAATTTAAGAGTCATTCATGTCACAACACATTGTGCATTGATAGAGGCATGCAGGCTTATACGCAAAGAAAGGGTGCTGAAAGTAATAGAACTTGCAAATAAAGCCTGCAAAATGTTGGGAATTGAAAACCCTAAAATTGGGGTTGCCGGCTTGAATCCTCATTGTTCAGAGAATGGGTTGTTTGGCACAGAAGAAGCCAGTGAGATAATTCCGGCGGTTCAAATGGCACAAAGCCAGGGGATTGATGTGAAAGGGCCTGAATCACCGGATACGGTGTTTGTAAAGTGTAAGGCTGGTATCTTTGATATCGTGGTTGCTATGTATCATGATCAGGGACATATTCCGTTAAAATTGAATGGTTTTCAGTGGAATGCAGCAGAAAATAAATACAGTTCAGTGAAAGGCATCAATACAACGATTGGCCTCCCTATTATACGGGTGTCTGTGGATCACGGGACAGCTTTTGGGAAAGCCGGGGAAGGCAGGGCGAGTGCAGATAGTCTGGTGGAGGCTATTGAGGTAGGGCTTACTATGGCAGGAAATTCGGATCTAAAAGTTACACCAGAAAAATATTATGAAAAACATGAAGGAGTATAAGAAAATGGCAGCATTTGAAAATGAAAAAGTATTAACAGAGAGGTTTTGTCAGGTAATAGGAGAAACCATTGGAGTAATACAGAAAGACAGGGAAAAAGTAGAATGGGGAATTTTTCCATATGGTTATCAAGGAGAAATTGCGTGTAACGTACTACAGCGTAGATTTGGAATCAAACCGAATTATATTATCGACACTAGATGGTCCAAATTTAACCCGAATATAATTTCCCTGGAAACATTATCAGAGATTGACCATGAAAATTTGGTGGTATTTATTGCCAGTGACAGAAATGATATATATGATGAGATACGGGCTGAAATTAACAGTCATATCACAAAAGGAACTGTTGTGGATATGTTTTTAATGGTTAATGAGGATAATGACAGAAAAGTGGAAGCTGTACGTCTGTTAGCAAAGTATTTTTATTCCATCGGGATAGAAGGAGCTGTGGCGGAGGCAGGCGTTCGCGACGGTGCATTTGCTAAATATATAAACAAATATTTTTCCACAAAAAAGCTTTATTTGTTTGATACATTTGAGGGATTTAACCATGAATTGGTTAAGAAAAATATGGTAGAAGCAGACAAAGCATTTATGGCAAATATGGACTATAGAGGATACCATCATGAAATCAAAGAGGCAGGTATAATGCCTATGCCCTATCCGGAAAATATTGTTACTATAAATGAGCAAATTTAAAAAACTGCACAATGCGCCTATGCTACTAAAGC
>CAJUGD010000053.1 GCA_910586205.1 uncultured Lachnospiraceae bacterium | reverse complement strand
CAGTCCCAATGTGGCCGGTCACCCTCTCAGGTCGGCTACTGATCGTCGCCTTGGTAGGCCGTTACCCCACCAACCAGCTAATCAGACGCGGGTCCATCTCATACCACCGGAGTTTTTCACACGGGATCATGCAATCCTGTGCGCTTATGCGGTATTAGCAGTCATTTCTAACTGTTATCCCCCTGTATGAGGCAGGTTACCCACGCGTTACTCACCCGTCCGCCACTCAGTCAATTAAAATTCCATCCGAAAACTTCCTTCTAATCGCTTCGTTCGACTTGCATGTGTTAAGCACGCCGCCAGCGTTCATCCTGAGCCAGGATCAAACTCTCAAATTAAAGTTTGTTTCCCGGTCAATCTTAACTCTCTGGCTAATTTAACCGTTCTACTGTTTGTTTGGTTTTTGTTCTGAATTTTCTCAATCCAAGGTGTCTTTCCTGACGCCTTTTCTTTGAATTTTCAGGGTTTTAAACACTGTTCAATCTTTCATTTTCAAGGTTCATCTTGTTGTTGGCTTCCTCAGCAGCAACTCGTTTATCTTATCACATCTTGCGAAGTTTGTCAACAACTTTTTTATCTTTTTTTCAAATCTTTTTTCTAAGATTTGTCCCCGTTTTATCGGGAGCGCAGAAGGAGGGATTTGAACCCTCGCGCCGCTGTTAACGACCTGCACCCTTTCCAGGGGTGTCCCTTCAGCCTCTTGGGTACTTCTGCCAAGTAATAAGCCTGAACTTTTACTTCCTTATTATAATAGCGTCGATAGAACTTTCGTCTATCCAGCGGAGAGGGTGGGATTCGAACCCACGCGCCCTTGCGGACAAACGGTTTTCAAGACCGCCTCGTTATGACCACTTCGATACCTCTCCTTAAATGTGCTTTTCTAATCTACCAGAAAGTGCAACATTTGTCAAGCGGTTTTTCTCATATTTTTAAAACTTTTTGTGTGTCCATAAAAACCGGAAATATTTTCCTTTTTATGTGGCGCAACGGTTATTGATTCTATCACTTGTTTGGCATTCTGTCAATAGTCTTTTTCGACTTTTTTCAACTTTTTTCTTTCTCTCAACAACAGTCCAAGTTTTTCTCTTGAACTGCTGCCCTGTTGTTCCTTCCCTGCTATCAATTACCGTCTTTCCAAACTGTCTCTTTTCTTGAGCAATGCTTCTGCTATCACCATATCCTCTGGAGTTGTCACCTTCAGATTCTCATAGCTCCCCTTCACCAGCTTCACGCCGCATTGCCCATAGCTCTCCACTGCCATTGCATCATCTGTAATACCTGCCTGCCGTTCTTCTTTTTCCATAATCCAATCGTAGGCAGTACGTATCAGAGAATAAGAAAATGCCTGGGGAGTCTGAATCTGCCAAAGGCATCTGCGATCCAGACTTTCTTCAGCAAATCCATCCGGATCTGCTTTTTTAATTGTATCCTTTACCGGCATGCCTACAACACATGCCTGATAATTCAAGGCCCCCTGAATTGCCCGAGAAATAATCTCCTCTGTCACCAAAGGTCTGGCTCCATCATGAATCAAAACATAGTCACACCCCTGCAATGCCTGCAGGCCGGCATAAACCGAGTGGTAACGCTCTCTGCCTCCTTCTGCCACTGCTGAGATCTTACGAAATCCATTAGGTCCCAGAATCTCCCTGTCTACCCACGGCTTCTCTCCCTGACCTACTACCAGTACAATCTTGTCTACCTGGCTTTGTTCAAAAACTTCCAGAGAATGCAGAATCAAAGGTTTCCCTGCCAGAGTTAAGTATTGTTTTTGCACCTGGCTGTTCATCCGTGTCCCTTTTCCGCCGGCCAGCACTACTGCACCGATACTTGTCTGTCCCATGTCTTTACCGCTCACCCAGCTTTAGATTAGGAACCGCATTCAGATCCCATCCGTGCCGGACGCCTTTTTGATATTCATAGTAAGCTGCCGCTCCGATCATTGCTGCATTATCTGTACAAAAAATAGGAGACGGATAATAAAAATCCAGTCCATATTCCTGGCATGATTCAGCCATTGCCTCCCGCAAGGCTGAATTAGAAGCCACGCCTCCCGCAATGGCCAGCTTCCCATAACCATACTCTCTGGCTGCCAGCACAGCACGGCTTACCAAAGCTTCTACCACTGCATTTTGGAAAGAAGCAGCCAAATCCGGCACACAAATATCCTGGCCGGTCATTTTTGCATGATTAATATAATTAAGCACTGCTGATTTTAACCCGCTGAAGCTGAAATCATAAGGCGCCCCTTCTACCTTTGCCCGGGGAAATTCCACGGCATGAGGGTTCCCTTGTCTTGCCGCCTGGTCTATCTTCGGCCCTCCGGGGTATCCTAAGCCCACAGCACGAGCCACCTTGTCAAATGCTTCTCCCGCCGCGTCATCCCGCGTCTTGCCGATAATTTCAAACTCTCCGTAATCCTTTACCACCACCAGATGAGTATGTCCTCCTGACACAATCAGACACACAAAAGGCGGCTCTAATTCTGCCTGATTAAACTGGCCTGGCAGAAGATCGTTTTTGCCTGAATATTTGGAAATAAAATTAGCAGCCACATGGCCTTCAATATGGTGAACCCCTACTAATGGCTTCTTGGCGCCATAGGCAATGGCTTTTGCCTCTGCCACTCCAACCAAAAGAGCGCCTACCAGACCCGGACCATAGGTTACTGCCACTGCCGTAATCTCAGAAAGGCGGATATCTGCTTCTTTTAAAGCGCTGGTAACTACCTGGTTGATTTGCTCAATATGCTTGCGGGATGCAATCTCCGGCACTACGCCTCCGAATTGCGTATGCAGCGCAATTTGGGAGGCGATCACATTGGATAACACCTCCCTGCCGTTTCGAACCACTGCTGCCGCTGTTTCGTCACAGGAACTTTCAATGGCCAAAATTAAAACATCTTCCATCATTTCCTCCATATCTGCACATTTTCCCATGTTTAATAATACACCATCTGCTGTCATTCAGCCGCTCTGTGTGCCTGCGCAGATTATTCTTCATCAAAAGCCAGCTCTGCCGTCCATCCGTCGCGGGCTGCCTTTGCCCGGGGAAAGATCTTCCGGACTTTTTCTATAAATTCTTCCGGCCGGGTAAGGGACGGGCTGTAATGAGTCAACCACAGCTCACGCGGATTTGCCTTCTGTGCAAGCTGTGCCGCCTCATACATGGTCATGTGCTTATGCTCCCTTGCCTTTGCCTCTTTGCCGTCTTCCCCGTACATTCCCTCACAGATAAACAAATCTGCGTCCTTTGCATATTCCGCAATCACCGGCACGGGGCGGGTATCCGTACAATATGCCACCTTAAGGCCCCTTCTTTCCGGCCCCAGCACCATATCCGGAGTATAACAGACGCCCTCTATTTCCAAACTCTCCCCTTTCTGCAGGCGGCTCCAGGCTTTCATGGGAACACCCTGTGCCCGCGCCCGTTCCACGTCAAACCGCCCTGCTCTGGGAATGGAAATCGTATAACCATAACAGGTCACATTATGGCTGACCTTATAGGCATCGATCTGGTAAGGTCCGATGCGAAACTGCTGCCTGCTCTCCTCAAGCTCTAAAAAGCGCAGACAAAAAGGGAGTTCAGGCGCAATACAGCGAAGCGCCGTCACCACCCTCTCCAGACCTTTCGGCCCGATCAGCACAAGAGGTTCTGTCCTCTCTGCATTGCCCATGGTCAGCAAAAGCCCAGGCAGGCCGCTGATATGATCTGCATGGTAATGGGTAAAACAAATAATATCAATAGGTTTGGGACTCCATCCCTTTTCCTTCAACGCCACCTGAGTCCCTTCCCCACAGTCAATCAGCAGGCTGCTGCCGTCGCACCGCGCCATCATGGAGGTCAGCCAGCGATACGGCAAAGGCATCATCCCTCCGGTTCCCAGCAAACATATATCCAGCATACGTTGTCCTCATTTCTATGTTCCGTACTGTTTTTAACTTGCGTACTTCTCATAGAATGATAACACACCCGTCAGATGAATTCAACCTGTTCCTCTACATCCGGCTCCAGCCTAAACTGTCCCAAAAGATTGTCATAGCATTCTTCACACATGTCCCAGTGATGAACCTCTCCGTCCTTTTCCGAAAAAAAGTCCCATGCATGATGAACGGAAATCACCCCTTCCCGGAGAACCCCGTTCTTTACTACCATCTTCTTTCCGCAGCAATTACAGATTACGGTCTCTAATTGACCGCCGCTTTTGTACTTTCTCATTTTATTCTCGCCCTTCTTTCCTTTTTTGAGACCAGCGGCGCCCTGACTGCCATTTCGTCATAATAACGAAAAACAGGGCATCCCCTTTACCCGATACCCCTACATTATAAGACAAAATGATTCATTTTTTAAGTGGAAAATGTTGTATATGTCAAGGCTGAAGCCCTCTCCTCCACATAATAAGGGCATCCTCCAAAGGATTATGGTAATACCCCTTGCGCACGGCTTCTGCCGCAAAACCAAAGGATTCGTAGAGCTTGCGGGCAGCAAGATTGCTTTCCCGGACCTCCAGGCTAATGGCATGAACCTGATTTGCCATGGCATCGTTTACCATGGCTTCCATCATTTTTCTTCCCACCCCCAGCCTCCGGCACTCCGGCAATACGGCAATGCGCTGGATCTCCCCCTCCCCTGCAAGCAGACGCAGACAGCAATAACCTAGAATCCGCTCCCCCTGCTCCCATACAAAATATACATCAAAAGGGCTGTGGATTCCGGCCTCTAATAGCTGATAAGACCAATTTTCCGAAAAGCACACCTGCTCTAACCATGCCACCTGTTCCAGATGGCATGGCTCCATTCGGCGGATCATCTGCTCCCCTCCGATACGTTTTGTTTGTCTTCTCCTGTTCCCACACTGTGTCCGGCCGCCAATTCCTGCATTTTCCCCTGCCTCTTTGCTTCCTCCAGCTCCCGCTCTGCCTGGGCCTTTCTCAGATAATTGGGTATGTGTTCCATCGCTGTCTCGATTTTTCCCGCCGCAAAATAGACCGCTCCCAGAGCTGCTACGGCTGCTGCCCGCTGACGATTAAGATGAGCCGGCGCAAACTGACAGAGCATGCCCATCTGTTCTCTTATGGCCTCCTCATGTCCCTGTGTCCCGTCTCCTAAAAAGATTACGGATTCTCCCCGCTCTCTCAGCTTTTCAAGTAAAACATTCCGATCCATGGAGCAAGATTCCCATACTGCCTCCAGTTTATCCTTACAGTAATAAAGTCCTGTATACACTTGATTTCTGCGGGCATCCATCATGGGACATAAAAGGGAGGACGCCCCGTACATCCCATAGGCCATGGCATCCAATGTAGGCACATGAATCAGGGGCTTATCAAGGGCCAGCCCCAGCCCCTTAGCCGTGGCAGAGCCAATGCGCAGGCCCGTAAAGGAGCCTGGCCCGCCGGACACAGCAATCCCATCCAGATCCTTTAAATCAAACTCCAGCATTCTCACCATTTCATGGATCATGGGAAGCAAGGTCTGAGAATGAGTCTTTTTAAAATCCACCGTATATTCACCCATGGTGATTCCTTCTGCAACCAAAGCCACAGAAGCCGTCATGGACGCACTTTCAATTCCCAATATTTTCATAAAATGGTTATCCTCCGATAATCAAAATCCCGGTTCAGATCCTTTTCTATCCGGATCCGCACTGCATCCTCCGGCAAAATCTCCTCAATCTGCCGGGACCATTCAATCAGGCATACTCCTTCTCCATAAAAGAAATCCTCATATCCGATTTCTTCCATTTCCTCCACATGGCCAATGCGATACACATCAAAATGGTAGAAGGGAACCTCTCCCTGATCATATTGCTGCAAAATGGTAAAGGTAGGGCTGCATACGGGCTCTGCAATCCCAAGTCCTGCGGCAAACCCCTGTGCAAATACGGTTTTTCCCACCCCCAGCTCTCCGTCCAGACAGTAGATCTGGCCTGGCTTTGCCTGCCTGCCCAGCCGCTCTCCCAGACGGTATGTCTCCTGGGAATCTGCAGTTTCCCATACCGGGTTTATTTCTTTTCCCTTATTGTTTTCTGTCATATATAATTGTCCTCGCTTTCAGATCTCGTCCGCTGAAAACACACTTTAAAAGCCTTTTCGCCGTTCTCTGGGCAGATGGGCCTTTACCATCTCAAAAAACTCCTCCTTCTGCTCCCCCAGCACCTTGTTTGGCAGCAAATACGCATGAACCCGGTCCATGTAAAGCACTACCATGGTAGGTTTTCTGTCCATACGTCCCATCTGATCCCAGGCAAACAATGCTTCCTGTTCACTCTGCTCTACCAAAAGCCCTTCCTCCTTAAAAGTCAGATACATAGGCTTTGTCATGGCAGGGGTCTTTGCCTGTCTGCGCACCTTTCCATAGAGAAGCATAGGCTGCAGTACAGTAAAAATCAGCACACAGCCAAATAACAGCAGACGGTAAGCGTTTGTCAGCATTCCCCAGCGAAATATCAAAAGAAAAAGCGCCGCCACAGTAAAAATCAAATTAAACAGTCCTGCAGCCCCGGCATTTGCATGGTACATGGAAAACTGCCACAATTCCCTGGCTGTCAGTCTCACCTCAAACCTCATTTCCTTTTTCATTTTATCTGTCCATTCCTTTCCTGAATCCGGCAGACCACATGATCATATCTTCATTGTCAGAGCAATCCTTTTTTTGGCTGCATCCACACTTATCACTTTCACTTCCACAACATCACCCACACTCACTGCTTCCATGGGATGTTTAATATATTTATCCGAGATCTGGGAAATGTGCACCAATCCGTCCTGATGAACGCCAATATCCACAAACGCCCCAAAGTCAATGACATTGCGCACAGTGCCTTTCAAGATCATCCCCGGAGTCAAATCCTTCATCTCCAAAACATCGGTACGGAGAATCGGCTTAGGCATTTCTTCACGGGGATCTCTGGCCGGCTTTTCCAGCTCCTTTACAATATCACGTAAAGTCATATCTCCCACATTCAAATCTGCCGCCATCTTTTTATAATCACGTATTTTTTTGCTCAGCTCCTTAAGTCCTCCTCCCGCAATATCCTGAGGCGCAAAGCCCAGCTCCTTAAGCAGCGCCAAGGCTGCTCCATAGCTTTCCGGATGGACCGAGGTGCCGTCAAGAGGATTCTTCCCGCCGGTAATGCGCATAAAGCCGGCACACTGCTCATAAGCTTTCGGCCCCAGCTTTGCCACCTTTAAAAGCTGCTTTCGGTCTGTAAACGCCCCGTTCTCCTCCCGGTAAGCCACAATATTTTTAGCAATCGCTTTGGTGATTCCCGAAATGTATTCCAGCAGAGACGCGGAAGCTGTATTTAAGTCCACCCCCACCTTATTCACACAGTCCTCCACCACCCTCTGGAGAGCTTCACTGAGGTTCTTTTGGTTCATATCATGCTGGTATTGCCCCACACCGATAGACTTGGGATCAATCTTAACCAGTTCTGCCAGCGGATCCTGCAGACGGCGGGCAATGGATGCCGCGCTTCTCTGTCCCACGTCAAAGTTAGGAAATTCTTCTGTGGCCAGTTTGCTTGCCGAATATACGGAGGCTCCGGCCTCATTGACAATCACATACTGCACAGACTCCGGAAGCTCTTTTAAAAGCTCCACAATCACCATTTCTGATTCCCGAGAGGCCGTGCCGTTTCCTACAGAAATCAGAGAAACATGGTATTTTTGAATCAGCTTTTTCAAAGTCTCTTTGGACGCTTCCACCTTATTCTGAGGCGCGGTCGGATAGATCACGGTTGTGTCCAGCACCTTGCCGGTCTCATCTACCACAGCCAGCTTGCAGCCTGTCCGAAAGGCCGGATCCCAGCCTAACACTACCCGTCCTGCAATGGGAGGCTGCATCAAAAGCTGTTCTAAGTTTTTGCCGAATACTTTTATGGCGCCGGCTTCTGCCTTCTCTGTCAGCTCATTGCGCACCTCCCGCTCAATGGCAGGGGCAATCAGCCGGCTGTAGCTGTCTGCTGCCACCTCTTTTAAAATCGGCGTGGTATAAGGATTGCCGCGGACAATGGTTTGCTTTTCCAAATAGCGGAGTATCGCTTCCTCCGGAGCCTCAATCTTCACTGTCAGCACCTTTTCCTTTTCACCCCGGTTCAGCGCCAGAACCCGGTGTCCCACACAGCGTTTTACCGGCTCCGTATAGTTATAATACATCTCATAGACCGATTCTTCTTTTTCGTCCTTTGCAGAGGAGGAAATCATCCCCTGCTCCATGGTTGCATTGCGGATATAGGTACGGAACTGGGCATTGTCGGAAATCCTCTCGGCCAGAATATCCTTTGCGCCGGCCAGCGCTTCCTCCGGCGAAGACACACCTTTTTCCTCTGACACATAATTTTCTGCCAGCTTTTCTGCCGGCTCTTTTATCTGCTGCAAAAATATAATATCTGCTAAAGGCTCTAAGCCCTTTTCCTTGGCAATCATGGCGCGTGTCCTGCGTTTGGGACGATAGGGTCTGTAAAGATCGTCTACCGCCACCTGAGTCATTGCAGCCCGAATCTGCGTTTCCAGCTCCGGGGTCAGCTTTTCCTGCTCCCGGATCGAGGAGATCACCTGCTCCTTTTTTTCTTCCAGGTTCCGCAGATAGCGGAGTCTCTCATCCAGATTGCGAAGCACTTCATCATCCAGCGCACCGGTAACTTCTTTACGGTATCGGGCAATAAAAGGGATTGTATTTCCTTCATCGATCAGTTTTACAGCAGCCTCTGCCTGCTGATATCCGATCTGCAATTCCTGCTGAAGCACCTTTATAATATCCATATTCTTATTTTCCTCGCCTTCCTTGGTTTCCGTTTGTACATTATAATTCATAATGGAAAGTTATGCAAGCACACGCGAGTTGAAATGTCCTTCACCAAAAAAGGAATGCGCAGTCTCTTTGGATATGGCTTTCTCTGCGATTTTGCTTTCCGCCTCTTGTGAATCAGAGCAATTCGTGGTATCATAATTAGAATTATACTTTCGGAGGAATATTCATGGAACAAAATCATATACAATCACCTGACAAGAAATCCAACTCTTTTGCTGTCTTCAGTCTGGCAGTGGGCGTCTTTGCTCTGTTTGCGTGCATTTCGCCGCCTATGCAGCTTTTATTAGGCGCCGCGGCGCTGATGGCCGCATACATGTCCCGAAACGGACGGCCCATGACAGGCCCTGCCGTGGCCGGAACAATCATGGGAATCTGTGGGATTCTCTGCAGCTTTCTCTTTTTAGGGTTTTATATCTTTACCATACGAATGCTGGACAACCCAGATTATGTAGCCATGCAGCGTGAGCTTATGCGGCAATATCAGGATATTTTCAGCTCTTTTTCTCCCAATTAAAAAGAACCGTGCATCCAGAATGCACGGTTCTTCTTAATTGTCCTTCAAAAACTTATGGTGAGTACTCCATCCGGACAGCACATTAGTGTACTGACACATTTACTTTCAGCCAAATGACACAGAATGAATTTTCAGTCTGCAAGGCGGCGGAGGGAGGCGATGCGGTGGCATCGTTGACCGACAACAACGCGGCAGATGGAAATTCAGGCAAGTCATTTGGCGAAATGTAAATGAGTCAGTACACTAAAGCGTGTCTGACAGTAAATCTATCCCCCAGACAATCAGCAGTAAATTCTTCACTGCAAAATTCACTGCTGCGATCCATACCGCCCCATAGACCAAAAACTTCTCATGTCCCACATAAAGCCGGCGGTCGCCCCATACCTTTGCCAGCACAAAGCTTATGGCTTCCACAGCCACTGCCAGCAAAGCATAAAGAACCAGCGGATGATACCGAAGACTCAAAAGCAGCCTTCCCTGCAGCAGATACTGCACTGCCCGCGTACCGCCGCAGCCCGGGCAGTATAACCCGGTCATAGCGCGAAACAGGCAAGGCAAATGCAACATGTTTTAATCCTCCAGCTCTGCGCGGATTAATTGGAGAATTCCGTATTCGCCCTTCTTTTGGCACTCACTGTCAAGTTTTACTGCGCGTTGGATAAATTCTATCTCTGCCATCTTTTTTGTCAGGATTCCGAACTCATCCACATCCTCTAACACCAAAGTCTGCACCTCGCCCAATATCCCCCGTACCATCTCTGCCTTTTCTTCTGCCGCGCCGGCAATACGGACAAAATAACGGCATTCACTGATTTTACTGTCAATCATTTCCGGACGCTCTGCCCCCCAGCCGATGGGCACATTTCTGTTCTCATTCTGCGCCGCCTCAATCAGATCTGCCACAACAGCGCTGGCAGTAGGCAGCTTACCTGCCCCGCTTCCATAATACATCGAGTCACCCAGTTGATCGCTCTTTACCAAAATTCCATTATAAACCCCGCTGACCCCATACAAAGGGTGATCTTTACTGATCATCGTAGGCACAACTCTTGCGCAGACCTTTCCGTCTTCTATCCGGCTGGTTCCCAAAAGCTTCACCGATGTGCCCATTTTCCTTGCATAACGAAAATCCATATCTGTAATCGCGGTAATGCCTTCTGTATTAATATCCTGGTAATCCACTTCCATACCGGTTGCCATTGCTGTCAAAATCGCAATCTTGCGGCATGTATCATGACCTTCCACATCTGCTTCCGGATTTTTCTCTGCATATCCCAGCTCCTGAGCCTCTTTTAAAGCCTGCTCAAAGGAAACTCCCTCCCTGTCCATCTTGGTCAGGATATAATTGGTGGTGCCGTTTAATATTCCGGAGATCTCCTGGATCTTCTCTCCCATCAAGCAGCGGTATAAGGTTCGGATAATGGGAATCCCGCCGCCCACACTGGCCTCAAAGAAAAAATTCACGCCTTTTTCCCTGGCTATCTTAAGAAGCTCTGTCCCATAAGCAGCTACCAATGCCTTGTTGGAAGTCACCACATGCTTGCCGGCACTTAAGCATGCCTTCACAAACGGATAGGCAGGATTCAGCCCGCCCATAGTCTCCACTACCAGCCTTACCTGCTCGTCCTCCTCAATCACTTTAAAATCATGAATCACCCGATCCGCCACCGGACTGTCCGGAAACTCCCTCAAATCCAGCACATACTTCAGGCAAATCTCCTGTCCGGCACTGCGGGCAATTCTCTCCCGGCTTTTTTCCAGAATTTCTGCCACACCGGTTCCAATAGTGCCGTATCCCATAATCGCTGCATACATCATAATCTCTTTCCTCGTTCCTCTTTTCCTTCTTTTCTACTCTCTTGCCAGAATCTTCACATAATGGATTCCTCTCTGCTCCTCCATCTCCTCCACCATCCGCGCCACATTGCCGGTATCTGCTCTGACTTCTACAGACAAGGTAAGGGTGGCAACGCCATTAACCGGAATGCTCTGATGAATCGTCAAAATATTGGCCCGATAAACCGCCACAACATGCAGAAGATCCGATAAAAGCCCCTGCCGGTCATCCATCTGCATCACAAATGTCACGGTCTTTCCCTTGGTATTATCGTAAAAAGGCAGAATATCATCTTTATACTTATAAAAAGAGCTGCGGCTAATTCCCACCCGCTCGGCAGCTTCCTGCACCGTCATCACCTGCTCTGATTCCAGAAGCTTCTTTGCCTCCACCACCTTCAAAAGCACCTCCGGCACTGCCCTCTGCTTTACTACGAAATATTTAGTTTTTTCTTCCGTCATAACAAGTCATTTCACAGCCTTTCTTCAGACTACGGATTATTTTGTTTCACTAAAATGCTCTGTGTGTCTCCTGTTCGTATCTCATGTACATTTGTATTCACGAGGGAGATAGTAACACAAAAATGAAGATAGTGCAAGCCTTTTATTTCTAGAAAAAAGGTGATATAATCAATACACTATACATAAGTAAAAGGAGAAGCTATTATGAAAAAACGATCCTGGATCATCCTGGGCGGTCTGGCATTGGTCTGTCTGACAGCCTGCGGCCAGAAAGGAACCCCGGCAGAAGCCAAATGGGCTGCCGCCAAGAAATCAGACGATATGGCATCCTATGTGACAGAACATCGTGACGAACTGGAAGAACTAAAGGCAGAGGCCCAGTCCGCAGAATCTTTAGGACAGCAGTTTAAAGCAGTGGCCCTTCTGTGCATGGCAGAGTATCAGGACCAGCTTGCCGCCAGTAATTCCCCGCAGATAAACGGACGGATAAATCACGATGCATTTTTGTTTGATTACCCCAGCACCTCTGCCTATGCGGACAATTATTTTTCCAAAGTAAACACCGACGGAGCCGCATTTTGGGAATCCCTGAAGGATGCCTACTATCCTTATGATTACTTTCTGCCCATGCTTGCCGCCACCAGCAGCCTGGACGCGCAGACTTTATCTAATCTGCTGAATGGCATACCGGCAGACAGCAGCTATCAATCAACCCTGAAAGATGCCATTGACGATTGGATTAAGAGCAAACCGGGAAATGTTCCTGCTGTGGGTGATGCTTTGATGGAAATGGGATATTTTGATGACTGGAATTCCTATGACTGGACCGGAACCTATCTGTCCAACAGCACGGCTCCTAACCTGGTCCAAGTGAATACGGCAGAAGACGGACTGTCCTATGTCCGCTACATGCGGGATTCCCTGATTCCAGGTGTGGAAGCAGCCTTTGGCAGAGACACCTTCTGGAAAACCTCTGAAATGACAGGAGAAGACTATTACTCCACAGACCTGGCTGTTACCATTAAAGACGGACTGCAGCTCTCCGAACCAAAAGAAGACGGGCTGCCGGAAACCATAGAGCTGGAAGGAAAAAAGGTGGCTGCATTCTATCACAATCCATCGGCAGGAGAAGATCCGGACGCTCCTTCTTCTTGGCGTGTTTTGGGAGACTTTATGATGGGACTTCCGGATTCAGAACTTCCATCCTCCTTGGCTGAGGCTGACTATTACCTTGTTCTGACCTCTGATCACCAGTTCGGCAACTACTACTATGATCAGTCCAATAATCCTACCAAGGTTCAGGCAGTGTATTCCAGCACCTCCATAGACCTTTATGATGCCGCTACAGGCACGTATCTGCGTCATGCAGGAAATATAATGGAAGAACCCTCCAACACAATCTTTAAGGAGCTGGGCAAAGAATCCTCCCAATATCCTGAGCTGGTTAAGGCAGACATCCTGTCCTATATTTACCACAACATCAATGACCCCGATACCTACAAGACCCTTCTTGACAATACCAGCAATATAGAAGAACCTTTGCCTGCAGGCAGCACCGGACTGATAGGTCCGTGGGAGATTACCCTTAACTCTCTTGAAATTACCGACTCTTTTGATGACAACCTTTACACCTATTCAGCCAGCCAAGGCTGTAAGATTGTCCGGGCATTCCTCACTGTCTCCAACCGGGGATTTGCAAAAGACAGCTTTCTTTCCGGAAGTCTTCACCTAGACTCCAACGGCCTGATTGCCGGAATTATAGGTGAAAGCAGTGATGATTATTATCCGGTAACAGACGCCATGACCTACAGCAAATGCCTTAACGGCAAATCCGTAGAAGCAGGCGAATCAATCGAAGGAGAACTTTTGTTTGAAGTACCCAGCGAAATCGCTGCGTCCTCTTACATTAGCTTTGACTTAGGATATCAAACACTGCCGTTCTCCATCGGACAATAGGCCTGTTTACACGATACAAATCCTGCCGCAAAAATAACATCCGCACCCAGCGCAAAACCGCTTGGGTGCGGATGTTGTCTTCTTTTTAATCCTCCGCCGCAGCCTTCCTGTCAGGACACCCTAAACTCAGCCACTTCAGATAGGCGCTGATAAAAGCCTCCAGCCCCCCATCCAGCACATTGCTCACATTCCCCGTCTCCTCACCTGTCCGCAGATCCTTCACCATGGTATATGGCTGCAGCACATAAGAACGGATCTGATTTCCCCATCCAATCTCCTTTACATCCCCACGGATATCAGACAGCTTCTCCGCATTCTCCTGCTGCTTCAGCATAAAAAGCTTGGCCTTTAACATCTGCATGGCCTTATCCTTGTTCTGGAACTGAGAACGCTCATTCTGACACTGGACCACAATCCCCGTGGGAATGTGGGTAATGCGCACAGCCGACGAGGTCTTGTTAATATGCTGTCCGCCTGCACCGCTGGATCGGTAGGTATCCACCCGCAGATCTTCCTGGTTGATCTCCACATCCAAATCTTCCTCAATATCCGGCATCACATCACATGACACAAAAGAGGTCTGTCTTTTCCCTGCTGCATTGAAAGGAGAAATCCGCACCAGCCGGTGTACGCCCCGCTCGGATTTTAAATAGCCAAAAGCATTCTCCCCGTTGATCTGAATAGTCACAGACTTAATGCCAGCCTCATCCCCATCCAAAAAGTCCAGCACCTCGGTTTTATACTGCATCTTATCTGCCCACCGGCAGTACATCCGGTAAAGCATGCTGCACCAATCGCAGGACTCTGTGCCGCCGGCTCCTGCGTTCAGGCGAAGAATGGCATTGCATCTGTCATATTCTCCAGACAACAGAGTGCCCATGCGGAGCTTTTCCAGCTTTTCCTCAAATTCCTGGAGCATTTCCTGAATCTCGGGAATCAAGGAGGCATCATTCTCCTCATACCCCATCTCGATCATCACCTGAATATCTTCATACTCCTGCTCCAACCCCCGGTACAGTTCCACCGTATCCTTCAGGTTCTTAGCTTCCTGCACCAGCTTGGCGGAGCGCTCCGCATCATTCCAGAAATTCGGCTCCTCCATGGATTTGTCTAACTCATCGATTCTTCTGACCTTGTTATCCAGGTCAAAGTGAATCCCTCACTTCCACTAATGGTTTTTGAAACGTAGATAATGTGTACTTAAATTGATCCAGCTCTACCACCGTGTCACCCACTTTCTTTTTTAATATTTTATGACTTTCCTTTGCTTCTGCTTTCACGCCTCAGCTCTGCCCTTGAAGAAGCTTTCTGCCGCAGCACTGTTTAAACTTCTTGCCGCTGCCGCACGGACAAGGATCATTGGGATAAATCTTGCGGATCTCCCTGCGCTTTGGAGCCTGCACAGACGAAGTATCCCGGTTGGTTCCGGTAACTTTAGCAGCCGGCTCCCGCTCTACCTTCTGCTCCACACGAATATGGAACAAGATACGCACAGTCTCCTCCATAATGGCCGCTGTCATGGCTTCAAACATCTCAAAAGCATTCATCTTATACTCTACCACAGGATCCCGCTGGCCGTATGCCTGCAGACCGATTCCCTGGCGAAGCTGATCCATATCGTCAATATGGCTCATCCATTTATTGTCAATCACTTTGAGAAGAATCACCCGCTCAATCTCACGGATCTGCTCTGCCTCCGGGAACTCCGCCTCCTTGGTCTCATAGAGCTTGATGGCCTCCTCCTTCAGCTTTTGCTTCAGCTCATCTCTCTTACTCACCGGATAACTTTCCAGGGTAATCTTACCCAAAGGGATAATGGGCAGCAAAAGGGAATTTAACTCTCCCAAATCCCAGTCTGACGGGTTCTGTTCCTCAGCGATGGACATGTCTACCGCATTGTCCACAATGTCCGTAACCATCTTTAACACCAGGTCACGCATGTTGCCCCCGTCTAAGACTTTGCGCCGCTCTGCATAGATAATCTCTCTCTGCTCGTTGTTGACTTCATCATACTTTAACAGGTTCTCACGGATCCCGTAGTTATTGTTCTCAATCTTCATCTGAGCCTTCTCAATGGCATTAGAAAGCATCTTGTGTTCAATCTGCTCTCCTTCCGGCACACCCAGGGCCGTAAACATCCCCATAAGCCGCTCAGAACCAAACAGCCGCATCAAATCGTCTTCCAGGGAAATATAGAAACGGGACTCTCCCGGATCTCCCTGACGCCCGGAACGTCCCCGAAGCTGATTGTCAATACGCCTGGCTTCATGGCGTTCCGTGCCGATAATGCGCAGACCTCCCAAAGCCCGCGATTCCTCATCAAGCTTAATATCCGTACCACGTCCGGCCATATTGGTGGCAATGGTCACAGCGCCGTGGATCCCTGCGTCTGCCACAATCTCTGCTTCCAGCTCATGATATTTGGCATTCAGAACCTTATGAGGAATCCCCTTCCGGTTCAGCATTTTGCTTAACATCTCAGAGGTCTCAATGGTAATGGTACCCACCAATACCGGCTGTCCCTTCTCATGAGCCTCCTCCACTTCCTCCACCACAGCCTTGAACTTTTCCTTCTTGGTCTTATAAACTGCATCCTCATGGTCAATCCGGGCTACCGGCTTATTGGTGGGAATGGCAATGGCATCCATGCCGTAGGTATTGCGGAACTCCTTCTCCTCCGTTAAAGCCGTACCGGTCATGCCGGATTTCTTGCGGAATTTATTAAAAAAGTTCTGGAATGTAATGGTGGCTAAAGTCTTGCTTTCCCGCCGCACATTCACATGCTCCTTGGCCTCAATGGCCTGGTGAAGTCCGTCTGAATACCGGCGTCCCGGCATAATACGCCCTGTAAACTCATCAACAATCAGAACCTCGTCATCTTTTACCACATAATCCTTGTCCCTAAACATCAGATAATTGGCCCGCAGCGCCAGGATAATATTGTGCTGGATCTCCAGATTCTCCGGGTCAGCCAGATTTTCGATGTGGAAAAAGTCTTCCACCTTCTTAACGCCGTCCTCGGTTAAGTTCACAACCTTATCCTTCTCGTTGACCACAAAATCTCCGGTCTCCTCAATGTCCTCGCCCATAATGGCGTTCATCTTGGTAAATTCTCCTGAAGCCTCGCCCCGGATAAGCTGATGGGCAAGGATATCACAGACCTCATACAGCTTCGTAGACTTACCGCTCTGCCCGGATATAATCAAGGGAGTCCGCGCCTCATCAATCAGCACAGAGTCCACCTCGTCAATAATGGCATAATCCAAATCCCGCAGAACCATCTGCTCCTTGTATATAGCCATATTGTCACGCAGGTAATCAAATCCCAGCTCATTGTTGGTCACATAGGTAATGTCACAGCCATAAGCAGCCTTCCGCTCCTGGGATGTCATGGGATTTAACACCACACCTACCGTCAGTCCCAAAAACTCATGAATCTTTCCCATCCACTCTGCATCACGCTTAGCCAGATAATCATTGACCGTGACAATGTGGACGCCCTTGCCCATAAGGGCATTTAGATAGGCTGGCGCCGTAGATACCAAGGTCTTTCCTTCACCGGTCCTCATCTCCGCGATACGCCCCTGATGCAGCACAATACCGCCGATAAGCTGTACCGGGAAATGTTCCATATTCAGGGTTCTCCGCGCTGCCTCCCGCACAGTGGCAAAGGCTTCCGGCAGAATGTCATCCAGTGTCTCCCCTGCTGCCAGCCGTTCCTTAAAAATCCGGGTCTGATCCCGCAGCTCCTCATCGCTTTTTTTCATCATGTCCGGGCGCATAGCTTCAATCTTCTCCACAATCGGATAGATCATCTTCAGCTCCCGCTCACTGTGAGTACCAAATATCTTCTCTATGAGATTCATTTTTTTCTCCTAACTCACTTTCTATCTTCTTCAGTTATTTCGTCCCGTCAATCTTATACATTGTAGCACTAACCTTAAATTTATTCAACTTTTTCAATAGTTGTTCACAAAAAATTAATATACCACAAAAATCATTATGGTCAACTAACTAATTTGCACAAAAATTGTGTTCGAAATTCCACTTATCCACATTATCCACATTTTCCCTGTGCACAACTCCTCTGTTTTATCCACACCTGTACTTGTCCTATTTACCACAAAAAAGACTTATACACTAAGTTATCCACATTATCCACATTCCCCAATCCAAAGCCTTCTCCCCTCCCTCTTTCCGAAATAATTTTGTCTATTTATTATAAAGTCCACAAAATTGCAGTTCCAAAAATGCCATTTTGAATCCAAAGAATTGTCGTAACAATTAAACGGTTTCCATTGAGTTTTCCAAACATATATGGTATAATAAGAAAACACACAGATGTGTAAGCAGGTCAGCACCATGACGGATGGTGACATTGTATTTCAAGACTGCACACGGATGTGTGCAGGTCAGCACTTAAGCGGGTGATGACTTGGTGTACTGAAACTATATTAAAAAAAGGAGCTGATGATTATGCGTTATACGATTACAGGAAGAAATGTCAATGTAACCCCGGGAATCCGCAAAGCTGTGGAGGAAAAGATCGGCAAGCTGGACCGCTACTTTAACCCGGACACCGAAGTAATCGTCACATTGAGCGTGCAGAAGGACCGGCAGAAAATTGAAGTAACCATCCCCGTCAAGGGCAATATCATCCGTGCCGAAGAATCCAGCAGCGACATGTATGTGTCCATTGACCTGGTGGAAGAAGTGATTGAACGCCAGCTCAAGAAATATAAGAATAAGATCATTGACAAAAAGCAGTCTGCTCAGGCTTTTTCAGACTATTTCATCAATGAGGAGACGGAAGACGATGAGGAGATCCAGATTGTTAAGACAAAGCGCTTTGGTATCAAGCCTATGGATCCCGAAGAAGCCTGTGTACAGATGGAACTGCTAAATCATAATTTCTATGTATTTTTAAATGCGGAGACAGAAGAAGTCAATGTAGTATATAAGAGAAAAGGACATTCCTATGGTCTGATTGAACCAGAATTTTAAAAAGCTTCATAGGAAAGAAGGCAGGCTTCCCGAACCAAAGGGCAGCCTGCCTTTTGCCCTGGCCTTCCATCTCCATTTTCCTTGGGATAAGTGTCTGAAAACAGCAGCGCTTTTCGCTTTGGCTATGTAGACGGCATCCGCGCTTGCAAGTTCACGCATACCGTCCAGGTTTCCCTGATCTATCTGAAGCACCAGC
>CAJUGD010000052.1 GCA_910586205.1 uncultured Lachnospiraceae bacterium | reverse complement strand
CTCAGCAATCTTTTAAAGGATAAGGCTTATGTGGAGATGGCTTATATGACCGGGATTCTTCCGATTACAAGGTATTCCAGCGGTTCGGAATTCAATATGTTTTTTGAGTTTTCCATGGCAACTATGGCAAAGTACAGCGAATACTTTGACTTTACGGACGAAGAAGTGGACGTGCTTCACCAGAAATATATTGAATGTCAGACAGAGCCGAAGGTAACCCGGGCGGGGCGGGAACTCTGGTATGACGGCTATCAGACCGCATCTGGCAGGCGCTTGTATAATACCCATTTTGTGGTGGGGGCACTGTCATTTAACCAGATATGAATTGTTGAGCTGAAAGTTGATGGCACAGTGGACAGCGCAATTCAGCAGATCAAAGACCGCAGGTACGCGCAGAGCTTCCATGGAAAGCTGGGTGAAGAACCCAAATGTACCGGAAGAATCCTTGCTGTAGGGATTGCGTACAACCGGAAAGACCCTGGCAAACGGCATACATGCAAGGTAGAGGTGCTGCGGGAACGAATGGCATAGCGGTGAAATTTAGAAAAAGGAGTTTTGTGTAGTGGGAAAATATTTTAATGTAAGTGCTGCATGCAAGCCGGAACTTCATTATATGGTAGATATCACAGCCCGGCTCAGGCAGATCCGGGCCATGGTGGATGCGGGGCAGTATTTTACCATTAACCGGGCCAGACAGTATGGGAAGACCACTACCATACGGGCGCTGGGGCGTTATCTGGAAAAGGATTATCTTGTTGTAAGCCTGGATTTTCAGAAAGAAATGAGCGCGGCTAAATTCAGTGATGAGAACACGTTTTCCCTTGCATTTGCAAAGGCATTTTTATTGAAAATAGAAAATAGCAGTGAGCATATTGACGGAGCCTTTGGAGTGGCTGTCGAAGAATTGAAAAAGGAAATGCACAATGGCCGGGGCGAAATGGATCTGGTAGAATTATTTCGGTATTTGAGCGTAGTCTGCAGCACTTCTTCGAAACCGCTCGTACTGATGATCGACGAGGTGGACAGTGCTGCCAACAGTCAGGTCTTCCTGGATTTCCTGGCCCAGCTGCGGGGATACTATATTGACCGGGATGAGACGGCCACATTTCAGTCGGTGATTCTGGCAGGAGTACATGATGTGAAAAATATCCGGCGGAAGCTTCGTACCGAGGAGGAGCACAAGGTAAATAGTCCATGGAATATCGCTGCTGACTTTCTGGTGGACATGAGCTTCTCAGCAGAGGATATCGCCGGAATGCTGGAAGAATACGAGCAGGACCATGGTACAGGGATGGACATAATGGCTATGGCTCAAAGAATCTATGACTATACTTCCGGTTACCCATATCTGGTATCCCGGTTATGCAAACTGATGGATGAACGGGTAGGCGGAGGTGGAGAATATCCCAGGAAGTGCCAGGTCTGGACAAAGGCAGGTTTTCTGGAGGCCATCAGGCTTTTGATGGGCGAGCGGAATACGCTGTTTGATTCTCTGGTGGGCAAGATTCAGAATGACCAGGATTTGCGGAATGTGCTGCATGGAGTTATTTTCCAGGGAAAGACGCTGATTTATAGTCCCGTAAGCCTGCCTGTGGAAATAGCAGAAATGTATGGTTTTTTTAAAAATGAAAATGGAATGTGTGTGATTGCAAATCGTATTTTTGAAATGGTTCTTTACAATATGTTCCTCAGCGAGGAGGCAGTTTACAGTGATATGGCAGAGGAAGCATTTCGGAATAAACCCATGTTTGTCCAGAAGGGGCGGTTGAATATGAAGCTGGTTCTGGAGAAGTTTGTGGAATATTTTTCGGATTTGTATGGAGATCAGGGGCAGAGATTTTATGAAGAGGATGGCCGGAGATATTTCCTCTTGTATCTGAGGCCCATTATCAATGGAGCGGGAAATTATTACATCGAGGCACGCACCCGGAATCTGGAGCGGACGGATGTAGTGGTGGATTACGGCGGGGAGCAATTCGTGATTGAGATGAAGCTGTGGCGGGGTGAAGCGTACCACAGACGCGGCGAGGAACAGCTCCTGGAGTATCTGGATGCGTATCGTCTGAAGACCGGATATATGCTCAGTTTCAATTTCAATAAAAAGAAAGAAACAGGTGTCAGGGAGATTGTAATGGGAGGCAGGATACTGGTTGAGGCGGTCGTGTAACATTGCTGCCCTGACAGTATAAAAGAGTGGGCAAAAGGACCCATAGGGCATGGGGCGCCAATTCCGCCGGTGGCTTAAAGTAAACCCTCTTTCATTCATGGTGGTATCTGCAAGGCTGATATGGGGGTTTACTTTGAAAGCTCCATCGCCGCAGGCGATTAAAATCAGGGATGCCAAATGCGCCCACCAGTCTTTCATTTATTGGTGGCGCGTTCCCCGCTGGGCGCATGGAGGTTTACAATGCGACAATGCAATCCATCCAGCACCACTCTTAGGCCTTCAACACCAAGTACCTTAAGCCACTGACCTTTCAGTGTTAATGTCGGTGTTGCTTTATAGCTGCTGCCGCTTTGGCTGATAACTTTAATGCTTCTGTTCTTTGCCATAGTCAAAATCTCCTTTTCATAATTTGTCAATGATTGTCTGCTGCATTGTCACTTCTCCATCCAGTCCAATGGCACTACCTCCCTTAAGTACAACCAGAAATAAATCCCTGGTTTGCCGTGGCATTCGTTAAGTATCTGTCCATGCAGGAATGGTATCCACTTTCCTGATTTCTCGCGCCAAAAATAAGCCACCAGTGCTTTCGCATCAGCAGCTTACCGCTTTCAGTCCGGTGTTCTGTTTTCTGTTTTGATTCTGCATTTACCCAATCTTTTCAATAATCTGCATATTGATTTCTGTTTCAAAACCTGCCTGTAGGCTTCCCCAGCCCGGAATATTCCCATCCTTTTGGAAGTGTCTGCCTGATGGCTTTAAGCGGCTACTAAAAGACCGCAGAATGTGATTGCTTCACTTATCAGCATTACAGAAAACATTTTAACACACACAAGATTAGCATCTGCTGTTCCTTCAGGATGTGTTCCCGTATCTTGAAAAATATCTTGTGACGGACTATCTGCCAAAACTTGTAGAACAGATAGAATATATAATGAAACAATACTGCGGTAGGATACAAAATTACCCCAGCCCTTTGCGAGTTGGGGTAATTCACTATAATTCACATGCGATTTTTGATAGATTGAAGTTTTTCACTCCATGGTGTCAGTTCTGCGAGCTGCTGAACACATGCCATGGGTGATTACGTAGATACATTTAAAGCCCATGGAAAAAGCAGTTCCGAAGCGGCGTGCACCATATGGATGAATTTCGCATCCATCATAGGAAGGAGAGGGAAAAGACCGATAGTCAGCTTTCCCCGCCCCATGAACCGCAACTCCAAATTTAAATTTTCTACGGATTCTTTTCAAAAAATCCATCCACCCTGGCCTTGATTTCCGCATGGCCCAGGGTCTTTAACAGATATCCCGACGGCTTTAAGGACAACACCCCTTTGACACTGTCCGCATCGTCCCTGGCAGTCAGAAAAATAACCGGAATATCCTCCGAATGAGTTTCCGAACGAAGCAGTTCCAGGGTTTGCTTCCCGTTGCAGATAGGCATATCATAATCCAGCAGGATCAGGTCCGGCCGGTTGAGGGTGACGGTGCGGATTGCAGCCAGACCGTTGTCAACCGTGGAAACCTCATAATCCCAGCCCAGCAGATTCTTAAGCCCCTGCCGCATGGTGGCAGAATCATCTACCACCAGAACTTTCTTCTTCGGAGGCTGGGCCTCCAGCTCCTGTCGCTCCTTGAGATAATGGGCCACTTCATCCAGGGCATTCTCCTGGCTGATGGGGATCCCCGGGGACTCGCTGATCTGGTCCGGTGTCAGAATACAGCAGGCAAAATATCCCTCCCCAGTATCAAACAGCAGACTTGCCACACGCTTGCGCTCCTCAAATACCTTCTGGAACTGATCGTAGGAAAGAAGGTTCTCCTCTTTTAGCGTGGGGTTATCCCCTTTCAGGAAGACTTTAATAACCCGCCCCGCAAACCGCTGCATGGTATATCTGGCATTATGAAGCAGTGCCGTGCTCAGCTTGCCGGACTTGTTCCCCATCACCTCACCGATGGTCCGGAGCAGAAGCTTTTCCTCAAAGGCCAGCAGCATCTCCTGGGTCTTCCCGTTCTCCACTGTTTCATAGACCAGACGATAATAGATCCCGGTTCCGAACTTCTCTCCATTGTAAGCGTCGCTGATCATCTCCGGTTTCACCAGAAAGATCTGGTACATAACCTGGGTGATGGCCCGCTTCACAGAGTTAAGCTCTCCCTCCTCCAGAAGATCCACCCACATACTGCTCTGCCTGCCGGTAATGGCCTGGTCCTCCATGGTGGTATGTCCGATCAGCCATCCGGCACAGACTCCCAGGAAATGGTCAATAGCTTCCAGCGAATAATCTGCCTGATCCAGCTCCCGTTCCAGGGCCGGAAGGGTCTTCTCCCGAAATCCCTTATGGATACGGCTGTGCTGCTCCAGCCCACCGTAATCAATGGAGGCCATATAGAGCTCTTCATCTGCAAAATGTTTCAGTGCATGCTGCTTGAATAACTGAATCCCCTTCCGGCAGGCCTTCCGGCTGTTCTTTCCGCCAATCCAGCCGCTTTTTTTCTGTGTCAGAAGAAAAAGACTGTTGATCCCCTCAAAAAGTTGCTGATGCTCTTTGTCAATGTTGTCTACTCCGATATTAAACTCTTCTTTCCACGTAAATTGAGCACTCATGTGGTCTTCTGCCGCCAGGAATACGGATAAGCACTCCTGCAGTGCCATCGTCCCATTCCCCTTTTTGTGATGCTATGTCCGGCAGGCTCTCCTTTCTTGTTTTTTGAACATTTTCCCAACGATTGTATCACTCTGTTTCTGGAATATGCAGGAATCTTTGTAATTATATAACACTTTTTCAAATGATTCAAGATGTTATCCCGGTAGATTCCCGGCAAATGGTGCGTGTGAGTTACTTTTCACGGCCTGGGGAAATAGGGCATGATTACAAGGGACTCCCGAGAGTCCCTCATCCTGCTTTACATTCAGATGGAATCGTATCAGCAGATCCGGGATCTTTAGATACTGACATGACTGGTCCTGGTCTTTCGAAAACTTCTTTTACTGACCGGTAAAGATTATCCATATTGCCTGATGCGAAGTGGTCCAGAACGCTGAAACATTCACAAAAGTATGTCAACTGTTCAAAACTCCTCAGGGAAATAGCCTGGTTTATTTTTCCTTTCAGGATCCGGGCTTTCCGTTCGCACAGATTGTTATCAGGCTCCACCAGCGGATTTGACAGGAATAGAAGGTGGTTATGCCTGTATTCCGCCATCCGCCGGTACAGGTTATACCCGTCCCTGTAATACTCTGATGGAGGATCATCTTCATATTCCTCTGCGGCTGTCTGTACTATGGCATCATACCTTGCTTCAAATCCAGCGATCTTTTCTTCTGCCATTCCCTCTGCCGGGGCGATGTTGTTCTCATGTATCATTTCCTGTATAAGCTCTAACATCTGCCTGTTCCATGTAAGGCCTTTCTCATTTTCTATGCTGTCCCTGAGGTACCGCTCTATGTGCACCAGGCACTCCTGATGGTCCGAACCATAGCTGTAAAAGCATGCCTCGTGGTCATGGATCAGGATACCTCCAAAGGTCTCTACGGGCGTATCTGTGATCCCGGCATGCCCTTTGTGCTCTCTTGCAAAGTACATGGTCGCAGCGCCGTTGCTGCATACAACGACATTGTTATTGCTGCCGTTTACCCTTGCCGCCGTGCCGTCCACATGCATCACGGGTGCGTCAAGAAGTGCCTTGAACAGATTATCCTGCTCCTGCCTGCTCTTTGATGAGAATTCCCGGCACAGACCGTTTATCATCCCTGTGCATGGCGAGAGTGCCCCGTCTGTGATGTCTGAAACGAACCGGGCCGTTTTCTCCAGGGATACATTGCACCTGCTGTTCAAAAGAAAAAGGAACGCTTTCAGGGAACCATCGTAGTTCACGTCGTCTGTCACCTGGCCAGGGAATGCAGAATGGACATTCCGTCCTTTCTTCTTATCATAAAACTCCTCAGTGCGGTATTCGGTCACCACCGGAACGGCACAGATGCCGACCACCTGTCTGGAGACGGTATTTCCTGTAGGGACATATCTTGGATCTTCTTTAAATCTTTCTTCTGTCTGTATCTCCACCACTTTATCCGGCTTCATGGCTTTACGGGGATGATGGGGATGCCCTGCCTGGGCGCCCGGCTTCTTTCCGGACTTTTCCCTGTTGTTTGTGATCTTTTTGCGGTTGATGCATTTAGAGGAAGGCAGGGAAGAGTTCTCATAGTCATGGTTCACCTGTGCCGTGAGCTTCACGATAAGTCCCTTTGCATCTTCAAGCTCTGTGGCTGTTTCATAATAATCCTTCCGTGCTGCTTTCCTTTTTTCATCCAGTTCAGCATTCCGCTTCTTCCGGCTTGCGGTGATGTCCAAGAGTTCGGTAATGACCTTTTTAAGTCTGTGCACTTCTTTTTCGTGTTCCTTCTGGACATCCTCCAGCACATCCATCCACTGCCTTGTTATCTCTTTGCGGGAGAAGGAGACAGCATCCCGTTCCTGCCGCAGCTTTTTTATCGTAAGGTTCAGGCCACGGATAATGCCCTCGTAATCTGTGCGCAGCTTCACATAGACATCACCTGACCGGAAGGAAGACCGTTCCTGCTGTGCTGCCCTGAGCCGGTATGATAATGAAGTTGTCAGAAAATACTGCTGGTCGTTCACTGCTTTTTCCTCCTTCCGGCGCGTTATCACTCCGCTCTTATCAGAGACGGGAGAGTTCTTCTATCTTTGAGAGACGCCTTTTATACTCATTGACAGATAAGGTGAGCTCCATGACCTGCTTTTTGAGTGCAGATATCTCTGCCTCATCCTGCTGGATCTGTCCAGCCTGCTTTATGCAGAGGGCTTCCAGTTCCCTGGGATCAGAGATGTTTTCCTGGATACCGGACATCTCTTTTTTGTTACGGTTTCCTCTTCCGCTTGTTGGGATGATCTCGCCCGTTTCCTCATTGATCTTACCGATCAGCCTTCTCTTTGAGCGCGGCTGTTTCTTTTCCTTGTCCCAGTAAGATTCTGATTCATAAACATAGGTGATTCCTGTCTGTTTGTTGAGTTTTTTAATGATAGATGCCATTTTCGTACCTCCTAGTGATAAATTGATTATACCATACCACTATTATAATGTCAATATGATAGTGATAAATATTTCAAAAAAATCCCACTATTCTACAAAAAAATACTGTGGCCTGATCGATTATCAAAGCCACAGTGCATATATATATTTAATTATATTTCCCCACCCCGTGAAAAGTAACCTTTTTAATCAATCCTTATTCAAACACCACACAGCCTACCATCTTTTTATGCAAATCTTCAATCTTTTCCAGCTCCTGCTCTGCTTCGCTATACAGGGTTACTCCTTTCTGCTCCACCAGCAGCACCCCGTCACATTCTGAAAGCCCTTTTAAGCTTTTTGGCTCTAAAAGGAAACTCCCGCCAGACACAATCTTCATATCCGGAAGTCTTTTAGAAAGGTTTTCCGCAACAGACGCAATCTTATCTTCCTTCGCGCTGCCTGTGATAAGCAGAGAAGATATCTCCCCGGCATAATGAAACACATTCGTGGCAATCAAATCATATTCCCTCTCTATATCCTTTCCGACGGAATGTCCCTCCAACCGATTCAGCAGCAAGTCAAGAGGATTTTCCTTCTTTTTATCAGTAGGAAGAATGCCCAGAACCTTCATCTTAAACCGGGATTTCAGATCCTTGGCAGAATATACCTTATCACTCATTAAAAATATGACACATACAAAAAACATTACGGCAAAGGCTCCAAGAACACCGCCCAGCACACCATATTTAATTCCTGATTTTGCCACGGAATTGGATCCGCTTTCAACTGGTTTAGGCATTTCCTCCTTTTCCATGGTTTCTAAACTTGTATTCTTTTCTGCCAGGCTGTCTGTCAGCAAGGCCAACTGTTCTCTTTCATTTCTCTGACGATCAGCCAGGCTCAGATCCACCAAAGAGCCAAGGCTTTTATTCACCTGTGTGATGGTGTGAGTTCCAATGACCGACTGAATCCTGCTCTCAGACTGATTTACCCCTTCTAATATATTGGTCATCAGTTGATTAGCCAGCTTCTCGTCTGTATGGCGTACCTGCACAATCAGCAGATTATTGTATCCGTCGTCACTTTTTCCGATTGTGACAGTAACAAGTTCCTTCAGATACCTGGCATCTATCTGCCCCTTAGCCGCCACATCCTTCATAAACTGTGCGTTGGTAAGAGCAGATTGATAAGACTGGAGAACCGTTGCCGTGTAATCCTGATTTTGATAGGTCAGCTCCGGCATGATCGTATAATCGGTTTTAACAAACAGTTCTGTCTTTCCCTCCCAAACATCATATGGACTCATGTTCATTAAGATAGAATTTTCCAGGTAATCTTCCTGCCTGTCAATATCTTCCTCCAGATTGGCAATCTCCCGTTCACATACAGACACCCGCTGATTATAAGCCTCCAAATCCTTTTCATATTGAGCCTTTGCCTCTAAGATGGATGCATCATCGTTATTGTGGTTATAAGTGCGCAATGCCTTATATCCGCCCAAAAGCAAAGCTAAAACCACTGCTGCCGCCAAAATCATCCTCCACCGATGAAGCACAGCAAAAATCAAATCCTTCAAATCGATTTCCTGCTCATAAACATTGTTGTAGTCCATTCCCAACTCTCCTTTTTCTTCCGTTTCTTTTTATACCATATCTGGCTCTATGCCGCTGTGTTTTAGTATACACTATCAAAACAAAAAAGTCTACATTTTCTGTCAACCACGCCAAAATTTTCCTTTTAAGCTTTAGCCGCCTCTAAAGCCTTTACACCGTTTCTATCTTGTATTATAATATTTGTATCAGCAAGTGTGTTAGAATGTGATAATGAGATATAGAGAAAACGCATGTGAAAAGAAATTTCATAACCAGGTTCCTTACTTAGCAGCATGCCAAAATCCCTGAAACGATGTCTCATTTAAAGGCAACATAATCGGTGATGAAACATCGTATAATTTAAGTACATTTTAACCCTGCATTTATACGAAAGGAGAACTCTATGTTAAGTTTCTTACCTGATTCCTCTCTGTTTATCCTGGCCGCCGGCGCAGTGATAATCCTAATCCTGCTGATTCTGTTCAGCGGATATGTGAAAGCTCCGCCGGATCAGGCATACATCATTTCCGGACTGAAGAAAGATTCCCGCATTCTAATCGGCCGGGCCGGAATCAAAATTCCCTTCTTGGAGCGCTTAGATCGTCTCTATTTAGGACAGATGACCGTTGATATCAAAACCGAACAGTCTGTTCCTACCAATGACTTTATTAATGTAAATGTTGACGCGGTAGCCAAAGTACGGATCTCCCCTACCCCAGAGGGTATCAAACTGGCTGCCAAAAACTTTTTAAACAAAAAGGCCTTAGATATTACCATGGATCTTCAGGATTCCCTTCAGGGCAATATGCGTGAGATCATCGGCACCCTTTCTCTGAAGGAAATCAACACGGATCGGGACTCTTTTTCCGATCAGGTTATGTCTAAAGCATCCAAAGACATGGATAAGCTGGGAATCGAGATTCTTTCCTGCAACATTCAGAATGTAACGGATGAGAACGGGTTGATTAAAGATTTAGGTGCAGACAATACCTCCCGCATCAAAAAAGACGCAGCCATTGCCAAAGCACAGGCTGACCGGGATATTGCAATCGCACAGGCTGAGGCTGATAAGTCTGCCAATGATGCCCGTGTCATTGCCCAGACCGAGATCGCCCAGAAGAACAACGAATTGGCCATCAAAAAATCAGAACTTCAGAAAAATGCGGACACCAAAAAGGCAGAAGCTGACGCTGCCTATGAGATTCAGAAGCAGGAACAGCAAAAGACCATTCAGACTGCCACGGTTAATGCCCAGATTGCCAAGGCAGAGAGAGAAGCCGAGCTGAGAAAACAACAGGTTGCCATCCAGCAGCAGTTTCTGGAAGCAGAGATCAATAAAAAGGCAGATGCAGAACGCTACAAAGTAGAGCAGGAAGCTGCCGCAACCCTTGCCAAGCGTCAGAGAGAGGCAGAAGCCAAGAAATACGAGCAGGAAAAGGAAGCCGAAGCTATGAAGGCAAAAGCCCAGGCTGAGGCAGATGCCATGAAAGCCAAGGCTATGGCAGAAGCTGAGGCTCTGAAGGCAAAAGCTGAGGCTGCACGTTTTGCCGCCGAGCAGGAGGCCACTGGCATCCGGGCTAAGGGAGAAGCAGAAGCCGCCTCCATCCAGGCCAAAGCCCTGGCAGAAGCAGAAGGTATGGAGAAAAAGGCAGAAGCCTACTCCAAGTATGATAATGCAGCAATCTTGGAAATGCTTCTTAGCATTATGCCTCAGATGGCCGCGGAAATCGCCAAGCCTCTTTCCAGCATAAGCAAGGTCAATATTTACGGAGGAGGAGATTCCGGTTCCGGTGTCAGCCAGGTATCAGGCAATGCTGCCACAGTCATGCAGCAGGTATTTGACACTATGTCAGAAGCCACAGGCGTAGATTTCCGTGAAATCCTAAAAGCTCAGACCTATGATGCCAAAGTTACCCGCAACTTTAACTTTACCGGGATTCCCGGCAAAGACCAGGATAAAGAGCCGGCTGCTGTCTCTGAACCTGTATCAGATATGGAAACGCCTGAGATCGAATAATCCGGCCAGGTCTCTAAAAGATATAATAATTTCATGATCTACATAGAAATTCTCCAGAATGTCCCGGCAAAGCACAATGTATCTGTGTTTTGCCGGGAGTTTTTCTTTTTCTGACGAAATCCTTAAACAGCAAAAAACCCAAACTTCATAACAAACCTGTCACAAAGTCCGGGCTTTCCTTTCTGCTTTACTTCAAAAAGCCGTTAACAATCTGGGTCTCTGCTTCTTCTTCTGTCAGCCCTAAAGTCATCAGCTTCACAATCTGCTCTCCTGCAATCTTTCCAATGGCCGCCTCATGAATCAGCGCCGCATCAATATCATTGGCCTCCAACTGGGGCACTGCCAAGATTCTGGCATCTCCCATAATAATGGCGTCACACTCTGTATGGCCGCTGCAGGCCGCATTGCCAATAATCCGGGAATCAAACTTTTGATAGGACTGATCCTTTGCCACGGACCGGGACACCACATCTGCACTGGCATCTGCGCCATTTAAAGACACTACATAATCACTGATTGCATACTGGCTGCCATGGGTCATAAGGCGCTCCCGCACCACCAGCTTTGCTCCTGCCGCCAGCTCTGCCTTGGTTTTCCGATCCGTGGAATCCACTCCCTTGATCTGCACCATCTCCATCTCCATGGAACTTCCTTCCTCCATGTAGACCTCTGTGACAGGATTTAAAATACGTTTTCCCCCTCCGTCCCCTTCTCCATAATGCTTCTCCACATATTTCACCCTTGCATTTCTGCCCACATGAAACCGATGAATACCGTCATGCTGAGAATCCTGGTCTCCGCAGTTGTGAATCCCGCAGCCTGCCACAATGACCACATCGCTGTCCTCACCGATATAAAAATCATTGTACACCAGATCCTTCATCCCGCTCTGGCTTAACACTACAGGAATGTGCACACTCTCATGCTTTGTTCCTGGCTGAATCCTGATGTCAATGCCGCTGACCTCTGTCTTTGAGATAATGTCAATATTGGCCGTGGTGCTCCGCCCGGCCATCTGTCCGTTGGCGCGGATATTGTAAGCTCCCTCCGGCACCTCGTGGAGATCTGCCACCTCTGCTAAGATCCTCTGCTGAATCTGGTCCATCATCTTTTATCCCCTCCCTGATAAAATTTTGCACAGGCATCCACTGCTGATGCTGTCCCCAAAAGTTTGGGCAGCACTTCCTCCTTGGGTCCCTGTCTGGTGATCCGCCCGTCCGCAATCACCACAACCTCATCCGCAATGTTAAGAATCCTCTCTTGGTGTGAGATGATCAGAATAGAGCCGTCCGTACTCTTTCTCATTCTCTCAAATACCTGAATCAAGTTCTGAAAGCTCCACAGATCAATTCCTGCCTCCGGCTCATCAAACACGGACATCTTCGTATTCCTTGCCAATACAGTGGCAATCTCAATCCGTTTCAGCTCACCGCCTGAAAGGCTGGCATTCACCTCCCGGTTGATATAATCCTTTGCGCAAAGCCCCACCTCTGAAAGATACTGACAGGCATCCGCTGCACTTAGGCTCCTCTTAGCCGCCAGACGAATCAGATCCAAAACCTGAATCCCCTTGAACCGTACCGGCTGCTGAAATGCAAAGCTGATCCCTAAGTTGGCCCGCTCTGTTATCCCCATGTCTGTAATATCCGTTCCCTGAAAGCAAATTCTTCCTGCAGTCGGCTTTTCAATCCCTGCAATCAGTTTAGCCAGAGTAGATTTCCCCCCGCCGTTGGGTCCTGTAATTACCACAAACTTATGGTCGTCAATGGTCAGGTTCATATCCCTGATAATTTCCTTCTGCCCCTTTTCCCCTTGTACCTCAAATGATACATTTTCTAACGTCAGCATAACTTCCTCCAAATTTCCGTGATTCTGACAAGCTCTATTATTATATAACAATTCACCGCCAATTACCAGGATTTTTTCGGATACAGTTATGACTTCTTCTTCAGCTTTGCCACAAAAAAGCCTTCATACCACCTGTCCGGACAGACGCACATGGTTCCTTCTAACTTCACCGGAAGCATTGGAATCCCCTGATACCCGTCTCTGCCCACAGGCTCTATCTGGGCCTTTACCTTCTTAAGAGCCCTTTCCACTACCTGCTCATTTTCCTCCATCAGAATAGAACAGGTAGAATATACCATCTCATGCCCTGGTTTCAGCAGCTTTAGCGCTTTGACCAAAAGCTCCTCCTGCAGCCTGGCCGAACGGCTTAAAGAATCTCTTGTCATGCAATCCTTAGCTTCCCTCCGGCACATATCCAAGGTTCCGCTTCCCGTACAGGGCGCATCTAAAAGCACCTTATCAAAAGAGAAAAAATCATCCAGCCGCCTGGCATCTGACACCATCACACAGACTCTTGAAGCCCCCTGCCTTTCAAGATTATACTGTAACCGTTCTGCACGAATTTTATTTTTTTCACAGGCTGTAATAGAGGCCATGTTTCCGGAAATCGCCGCCATCTGGGTCGTCTTTCCTCCCGGAGCCGCCGCCATGTCCAATATACTTTCACCGGCCTTCGGCGCCAGCACCAAAGGCGGAAGCATGGAGGAAAGGCTCTGCAGATAGATCTTCCCGGTCTTGTATATCTCAAGCCCTTCTATGGCTGCCTCCCTCACTCCTTCTATCATGAATGCATCCTGGTTCCAGAGGACTTCCTTGTATCTGATGCCCTCCAGCTCCAAGCACTTTCTTACAGTTTCCCGGTCTGTCTTTAAGGTATTCACACGAAGCGTAACCGGTTTTTCATTCTCATATCCTGTTAAAATTCTTTCTGTCAGTTCCCTGCCGTACTGTCCTGTCAGTTTTTCCTTTAAATATTCCGGAACCCTTTGCTGCATCATCCCACTCCCTTTCCCTATTTTTCCAATCCCAAATGCCTTCCATTTATAAAATATACACCGATACCGTCAAAACCAGATTATCTTTTAATACACATAGCCTAACTTTTCTGATATTTTCCGGGTACAGGCTATTATTTTTTCCTGCTCCAGCTCATAATTCTTTCCGACTTCCTTTACCCCGAATACAGCCAGCACTCCTGACAGCCTGCTCTCAAAATTATATATGGGACTTGCAATATTATAAAAGGGAGTGTTCTGATCAAAACCATATGTGGCTAATTTATTTCTTCTTATTAAACTTTTTTCTTCTTTTGTTAATTGACATATTCTTTTTTCATGATGGGTAAACACTTCTGCAATTTTAGCAAACGAGGTATTTTTAATGGGTTCCTCATCCCCGATAGAAGGAGTCAGCACAATGGGATGCTGCGGCTCGCTTTTTGCAATATAAAGAATTTTGTTCCTGTCTATCTTCCCCATTAACACCGTTTTTCCTATATCATCCGCCAGCTCCTTCATATAAATCTCTGCGCTGTTAAGCAAATCCGAATTTTTAGAATATGTACGCCCGATGGCATACGCACGAAACCCGATTCCGTAGCAAATCTTATCTTTACACCGATAGATCATGGCACGGTCTTCTAATGCATGGAGGATATCATACACGCTCGTTTTCGGATAGCCGGTTATCCGGACTAACTCTGCCAGTGATATTTCATCATTCCTTGCTATAATTTCCAGAATCTCTACTGTTCTTAAAACCGTTCTGTTCATCCTTATAACCTGCCCTGTAACGTAATAGATTAATTATACAACAAATTCGGCAAAAACAAAACAAGTTGTGGAAAAATCACCAGCAAGGCAATGACTATCATAATCATGGCCACAAAAATCCAAACTTCTTTTCCTGCTTTTGATACGGTAGTTTGAGCAATGGAAGCTCCCAGATACAAAAGGCTGCCCACCGGAGGAGTAATGGATCCCACCAAGACAGTCAATACCAGCACTACTCCGAAATACATGGTGTCCACACCATATGCTTCCATTGCCGGAACCAAAATAGGCGCAAACACAATCAGGACCGGAATCCCCTCCACAAAAAGTCCCAGCACAAAAAGAAACAGAATTACCAGACACAAAGCCAGTGTGCCGTTCGAGGTAAGTCCCTGCATGATCCTGACTACTGTTTCCGGAAAGCTTTCCCAGGCCAGAAACCAACTGAAAATAGAGGCCATGGCAATAATGAACAAGGAAACTGCCGTAGTTGCAGCGCCTTTTACAAGGATTCTGGGAATATCCTTTAGCTTGATGGTCTTATAAACAAAAATCCCGACAATAAAAGCATATACCACTGCCACCACCCCTGCCTCCGTGGCAGTAAAAATACCGGAAAGAATCCCTCCCATAATAATAAGAGGCATCAGCATCGGCACAATGGCTTCCTTGGCCGCATTCATCACATTTTTTAAAGAAAAGCTTCCGTCTGTTCCATACCCTCTTTTTAAGCTTATAAAATAAACAGCAATACTCATAGTAAAAGCCATCAATATTCCCGGAACCAATCCGGCAACCAATATTTTGGATATGTTCACATTTGCAATCACTGCATACATCACCAGCATAACACTTGGAGGAATAATAGGTCCAATGGTGGAAGATGCAACCGTCACCGCTACACTAAATTCTTTTGAATATCCGTCCTTAACCATCATGGGAATTTCCAAAGCCCCCAGTGCCGCTGTATCTGCGGTTGCTGAGCCGGAAAGACCGGCAAAAAGTACACTGGCAAGAATATTAACGATGGCAAGACCTCCTCTTAAAAAACCCACCAATGCTCTGGCAAAATTCAGAATCCGATCTGTCAAATCCGCCTCATTCATTAATTCTCCTGCTAAAATAAAAAACGGAACTGCCATCAAAGAAAAGGAATCTGCAGCGCTGAACATTCTGGTAATCATCATATTCATCGGCATACCCGAATAGATCACAGCTCCAATACAGGCAATACCCATTGTGAAGGCAATGGGCAGACCCAAGACTAAAAGCACTGCAAATATAGAAGCAAGTATAATCAGCATTTTTTCACCTCTCTGACCTGGAAACAGCCTATGGCTGTTTCCAGGTATTCAAGTCATTGAGCAAATGTTCCAGATAATACACAAAAAGTAAACCAAATCCTATAGGTATGGCAGCATACACGGCTCCCATAGGAATATGCAGCGCCGGAGAGGATTGCTTTAGATTGACCGGCACTACCAAAACTCCAGCCGCCACAATCACGGCTGAAAAAGCAAGAATCAGACAATCCAGGATAATCCTTAATACCCTCATAACAGAATCCGGAAGTTTTAATGTAAAGTAATCCACTCCCAGGTGCATATGTTTTTTTCCGGCCCAGGCAGAACCAATAAAAACCACATACACAAAAGAATATCTGGATAATTCCTCGGTCCAGTATAAAGGAGACTGAACTACAAACCGAAAAAACACCTGCAGAAATATAGCTCCAATCATAGTCCCTGCTGCCAGAGTAAGAATCACTGCCGTCAATCCGTCTGCTGCTTTTATTAATCCTTTCATCTTTTCCTCTTTTCTTACATCCCTACTGTAAAAGTTCGAAACATTATTCAAATGATTTTCCTAATTCCTTTGCTGCAATCTCTTTGATGCTGCTGATTTCACCTGAATATTCCTTATAGAGAAAAGCCGTCGCATCAATAAAAGCCTGCTTATCCACCTGGTTAATCTCAACACCGGCATCTTCTAATTTTTTCTGCATCTCTTTCTGAAGCTCCTCATCGCGCTCCCGTTCTTCCTTTCCAAACCGCACTGCAGACTCTGTCAGATAATCCTGCAGATCCGTTGGCAGGGATTCATATGCTTTTTTACTGATTGCCACCACTCCCGGAGGTGCAAAGTGTTCTGTCAGAGAAACATTTTTACAAATCTCATAATATCCGTCTGCATAAATATTTCCCAAAGCATTTTCCGCGCCATCCATTACCCCCTGCTGAATGGCAGAATACAGCTCCCCATAAGCCATTGGAGTGCCGGAAGCGCCCATAGCATTTAATGTTGCTATCATTACATCACTTTCCATTACACGGATTTTCATGCCTTTCATATCCGCCGGCTTTTCAACTGCCCGATCCTTTGTATAAACACTCCTGAATCCATTGGAAAACCAGGTCAGGCCTTTGATCCCAATGCCATCCAGCTCCTGAAACAACTCTTGTCCCATGGGACCTGAAAACACTTTTTCCATTTCTTCATAATCCTTAAAGAAATAAGGAAATGATAAAATAGAAAAATCATTGAGAAAACCATTTACCGCGGCACTGGATACTTGTGCCATCTCAATATTTCCTAACTGCATACCTTCCACATAATCTCTTTCCCCTCCAAGCTGGCTGCTTCCCATTACCTTAAGAATCAACCGCCCGTTTGTCTTTTCCTCTGCCTCCTCTGCCCATTCCTTCAGCACAGTATTATGAAGATGGCTGTCACTGGATACCAGCGCGATTCTGATTGTGTATGTTTCCCCGTCCGCTTTACCTGCTTGCTCCTCTTTATCGGACACAGCTTCCTTTTCCTCATTTACCGCTACAGAATCCATCTCAGGCTGACCTGTTGATTTTGCACATGCAGCCAGAGCCAATACCGATATCCCCGCCAGCAAACCATAAAAATACCTTCGTTTCATCACTTATCCTCCCCTTCTTTTATAATTCATATAAATAACGATTCAATGATGAACATCTGTCTTCCTCTACCAGCATCACTGCCTCAATGCGCAGTCCGCCCCATGCCATTCCATGAAGATCGAATTTTGTGGCCAATGTCATGCCAGGCTCCATGATGAAAGATGCATCATCATCCAAATTCGGTCTTTCTACACAATCCAATCCAATGCTGTGTCCCACTGCTCTGAGGCCTTTTGCATATGGCTCAAAAAACTGCTCTACATGATTCTTTTTCGCATTCATCAGAAACATTTCATAGATTCTGCAGGCAGGTTCTCCGGGCCGTAAGCTTTCAATAGAGCGGATCACTGTATCCCGGGAAGCTTTCAGAATGTCCTCCTGCTCTTTTGTTGCCTTTCCATTGATAACCGTAATGGCCACATCCGTGGCATATCCTTTATAAGCAGGCGCCACATCAATAATAACAGCCTCCCCATTTCCGATTTTCTTATGCGTAGGTCTCCAGGTAGGCACTTCTGTATTCATACCGGAAGATAAGACGGTTGCACAGCTCAAATCACACCCATTAGACTTCATCACATATTCTGCAGTAGCGCAAAGATCAATCTCCGTAACCTCTCTGTTTTTCATCTGCTCCACACATGCTTTTAGAGACATATCACCGATCTTTGCCGCATATTTTGCCAGTTCAATCTCCTCTTGTTCTTTCACTGCACGCATTGCAGTCAGCTTTTCATCCATATCAATGTAATCATTGCCCACAAGCCATCCCTGAAGAAGCCTGAAATATTTGACTGGTAAAAGCTCTTGGCCGCTTAGGCCGATCAAAAGCGGTTCTCCTTTCTTTTCTTTTAATGTCTTAAAATACTCAGATAATGTACTAAAATTCCGTATATCCTTTATCCATGATACCTTAGCTGCAGACTGGGCATTAATTGCCCCCAAAAACAGAGTCACATGTCCTTCCGGTGTAATAAAAATCCCCTGGGGAGATTCTTCAATTACATTAATCGGCTTATAGTCCGAAAAGTAAGTAGTAAAACCTGCCCGATATTCATCAGAGAAAATAAATGCTCCATCCAACCTGTTTTTCCTGACATATTCTGCAATTTCCGCAACTCTTTTCTCAAAAATATACAAAGATACTCCTGTATATCCAGCCATATCAATCCTCCTGTGTTTATTTGTATTTACGAACACCGTTCTTTAAATATGTTTTGATTATAGCATTCTTTATTTGGTAATTCAATGGATTTAAGCAGTATGACGTTCGGATATACGTTTTTTGACAGTCTTCTGAGAATTCCAAAAGGACACAGCGATATCAGTACGACGTACCGATTCTACAACTTTGAAAGGAAATCTAAGGAAGAACAAGCGCTGGCTATCGAAAAAGCACTGGCTCTGTAGATCGTACCGAACGTACCATCGGTTACGATAAATAAAAGTGGCGGGAAACCCGATAAAATCAAGGTTTCCCGCCCTTAAACGACATGCAGAAGATGGGAGTCGAACCCACAAGGTATTGCTACCACACGGACCTGAACC
>CAJUGD010000051.1 GCA_910586205.1 uncultured Lachnospiraceae bacterium | reverse complement strand
TTCGGCTTCCGCCCTCTCTGCGCCACCGCACTCACCTCCCTCCGTACCGGCTCACACACTTTCTAATTCAGAAAATCAAAATCCTCATCAGGCCCCGCCCCGGAATCCCTGGACAGGCCGCCTGCCATATCCCCAAAATCCTCCCGTGCCGTGTCCTTCACAGTATTATCAATGTTTTCCCGTATCTCTTCTTCCGCAGCATCAGCAAATTCTTCCCATGCTGTCCTCTGCACAGAATCACTAAAGTCCTCCCATGCCGTCCCCGGCACAAAGCCATCCGCGCCTTTCCATTCATCCTCCCGCACGGAATCCCCGAACTCTTCCCGCACAGCCTCCATCTGCGCCAGAAGCTCCCGGCTCTCCGGCAGTGCCATGGCAACCGCATAAGCCACCGTCGCCGTGACCGCATTCCCGGCCTGCTTATAGAGCTGTGTCTCCGAATTGACAGCCGCCGCCCGCTCATACAGCTCATCCGAGAACCCCTGCAGACGGAAACACTCACGGGGAGTCAGCCTCCGGATCTTCCCGCACTTCGTCACCGTCCCCATCATGCACCCCGTATCCAGCGTCTGCGAACAGCCCTTTCCAACCCGGCCCCGCCGGGATTCACTCTTCGGATACGACAGGCACACGCCGTCCCCCGGATAAGCCAGGTCATACCCCTGCTTCGTGCCGTTCCTCACCGGCAGCGCCGTCTCCGCATCCCCGGACTCTTCTTCCGGCAGGTACACCCCATGCTGGTCCTGCGCCGTCAGCGTGAACATCGGCTCCCCGGCTTCTTTCCTCCGCCTCCCGTTCTGCCGCTTCTCCATCCTGTCCGGCGTCAGCACCGCCCTGGCTTCCTGCACCGCAGAATCAGTCTCCAATACCCCGGAATTTCCATAATTCGTCAGCCCGCCATTATACTGTGCAATCAGGCACCTGGCAACCTCTGTGACCTTTGGATGGTTCAGCGTCTGGTCCACAAATATCCGTCCGCCTGACTCTGCATCTCCCACGCAGTACAGCCCGGTCTTCGCGCCCATGCCACCGCCGTTCGCCCCGATACTCACCGAAACCCCGGACGGGTCATACACCCGGTATCCCTGCATCCCGCCTATAACCTCTTTAAGAGCTCCGCCGTCTTCTCCGGAGACAGGTAATATTTCCCGTCCGCCTCTGCTTCTAAGAACTGCGATAAGGAATACCCTCTCCCGGTTCTGCGGGACTCCGAAGTCTTTAGAATTAAGCACCTGCCACCGCACGTCATACCCTGCCTCGTCCATTTCAGAGAGAACGGCGGCAAAATCGAATCCTGCATTGACTGATAACAGGTTCTTAACGTTCTCAACAAGTAGGTATGTGGGCTTATCACTTTCCTCTTTGCCTTTGATGAGGTCAATAATGCTGTAATAGATTCCACTTCTTTTTCCTCTAAGCCCTCTCTGCTTTCCTGCGATGGAAATATCTTGACAAGGGAATCCGTAGCACCAGATATCGGCGTATGGGATATCCCCCGGTCTAAGTTCTGTAACATCATATGCCTTCCACTCCCCTTTCGTATCATGCATGGCCTCATAAGAAGCCCTTGCAAATTTATCATACTCACAATACCCGATACACTTATGCCCGGCCCATTCCAGCCCCAGCCGGAACCCGCCGATGCCTGCACAGATATCCAGAAATGTAAGCCTCCCCATATCAGCTTCCCTCCCCTCTGTCACCTGCTTCCACAGCACTCAATTCCTCAAACTTCAGATCATAAAAATAAGCGGCCTCCGGGAACCGCCGCTCAAACTCATCCAGATATCTAAAACAGGCGCTCTGCCTGCCGTTCATCTCTGCATACTCCCGCAGGCTCTTTTTCTTAAAGACCCCCGGCTGGTTCGCCCACCTTGCGATAGTGACATACATGCCCCGGAATGGACTTTCTCCATATCGGGCAAACCGCATCACATAAGGCAGGCATCTATACTTCATCAAAATCTCCACCCGTTTCAGAAGTCCAAAGATATCTTCCACCCAGAAACCCTCATCCCACACGTCCTCCCGGTCAAACCCGCAGAAGCAGTAGAACCGCAGGCATACATCGGTATATTCCCTTATAAGGATGAGCTTCTTTTCGATCAATCCTGCGTCCTTCACATCATCGAACGCAAACGTATACACTCCATCATAACGGGCGGAAAACAGCTCCCGGCACTTTTCATCATCCAGAAGCCGCTCGTCCAGCCCCTGCCGAAACTGGAAAGGCTTCCCCGTCCGCTTTAATGCGTCCAGCATCTCCTTCCACCGGGGATGCCCAAGAAAATTGTCATCCAGCAGGCATATTTTCTTCCGCTCCGGATCCATGAACTCTTCCAGAGGGCTGTGCATACATACCCTGTCATAATTCCGGTTCACGCAGAACTTGCATTTCCGGAAGCATCCCCTTGTGAGGAACCCGATAGAGTAATCCAGATAAAACTGAAAATCACCTTTCTTCGCCCCGGCATCCAGCTTCCCCTGTACCCACTCGTCATACAGATGGTAGTCCGGCATATGGTGCTCCGCTTCTTCCGGCAGGGACGGTGCCCTGTCACAAAAGAACCCCGTGCCTCCGTAAATGACATTTTCCAGTTCAAGGATGCCCTCCGGTACATCCGTATCCGTGAAAACTTTTGACAGATATACCCGGTCAAACCGATCCAGCCTCTCATAGTCTGTTTTCAGCGCCACGTCATCCCCGCGCCCCTTGTGATATCCCGACAGCTTCATGCAGGCAAGGTTCGGGAACCTGTGTTTCTTCCTGCCGATCAAATCCGCATCAATCACCGCAATCCGTTCCATTCTGCACCTTTCCTTCTGTCTCTTCCCGGACATTTTCCCTGGCCGGAAAACACAGACTGTCCATGCTCCCCAGCCTCTCCCTCAATTCCCGGAAGAACTCCTTCCCCCGGATACGCTTTCCCTCCCGTATCCGTTCTTCCTCAAACCGGAACCTGACCTCCAGCTCCTGCACGGAAAAATCCTTCCGGAAATTACGCCAGGTTTTGGCTTCCCATTCCAGAAGCCGGCTCCACAGCTCCGGAAACTCCCGGCGCAGCGTCCGCAGTTCCTCCAGCCCCTGCAGGGGGCAGCACCAGCAGGACACCCGGTCAAACTGCCTGTACAGACCGCCCCAGTCATACCCCCGCTCATAACAGTAATCCAGGCAGTCCTTCTCCGTCATCCCCCATTCCACCAGAGGATACCGGTACTCCTTCACCCTCTGCGGCTCATCTGCCGCTATGCCGATATACTGCACGATCTCATATCTCTTCCTAAGTCCTGACAGATACCTGTTGATCACCGCCGTCTTCAACACGGAAGTACACCAGCGGTTCCTAGGCCCCGCCCAGCTCATGCCCGGCTTGCCCGCATAAGGGGAATCCGGGTCCTTCCGCTCCGGCGTATAATGGAGCAGGTAATACTCAAAGCCCTTTTCCTCTTTCAGACGCACCACCGGGACCGGCAGGGCCTTTTCCAGCCTTTCCACATGCTCATACATCTGGGGAAATTCCAGCCCCGTGTCACAGAACATCACAAAATCCAAAGGCCAGCCTTCCTCCACCAGCCGCAGGACCATGGCCGTGGAATCCTTCCCGCCGGACAGCGAAGCCGCATACAGCTTTTCCTTTCCGCCGTCCTCATGCACCCGGCATGGCGGCACCATTCTCCGCCATCTCTCTCTGCAGGTTCAGCTTCGCCGCTTCCCCATAGCCTTCCATCCCGTTCGCCTTACAGTAATTCCTCACAATGTCACGGGACAGCCCCACGGCAGAAGCAACAGCCTTATAGCCCTTCCCCTGCATCCGCAGCTCTTTAATCTGCGCCGCCTGTTCCTTCGTCATACCTTCACCCCCAAAACAAAAAGAGCCGGAAAACCACCTTTTTCCGATAGTTTTTCAGCCCCAAAATGCAGGATTTACAGAGATTTCAGGTACGGAATAATCCGCCGGAATCCTTGTAAATCCTGCATTTATGTATGCCTGGATCATGTGCCGCCTATCCCCCCTGCCAATTTCTGCGAAAATTCACGTTTGAGGGGGCGGCGGTGTCCAGGGATATGGCTTCTGGAGATTTCCACCGCCCCTCCCCTACGGCTATATGCAGAACCCACAGCTCACAGGAAAAATCTTTGTGGAGATCACCGGCCGGATTTCGCTGGAGATCCGCACGTTTCCCCGGTAAAATAGTAGTCAGCACCACACCAAACCTAAAGGAGGCACACGTCTATGAAATCAAAGCTGATCAAAGTAATCACATCCTCACGCCTTACCTATCCCAAAAACCCTTTTGATGACACCAAATACATCCGGACACCCAAGATCCAGATAGAGGGAAACTGGCTGGAATCCCTCGGCTTCCACATCGGGGACCGCCTGCAGGTGGACTATGAAGAAGGCTCCATACATATCCACCCCGCGCCGCCGGAATCAGAATGTCCCGCCGAACCCGCATGATAAGAACAGCCTGTACCGCAAAAGCCCTGGAAGCTCCCAGGGCTTTTCTGCCGTCAGTACCTGTATTCCTGATACCTGTCCTCGGTCATGGTCTTGCTGTCATGGCAGCTCTTACAGAGCGCCTGCCAGTTTGATTCATCCCAGAACAGCTTCCCATCCCCTCTGTGCGGCACGATATGGTCAACCACTTCCGCTCTCACGAACCGTCCCCGCTCCCTGCACTTCTCACACAGCGGATGCCGTTTCAGAAAAAGTTTCCTTGCCTTCCGCCACCTGCTGCCATATCCGCGCCCGGAAGCGTCCGCACGGTCCGCCCTGTGCAGTCTGGCATGTTCCTCACAGAAATCACCGTCCGTCAGCTCCGGGCATCCCGGATGCTTACACGGCTTCTTCGGCCTTCTCGGCATGATCACCACCGCCTCACTCCGCCGTAATACTTATCCGCTATGGCGTCCTGCTGATGCTCCGGCAGGCTCCTAAGCCTCTCCCTTGCTTTCTCCAGGGACCGCTCCTGTTCCTCCTTCGTCTTATGAAAACCGCAGGGCTTCCCCTGGCACTGCCTTCCGATCACGCCGCAGTGCCCATTCCCGCACAACGCAAAACAATCCATCATGATCTCCCTTCCATCCTCTCAATCTCAAAAAGGGCGGCGGTGAAAGGATGAAGCCCGCCGCCCCGCAAAGACAAAAGAAAAAGCCCCATGGACATATCCACAGAGCTCCTTACAGTTCTTCGCATTCTAAGAATACCACAGCTTCCAATAAACTTTCAATAAACCCTTACTGTACCTTTACTAAACCATTACCCAACCATTACTAAACCAGGCCCCGCCGGTCAGTCCAGAAGATACCGCCCTGCCGTCTTCTCCCGTATCCGGTACAGCTCTTTCATCTCCGCCAGCGCTTTCTTCCGGTACTTCGCTATCATCGTTTCGCTCACATTATACTTTTCCGCCATCTCCCGCCACGTCATATCCTCCATCACCATATCCCGCACCACCTCCGGCAGCCTCCCGCTCAACTGCCCCACGGCATACTCAAAAAATTCCAGTTCTTCCTTCACCGCCTGATACCTCCCAAGCAGGTAATCAAACCAGTCATCATCCAGACGCTCCTTCACCTGCCAGTACTTCACCGCCGCATTCCCGGTCTTATCGGAAGCCCCGCCGCCCTGCACCCGCTCCCCCTGGGGCTGTGACAGGCACATGCTCTCTATCACATCCTCATACGGCACGCCCCGGAACCGGGAAAGCTCAAACTCCAGAAGCCCCATGTCCTTCTTCCAGCTCCGGTATTCCTTAAACAGCTTCTCTGTCTCCATCCTTTCCGCCTCCAATCCTCGCCCTCACCGCTTCCACAAGCGCCGCCTGTCCGCAGTCCTTCCTCTCCAGGGCCGCCATCACCCGTTCGTCCAGCGTCCCCTTCGCAATCAAATGATGCACCACTACCGTATCCTCCTGCCCCTGCCGCCACAGCCTTGCGTTCATCTGCTGGTACAGTTCCAGAGACCAGGTAAGCCCGAACCATACCAGCGTGGAGCCTCCCGCCTGCAGGTTCAGCCCATGCCCTGCGGACGCCGGATGGATCACCGCCACCGGAATCTCCCCGGCATTCCACTTCCGCATATCCTCCGCCGTATCCAGTTCCACGGCCCCGACCCTCTCCCGTATCCGCTCCAAATCATGCCTGTACCAGTAAGCCACCAGCACCGGCTTCCCGTTCGCCGCCTCTATCAAATCCTCCAGGGCTTCCAGTTTCCTGTCATGGATATGCCTCACCCTGCCGTTCTCGTCATAGACCGCCCCGTTCGCCATCTGCAGCAGTTTGTTGGAGAGCCCGGCGGCGTTCACTGCGTCAATGTCGCCCTCCGCAAAAGGCAGCAGCATATCTTTCTCCAGCTTCCCATACAGCTCCATCTCCCTCCCGCTCATGGCAACCTCCACCCGGTTATACACACACTCCGGCATATCCAGATAGTCACAAGCCCTCATGCTGATACAGATATCAGAGATCAATCCATAGATTGCTTCCTCCGCCCCGTCCCTGGGCTTATAGGAGAACACCATCTGCCTGCTCCGCTTATCCGGCAGGAAGAACCGCTCCCGGTATCCGCCGATGAACCGCCCAAGCCTCTGCCCCATGTCCAGCAGCCCAATCTCCGCCCATAAATCGATCAGCCCGTTCGGCGCCGGCGTCCCGGTCAGCCCCACTATCCGCCTCACCTTCGGCCGCACCCTCTTTAGTGCCTTAAACCGCTTCGCCCTATGGGACTTGAAAGAAGACAGTTCATCAATCACCACCATATCAAAATCCCACCTGCAGGAATCCACCAGCCACTCCACATTTTCCCGATTGATAACATACACCTGCGCCTCCCGCTCCAGTGCCGCCAGCCGCTGCTTCTCCGACCCCAGCACCTTTGACAGCCCGATCCCTGACAAGTGCTCCCACTTCTCCAGCTCGCCGCCCCAGGTATCCCTCGCCACCCGCAGAGGCGCGATCACAAGCACCTTACGGATATCAAAATAGTCAAACAGAAGCTCCCACACCGCCGTCAGCGTGATCACCGTCTTCCCAAGCCCGCAGTCCAAAAACAGCGCGCTCACCTTCTCCCTGATGATAAATTCCTTCGCATACTCCTGATACTCATGCGGAACATATCTCATCCAGCACACCTCCAATCTGCTCCAGGCTGTCTATCACATAAACCGGAAAGCCCAGGCCTTCCAGCTGCCGCTTCCTCTTCTCCTGCAGCGGCCTTGTCTTCTTCCCAGGAGCCTTCAACTCCACAAAGGCAATCTTCCTCCCCGGTAATAAGACAATCCGGTCCGGCACCCCATCCAAGCCGGGAGAAACGAACTTCACCGCCATGCCTCCCAGCTTTTTCACCGATACGGCCAGATGCCGTTCAATCTCACACTCCCTCATCCAGACACCTCCGTCCTGTCCTTAATCCGACCCGGAACATGGATACAAAAAATCCCTTATACCTTATACGTGTATATAACACGTACATATATGCTTCTTTTTCTTATTACCCATACCCCACTAAGAGATTCTTGTCCCCTTGTTCCAGACCACCCCGCAACCCTTGATTTTACGGAATCCCCAGTACGGGAACTATCGTCAGAACAGACTCTCTCTTGTTCCGCTCGTTCCGTTCCGCCTTGTTCCCATACAGGCAGACTTGTTCCGTCTATTTCCCGTCTTGTTCCCGCACATATGCCCGTTGTTTCCCATAAATCGGGAACCCGGACATCCCGTTCTTCGTCTCCGTATATTTTCCCCATCCCTCAATCTTCCGCATGATGCCGCTGATCTCATAGGAATCTATCTTTTTCAAGGCAGAGGACTCCCGCCCGAAGCACTCGCACCAGATCTCCATGTTGCACACCATCATCCGGCGCATCGTCCCCGTCTGCCGTTCCTCCCCAAACTCGCTGCCGTTCAAAAAATTCCTCCGGTCATATAAACTCATAGAGCCCCAGTTCTCCGGCAGGAGCGTGTCAAGGTACGTCCGCACCAGCCCTTCCCGGTCATCCGTCTCCATAGCCTCCGCCTGCTGGGATACAGCCATGGCCGCAACGTCCCCTTCCAGGTACAGCCGCTCCCCGTTCTCATAGACGGTCTTTGCCTCCGCCCATATCTGTAGCACGTCCTCCCCGGAAATCTGCCAGGGCTTTCTCACGCTCTCCCCGTTCACCCTCACCGGCCAGAAACGCCGGTTCCCGGTAATGTCACGCAGGAAGCCGCTCTCCGTATTCGTGCTCCCCACAATCACGCACTGCCTTGGGTGGCTCTCCACGTTCAGCCCATAGCTGGCGCGGTACTTGTCATCCACCCTGGAAAGAAAAGACTTCACCGTCTCCACGTCCGTCTTCTTCATCCCGGCAAGCTCCCCTAATTCCAGAATCCAATACCCCTGCAGCTTCTCCGGCCCGGACTTATCCCGCATGTCCGTAAGCGTCAGGCTGTCCGAAAACCACGCCCCTGCCAGTTTTGCAAAAAGTGTGGACTTCCCAATCCCCTGCGGGCCGTTCAGGATAAGCACACTGTCAAACTTCGTCCCCGGCTGGTAGATCCTAGCCACAGCCGCTGCCAGCGTCTTCCGGATGACCGCCTTTGTATATGCGGAATCCTCCGCCCCCAGATAGTCCGTCAACAGCGTGTCGATTCGCTTCACCCCGTCCCATACCGGCAAAGCATCCAGATACTCCTTCACTGGATGGTATGCCCGCTCCGATGCCACAGCCAGTAAGGCATCCTTCGTCTTTGCGGGCGCATACACCCCGTAACCCTTATTCAGATAAACTTTCAAAGACGCAAAATCCGAATCATTCCATCCCAGCTTGATCTGCTTCCAGGGCAGGCTCTCCCCAGCATCAATCCCGTCCCGGTGCAGATTAAAAGCGATGGATCGCAAACCCTCATCATGCCGGATTGCCAGCACCAGATTGTCCAGCGTGTCCTTCACCTTCCCCTGCCGGTCCAGTTCCAGCCCCTTGCGCCAGTCATCTTCCGAAGAAAACTCCTTCCGGGCAGACTGCGCCCTGTCCTCTGCCAGCGTCAGCTTCACCTTTTCGTCACTGACCGCAAACTCGCTCATTGCCTTAAAGGACAGCAACTTAGAAGCCTCCATATCCTCCGGAGCCCTCACGTCCAGCTCCCCAAACTTATGGATACGCACCATGTCAAAAGCGTTCATCAGCTTCCCGCAGGCCGGGTCCGTGGCATGATGGGAATAGGCAAACTTCCCCTCATAAACCACCACCCCCGCCTGGGAATCCGCCGGGATATAATCATACCGCCCCTGCATGGCGCTCGGCTTATACACGTCCGCCAGGAACACCTCCGCCGCTTCCTCTATGCTGTACGTCCGGCAGAACGCCCCGACCACGCCCTCCTTTTCAAGCGGGTCCGCCTGCTTCTTCATCTCCCGCAGCACCACCGCCTGCTGCCGCCCGCTCACCGGCCACTCCGAAGAATCCCGCCAGTCCTTATACCTGGAGAGCACCGTGTCCGGGTCCAGGACCTCCCCCTCGATATCCCGGAACACAAACTCCCCGTCCGCAGACGTGGACGGCCAGTACATCAGGCGGGACGGCTCATAAGTGGTATCGTCAAACAGCTCCATGCCGATGTCCTCAGCCACCTTCCGCGCCACCGCCGCGTACTCGTCCGGCGACACATTCCTGGACAGCGGGACCACCAGCCGGAACCTGGGACTCTCCGGCGTATGCTTATGCGTGGAATAGATCAGGCACCGGAAATCAAAGAACATCTCCATCCGCTCCGGGATATCCGCCTCGGCATGGTCCATATCCAGCGTCAGGGCAGACCGGAACACCACACAGTCCTTCTTCCGCCTGCCGCCCCTCAACTTCCCCATCACAAAGCCGCCCACGTCCTTGATGGAATCCTGCCTCGCCTTGGACAGCTTCCGGTACTGCTCCACCGTCTCCGCCGTCCGTATCGTCCGGGAAATACGCCAGACAAAATCCTCCAGCTCCATCTCCCCGCCGTTCCACCGCTTCTCCATCCTCGAATTGCCCGTTGAAATATATAATTTCATACACTCATACCCCCTGTTCCGCTTCCTGCACCATTCCCGTACCCCATGAAAACGTCCTCCTACTGTTTTTGATAAAACGGGCACTCATACCCGTCCGCCCGCAGCGGCAGCCCCTCCGCCCACACAGGCCGAACCGCCATCACCTCACACATATCTTCCACGGAACCCATGCCCTCCGGCACCTCCGCAATGATCTCATCATGGCAGTGCATCACAATGGGATAGCCCCTCTTCTCCACCCGGAGCATGGCTTCCGCCAGTAGGTCCCTGGCCGTCCCCTGCACGATATTCTCCACCAGCTTCGGCCCGTAGGTCTCAATCCGGCCCCACTTCTTATTTTCCAGAATCCCCTCATAAGTCAGACCCTCCCGCCCGAACTTATTCACCGCCATCCTGGGTTTCACATACGCCAGCTTCCTGCCGGACGGCAGCATGACAAACAGAATCCCGCTCCGATACTCAAACCCAATCCTGCCTGCCCGTGTCTTCGCCCTCTTCATCACAGCCTCCACAGCCGCCTTATCCACGTCCCACCAGAACTGCGTGATATGCGGGTTCGCCCTGCGCCATGCAGCCACCAGGGACGGCAGATCATCCTCGGACAGCCCCATATCCAGCGCACCCATGGAAATCAGCGCCCCCGCCGCCCCGCCATACCCCAGGCCAAGCTCCGCAATCTTCCCCTTCTGCCGAAGAGTGGAACCCTTTGTCACTTCCTCAATCGGAACATGGAACATAGCCGCCGCAGAAGCCTCATAAATCTTCCCGTGGGAAGAAAACACCTCCAGCCGCCACGTCTCCCCCGCAAGCCACGCCAGCACCCGCGCCTCAATCGCAGAAAAATCCGCCACCACAAACCGGCACCCCGCCTCCGGCACAAACGCCGTCCGTATCAGCTCCGAAAGCACCTCCGGCGTGGAACCGTAAAACATCTCCACATCCTCAAACCTGCCCTCTTTCACAAGCTTTCTCGCCAGCTCCAGATCCGGCAGATGGTTCTGCGGGAGATTCTGCACCTGCACCAGCCTCCCGGCCCACCGCCCGGTCCGGTTCGCCCCGTAAAACTGCAGCAGACCATGCACCCGCCCGTCCGAACACACAGACCGCTCCATGGCCTCATACTTCTTCACGGAAGTCTTCGCCATCAGAAGCCGCAGCCGCAGAAGCTCCTCCACCTCCCCGTCCGCCCCCTTGATCAGCTCCGCCACCGCCTTCTTGGATAGGCTCTCCGCCTCCATCCCGTTCTCCCCCAGCCAGCCCTTCAACTGGGCCACGGAATTGGGATTTTCAAGCCCCGTCAGCTCATACGCCCGCTTCGTCACAACCTCCTTATGCAGACGCTCACACTTTACTGCCTGCCGCACCAGTCCCATATCCACCAGCACGCCCCGGTCATTGATCCTCTGGTCCAGCCGGTACAGCTCCATCTCGCCCTCCGGAACCGGGAACTTATACAGCTTCCTCCGTATGGCTTTCTCCACATCCACGTCCCTCATACAGTAAGCCTTGAACAGCTCCCACTTCTCCGGCGCATGGCATGGCAGGTTCCGCCTCCTGCCGCCGTTGGCTTTCGTCGGCTTACACGGCACACAGAAATACCGGATCAGCTCCTTCCCCTCCCTCATCTTCTGCTCGTCCAGTCCCAGCACCGCACCCACGTCCTCCAGGGACCGAGGCAACGCCAGCACCGCCGCCTGGACCGCGCTGCAGTGCCAGGAATCCGGCGGAAGATACCTCCCGAAATGCTTAGAAAGGCACGTCCGCTCAAAATTCGCATTGAACGCCGTCTTCACCACAGAGCCGTCAAAAACCGCCTCCACAACTTCCTCCGGCAGTTCCTCCCCCTGCGCCAGATCTATCACCCTGGTCTCCCCTCCGTCAAAGGAATAGGCAAACAGCAGGATTTCAAAAGCAGGGCTGTCCGCATAAGCGTAAACCCCGCACTTTATCAAATCCACATCACTGAACGTCTCAATATCAATCCCTAAAATCCGTCCCATAACACCACGGCTCCCTTCCTCCTGTAATTCTCCCCAGCGGGAAACGGGCGGCAGTCCCCCGCCGCCCCCACAAATCTATCCCAGGAAATCTTCCTCGTCATCCACTTCCACCGCGTCAAAATCATCCTCAGCGTTCGTCCTGCCGCCCAAAGATTCCCCGTCCCGCAGCTTCTGGATATTCCCCAGCCCCGCCGCAATCCCACGGTTCCCGTTGCTGTTGAACCCGTAAAAATTCACACTGATCCGCCCATAACACCCGGAATACACCTCCGACTGGTCCAGAATCGGCTGCACGTTCCTGTCCACCACCTGCGGTGCCTGCTTACTGTTGGCATTAAAGAAATAACTGTCCGCATAAGCCTCATCCTCCGGCCGGTCAATATCCCCGTCCCGCAGCGGCAGCTTCAAATTCGCCGGGATCTTCCCGCCCCACTTGGAAACCGAATCCTTCTTCGCCTGCTCAATCGCCCTCTGAATCTTCCCGATCGTCTCCGTGTCCGACTTCGGAATGATAGCCGACACCGAATACTTCGGGTCCCCGTCATTCACCGCATTCGGCTCCCAGCAGTGCAGATAAGAAAATCTGCAAGGTACAATCACTTTTGTCAAACTTACATTTTCGTTACTCATAAATTCATTCCTCCTTAAAATCCGCCTCCGCCGTCGCCGCCAACACTTCCTGCCTCTTATCCGACTCCGGCACCAGCGTAATCTTCCCCTAGGGCTTATACACCAGCTTCCCAAGGACCTCCGCAAACCTCTTCTTACCCATCAGCTTCTCCATCTCCGTAATCCCAATCAGCGACCTCTTATAAATATCCGCATACCCGGCAGCCACAGCCGCCTCCGCCGCCTCTTCCTCATCCGTATACTTCCGGCAGCTCCGGCCCTCCACCAGCTTGAACCCGGCCCACTTCTTCCCCTTGGACACAGCCTCGTCCTGGGCATAGGCATACACATCCGCAGACCACCTGGCCAACTCGTCCGCTACCTTCAAGACCTCCGCCACCTCGTCATCCGTCAAAAGCGCCGGAGCCCTAAACTCCATCTGCGCCAGCCCCAAAAACTCCTCCGCCCTGGCCCTGCAGGTATTCTTCGCCTTACAGAACCGGCACCAGGAACCACTCCGAAACTCCCCCTCGCCTGCAATGGCAAGGGCAGCCCTGGGCTTCAATTCTTTATTCACCCACTCCATCAGGTCAGATACGGAAATCTCCCAGGTACTCACCGATTCCAGCCGCGGCTGATAAATAGCCATACGCACCGTATCAATATCATAGATAGCCCCGAACAGCTCCAGCGCCCCCAGGCCATACAGCATCATCTGCGGGTTCCGCTCCGCCTCCACGGCAACGCCCTTCCCGTACTTCAAATCAACCACCGTCAGCACCCGGTCCGCCACGATCAGCAGGTCCCCCGTGCCGAACCCCTCCGGCACATAGGCCGAATAATCCAGCCGCTGCTCGATCAGCACCACCGGGTCCTTACACTCCTGCCTGGCAAGCTCCACCTGCTCCATGGCATAGGACACATACCCGTCCGTGCATTCCTCCATCTCGTCACACTGGTAATCCGACACCGGACGCTTAGAACGCCGTTTCAGGCTCCGTTTCAGCTTATGCTCCGCCAGGGCATGGGCGGCAGTCCCTTCCTCCGCATACACGCTGTCCCCCGTCTCTTCCGCAAACTGCTCTTCCAGCCGTGCGGACGGCGTACAGTTCAGCCACCGCTTAGAAGAAGACGCCGACAATAACGCATGTCTCCCCATATCAAAGCACCTTCGCTTCCTTCAAAAGCGCCGGGTAATGCTCCGGGCTCACCGCAGACGGCTTCACCGCACCATACTTCTGCAACAAATCTTTAATCTCCTGTGATTTCCCCTCCTGGGTCTTCTGCGCCATCACCGCCCGCACGTCCTCAATGGCGACAGCCTTCTCCTTTTTAATATCCGCCGCCTTCTTATCCTCTTTCCCGGACTTCTGCCCTTTCCCGGCATCCGAAGCGCCAGCCGCCCCAGAATCCGCTTCCGCATTCCCGTTCGTATCCACGGCTCCTGCGCTCTCCGGCACAGCCGCATCCTTCTCCGCCATATCAGCAGCACCATTCCACTCCATACCGGCAAGCCCTCTGATCCCGTCCGCCACCATGGAAAACCCGTCCGCAATCTTCAACAATTCATTTCCCATCATCACAATCCCTCCATATCTTCCAAACGCTCTATCAGTTCCTCGGAATACATAGCGCACACCAGCAGCTCCTTCCCGATCTCCGGATGGCTGAAATACTGTGCCTTCTCCCCGTACATCTTCCGTACCTTCATTTCCATAAGCCTGCGCCGCTCGCCCTTCTCGAACCCGAACACCCATATCCCGTCCGCTTTCTCCATCAGGCGGGAGACCAGGATGCCCTCCACCGCGCTCCCAAGTTCATCCTTGAAAATGCCGTGGAAACACAAAAACGGGCTCACCGGTATCTTCCCCTTATGGGCCGCATACCGGCAGTATTCCTCCGCCCTCTGCCGGTCCAGTTCCTCACTCCCCGTCAGATGCATCAGCACCAGCACCATCTCCATACGCGCCGCCTCCTTCCATGCTTTCCGGCTCCATGAACCGCACCCCGATCCCCTGCTCCGCGGCAAAAGCAATCTCCGAAGCCATCCCTTCCGTGGCCTCCCCGAACACCCACACCTCGTCACAGAAAAGGAGCAGTTCCAGCCCCATGGCAAGCCCCGCCTTCCGCTCCGCCTCAATCCCCTCATTCAGAAACTGCGGGAACAACAGATGCGGCGCAACAGGCAGAACCCCTTTTTCCCAGGCCGTCCGGCAGTACCCGGCCGCCTTCCTCGCATTCCCCTCCATGTCCCCACGGAAAGGGCTGCAGATAAACACCTTCTTACACATCACCACTTCCATCCTTTCTTTGCTTTCCGTCTTCCGGCCACTGCCGCCATACCGGCTTCATACGCCTGGACACTTTTCTCAATCTGCATCAGCTTCACTGCCAGACTCTTTGCGACAATGCTGATTGCCTGCAGGATACCAATAAGCTCCTGCGTATTCTCTCTTTCCATAGGCTCCATTCCTCCTTTCCGGGGCTGTCGCATCTATCCCCTTCACTGCCGTAATGACACTTTTTTTTAAATAGGCAACGAAATCACAAAACTTTTTAAAAAACCATTCGACATAAACAAAAAATATTGTCGAATACCCGGATATCACACGTCTATCCCCCGCTCCCGGAAGAAGCGGCGCAGTTTCTCCAGTACCTTATTCTTACGAAAATCCAGCGTCCGCCGGTTCTTCCCGCTGACCTTTGCATACTCATAAACACTCATTTCTTCCCCAAATACCTTCTCCGCTATCTCCCTTTCTTCCGGCAGCAGGTCATCCAATGCGTCTTTTAATACACCCAGCAGCATCCTCTTCTCCGCCAGTTCCTCCGTATCCTCCGCAAAAAGCTCATCCCTCATATCGTTCTCCTTCCATTCCTCATAAGACTCTTCCGTATACCCTTTTTCCTCCATCGCCTCCCGGTTCCTCTGCTCCCTCTTCTTCTGCCGCCACCACGGGCGGAAATACCTCTGGTACTCTTCCTCCGTAACCTCCATACTGACTCCCTCGTTCCCTGACCTGATGGTAATGATCCTCTTTTCAGACATAAAGCGTTCCTTTCTTTACGCCTTCGTAAAGCCAGAAACGCCGGAAGCTCTATATGGGACATTACCGTAAAACCAAAAAAAGGCCGGAGTAAGCTACTTGATTCCTAGCTTTACTCCGGCCATTCGGTGACTCGACACTATGCGGTCCCACTCGCTCGGTCGTAAAAATACATTCAGTTCTTCAACCCTGCACGGGCTGGCAGCACAATCCTCACAATCTTCCTGCAGTGCGGACACCGCAGTTCAAAAGCAACCTCATATGCCCGGTCCCGCTTCACGTCCAGGAGCCTCCTGTCACAAAGCGGACATACCTTCGTTTCTCCCACGCCGCCTCCTTCCTGCCACTGCGCAGGTACAGCGGCACGGCATCCATGCCATAATTTTCCATGCATAATCCAAGTATTCCCCATTCCCGGCAGGATAATCACCGAAGTACAAAAAAGGACAGCCCCCGCACCTTCGCAGAAGCCGTCCCGCCTATGTACCTATTTCTTATCTTTCTCTTCCTTCTTACTCTTTGGTTCCCAGTATACCGTAACAATATGATTGCAGTTCGGGCACCTGGTACGTGCCTCCACTGGCTCCGGGGATTCCGTGCGGATATCCATGATACGCTTTCCGCACCTTGGGCATTTCAGTCTCTCCATTCATGTCCACCTCCTCGTATACAGCCCCGGTTCCTGGCTGCCGGGGCTCTAACCTGGCGATTGTCTCATTGTCTACCTCCTGTCAAATTTCTATCAACACTTTCCCGTCAGGAAAGCCTTCTTCCTCATGTGCCTCCGTCTATCTCTTCCGTCCTATCACAAACACGTCCAAACCGCCGCCCATGCCTATAAATCTCCTGAACCGCTCTCCCTCCATCCCGGCACATATTTATGCGCTATCCCTAATCAAATCCGTATCCAGATCAAACCGTGATACCTTCATCTGGCCGTGTTATTAACGTAATCCCATTATACCTTTTATCAGTCTATTGCGCCACCTTGCTTTTCTTCCAGTTTTCTGAAAAAGCCCGTAGCAAGCAGCCCGATCACGCATACCACAATCCCCGAAGGAATCAATACAAGATACACAACCTCCTGAAACCTGTCAAACAAAAATCCATATACCATCTGCCCAACCGGCTGGGCGCACAACGTAACAGCGGATGTATATGCCATAACCTTCCCAATCAGCTCATTCGGCGTATTCTGCTGAATCATGGATACCGCAAAAATTGAAAAAATACTAATCGCAGCCTGCATACCGCAGAAAGCAGCAACAATCACAGCATACCTTGTCATCACGCCGAATGGAAAAAGAAATACAACCCCTGCCGGAATGATACAGACACCGATTACCGCAAGCACATACGATAATCTACCGGATCTTAACTTCCCCGTAAGAAGCCCCGTGGCGATACTTCCCAAAATAGTGGCAACCGCCATCGCACTCTCCGCCCCGCCATAAAATTTCGCGTCCAGGCCAAGCACAGCCCGCACAAGAAAGGGCAGCCCCACCAGCGTAACCCCCATGACAAAAAAGCGTGAGAATGCCGCCAGAAGCAGCATCTTCATGATATCCGGCCGCTCTTTCATGATAAAACGGATACTGCCGGAAAAATCATTTTTTACCATGGACAAAACATTTCCCTGAAACTCCCTGGCCTGATGCCCCAATTTGATAAAACATTCAAATAACGCTGTGATAAAAAAGCATACAACACTTGCATACATCACAGGCTTCAGGCCAACAGCAGAATATAAGATACCACCCAGCAAAGGCGCGATCAGATAAGAAATGGACGCCACCTGGTTTACCACCGCATTTCCCTTAATAATGTTATCGCCTGCCAGCATTTGCGGGATACACGCCTGCACCGTAGGCGTTTCAAATGCTCCAAGAACAGAGAGTATCACCAGCAACACACTAATCACTACAACCGCATTGTCCCCGGACAAAAAGACCGCTGCGCATAAGACAGACATTCCCGTCAGCGTGTCCAGCGCCACCATGATATTCCTCCGGTCCGCCCTGTCAGCCAGGATTCCTCCAATGGGGGACAAAAGGATCGTCGGAATCGTCGCTATAGATAAAATCCCCGCAAACACAGCCGCCGAACCCGTCACCTCCAACACATACATGGACAACGCCAGACGCAGGATATAATTGCCAAACAAAGAACTTGCCTGCCCCAGCACAAGGAGCGTAAAATTTTTCGTAAACAGTTTCTGCTCCATACGCTACTCCTTCCTTTCTTCCCTGTAACCTCCCAGTATCCTCTCTGTCCGCCCAACCATCTCATCCTCTATGATCGGAAGCCCCATTGCCGCAAGAACCTCCGCAACAAACCTGCACTTATGCCGGATTTCTTCCGCATCCGCCGGGAACACGGACGGAAGCAGCCAGAAATTGACAAGGGGCAACAGTTCAGAAAGCTCCTTTGCGTATTCCGTCCGGATCGAACCGTCACGCCGTCCTTCCTCGATCAGTTCCAGCCATAAAGGAGTCAGCACCCGCCGGTTCGCCTCCACCGCAGCCGCCAGAATGCGCGGGTCTTTCAGGATAGGAATTGCCTGCGTACTTATTTCTTCCCGTTCTCCATCAGCCCTGTCAAAAGCAAGCACTTCCCGAATCTTCTGCAGTCCGTTCAGGTCCGAACGCCCCCTGACCGCCTCAAAAGGATTATTCTCCAAAAACATCCGATCCCCCAAAGCGTGCATGACCTCTTCCTTACTCTGAAAAAACCGGTAAAACATCCCCTTTGCGCCGCCTGCCAGCTCCATAATATCCGTAATGGCAGTTTCCTCATAACCTTTCGATAAAAACAGCTCCTTTGCCGCATCCAAAATTTCTTTCTTCCATTGTTCTGGCTGTTTTTTCACTGGCCTTGCCAATTCCCACCGCCTCCTTCAATAGTTATTGACTTCAAGTCAATAACTATTATACAAAGAATTTACATCCATGTCAATCACTTCCGCAAATACTCTCTCAAATGCAAAAAATCCCATGAAAAAAGAACCCAAAAATGCCGCCTCAGCATTTTCAGCCCTTTTTGTAAACTTGCAAAATTTTAACAATAAAATCCTGTTCTGGATTTTATGATATAATCCAACTTCCGCCCCTAAAATGATTCCAAATATTTCTGGAGCCTATCCACAAACTGTCCAATATGTATCCCATCCACAAAAGAATGATGAGCCTGAACAGATACGGGCATGACAATCTTACCATCCTTCTCATAATACTTCCCCCAGTCAAACAAAGGCGTCGCATTATCCTTTTTCCCAGAATTGGTATGTGAGATATGCGTATAGGTGACCCAGGGCATAGGCGAACACTGGAACACATCATTTCCAAGGGGGCCAGTAAAATATTCCTTCTGCTCCCTTGCAATCCTTCCCGCCATCTCCACATATTCCTGAATACTACCCCGAAGCGGCACATTGACCACTTTGAACAGCCCCGTATCCTGATTCAGATAAGTAAAGGCAGTATCAATATGCTCAAAAAGAACCACCTTCCCGTCCAGAAAACGATACCGGAACGCTTCAATCTCATCCGCACATTTACAAACCACATACACAAACGCAAGCGTAAAAGAGAGGTTCTGCGCCTTCACCTTCCGGCGGAAATTTGTGATATCCGCCTCAAATGTCACACAGAAAGCAGGCTCCACGCTTCCCCTGAAAACCATACAGTGCATGGCCCTCTCCCAATTTCTTTCGTCTATCACCTGATAAGTATTCACTCCAAATCCTCCCTTTCCATTTCCACACATTTCACTTTCTTTTTGCAAATTTCTCTTTTGCGTATTCATATGCTTCCCGGATATACGGCCTCAAAGCCTCAAAAGTCTCTTCCGACGGATTCAGCACACACATCCACCCCATCCACGCATAGACCGGATGCGGCAAAAAACAGTCCGCCGCAGAAAAATCATAATCCATTTCCACAACCCCGCCTGCCCCCGGACGTCTTGGCACAGCCCCAAACAGTTTCACAAACGTACCCTTACGGACACCCAGGTTCACCCGGTAAACCCCCGGCCTGTCCAGTTTAGAGCCTTTATCATTATCCCCATCCTTCTCCTTGACCGTCAATATGTACACTCCCCTTTTCAGCACATGTCTGGGATTATAAAAAATCCCTTTTTCTCCCCAGCTCTCCACAAGGACGCTCCCTTCCAGCTCCTCCAGGCAATACTTCAATATCTCATCCGGCTTCATATCCCACCCCTATACTTTC
>CAJUGD010000050.1:17124-19943 GCA_910586205.1 uncultured Lachnospiraceae bacterium | reverse complement strand
ACAAACAGGGCGATTATAGCATGAAACAATAATTAAACTTCACGGATTAAGGTAAATGTAATACTCGTGACAACATTACACTCCCCAATATAATGCCGAATTGTTTTGCCAAATAATAGACTTTCGCCAAAAGATAACTCTCGCTCTACCCACAGTCTATCCCCCTAGGTAAACCAATTCCCTCATACCCATTCTACGGAAACAGAAACACACATCTATTTTACTCCAAAAATGGCGAAATCCTTTGATTTATTGGGCTTTTCTTGACAGAAGGCACACCGTCTCCACATGCCGGGTAACAGGAAAAAGATCATACCCCCATGCCCCCTTTGCCTCATACCCTGCCTTCTCAAACTCCTTCAAATCCCTGGCCAGCGTATCCGGTCCACAAGAAATGTATACCACTCTCCTGGCCTTCACCGCCCTCACGGCATTGATAAACTCCTGATTTGTCCCGGTACGGGGCGGATCCATCAACACCACATCTATCTTTTTTCCCTCAGCCGCCATAAAAGTCATAAACTTTGCAGCGTCTTTACAATAAAACCGAATATTAGAAATCTCATTTCTTTGTGCATTTCTCACTGCATCACAAACCGCATCCGGATTAAGCTCCACCCCAATAACCTGCTTCGCTTTTTTTGCCGCTATAATCCCTATAGTCCCGATCCCGCAGTAAGCGTCCATTACGATTTCCTCTCCTGTCAGCCTTGCCAGCTCCACTGCCTTTCTATATAAATGCTCTGTCTGTACCGGATTAATCTGATAAAAAGACCTGGAAGAAAGGTAAAAGCGGCAGCCGCACAGCTCATCTTCAATATACCCTCTCCCAAACATCACCTTCTCCTTATCTCCCAGCACCATGCTGGTATCGCGGCGATTCACATTCTGCACAATCGTGGTGATCTCCGGATGGATCTCCAAAAGAGCCTTGACAAAATTCTTCTTTGACGGAAAATCCAAAGAAGCTGTCACCAACACCACCATAATCTCTCCCGTGGCAAAGCCCCTCCGCACCAAAACATGCCGCAGCAGCCCATACCCCCGATCTTCATCATATGTCTTAATCCGAAAAGATTTCACCAGTCCCCGTATAGAGCCGATGATCTCATCTGCCTTTTTGTCTTCAATCAGACACTGCTCCACTGGTATTAGGTTATGAGTCCTCTCCTGATAGACTCCGGATATTACCTTTCCCTTCTCATACCCAAACACAGCATGTACTTTGTTGCGGTAATAAAAAGGATTCTCCATCCCTGTAATGGGATATACTTTGCAGAACCGCCCCAGCAGCTTTTCAAGCTCCTTCTGTTTCAGATTTAACTGTTCTTCATAAGGAAGGGAAAGATATTGGCATCCTCCGCAAAGATCTGATACAGGACAAAGGCTGCCTTTCCTTTTCTGACTGCTTTTCCTGCTTTCTTTCCTTTTCTCCATTTTAATTTCTTTCCTTTCTTTAAAATTTAGCTTGACTTTTATTTGCAGGCTTTATCTTTCCCTCAGCCCTCTCCTATGAGAAGAATAAACAGCCCCTTCAGACAGACCCGTTCTTTTTCTTTACTGTCAGTGGACAAAGGAGAATTTTAAAATAATAAAAAAATAACCTTAGTATTGCCTACCAAAGTTATTCTTGCAAAGGAACATTATGATCCTTGTTAAAAAAATCTGCTTTTCTTCATACCAATCGTCTATCAGGTATATTTGCAGCAAAAAATCGGGGCAACAGGATTTGAACCTGCGACCTCTCGGCCCCCAGCCGAGCGCGCTACCAAGCTACGCCATACCCCGATCATCTCTGTGTCTGTTCTCAACCGACTTTGCTATTATAGCAGATATTTTTCATTTTGAAAAGAGGTTTACAGCAGGTTTTTTATTTGTTATCATAATATTTAGAAGAATTGATAAAAAATGGAGGGAAGAAAGGGACCTGACAGTACAGATTATACAGAACAAAAGGACATCAACATGAAAAATCAGCTTAAAAAAGGAATTGTCAGCTTTGATGTGGACATGACCCTGTTAAATCATCAAGATTGGAAAATCCCAATCAGCGCCATGAAGGCGTTAGAAAGACTTCGAACGCAGTATTATATTGTTATCGCAACCGGAAGGGATATGGATGCTAAGTTCAGCGTCGGTCTTACAGAGCTTATAGGACCTGATGCCATGATCCAATTAAACGGGACAAAGATCACCGCAGACGGCCGAATTCTTTATGAACATCTGATGGATCAAGAACTGGTAAGAGAGCTTTTGCAGTTCACAGAAGGAAAGAGCTTTGCCATGGGAGTTACGGTAGGATCAGAGGACTACTTTATGAACGCAGAATATGTGACCCGCCATGATATGATCCGGTGGGGACAGTCTGACCGTTCCTTTCAGGATCCCTGGAAGCTTCTGGAAATGCCGGTGCGGACCATGGCCTATATCGGCAAGGAACCAGGAGCCAAGCTGGTGGAAGAAGCATTTCCCCAAGTGAAGCTTCCCATGTTTTCCAGCAGGGAGGGGGCTGATGTAATTGAGCGAAAGGTCTCCAAGGCAGACGGTCTTGCGCGTCTCTGTGAGTATTGGGAAATGCCTGTCTCCCAAACCATTGCATTTGGAGACAGTATGAATGATTATGAGATCATCAAAATGGCAGGAACCGGAGTGGCTATGGGAAACAGCCCTGAGGATCTGAAAAAGATCGCTGACTATGTGACCGCCCCTATTGGGGAGGATGGAATATGGAAAGCATGTATCCATTTAGGGTTATTTCATGAAGATCCTGCACAGTAACCCCTCATGCCGCATTTTCGCGGCTCCGCCATAAATGAAAG
>CAJUGD010000050.1:0-17024 GCA_910586205.1 uncultured Lachnospiraceae bacterium | reverse complement strand
AGGGGTTCCTGTGCGCCTCCGGCGGATGCACACAAAATGCCATAAAACAGGCATTTTGGCGCTGTACGGTCAGCGCAGCAAGTGCCCAGTCCTATTTCGGAGGATTCGAGACTTTCTCACTAACCCCTCATGCCGCGTTTTCGCGGCTCCGCCATAAATGAAAGAGGGGTTCCTGTGCGCCTCCGGCGGATGCACACAAAATGCCATAAAACAGGCATTCTGGCGCTGGTACGGACAGCGCAGCAAGTGCCCAGTCCTACAGCGAGAATTCGAGACTTTCACAGTAACCCGCCGTCAAGATTCATTAAAATTGTAAAAAAGAGCGTCCTTGGAACATTTGCTTAAAGCATCCAGGAACGCTCACAGAAATAAAATAAGAGGAAGGATGGAAAGAAATATGGCACGTAATTATCAACTGGTGGTGATCGGAGCCGGCCCGGGAGGCTACACGGCTGCCTTAAAAGCAGCAGGCTTTGGAATGCGGGTGGCAGTGGTGGATGAGAATAAGTTAGGAGGGGTCTGCATCAACCGAGGATGTATCCCTACAAAGGCCCTTCTGCATGCATCCAATATTTTTTCCATGATGCAGCACTGCGATGATTTTGGCGTATCTACTGATTTTATTTCCTTTGATTTTGGGAAAATGCAGGAGTATAAAAGACGCTCTGTTGTCCAGTACCGCAAAGGCATAGAACGGCTTTTTGCGGAAAATCACATTGATTTTATCAAGGGAACTGCCACAATCCGCAGAAATAAGACTGTGGAGGTAGACGGCGAGGAAGGCAGGGAATACCTTCATGCAGATCACATTATCATTGCCACCGGAGCAAAACCCATGCTTCCGGAGATTCCGGGTATCCATTTGCCAGGCGTAATCAACAGTGACCGGCTCTTAGCAGCCCAAAGCTGGAATTTTGACCGGATCGTCATTATAGGAGGCGGCGTGATAGGGGTGGAATTTGCCACCATTTTCCAGGCGCTCTGCTCTAGTGTGGTCATTGTGGAAAAAGGTCCTCATCTGTTAGGTCCCATGGACACAGAGGTAGCCTTTGCATTGGAGGAGCAGCTTCAGGATAAAGGAATCACGGTTCACTGCAGTTCTGTCATTGAACAGATTGTGGAGGAGGACGGCCTTGTCTGTCAGGTAAAGAATCTGAATACAGGAGAGTACAGCAAAATCCGGGCTAACCAGGTTGTTGTGGCCGTAGGACGGACACCCAATATGGAGCACCTTTTAGGGGAGGATGTTTCCCTGGAAATCCGGAACGGAAGGCTGGCTGTTGACGGAGATTTCATGACAAGTGAAAAGGATATCTATGCTGTTGGAGATGTGGTTTCCAGGACCCAGCTCGCCCACGTGGCTATGGCTCAGGGCACCTATGTGGTTGAAAAGATTGCCGGAAAACGCCATACCATCCGTCTGGAGGCTGTTCCTAATGGGATGTATGTATCCCTGCCCATTGTGCCAAGCTGTATTTATACCGTGCCGGAGATCGCCACCGTGGGAATCACAGAACAGACTGCCAATAATCTGGGACTGAAGGTGCGCTGCGGTATCTATAACATGAACGATAATGGAAAATCCATTATTACCGGCAAGGAAAAGGGATTTATCCGTCTGATTTTTGAGGCATATTCCAACTCTATTGTAGGCGCTCAGATGGTTTGTCCCCGCGCCACAGACATGATCGGAGAAATGGCCACAGCCATTGCCAACGGACTGACCGCTGAGCAGCTTTCCAGAGCCATGCGTGCGCACCCCACCTACAGCGAAGGAATCGCAGATGCCATTGAAGATGCCATGAAGGAAAAGGAGCCGAAAAAATGAACCAGATCCCAAAGAGAATCGCCAGATTGCAGAAGTTAATGAAGGAACGCAGGATTGACGCCTATCTGGTGCCCACCTCTGACTATCATGAGTCTGAGTATGTGGGAGAACATTTTGCATGCCGCAAATATATTACAGGCTTTGACGGATCCTCCGGCACTGCGCTCATCCGGCGTAACTGGGCCGGACTCTGGACAGACGGCCGCTATTTTGTTCAGGCGGCCGCCCAGCTTGAGGGAAGCGGCATAGAACTGATGAAAATGGGAGAACCGGGAGTTCCCACCATTGAAGAATACTTAGAGCAGCATATGCCCCAGCAGGGAATCTTAGGATTTGACGGCAGGGTAATCAATGCCCGCATGGGCGAAGATCTGCAAAAGCGGCTGGAAAGCAAGGATGTTTCCTTTGCTTACACAGAGGCTTTGATTGGAGAGCTATGGGAAGACCGCCCTGCCCTGCCCGCCAATCCGGTCTGGATCTTAGAGGATCGCTATGCCGGCAGTCCGGCCGCTGAAAAGCTTGCCTGGCTCCGGCAGGAAATGCAGAAGGAACACGCCACCATCCATCTCCTTACAACCTTGGATGATATTGTTTGGCTCCTTAACATCCGGGGAAATGACATTCCCCACAATCCGGTAGTTCTGTCCTACATGGCAGTCAGCATGAATGAGATTTTCCTCTTTATCAATCAGGATACTGTTTCTGCATCTGTAAAAGAATACCTCACGGGACTTGGAGTTACCCTATACCCTTATCAGGAAATCTATACCTATGTACAGGAATTATTTCATGAGCGGGTGCTTCTGGAAAAGGGTAAAGTCAATTATGCCATTGTAAAATATTTAAGTGACAACAATTACATTCTGGATAAAATGAATCCTGAGGTTCTAAAAAAGGCTGAAAAGACATCTGTGGAGATCGAAAATCTAAAAAAAGCCCATATCCGGGACGGTGTTGCCATGACCAAATTCATCTATTGGATGAAACACAACATCCGTACCGCTTCTGTGAGCGAGTGTGACGCCGCAGAACATCTGAACACGCTTCGCAGACAGCAGGGAGCCTTGGATGAAAGCTTTACCACCATCTCCGCCTATGGAGCCAATGCTGCTATGTGCCATTACCATGCGCAAAAAGATCATTGCGCCATGTTAAAGCCTCAGGGACTTTACCTGGTTGATTCCGGAGGCCAATATCTGGAAGGCACCACAGATATCACCCGCACCATGGCATTGGGACCAGTCACTCAGCAGGAACGGGAACATTACACCCTGGTGCTGATGAGTATGCTTCGCCTGGGGCATGTGCGGTTCATGGAAGGCTGCAGCGGTCTGAGCCTGGATTACGTTGCCCGAGAGCTGATGTGGAGACGGGGGCTTAACTACAACCATGGAACCGGGCACGGTGTAGGGTATCTGTTAAATGTACACGAAAGACCTGTTGGAATCCGTTTTAAGACTGTACCGGAACGACAAGACGGCGCCCCATTTTTCCCGGGTATGGTATGCTCGGACGAGCCGGGAATCTATATAGAGGGAAGCCATGGAATACGCACAGAGAATCTTATGTTCTGTAAAGAGGCCGAGACAACCTCCTTTGGACGGTTTTTTGAATTTGAGTTTCTTACAATGGTTCCTATTGATTTGGATCCGATAGATATTTCCTTGATGGAAGACCAGGATATTGCATACCTGAATGAATATCACAGCCAGGTATACGAAAAGATCGCTCCTTATCTGGACGAAAATGAAGCACAGTGGCTCCGCCAGGTAACTCAGCCCATATCTAAATAACAACACCTGTCTGCTGTCCCGTTCACACTTCCGCCGGAATCTGGTTTGGTAATTCCAGAGCGTGTCTGACAATTGCTTTCTGTCATACACGCTCCGGAATGTGTCATGGGTTTCTCTTTATTTTTCTACATTAAACTCAGCCATCTCATAATCCATCACACCCCCGGCCATATACCGCCCTTTGGGAAGCTCCTCAATCGTCACCCGTACCTGATTGGGCTGCGCCTCAAAATCACGCATCAGGGCATCGGATATGTCCTTTATTGCAGCATTCACCTGTTCCCGCCTTTTGCCGGCCGGAAGCTGTACCACACACATGATCGGCATCTACTTTTTCACCTCCTTTGTAAAATCCTTAGGTTTTCCCCCTATACAGAAATGATGTCCCTCCTCATTATCCAAGACATAGCCCCGCACATGCTCCTTGGGACAATTCAGATTCTCATGAAGAATCTGTGCAATCTGATCCATAAAAGAGTCCTTTGCCTCCGGGCTGCGTCCCGGTCCAATCCGAAACAAGACTACCGGATACAATCCGTCTGTATGCCGGCCTCCCTCATAGACCCTCTCCGGCTCCGATTCAAATACTGTCACCCGAACCATGCGCATCAGTGTATTCTCCAGAGTCTTTTCGCCGGCAACTGTTATTTCTCTCATAGATTTTTCCAAGGCTTTGTTGCTGCAGCCTTTAGGCAAATACAGTGTCACAAAAGGCATTTTCCTATCTCCTCCCTAAAAATCCGTTTCAATCGTATTGTACATCACCCTGCCATTGATAATCGTAGTCCGCGGCAATATAAAAGTATCTCCCATATAAGGCACACCGAATGCATCTATATATTGGTGGGGCCCCTTTTGCACCTCCAATATGGTGATATTGGCAGCCATGCCCCTTTTAATTCCCACTTCCACACCCTTCATGTAGCTTGCCGGCACATTCGTTGCATGATACAACACCTGATCCAGAGTCATTCCCATTGCCATACACTCTCCCATGTGGACGTGAAGGCGGCTGGTCTGGGGATCATTGCTCAGACATGTCAGATCATCTGTGATTACATCCGGGGTAAAGCCCTGAGCAAAGGCAGCTTTTGCCACCTCGGCGCTCCAGTTTCTTGAACCCCTGGCGCTGTCAAAGAGAACCCCTCTTTCTTTCGCCTCCCATGCCTCTTTATAAACCTCACCCTTCTCATTTAAAATATTTCCTTTATTGTAGGTATGGGTAAAGTTATCACCAGGATTAAAATAACGGATCAGCTCGGAAAATGGGATGTCCGGATTCGCCACATGGACAAACATACGGCAGCCCACATAATCGCAAACCTCCCTTGCCTTTTTCATAACCTTGTGGGTCAGCTCTGCTCCCGGGCTGTCATTATGCCCGATAAACACCTTGATGCCAATCAAAACATCCGGATGCATAGCAAACAATTCCTTGATTTTTTCCTTGTCAACCTCCTTGTCAAGAAGGGTGTACCGGCTGATTTCCCCTTGAGTCTCTGACATGCTGGAAAGTCCCAGACATACATTCACCGGACAGGGAATCTCATCCACCAGATGGCGGACACGATTAAAGCTTGCAGAGGTCTGGCTCCCTACATCAATGCAGGCCGTGATTCCCCTTTTCCACAGCTCCTTCGGCGGATAGCTGAAACGAAGCCCCGGCAGTACATGGACATGGCCGTCCACCAGTCCCGGGACAACCGTCATTCCCTTTGCATCAATCACCTGACTTCCACAGATTTTCCCTGGCAAGGTCTCCGGCTCAAATACATCAACAATACGGGAGCCATAGATACCGATATCCATTTTCTTGTGAATCCTTTGGGCCGGATCCACCAAAGTTCCATTTTTGATCAGAAGATCATAACAGCGAACAATAAAAGCCATAACCCTTTCTCCTTTTCTTGATTTTTTATACTTTCACGGTTATAGTAGAAGTACAAACCTTGCTGTTTACAAATACCCTGCAAACCGAACTGCATACGCTTATATAAACAGACCTATATCCGATGCTCTGACTCGATGTGAACCTGCCCCGCCGGCCAGCAGCAGAGTGACTGACCATGATCCCCTTAAAGGAGGTATTTGTCTTGATAACCGGATCCTTTCAGATTCAGCATCTTCTTCACCCCTATGATTACCAGAGGACCCCTCATTTTCACGATGTAAATGAGCTGCTCTTTACTTTAAATGATGACGCCACCATGCTGATCAACCAGGATGCCTGGGCAATTCAGGCAGGCGCTATCATTTTTATTCCTCAGGGCACCCTTCACGCCAAGTTTAACCACGATACCAAACCCATAAACAGCTATGTGATCCATTATGCCCCGTCTTTGCTCCGGGAATTATCCACTCCCGCCACGGATCTGTATACATTGTTTGGAGAGCAGAATGCCTGTATTCAGCTCAATCACAGCATGATGCAGAAAATGGTCCTATTATTTGAGAAATTCCTTTCCTTTCCGTCAGAATTTGGCAATGATCTGATGAATATAAGCTGCTTTATGGAGGTGCTTTTGATGACTGCCCCCATCTTGCAAAATGGAAAGCAGGAAAAGACCTATCAGTTTTTCCGGGATGACAAATGGCTCTCCCCCATTCTCACTTATATTGATAATCACCTTACCAGGCGGATTACCCTGGATGAACTCGCCAATGAATTTTACACCAGCAAATACACGCTGTGCCACACCTTCAAAAGAAAAACCGGACTGACACTGACCACCTACATCAATATGAACCGCATCAAAATGGCCTGCCTTCTGCTGCGTCAGGGCGTATCTGTCAAGGAGACTGCCACCCGATCCGGTTTTTCCTCTGTGGCCCATTTTATCCACACCTTTACAGACTTTACAGACACCACTCCTGGAAAATACGCCCAGACGCTGCGCAGCGGACAATTTGTTCCCATCCCTCATGCCATCTGCCAGCCTGCTGATTATGAAGATTCCTCTGGCCACAAAGGTTTTGACAGTCCCTGATACCATCATGTCACATGCCGGAAGCAATCTCATAGGCATCCCATATGGACCGAAGAATATTTCCGCTCCCGTCCTTTGCCTCGCCAATCACATATACCTCTTTTCCTGCTTCCCAAAGCTTCCCGGCAAGCTCTTGATCTGCCCGGTAGCCGACAGAAAGAACCACGGTCCCTGCAGGGACATGCTCCGTTCCCTTTGCCGACTGGATGAGCAGCCCCTCCTCATCGGTCTGCCAGGCTTTGCTGTTTTTGTAAATCGGAATCTTATGAAAACGGATGAGATCCGTAAGCATCTGCCGGTTTGCATAACAAGACGGCCCGTTGGCCGCCATAAGCTCTGGCATCGCCTCCACAATGCATACCTGCTTTCCTTTCTCTGCCAGCATCAAAGCCAGCTCACATCCCACAAGCCCTCCGCCCACAACGGCAAACGGCGCCTGATATTTTTCCGGATGCTCCATCACATCCCCCGCAAAAACCACTGGTATTTCCTGACCCAGAGAAATCCATACAGGCTCTGAACCAGTGGCAACAATTACCTTGTCAAACGCTGACAGCGTTTCTTCTCCCCGGATTGTCACATCAAAATGTACGGGAATTTCCAGTTTTTTCATCTGATGCTCGTACCATCCGATCAGCCTTTTATCATCCCGCTTAAAGTCCGGAGCCCCTGCCTGATGAAGCTTTCCTCCCAAACGGCTGCTTTTCTCAAAAATCTCCGGTTCATGCCCCCGAAGCTTTAAGACTCTCGCTGCCTCGCATCCCGCAACCCCACCGCCAATCACCCCAATCTTTTGGGGCATGTCTGTTTTTTTCAGCTCAAACCCCTTTTCTCTGCATGCAGCAGGATTTACCGCACAGCTAATATGTAAATACTTTTTCAGCCTGCCGATACATCCCTCCTGGCAAGAAAGGCAGGGACGGATATCTTCCTCCTGTCCCTTTAAAATCTTATGAACCAGATAAGCGTCTGCCAGCAAGGGCCTTGCCAGTCCGACAAAATCCGTGGCATGAGTTCTGACCGCCTCCAAAGCCACCTTGGGATCATCCATTCTGCCTGCTGTCAGCACCGGGATTGTCACATGCTTTTTCAGCTCCCTGTTAAAGGGAAGGTACAAACCGTCCTCAAAATACATAGGCGGATGATTCCAGTACCAGGAATCATAGCACCCCACATCTGCGTCCAGGCCATCATACCCTGCATCCTCAAGCATTTTGGCAATAACCATTCCCTCCTTGAGATCGCGGCCCATTTCTACAAATTCTTCCCCGGGCAATGCCCCCATTCCGAAGTCCTTCATAAAACTTTTGCTGCTGTAACGCATAATTACAGGAAAATCCTTCCCGCAGGTTTTCTTGATTTCCTGAACAATCTCCACCGCAAAGCGTATCCGGTTTTCCAGGCTTCCCCCGTACTGATCCGTCCGGTGGTTACAGCATTCCATGGCAAATTGATCGATCAGATATCCCTCATGCATTGCGTGGATTTCCACCCCGTCAAAGCCTGCTGCCTTTGCGATGGAAGCTGCCTCTCCTAAGGAGCGGACGATCTGCCCCACTTCCTCTGTGGAAACAGGGCGGCAGGTGATAGACGGATCCCAGCGGTAGGGAATCTTAGACGGGGCAATCGGCCTGTCACCTGGGCGATAACGGTTTGTCACCCGCCCGAATCCGGCTGATAATTGAATGAAAATTTTCGTTCCATAAGCGTGGACTCTTTCTGTCAGCTCAATGCCTGTCCGCTTAAAAAGCACCGGAGCCTTTGTGGGGCAGGGCATACTTCCGTCTGCATGCCACTCCACCACATTTTCTGCATAGCACATTCCGGCTATAATCAGGCCAACTTTGCCCCGGGCCCGCTCTGTGTAGAAATGAATTGCCCGCTCATTAAATGCTCCAAACCCGTCTGCCAATCCGGCCGGCCCCATCGGTTCCATCACATACCGGTTCTTAATCCTGCAGTTTCCGATAGAAAGAGGCGTAAACAGTTCCTGGTATTTCATTCTCTGTCCCTCCCTCCTCCTAATATCTTGTCCCCAATCTGGCGGCACCCTGAAACCAAACAGGAAATATCCGAGCTGACAATAATAAACTGAAAGCCCATATCTCGATACATCTTAGCCTCCGCCGGATCCTTTGTAAAAATCCCGGCAAATTTTCCGTTCTCTGCTGTTTTCTTCCGCACAAGGTCAGCCACCGGACGGATGGATTCATAATCCACCTTTCCCGGAGCATTCATAGAAGCAGAGAGATCATAAGGTCCCACAAACACCACATCAATGCCTGGAACCTTGCAGATTTCATCCAGATAAGGCACAGCCTTCACATTCTCACATTGGACGATCACCAGATTCCTCTCATTGGCCTGGGAAAAATACTCACTCATGGGTTGGAAAAATCCATAATCCCCGGCGCGGGTCGTTGCCACGCCGCGGCTTCCCCTGGGTGTATAAAGGGCTGCCTCTGCCACTTTCTGTGCCTGCTCTGGCGTGTTGATCTGAGGAACCATGACCCCGTGGGCTCCCACATCCAAGGTCCGCAATATGGTATCATAGGAACCGTTTGGAACCCGGACGAGGGGAGCCGTATCACGATATTCTGCCGCAGCAATCAAATCCCGGTTCTTTAAAGGATCCGTAGGCCCGTGTTCACTGTCAATCATCACAAAATCAAATCCTCCAAGCCCGGCAACCTCACAGGCAATCGTACTGCCGGAATTGATAAAAAGTCCAAACACCGCCTCCCCATTTGCCATTCTTTTTTTCAGATTATTTTGTTTCATAGACACCTCTCTTTCCTCGGTGGAATGCACCTTTTACACCACATGCATGTCCACATATCCAAGGCCCCCAAAGTCGGCCCGCAGATAGTCCCCGGCCTGAACCGGCGTGGAGGCAGTCATTGCCCCGGAAAGCACTAACTCCCCGGCTTTCAGTCCCCGGCCAACCCGCCACAGGGCATGGACTAAGGCTGCCACGGCTCTTGCCGGATGTCCCATAATGGACTCTCCTGCACCGAATCCGATATATTCCCCGTTTTTCTGCAATTTCATTCCAATGCTGTTAAGGTCTGTATCCCTGGGACTTTTTCGTCCTTCCCCCAGCATAAATGCCGCGGAAGATGTATTGTCAATCACTCCGTCATACCTTCTCCCGATTTTAAAATTATGGAAGCGGCTGTCAATGATTTCAAATGCAGGGGCAATTTTGCTTGTGGCATGCAGAACATCCGCCGCCGTCACATGCTCTCCTTTTAAATCTTCCCCCATAATGAACGCCAGCTCCGGCTCTGCCTTTGGGTGCAGGCGGGTACTCATCACCAGATCTTTGCCGTGTTCCATCTCCATGTACTCCATCAGCCGTCCGTAAATCACAGAGGAAGTAGGAATCACTGCCGAGGAGCTGGAATATATGGTGCTTTTCAGTTGATTTACTTTTGCTAAGCTGGTCCCTCCCAGCTTGTACCCTACCAAGTGATGCCCCTGTTCCTCCATCAATTTCAGACGAAACTCTTGTCCTCTGTAAGCCTCCTCCTCCGTAATATCCGGATATGTCTGGCAAAACTGGTCAATTGAATGACCATATATCTCCCCGTCAAGGGAAAGCCTTGCCAATTCTAACAACTGTTCATCAGTCATAGCTACTTTCCTTTCTCCTTTCCCATCTGCTTAGACAAACCCACATTCCACTTCCCCAAACCGGCCAAACCGGCAGCGGAAATGATCGCCGGAATTTACCTTCACAGATGCAACTGCTGATCCGGACAAAACAATCTCTCCTTTTTTCAGCGGTGTATGTAGCCTGTAAAATGTGTTTGCCAGCCATACCACAGACAAGGCCGGGTCATCATACACAGCAGCTCCGCAGGATACCTCAGCCTGACGGTTATTCACCTCAAAAGCATAGGGAATCAGTGACAGATCCACCTGCTCCGGATAAATGGGCACATCCCCCAGCACATACCCGCCAAAAGCAGCATTGTCTGCAATACTATCTTTTATCAGGCGCTGTACCTTGTCACGGAAAATCCTAAAATCACAGATTTCCATACAGGGAACCACATACTCCGTAGCCTTAAGCACATCTTCTAAGGTGACATCCGGCTTGTCCAGATCCGCTTTCAGCTTAAATGCCAGCTCACACTCAATACGAGGAGCTATAAACCGGCTTAAGCAAATCTGACTTCCATTGGGAAAACAGTATTCCGCAAAGGTATAACCATAATCCGGCTCATAGATATTTGCCGCCTGTCTCATGGATTTGCTGGTAAGCCCAACCTTTTTCCCTGACAGGGTCATTCCACTCTGCTGCATACGCTCCACCAACACCTTCTGGATCGCATATGCATCTTCATAATCAATCTCCGGAAAATTCACACTGGGAGGGTCAATCTGCTCATGTGTAACACTGGCATGAAACAATGCCTCTCCCATCCGAACAATATCTTCCTGTCTCAATTAACTATACCTCCACCTTTTTTCCACGAATTTTACCGATCAGCACCACTCCCACAGAGATCATGCTGAGCACCAGAAAGAACAGGGAAATCGGCCGCTGCACCAAAATAGCCGGTGTGCCGTAGACACTGAGCGTGCGCCCAAGATTCTGTTCTGCCAGGTTTCCAAGAACAATTCCTATCAGCATCGGCGTGGTGGGAAAATTAAATTTGGGAGCCAGATATCCGATCACGCCAAAGACAATGGCAATAAGAATATCCGTTGTATTATTGCTGCAGGCATAAGCTCCCACCACACAAAAGCCCATAACCATGGGAAGCAAAATATAATAAGGAATCTTAGTCAGATGAGAAAACGTCTTGATAGCAAGCTTTCCCAGGAAAAACATCAGGATCTGAATCACGATAAATCCAACTAAAACTCCATAGGTCATATCTGCATACTTTACAAACAACTGGCTGCCCGGGCTCAGTCCCTGAATCGTCAGAGCCCCCATAAGGACCGCTGTCACCGAGTCACCTGGCACACCCAATGTCAGCATGGGAATCAGGGTGGCACCTGTCACTGCATTGTTTGCAGTCTCAGAGGCACAAAGCCCCTCCTCCGAACCATGCTCATACTTTTCCGGCTCCTTGGAAGTGGACTTTGCTGTTCCGTAAGACAGAAATGCTGCAATGGCCGCCCCGGTGCCCGGACAGGCGCCTACAATAACACCAATAATGGAGGACCGGAGCATTAACCATTTATACTTCATCATGTCTCTCCACCCATGCTCATGTCCCATTTTCACCTGTGGCGGACGGGTCATAAACATCACCTTTTTTTCACACTGGTTCAGCAATTCGCTGACAGCAAACAGACCGATCAGAGCCGGAACCAGATCCACCCCTCTGGCCAGAATCTCTGACCCAAAGGTTAAGCGGTAGGTTCCCTGAAGGGGATCAATCCCGATACAGGTAGCCAAAAGCCCCATAGCAGCCATGGCAATTCCCTTAAGGAGATGCTGGCTGGACACGCTGGCAATGATGGTAAGGCCAAACACTGCCAGCATAAAATAATCCGGCGCACCGAATTTGAGGGCAAGCTTTGCCACCTGCGGTGCCAGAAACAAAAGACACAAGCCACTGAAAACGCCTCCGATCACAGAACCTCTCAGGGCAATGCTTAAAGCCACCGGCGCCTTTCCCTGAAGGGTCATGGGATATCCCTCCAGTACGGTTGCAGAAGCCGCTGCTGTTCCTGGTGTTTTAATCAAAATTGCAGATATAGACCCGGCAAAGGTGGCGCCACAATAGACGCCAATCAGCATCAACATAGCTGGTCCGGGACTTAAGCTAAAGGTTACAGGAAGCAAAAGAGTGATCCCAATGGTGGCATTGAGTCCGGGCATAGCGCCAAAGGACAACCCCACTGCCAGCCCGGCCACCATTCCAAAAATCGCTTCCAGATTCAGCAGGCTTAAAAAACCTGCAGCAATCGAGCCAAACATTGTATGTCACCTCCCTGGTAAGAACAATCAAAACAAAATCTCCGGCAAATTCACGTGCAGCAACTGGCTGAAAACAAGATAAATAATCAAGGTAAATGCAACAGGAAACACTGCCAATGCGATTTTATTCCGGTTGCCTAACATATAGCTGAGAACAAACATCACGCTAACCGTGGAAATGATAAAACCGATTGGTTTCATCGCCAGATACCAGGCAAGCAGTAATGCAATACAGGCCACAATCCGGAGATAACTGATGTTTTCATCTTTTACCATTTCTTCTCCCTGTTCTTTTCCCTCCTTTTTCATAGTAAAAAAATCCATGACCAGACTTAAAAGGCAGCAGCCAAGGGCTGCAATCGTGGCCACATAGGGAAATGCCCGGGGCGACACCGTTGTCTTGGAAACCAGGGACACTTTGATCTGGGACGGGATACAAAGAAGCAGTCCTGATAAAAACACTGCCAAAAAAATGGTAAAACTATTTCGTTTCACATATTGTCTCATAAGCAGCCTCCGTTTACCCGCTGATCATTCCCAGTTGCTTTAAAAGCTCCTCTGCAACCGGTTCCAAATCCTGCAGCGCCTTTTCATATTCTTCTGCTGTCCGGTAATCAAATTCCAATCCCAGATTTTCAATGGCCTTCTGGGTATCCGGATCCTTAGTCGCCTCATAAAAAGCATTGCTGATGGTATCGATCACCTCCTGGCTGATTCCCTTTGGTCCCCAAAAGCCGATTAATGGTGCAATCGTGCAGGAATATCCCAGATCCTTTGTTGTGGGAATCTCTAACCCCTGATCTTTCATCCATTTCGGCCGATCCTCCCCAAATACCATCAAAACCCGGAGAGAATTGTCTTCCACATAGGACTTTACTCCCTGACTCTGCATAATGGCAAAGGGAACCTCCCCGGACATCAAAGCCACAGCCTCTGCCGAATCCCCGTCTGTGTAAGCCACACATGTCATATTCCAGTCGGCTGATCCTGCCTGCTGAAACCACTCCTCAATGGTCAAATGCTGAATATTGCCGGTTCCTGAGCCGCCGTAAGAAAGAGCTCCGTTATTTTCCTCAATATAAGCCACCAGATCCTCCACATTCTGAATCGGAGAATCCGCTGAAACTGCCAGGACATTCAATGTGCTGTATGCGCCGCATATAGTCTGACAATCCTCAAGCTGATAGCTGGTCTCTCCATACAAAGGCATTACTGCCAAAGGCGCTGAAATACAAAAACCAAGTTTATAGCCGTCTGGCTGGGCATTGGCCACATCGGTTGCACCAATGGTTCCGCCGCCGCCTGTCAGATTCGTCACCTCAAAAGAAGTCCCCAGAGTCTGGGACATCTTATCCGCCACTACCCGGCAGAACAGATCCGTTCCACCCCCTGCTCCGTAGGGCACAACAATCGTAACCGGACCTTTGGGATAACTGCCTTGTCCTCCTTTTGCCTCATTTGAAATGGCGGTGGTATTGTCAGAAGCCGGACTGCTGCTTTTACAGCCTGACAAAATGCTTATACCCATTAACAAAACCAGAGAAAATGCCAACTTCTTTTTCATATTTATGGACCTTCCTTTCTACTTTGTTCAAGTATCTTTATCTTATTTCATTGCCTTGTGGTAAAGGGAAATCACATCCTTTAAAGTTGTATGACGAGGATTCACCCCGATATTTCCGCTCCTCATAGCATCCTCTGCCATTTGAGGGATCTTATCCTCCGTCACACCAACCTCTGCCAAACCTTTTGGGATTCCCAGGCTAAGATTCAATCTCTTGATTTCTTCCACCAACATCTGAGGACAGAAATCCTTCACAGGCGCCTTATTGGGACAGATATAATGATAAATCCTTTCATATCGTCCCTGATCAGACAGCCCGTTATATTCTAACACCACTGGCAGCAAAATCCCGTTTGCCACTCCATGAGGCACGTGGAAGAAAGCGCTGACCGGATGAGACATGGCATGGACATTGCCAAGTCTCGCCCAGGCAAAGGCGATTCCCGCAAACATGCTTCCTGACATCATAGCTCCTGCTGCCTCCATATTTTTCGGATTAGCCACATAGGCCCGTATATTTTTGCCGATCAGCTCCATTGCTTTTTCCGCCATGGCATCCGAAAACGGACTGGCCTCCAGAGACAAGTAAGCCTCTATTCCGTGAATCAATGCATCAATCCCACAAGCTGCGGCTATGGAAGGCGGCACCGACCGGATCATTTCCGGATCCAACAGGGCATATTGGGGAATCAGCTCATAGCTGAACACCGTCAGCTTATAATCCCGCACCGGATCCGTTATAACAGAAAAAGCCGTCACCTCGCTTCCCGTTCCCGCTGTTGTGGGAACAGCTATAACCGGTTCAATGGCTCCAGGCACCAGATGGGCTCCCTCATAGTCAAGAATGTTCCCTCCATATCTGGCCAATACTCCCACTGCCTTTGCCACATCCATAGGGCTTCCCCCTCCCAGCGCAACAATACTGCCTGCACCGGATTCTCGGTAAGCTTTTGCAGCTTCCTCCACCATCTCTATGGTGGGATTTGGCTGAATGTCAAGAAATGCATAAGCCGTAATCCCATTCTCCTCCACCAGATCCATCACCTGATTAACAACACCAACCTTTTCCAGACCATGATCGGATAGGATCATGGTTTTTTCTGAACCGATCTTTTTTAAAAGCTCAGGCAATTTTTTCAATGCCCCAGGGCCAAATACAATCTCCTGAGGTATTTTAAATGTGTAGTCCTTCATAATCCCTCCTTTTTTTATGCCTGTAAACTTGTTGTGACATTTTTATTTTTCTTCACCTTCCCCTCTTATATGCATACTGAAATATGCACTAATTTTATTTGCTTTATTATATCATTTTTGATTTTTATTTCAATTATATTTGAAATATTAAACAATTTTATCATATTAATGCGCAATATTTATTAATTTGGAAATTCGCGGTCAGAATATGTAATTCCACGTCATAATCCTAGAGCGTGTCTGAAAATTGCTTTCCGTCAGATGTGCGTCACAACTTGTGGGAGATTTGACCCGAATGAGGGAGGCGTAGTGGGCTACGTTGACCGAATGAGGGCCAAATATACCGCAAAGTGGGGCGTGCATTTGGCGGGAAGGAATTTTCAGACACACTTTAAATTTATCTGTATATTACGAGCAAAATCAACTATATGATATGGGAGAATACCAGTTGCTTTATTGGAAAATTGACATTTCCTCATTTTCGCACTATAATATATTACAATCGTAAGATTTTAGGAGAGCATTAGATGAAAACATTACCGCAGATTTCAGAAGCAGAATTTGAAGTGATGAAAGTCATATGGAAACACGCACCGATCAGCACCAATGAAATCACTGATAAATTAACGCAAACCACAAAATGGAACCCTAAGACAATACAGACCTTGATAAAGCGGCTTGTAACCAAAGGAGCACTCTCTTACGAAAAGCAGAGCAGGGTTTTCGTTTACACCCCCTTGATAGAAGAAAAAGAATACATCGGACAGAGAAGCCATTCTTTTCTTAAACGGTATTATGACGGAGATATTATGGCAATGCTTTCTGCATATATCAAAGATGACACACTCACTGAATCAGAAATTGACACACTCCGTTCCATTCTCTCAAAAGGTTCAAAGATATGAAAAGACTGGTGTGCTGTCTGTATTATATCTGGTGAAACTCCACAGGACAGCGTGCCCCGCTTTATCAGGCATAAATTTTCATCAGCAAGGCGGAGAAGGAGGCGATGCAGTGACATCGTTGACCGCCGATATCATGTGAATGAGTTTTAATGGGAACACTGTAATATCGAGGGCAGGGAATACAATTTTTCCTATGTAATATTTTTATTTTGCACAATTATAGGTTTTCTCCTTATTGCAAAACAAACATTGAAAAATCAGTTTACCAGCCGGATGCAGTTCAATCTATGGTTTCTGCCGCTTGAAGTGTGGACTTCTGAATAATCTGTATAAGTTTTCCCACATATTTTTATCTCCCTGTTTTTAAGCATTACCCCTGCCCCAAACAATCCATATCTTTGTTCCGACTCCAGGCTTACTCATCAGATTCACGTCTGCATCTGTCAGATTACAGATATGTTTTACAATTGCAAGTCCAAGACCCGTGCCTCCAAGTTCCTTTGACCGGCTTTTATCCACCCGGTAAAAGCGTTCAAAAATTCTCTCCTGATGCTCCGGAGGAATGCCGATACCAGTATCCTCTACCGAAAAGATAATCTGCGTTCCCTTTTTTTGCACTTTTACAGTCACGCTGCCATTCGGTTTGTTATACCGGATGGCATTTTCAATCAAATTGTAGGTAAGCTCCTGTGCAAGTTCCTTTCCGATATGGATATCTGCCCTGTCATCGCCTTCATACATTACATCAATCCCATTTTTCGCTGCTCCAAAAGAGAGCATTTCCACACTTTCTTTTGTAATTTCTGCCA
>CAJUGD010000049.1 GCA_910586205.1 uncultured Lachnospiraceae bacterium | reverse complement strand
AAAATCGAGGAGCTGGACGCCAACAGGCAACGGCTTATCAAGGAGATTGCGGCGCTGAACGCTGAAACGATCTCCCCGCAAAAGATTGAATTTCTGTCCGCCCATCTGCATAACTGGAACAACATCGACTTTGACGACCGGCGGCGAGTGACTGACATTATTTTGTCCCAGGTTCAGGCCACCAGCGACCGTGTTTCCTTTGAGTGGAAAATCTGAGCACCTTTTATAATCTGCGCCTTATACAACGGCCTGTGTGCCCTTGTTAAGCGTTGCTACCATATAGGGAGCATATCATTTCTCTGGCTTTTTGAGGATTAGCATACCTAACTGAAATCGTTACAGATTAAATCTATAAATCACAAAAAACATCTGCCAACTTGACAGATGTCCTTTTTAGTAGCGGAAGGGAGATTTGAACTCTCGACACCACGGGTATGAACCGTGTGCTCTAGCCAACTGAGCTATTCCGCCATATTTTATCCACAGCCTGTTTACCTGACTGCCTGTATAGTATATCCCTTATTGTCGAAATTGTCAAGACTTTTTCTGCAATTTTTTCCAAAATCGTGAATGCCTCGTTACAGTTTACATTATGGCTAATCACTCCGCTGATTAACCATGGATCCATACAATTATAGGGCAAAAACCTCTAATCGGAAAACTCTAGTCAAACAGATTTTCCAGAAATAGTCTCCCCATCTTCACCTCCACGTCCTCCTCCCCCTTCAGGCACAAAGCCGCCCGGTACCCTGGCAGTGCAAGCTCACAAAATCCATATTTCTGGTACTGCCCCTTTACTTCCACCCGAATCTTCTCCTCGAGACAAATGCAGAAATCATTAAGAGGCATACGGATTCCCTCTCCGGTCACTTTAAGAAAACTCTCCTTCAGCACCCAGAACCGGTAAAATAATTCCCTGGCCTCCTTATCCTCTGCCTTTTCCAAAAGTTTTCTTTCTCCTTCCGCAAAAAAACGCCTGGCCACTCGAAAATCCGGATTCCCTATTTGTTCCACATCACACCCAACCTCTTTGTCTGCAAATACAGCCATGGCCGTGGTGCCGGAATGAGATAAATTAAAAAAGATCCCCGGATAATCTCGCAGATACGGCTTTTCATTTTCTCCATAAACCAGCCGGGCTTCCCTCTCTCGAATCCCATACTGCCTTAATCCGTAATCCAGCAAAAGACCGGCTCCCAAGGACAATGCCTTTCCCTGGGCATACCGGAACCTTTCAATCTTCTGCTGCCTGTCTTCTGAAAGGATAGAGCACAGATAACGAAACCGTTCCTTTTCTTCCTCACGTTCCCCCAAAAGACCGGCAACATCCAATATATAAGCCTTTACAGCCATCTTCTTTTATTCCTCATCCTCTTTATCCTGCATAATATCAATCTGGCACATTCTCATAGTCTCTAAAGCAGCCTTGTGGCTTTCCTCTGTAACTCCGGCACAGCAGGAAGGATCGACCTTAATCACAGTCCCTGGAAGCTTTGCCCGAAGAAGCAGGGCATTGCTGACTACACAAATATCCGTACATAGCCCTGCCAGCTCGATCTCCATCTCTCTGCCCAGGCTCAGCCGGTACATTTCCTCTGCCAGTTCTCCTGACCCAAATGTATACTTGTCATAAATCTTCGCCTGTGGCATAGCGGCACTTACCCCAGGATGAATCTGCCATCCTTCACTTTCCTTAACGCAATGTACTACAGGCAATTTCTTCCCTTCCAAAGTCTCCAGATAATTCTCAAAATGCGTATCTCTGGTGGCATAAATGTGCCCTGGCTCGTACTCCTTGATCTTCTCTATCACCTTGGGTACAATGGCCTTTGCCATGTCACTTCCCAAGGCCCCATCAATAAAATCCTTCTGCATGTCAATCACGATCAAATATCGTTCCATTTTCACACTCTCCATCATTTTTTAAATTAGAATCAATCCACTGGCTGTGATCCCTATATCCCTCTCTACAGCTCTTTGACAGCGGATTTTACCGGTTTGCCTTTTCTACCTTAACATTCTTTCCCCTAATTCGTACCTGCTTCATACACTCCAAGATCTCATCCGCACACTCCTCCGGCACCTCCACAAAAGTATACCGGTCATGCATGTCAATGCTTCCGATCATTTTTCCAGATATTCCGCTTTCCCCGGCAACAGCACCTAATATATCTGCAGTCTTTACATTCTGCTCCTTTCCCACATTAAAAAACAAAGTAGACATCCCGGCTCCCTGATTTTCTCTGCCCCTTCTTCTCCCGGAGCGCCTTTCCGGCTCTCCATGGCCAAAATCCCTTCGAATCCCTCTCCCGCTGTCATATTTTCCTGGAAGTGCACCTCTGCAATATCGCCCCTCCCTGCTCTCTCTGCCATAGCGTCCCAAGGTCTCTAAAGAACGAGCCTCCCGATAATCATCAATAATATCCTCCTGACTCTGGTCTCCCATGCTCATCTGCACAAGGGCTGCCGCCAGGTCCAATGTGGTATAATCCTCCTCCAAAAGCTTTTTCTCCACAATTCTGACCACTCTTTTCAAATCCTGATTCCCGAGCATCTCCTTTGCCTGCCCTAAAACCTTTTCTGCCTTGATCTCTGTAATATCATCCATAGAAGGAATCGCCTGAGGGATGATTCTGGTCTTGCAGTAACGCTGAATGTCCCGCAGTTTATAAACCTCGCGCCCCACAACCAGGCTGAAAGCGATTCCTTCCCGGCCTGCCCGTCCTGTCCTGCCGATCCGATGGACATAATACTCATCATCCTGAGGAATATCATAGTTAAACACAGCCTCAACATCATCCACATCAATGCCTCTGGCCGCCACATCCGTAGCCACCAGAATCTCTGTGCGGCCGTTGCGGAAGGAATTCATTACCCGATCCCTCTGCACCTGCTTCAAATCCCCGTGAAGCCCTTCTGCAAAATATCCCCTTCCCTGCAGCTCATCCACCAATGCATCTACCTGACGCTTGGTATTGCAAAATGCCACTGACAACTTTGGCCCATATAAATCCAGCAGGCGGCACATTACCTCCACCTTTGTCTTGGGTTTGACCTCATAATAGTACTGAGTCACCTTTGGCACTGTCAGTTCTTTTTTCACTACCCTAACCACCTCAGGCTCATTCTGAAAGGTTCTGGCAATCTTCATAATGGGGTCTGACATGGTAGCAGAAAAAAGAATGGTCTGCCGTTTTTGCGGCAGTTGGCTTAATATAGTCTCCATATCCTCAAGAAAACCCATATTCAGCATCTCGTCTGCCTCATCCATCACAACCGTATGGACCTGATCAAACTTTATGGTCTGACGCCTCATATGGTCCATAATCCTTCCCGGCGTTCCGATCACAACCTGCGTTCCTTCCTTAAGCCAGCGGATTTGCCGTGTAATATCCTGACCGCCATAGACTGGAAGCACCCTGACGCCGCGCATAAACTTTGCCAGGCAGCGAAGTTCTTCTGCCACCTGATTGGCCAGTTCCCTGGTAGGACACAGCACCACTGCCTGCAGCTTTTTATTCCTGCTGTCCAGCTTCTGCAGCATCGGAATTCCAAAGGCTGCTGTCTTTCCTGTCCCGGTCTGTGCCTGCCCGATAATATCAGTCCCCTTCATCTGTACCGGAATTGCCTTTGCCTGTATAGGCGTGGTCTCCTCAAATCCCATATCTGTAATAGCCCGAAGAATTTTTTCATCTAAACCCAGCGCCTCAAATTTTGTCATTTCCATAATTCCGTCCTCACTTTCCCGGTACGCTTCCCGCGTCCGCCTCTTACACGTCATTCCCCTCTGCTGTCTCCCACACCGTTCTCCTGATACAGCATTGTATGAATTTAAACAATACTGACCTGCGCACACTTCTGTGTGCTTCCTTTACACCTTAAACCGGTACCCCACTCCCCAAATCGTCTCAATATACTGAGGCTTAGCTGTATTAAACTCAATCTTCTCCCGAATCTTCTTAATGTGCACGGTAACAGTGGCAATATCCCCCACAGATTCCATGTCCCATATCTTTGAAAATAACTCCTCCTTTGTATACACATGATTCGGATTTTGGGCAAGGAATGTTAAAAGATCAAATTCCTTGGTAGTAAAATTCTTTTCCTCCCCATTAATCCACACCCGCCTGGCAGTCCTGTCAATCTTCAGGCCGCGGATCTCAATCACTTCATTCTCCGGGCTTCCGCTGCCGATCAGCCTCTCATACCTGGCCAGATGGGCTTTCACACGAGCCACCATCTCACTGGGGCTGAAGGGCTTTGTCATATAATCGTCTGCTCCCAGCCCAAGGCCCCGGATCTTATCAATGTCCTCTTTCTTGGCCGAAACAATCATAATCGGCGTATTCTTCACTTCCCGAAACTTTCTGCAAATTTCAAAGCCATCCATGCCTGGCAGCATCAGGTCCAGAATCATCAAGTCAAAATCCTCATCCAGCGCACGCTTCAGCCCCTTTGATCCATCTTCTTCCAGCTCCACCTCAAAGTCACTAAGCTCCAGATAGTCCCGTTCCAGCTCTGCAATGCTGGTCTCATCCTCAATGATCAGTATCCTGCTCATGCTGTAAAACCTCCTGATATTTTCTCAAAACAAAATGCATCTCGGTTCCCATCCCCTCTTTGCTGGTAGCCCAGATCCGTCCGCCATGATCCTCGACGATCTTTTTGACTATGGAAAGCCCGATTCCGCTGCCTCCCTGAGATGAATTACGGGAAGAATCCGCACGGTAAAACCGATCAAAAATATACGGCAGATCCTTGGCTGCGATTCCCCGTCCGTTGTCTTCGATCTCTACCTGAACAAAATCCCCCACATCTTTGATCCGGATATTGATTATGCCCCGTTCCTTGTCTAAGTATTTTACAGAATTGCTGACAATATTGTTGATGACACGCTTCATCTGCTCTGCGTCCGCAATCACTAATACATTGTCATTTACATAGTTAAAATACCCAAACTCAATATTGCGGGACTCCATATCCAGTCCCACCTCCTCAGCACAGTCCCGAAAATACCCGTCCACATTAATCTTGGAGAACGCATAAGGAATCTTATTGGTGTCGATCTTAGAGTAAAAGGTCAGCTCATCGATCAATCGGTCCATGTCATTTGCCTTGCTGTATATGGTGCGGATATACTTATCCAGCTTCTCCGGCGAGGACGCCACCCCGTCCATAATTCCCTCCACATACCCCTTAATGGCCGTAATAGGAGTCTTTAGATCATGAGAAATATTACTGATCAGCTCCTTGTTCTCCAGATCATCCTGAATTTTCTCCTCTGCATTTTCCTTCAGGCGAATCCGCATCTCCTCAAAATCCTGACAGAGCTGACCAATCTCATCGTCATCCTCCACATCCATGGTAAAATCCAGATTGCCGTCCCGAATCTTTCTGACCGCTTCCTGCAGCTTGCTCACAGGCCGTACCACCGAGCGGTACACCCACATGGTCAATGCGGCTGAAATAAACACCAGCATAAACACACCGGATATCATCATCTGCAGTACCATGCTTTTGACCTCAGGCGCAAAATCATCAAACCGGTAAAGCCAGAAAAGCTTATTGACAGAAAACAGCATTCCCGTAAAAATAATAGGAAGAATGCTGAAAGTCAAAAATGCAATCAGCAGCCTGGTCCGCATCTTCATAAAAAACGCACTCCTTTTTGGCAGACTGTATAAAAGGCAAGGTTCCTCTAATATAATCAGTATACCATAAGAAATGCGTTTTGTTTATAAAACTATTCTAAATTTTCAGTTTTTGTTAAAAGCATTGCCATTGTTCAACGACATCCTGCTTTTTACTTCTGTTACCGGCTCCGGTTATAGTTGATCAGGCATCCTGCTTTTACGATCTTTCTCTCATCCTCTGTCATGTCTGCCACATACAGCCGCAGCTCTGTTGTCTTATCCTTGATTACATAAGCCCGGATATCTTTCATGTCACCGTCTAAAGCCGCCTTTACACCTGGTATATAAATATAATCTCCCACCTCAAAGTCATCCGGCTCTGCCTCCATCTGGAAGGGAATCATTCCCCAGTTCATAACATTGGAACGATACCTCTTTGTGGCATATTCCATACAGATATTAGCCAGCCCGCCAATCACCCGCTGACAGCTTGCCGCCTGCTCTCTGGCAGACCCGTCTCCTGGACGTCTGGCATAGACCATGCTTCCGATCTCTGTGTCTTCTGCCTTCACATCCTCATTTCCCGGAATCATCCGGATCTTTTCAAATATCCCTGCCAGCTCCGGATCTGCCTTTGTGGGACAGATCCCTGCCGCTCTGGCCTTTTCCACCTTATCTACAGCCTTGCTTCTTCCCACATACTGCGGGTCCCTTCGGGACAGGGTAAATTCTGCCAATCCCAAAGGATTGGAGCGGTAGGAAGACGTCTCTCCAGACGGAATCAATTCATCTGTGGTTGTCACAGGATCCAGGATTTTAGAGCAAACCTTCAGCAAAATATTGTCTGTAAGCGAACTCATTTCCGGCCAGTCTTTAATATTCGGCCCATACACCAGCTCTGCCTTTGAATCCCCCTTCTGATATCCCTGATAAATTCTTGCCTTATAAACACGGTCATCAAACCCATACTCCGGTACCTGATAACCGTCCGCCACATCTGTTGCCGGAGTCAGGATCCCTCCGTTGGCTGCCGTAGCTGCAATAGAACGGGCATCCATCAAGGCCACTGCTGACATCTGCCCCACACCTGGCTTTGATCCCTCACGATTGGGGAAATTTCGAGTGGTATGGCGAATGGAAAATCCGTTGTTGGCCGGCGTATCTCCTGCCCCAAAGCAAGGCCCGCAGAATGCTGTCTTCAGCACAGCCCCTGCTGCCATCAAGTCTGCAATGGCTCCTTTTCTTACCAGATCAATATACACTGGCTGAGAGGATGGATAGACTGACAGGGAAAACGTATCCGCACCGCAGCTCTTTCCCTGAAGAATATGGGCAGCCTCCATCACATTGGTATAGTTTCCGCCTGCACACCCGGCAATGATTCCCTGGGTTGCCATCAGTTTTCCGTCCACAATCTTGTCTGTCATTGAGAAATTAATCTCCGGATTTCCCGTAACCTTGGCGGCTTCCACCTCAATGCTTCTTAAAATATCTCCCAAATTCTCATTCAGCTCTTGAATCTCGTATGTATTGCTGGGATGGAACGGAAGCGCAATCATAGGTTTTACGGTACTCATATCCACATACACCACACCATCATAATAAGCCACTTGTGCCGGATTCAGCTCTTGATATTCCTCCCCTCTCCCATGCATAGAAAGAAATGCCTTTGTATCCTCATCTGTCTTCCAAATAGACGACAAACAGGTAGTCTCTGTGGTCATCACATCGATTCCGTTGCGGAAATCTGTGGTCATGGTTCCAATGCCAGGGCCTACAAACTCCATCACCTTGTTTTTCACATATCCGCTCTTATACACTGCCCCGATGATAGCTAAGGCTATATCCTGGGGTCCAACCCCAGGCGCCGGCCTTCCGTCCAGATAGATGGCCACGACCCCTGGATAATTCACATCATAGGTATCGCATAAGAGCTGCTTTACCAGCTCGCCGCCGCCCTCACCGATTGCCATGGTTCCCAATGCGCCGTAGCGCGTATGGCTGTCAGATCCTAAAATCATCTTTCCGCAGCCTGCCATCATTTCCCGCATATACTGATGAATTACCGCAATATGAGGCGGTACAAAAATGCCGCCGTACTTTTTGCAGGCCGACAATCCAAACACATGATCATCCTCATTGATAGTCCCTCCCACCGCACACAGAGAATTGTGACAATTCGTCAAAACATAAGGAAGGGGGAATTTCTCCATTCCAGAGGCTTTTGCCGTCTGGATAATTCCTACAAAGGTAATGTCATGGCTGGTCATGGCATCAAAACGCACCCTCAGCTTGTCCATATTTCCGGATGTATTGTGCTTTTCCAAGATAGAATAGGCAATGGTGCCTTTCCTTGCCTCCTCTTTGTCAGCCTCCCTGCCTGTCAGGGATACCACCTTTGCAGCCTCTGCCTCCGGTACCAGCTCTGAACCGTTAACCAAAAATGCACCGCCCTCATACAACTTTACCATTATCCCTTTCCTCCTCGTTTGATTTTAAATGGCATATCTGCTTTTGTTGTTTTCAGTATATACCATCCCTTATTAATAGGCAAATACTATATATATTATATATGTCATAGAAAAATACAATATTAGTAATTATTTTTTCCTTCCCTATCGGTTAAACCACATGAAATCTCTTTAGAGCAGAGAGAACAAACCTGCGGCACAGACGTAAAAAAGCTGCCGCAACCATCCATTTCTCCAATATATGGGATTCATATCCTTAGGATATGAACCTTATATTGTGAAATTGCTGGATTTGCAGCAGCCTTTCATCCATCCTTCTTATTCCTATGCTCTCCTGGTATACTCCTTATCTTTCTTTTGCCCTTCTTTTGCTATCTGAGTCGCCACTGCACTGTATGCAGCCTTTCCCTTAGAAAATCCGGGAGTCCCCTCAGACCCTGCATCTTCTCCAAGTACGACCATCCGCGCCTCCATAGCCTGAATCAACGCTTGTTCCTCTCCGTAGATCCCGCTGATATGCTGTCTCACATTCTCTGCCTGCTCTACCCTTTTTCTGGCAGCCTCCGCCTCATCCACAGAAAGCTCTCCTCTTGTGACAGCCCCGCTATCCACCAAGGGCTCACCCGTGGCCTTTCTAAAGACCTTCCTGTCTTTCTCCTTTTCTTCACCTTCCGTTATCCTATCCTGCATTTCATTCACCTTATTCTCCATCTTCTGATCAGAAATCTCCTCCTTCACCTTTTCTCCGTCCCACCTGCGGAGTTTTCTCATCTTTCGTTCCCTGTGTACCTGTTCCTTTGCGGCCTGCTCTAATTTTTCTCTCTTTTTCCGATCCAGCTCACGCTTCCAGGGCTTTAAGGATACCTCCTTTTTAGTCTCCTCCTCTGCTGCCAGAAGCTGGGCTATGCGGATCAGCTTAAACTCGGAGTCTTCTTTATCAGACGCAGCCACAGATTGAGCCATCTTTTCCATCTTAATCTGTTCCGCCTCGTCCCGAGTCTTAGCTTCCTTCAGCCGCTGCTCATACTGTTCCCTCTCCCGCTGCAAAATCAAAACCATTCGGTAAAGCTCCGGCGCATACCGGCGCAGAAACTGTATTTCTTCCCCTGTAAGCCTGGCTCCTGCCTTCAGCTTGTTCTTGATTTTCTGCAGCTTTTTCTGAATCTGAGATTTACTTAAGCCTGATCTTTTTGATGATATAGACTTAACAAACAGCACACTGGTCCGGCTGACTCCCGTCCCAAGTATGGGAGATGGATTGCCTCCCTGCTTCATAACCCATTGATGCTCCTGCCTGACCGACTTGAGATATTGATTTAAACTGCCTATTGTCTCCAACCCCATAGCACTGCCCCCTGTCGTTCTTTTTGCCAATCCCTACTGCCGACTACACACGATCTTCTTGTTAATTATTTCGGCTCATCCCTTGTATTTATTAAGAAAAAACCACAAAAAACAGGAAAAAGATGGCATCCCTTCACGGTCATGCCATCCTCTCCCTGCTTCCAAAACAATTCATTCTTTTCCTGTCCTGTTCTTCTCCATCCACTGCTTTAATTCCTCCAGACGTCTTAAAGTATCAAGCCGCCCCAAATCATACGTCCACTGCAGTTTTTTGGGATCATGCTCCATGCGTCCAATGGTCAGCTCCTTACTGGGCCTTAACACAAACACCTCCCCTGCCTGCTCCAGACGGTGAATATAGCGGGCAGTCTTATTGTAATCCAGATGGCGTCTGCCCACTGCCCTTACAAAACGGGGATACCGGAAATACCGCAGCTTTACCATGGCGCTGGCCTCTGCCTTTTTTACATAGCCCTCCTGCCTGGTAAGAACTACCACGTTTTTCCCAAATCCCATCCTGCGGAACGCACGCACCGGAACACTGTCTGTACAGGCTCCGTCAAGCAGCTTCATTCCATTGATCCGAACAATTCTAGAGATACAAGGTAAAGACGCAGACGCCCGCATAATATCCACATGAGCCTTCATATCTGTCAATCTCAGATATTCCGGCCTTCCGGTTTCTACATTGCTGCAGGTAGCATAGAACTCCGTCTTTGACCGCTTAAACGCCTCATAATCATAAGGCTCCAGACGATCCGGCAGGTCATGATAGCAGAATTTCTCCCCCACCATATTCCCTGTCAGCAAAAAATTCCAAAAACTCATAAAACGCCAGTCACGGCAGTATTTCTTATAGTAACGTATGCTCCTGCCTCTCTGCCCTGAAAGGTAAGAACATCCATGGACCACCCCTGCCGACACGCCAATCACACCGTCAAAGGCAATCCCCTTCTCCAGAAATACATCCAGCACCCCCGCCGTATAAATCCCGCGCATGCCGCCTCCCTCCAGCACCAGCCCGGTCTTTTCCTGACAATCCATTCCGTTTCCTAACCTCCTGTTACCATAAAATCTTCCAGCCAAATCTGTCTTACGGCCAGCGCGGTAAATACACCGGCCTGCCAGACAATGATAAATCTCTTTAGTAATTCTCCGGCGACAAATATGCCCTCGCCGTAAACACTGCCACAGATCTAGGTTTCATAATAAAGGATCCGTTGATTCGAACCTCATCTTTTTCATCATAGCAGTATTTTCCCTGCCAATCTCCATAGGTATTGACGGTTAGATACCAAGCGCCTCTTCTGTGAAGCTTTGGCAGCGTAATCTCCACATCTTCCCAATAAGTATTCAGAGCCACATACACTATATCATCCTCTCCCCGCTCCTTGTCATACCCGGCGAAACTGACCCCAATGGTTCTGGCATCCCTGGGTATGTCCATGATCTCCGCATTCTTATAGTGGCTGTGGATTGGATCCATACCGCAAATAGCATCCGGCAGCTTTCCCCGAATAACCGGATGCATATGCCGGTAGCGGATCATAAACTTAAAAAATTCAAATAATTCCCGGTTTTTCTCCAGAAGTCCCCAATCCAGCCATGAGATCTCATTGTCCTGACAATAACTGTTATTATTCCCATATTGGGTATTGCCGAACTCATCTCCCGCCAGAAACATGGGCGCCCCCCTGCTGCACATCAGTACGGCACAGGCATTGCGTATCATCCGAAAACGTAATTCCAGCACCTGGGGATCTTCTGTCTCTCCCTCAGCCCCGCAGTTCCAGCTTCGGTTGTCATTGGCGCCGTCTGTATTGTTCCAGCCATTCTGTTCATTGTGTTTTTCATTATAAGAATACAGATCATACAAAGTAAACCCATCGTGGCAGGTAATAAAATTCACGCAGGAATTATACCCTGCATAGCTTCCCTCATAATCTGTGGAAAATCCCCCATAGAGATCCCCTGATCCGGAAATGCTCCAGGCAGCATTCCATGCCTCCCAGCAATCTCCCTTCAGATAGCTCCGCAGTGCGTCCCGGTAACGTCCGTTCCACTCTGCCCAGCGCTTCTGCGCCGGAAAACGACCCACCTGATACATTCCCCCCGCATCCCATGCCTCTGCAATCAGCTTAACATTTCCCAGGATCGGATCATGAGCCAGGCTCTCCAAAAGAGGCGGCTTATTCATAGGCGATCCGTCTTCATTTCTCCCTAAAATACTGGCCAAATCAAACCTAAACCCATCTACCCGATAATTAATGGTCCAATAACGCAGACATTCCAGTATCATTTGTCTTACAATCGGATGGTTACAATTTAGTGTATTTCCGCATCCGCTGAAATTATAATAATTCCCCTCCGGCGTCAGCATATAATACACTTTATTATCAATTCCTTTAAAACAGAACGTAGGCCCCTTCTCATTCCCTTCGGCTGTGTGATTAAAGACCACATCCAGAATCACCTCAATGCCATTATCGTGGAGAGTCCGAATCAGCTCCTTTAGCTCCGTTCCCTCCCGGTTAAACTCCACAGTGGATGCATAATTGCTGTTGGGCGCAAAAAAGCTAACCGTATTGTACCCCCAATAGTCCAACAGCGTTTTTCCGCCCACATCTCTGGAATTCATGGTCTCGTCAAACTCAAATATGGGCATCAACTCCACTGCATTGATCCCAAGTTCCTTCAAATAAGGAATCTTCTCCCGGATTCCTGCAAAAGTCCCCGGAAACTTTACTCCGGAAGAAGGATGATAGGTAAATCCCCTTACATGAAGCTCATAGATAACCAGATCACTTAGCTTCCTGGAAGATTGAGGCATATCCCCCCAGTCAAATTCATCTTTCACCACCCGGGCATGATAATGCTTTACCATCTTCTCTCCCCAGATCTCCTGCCCGGTCACTGCACGGGCATAAGGATCCAGCAAAATGGCATCCTTGTTAAACACTAACCCCTTGTCTGGCTGATACTCCCCGTCAATCCGGTAAGCATACTCAAAATCCTCTATCTTCAGCCCAAATACGATCATGGAATATACATCCCCAACTTTGTACTCATCAGGAAAAGGGAGAATTGCATACGGTTCCTCCTCCCCTTTGTGAAACAGCAAAAGCTCACAGGAATGTCCATTTTGAGTGTGTACCGTAAAATTCACTCCCACCTCTGAAGCAGTGGCGCCATTACTGTCAAACAGGCCCGGCCTTACCTGGTATCCCCCGATCTCCCCCATAGGAATAACCGAAACAGGATAATCCAATGTCAGTTTCTGGCTGTTCAGATTCATAACATTACCTCCTTAATATTGTACTGTACTCTCGGAATATTCCCATACCTGATTTTGTGAGAGGCTTTTTGTCAGATGAACGCAAATTTACAAAGCGTACTTGAAATGTACTTGAATTAAATTTGATTCATCCAACGGAAAATCAGCTACAAAGGCAGGTACTAAAAGACTATAAGAGTACATTGTAATGAAAACTAAATCAAAGCATGTCAGAACTTCCAAAATGAAACGCTTCCAGAACAAAGCATAACCAAAGCCGAACCCCATAATACACGAAATTCCTTAGGGAATATTGTCAGTTTAACACATCAGTCAAGGTTATTCAAGCAATGTTACAAATCCCATTAAAAATATGCTAAAAATAAAAATTTGTACTTGATTATCCGGATGAATCGTTCTATAATAAACGTCGGTTATGAAGATTAATTGTTTAAGGGAGGATTTTAACCATGTCAAAAATGAAAACACGAGTGATTCCGGCGATTGTCGCGGCTATGGCACTGTCCATGCTGGCTGGCTGCGGAGGCAAGGATAAAACTGCCGATGCTGCGGACGCCGCCACTACTGTGGCTGAAACCACCACACAGGCTGAAGAAACTACTGCTGAAGAAACAAAAGCAGAAGAAACCGAAGCAAAAGAAACCGAAGCAGAAGAAGCTGCCAGCTCTGAGGAAAATGCTGCTGAAGCTGCTGCGGAGGTTTCTGCTGACGGTCCTGTAGCTGATTATTTAGAGGAAGTAGACAGCCTGAACAAAGGCGCTGAAGAATTTGTAACCATTATGCTGGAGTTCATGCAGGTTGGCCAGACAGAAGACACAGATGCCATGTTAGAGACAGTAGAAAAGATCCGGGGCACCAAACAGCCATTTGCTGATTTTGCTGTTCTTGAGAATGTGCCGGAAGGACTTGAGGAGTCTCACGACAGACTTGCCAAAGCTGCTGCAAGCTATGCTGACTTTATGGATGTATATTGCGATGTGCTGACAGCGGGCCTTAACGGCGAGGAGCATGAAGCCACTGCAACCATTGAGCAGGACATGACCAATATCACCACAGAATTAAGCGAGGCCATGATAGCTGTACAGGAAGCTGCCGCTGCTTTAGAGTAAACAAATATTTTTCACTTATGTAAAAAGGATGCCGGGAAAACATTCCCGGCATATTCTTTTCATCAATCCTTGTCATCTCCTGGGCTTACCTGTCTCTTTTCTTCCGGCCCCTTCTCTCCTTTTGAAAGCTTTTGATCATAAAATGCTATCTTATACTCCAGCCGTTTCAGTGTCTCCTCAAGATCCTGCCGTTTCTTTAGAAGTACCTGTCTCTGTTCCTTTAACATCTGGTGCCGGATATCATTTGTCTCATCCCCCTGCTTCATCAGCTCAAAATATTTCACTAAAGAGTCCACCGGCATTCCTGCACTCCGCATCCACTTGATAAACTCAATCTTCTGGCAATCCTCCGGCTTATAGTCCCTGACTCCGCTTGCTTTTCTGGAAATCTTAGGAAGAAGACCTGCCTTCTCATAATAACGAAGGGTATCCGCAGATATGCTGTATTCTTTACTTACCTCTGAAATTGTCATCTTGTTCCCTCTTAGACAGTACAGCCCTTTTTAAAGGTTTCCCGCTGCATTTATCTCTATTCTTAATCATTTTTTATATCCTTACTGCCGTCTTTATCTGCCCTTATACTCCGTCTTTTCTTCCTACCAACCCTCCAAAGTTTTTCTTAATCTTAACAAATGAAATACACTCCAAGTCAAGACCTGTTTTGAAAAAAATCCGTAAAATTTAAAAGGGATTTGGCGAAAGAAACTACAGATAAAAGGTATAAAATCCCTGCCTTTTGTACATCCTGTTATCATCTTGTTTTGAGGTGATTAAACTATGAAATCAATTTGGCATGAAACAAAGTCTCTCTCCGGGCATCCTCAGCTCCCTGGCAGCATCCACACAGAAGCTGCTGTGATCGGAGGCGGACTATCAGGCATTTTAACAGCTTTTTATCTGACCCAATGCGGCATACGAACCATTATTTTAGAAGCTCGGAGGATCGGCAGCGGACAGACCGGAGGAACCACAGCAAAAATCACGGCACAGCACGGCCTGATCTATCAAAAGCTAATCCGAACCTTTGGGGAAAACCATGCGCGGCTCTATGCGGCTGCCAACCGGCAGGCAATCACAGAATATGCCCGCCTGATCCGCTCCCGCTCCATTGACTGCGAATTCAAGGAGACTTCTGCATGTCTGTACACCTGCTCCTCAGACGAGCTTCTGCAAAGGGAATATACTGCTGCCTGCCGTCTGGGCATCCTGGCACAGCTTTCCACTGAAACAGAACTTCCCTTTCCGGTGCAGAATGCCTTGTACTTCCCTCATCAGGCACAGTTCCATCCATTGAAATTTCTGGACGCCATCTCCAGAGAGCTGACAATATATGAAGAAACTCCCGTAATCTCTGTAAAAGACCACAGGATTCTAACTCAATATGGAGAGGTAACGGCAAAACACATTATCTTTGCCTGTCACAGTCCCTTTCTTCTATGGCCGGGCCTTTACTTTGCACGGCTCTACCAAAGCCGCAATTATATGCTGGCCTTAGCAGGTGCGCCAAAGCTTGAAGGAATGTATCTGGGAATCGATCCGGACGGCCATTCTTTCCGCACTGCCGGAGAAAAGCTGCTTATAGGCGGAAAGGGATACCGAACCGGAACAATCCCCGATAATCCTTACCAATCTCTGCAGAATTTTGCCCATAAATACTATCCTACCGCAAAGACTGCCGCCCGCTGGTCCGCACAGGACTGTATCTCTTTAGACGGGATTCCGCTTATCGGACGCTATTCCATGCTGGAGCCGGACTGGTACGTGATCACCGGCTTCGGAAAATGGGGCATGACGTCTTCCATGACAGCCGCACAGATCATAAGCCGGATGATCTGCCGCAAAAACGCTCCCTGGGATCATATCTTCACTCCCCAGCGCATCCGCTTAAAAGCTTCCTGGAGAGAAGCCCTGAAACACCTGTCCGCTTCTTCTAAAGGACTGGCAGCAGGACTTTTCTCCCCAGACCAGCGCTGCCCACACATGGGCTGTCGTCTTGTTTGGAATCCTTATGAAAACACCTGGGAATGTCCTTGTCATGGTTCCCGCTTTTCCCAGCAGGGTAAGATTCTCTCCGGGCCGGCACAGACTGATTGCTGCTCCTGCAAACGGTAAAAAGGCTTTAAAAAAGTCCTCTGCGGAGGACTTTTAGTTAAAGCCGAAAAACTTCTGGCTGATCTTATACCCTGCAATGGACACGGTTCTTCCGCTCTTCCCCGGAAGGTTCATGCCCTGTCCCAAGAATCCCCACCGCAGCCGCAAAAACAGCGGAAAATTCTTTTTTCTCAGATACTGCCACAGCTCCTTCTTCTTTTCCATATTCTCCTTCTGTCCTGACTTAATCGCCAGAATCGAGGAAATGGTCATCATAATCTCTAAATATCGAACCATATAATGACGCAGCTTCCTGCTGCTGACCTTTGACAAATCACAGCACTCCAGCATCATCTTTGTCACCAGTATTTGCTGATCAATCCGCCCGATCATGATCTGCTCATTGACTGACTGATCTTCCCTGCCAATAAAATACCGGTAAAAATTCACATCCAGGTAATACAGAGTCTTCACAGAAGGAAGAGGCTGGTACACAAAAATATTATCCACATAAAAAGTGTGTTTTGGCAGCTTCAGGCCGCAGTCCCGCAGCATCTGTGTCCGGTAAACCACGGAATGCATCAGAATATATTGTCCTAAGATAAAGACTTTCACATCATCCCAGGTCATAAGCTCCCGCCTTGGAAGAGCTGTCCGGTACTGCATCACCCGCTTATGGCGGGCTCCCTGCTTCTCATAAACAAAATTTGTCACCAGCATGTCCAGAGTCTCGTCTCCAAACACAAACCGGCGAAGCACTCCCAAAACCTCCTGATAAGCCTCCTCATTGACCCAGTCATCACTGTCTACCACCTTAAAATAAATGCCTTCAGCAGCAGCAAGCCCTGCGTTAACTGCTGCTCCATGCCCTCCATTTTCCTGGTGAATCGCACGGCAGATCCCTGGATATTTCTTCTCGTATTCATCTGCGATCTCTGCTGTCCTGTCTTTGGCGGAACCATCATCCACAATCAGAATCTCCACCTCATCCCCGCCTGGCAGCAAAGAATCGATACATTTTCTCATATAATTTTCCGAATTATAGCATGGTATTGCTATGGATAACAACTTCATTTCCTGATTCCTTCCCTTCTTATCTTCATGCATAAAACCATAAAAAGAGCCACAAGCATAAAACCGCCTGCTGCCATCATGGCTCCTGCCTGTCCCGCTGTCTGAGCAGACTGCCCATTGACCAAAAGCCTTGTCATAACCACAGCCGTCACATTGGCCGTGCCATGAAACAGACAGCAGACTGTCAGACTTTTACTTATTTCATAAAGCACAGCTAAGAAAATCCCTAAAAGAGCAGCATAAATCCCCTGTGCAAGATTCCCGTGGTACAGTCCAAACCAGACTGAAGACACAACAGCCGCTGCCAGAAATGACAGCTCCCTGCGCATCCGCCCGTACCCCAGACCCCGAAACACCAGCTCCTCCCCAATAGGAATCACAACTCCCATGCAAAGAAGCTGCACCCAGAAAGAAGGCTGATATAAAACCTGGCTTACCTTGCGGTATCCTTCCTCCTGCAGAGGAAGAAGCATCATCATACCATTAAAAAACAAACAGGATCCTATGCCGGAAACAACAGCGCTTATTACAAAACCTCTGCTTATCCTGGACTTTTCTTTGAGCCGGCTTTTCCATCTTTTATATTCTATTCCCAAAGGAACCGACGCAGCCGCCCCTGCCACTGCTGTCAAAGGAAGATACTGCTCCTGTCTCACCTGGCCCGGAAAAATACTCCAAATTCCAAAGACCATCTCCCCCACAGCCAGATAGATCAGCAGAGGAAATCCCGCTTGCCATAAAACGAACATCATCCGCCGGATCCTCTCTGCCATAAATGACTTCCTCCTGAATCTAAGTTTTCCCGTTGGTTTCAGGCTTTCCCGTGCTGCTTTCAGGTTTTTCCTGGATTGTATTTGAAATAACGCTCCTGTTTTCAAATACACTTTAGTATAGCACAAACCTATAGGATTTTTCCAGTGAAAAAATATTGTATTATTTAATCTCTTTTCCAAGATAACAGTTATCTAAATAAGCATGCCAGAAAATAATAGCATGGTTAAATCAATTATTAACAAAAATACGGTGTATTTAGGTAAAACGATTCCAACATATAGATAAAGCCTGTCCTATTATCAAAATGCAAAATTGCAGTTTAATGTTTTTGCCTTTATACTCTGTGCCTTCATATCCCGGCTCTTAAAATTTTTTCCATACTAAAAAGAAAAGCCTGACTGTAGTTGTCAAGCTTTCAAAATCTTTATAGGCATTTTACTTGATTATTTCTAACATAGTTGCAATATCTTCGGTTGCCATTGTCACTTTTGACTTTTCGATTAAGATATTTCCCCCTGTCATAATGTACGACGGCATTACTCTGATACCCTCATAGTATATTTCACTATTCCGCAATTTATAGGTGGAAACAGCGGGAATGGCATTTTTCTTTGTTGACTTTTTCGTAATCATGTTAAAAGCTTTCTTTGCAACATCACCCATAAGCATAATAACCTTTATATTGGGAAATAAAGAAAGCTCTGCTTCTAAATAAGGCAAACTATTTTCTATACTGCTTTTGTCAATAGCATATTCTGTCTTTGGGGTTTTTACCGCATTTGTGATATAAATACCCATTTGTAATATGTCTTGTATAGAAGTAACATTTGTTCCCGCCCCTTGTAAAAGAGGAATTGTTGTTTTCAGATAATCCGCGTCAGAGGTTCCATAAAAATCCTGTAATGGGTCAAAGGGAACAACTTCATTTATCATGATTGCCTTAATTGTTAGCGGATCAATATCAACGTTATTTAGATATATATTGTCTGCCATACCTACTTTTGTTTCAAGTTCTTTTTTTATATTCATGCCATTATTCTCCTCGTATAATAAGTTTGTAAACAAGAAAAACAGCTTACAGACTTATTCTTTTTTGATTAGACAGAAGGATAATTCTAAACATCCTTTCCGAAGATTCTTCTTCCATCATGCTGGTTCATCCATTCTCTGTCTATTGGTTAATAAGTTACTTTATAGTCATGGTCCCAGATGTTACAATAAGTTCTATAAGAACTGCAGCTATGATCATTGCTTCAATTCTCCAGCAAAGCATTTGCTATTGCCAAGAAATCATACACCCCTAATGCTTTATGATGATCTCTTGCAGTTTCATGTTTGCTTGCAAAGTTTTATGAACAGATTTAGGCCGAACTATTGTTACTTTGTTTCCGAATGATATAAAAAAATCATATAGCCAAATTATTTTAACAGTATATCCGTTTTCATGTTCTTTAATAATCGTATTATCCAGCATATCATAATTCTAAATAGTCTTCTTTCTTGCACCTCATCACCTCTATGGCTTAACCATCCCTTTTGGAACGTTTTTCAAAGCTCAGCCTCTCTCTCTTCAAATTTTCATAATAGTTCTCACACAAACATTTAAAAACAGTAGTTATGATCGCATTCCAGCTTCTTTCGCTCTCCCTCCAAGGTCTCTATTTCTCTTTTATAACCAGCAATCAATTCCTGCTTTTCTTCTAACTTTACCTGTAATACATTTTCTCCTTACTGGCATATTTGTCCTAATTTGGCTCCACGACAATATATTTCCGCTATAAATATTTCTCGTTTTCCCTTTCATATTCCTGATTGAGAGAATGGATTTCCAGGAGTCTTTCAATCCGTTTTCTGATTCTCTGATAATCCTGTTCCAAACTCTTATACTGGCAGATACCGCTCTGCATCTGAATCTAAACAGATATTATTTTCCACATTACAGATAGATTCCGTGATAAAATGTTCCATGTCCACAATAATCGAAAACGAACCTGCCTTCTGCAGCAAAATCCGATATTTATTCTTAATCCTCCCAAATTTTTCTAGAGCGAACACTTTAAATTTATCTGTCTGCAGCGAACAAAATTAACCATACGATATAGCAGAATATCAGCTTCTTTATTAGAAAATCTGTCTAAAACAGTTCTCAGAAAAATACAGAACAGATAGTGTTCGCTGTAGTACTAGTGCCTTGTAAAGTCTAAAACTGTACCAAAACTTTTCCATGTGGGGCTAA
>CAJUGD010000048.1 GCA_910586205.1 uncultured Lachnospiraceae bacterium | reverse complement strand
TTTAAGCAATTTTAAGTAACTTTGGTAAAATTTCAAATTTGCTCATTTATAGTATTGTAAATAAACATTACAAAAGATTCCATAGTTTTATTAATACTATGGCCTATACTGTTTCCAATATTCATACTATCTTTTAAAATTTCAGAATATGTATTATTTATATTTACTCTGTCACTACTTTTAAAATAATTAGAATCATTTGATATTCTTACACAATTTGTTAACATATCTTATTTATTCTTCCCTTTTGCAAATATATGATATTCACCTATGCTTGTTCCGTCTAATATTACTTCTGTTGAATATAAACCTGACTTTTTAAAATCAACATTCTGCAATCCTGCCGCTACATTAATTCCCATCTGTTCATCTGGCAAGTTGCTATTTTCATCTTTTTGATATGATACTATTGCATTATCAATTACCGCAATCACTTTTTTATCGGGATCTTTAAACTTGACAATAAGAGCATGTTCTCCCTCTGTAATATTTGATAATGAAAAATTAATAGAGAAAGAAAAAAGCCCTGGAATATATTCTGGAGTCATCACACTTAATAATCCAATTATGTCAGTTCTTCCCTCTAATGTATTGACATTCAAACAATACAAAAAATTTTTAATTTCTACCATAATAACATCCTTATCCTTTATTTTACTTGCGAGTTTTTTGTTGTTAACTATATTTATTTAAGTCATATACAAATACATACTGCTTTTACAATTATGCCATTTATTCTGGCTTACCGATTTTTTGTTGACAAAATATTGTTATGCAAATATTATACTAGGCTCTGCCCCAAAAATCAACTGCAATGGCAAAATTCATAATGTATTTAAAAAGCATATTTTAGATGAAAAGTGACCTGGACGCCATGATATAGGCTTGACAACGCATTTTTTCTTTGCTAATATGGATAACAGAAAGAGCTTCGGCGAATTATAGTTAATAATTCGCCGGGCTTTTTTATTATGGAATATTCGTGCTAAACGTGTTTAAAATGCTGACTTTAAGGAAGGAGGAGCAGAAAATGTCTGGTGTAAAGGAAATAAAGGTATGGAAAAAAGAATGGAAGATAGCAGATAGGATCCGGGAAATAACAGAAATGCCAGGAAAAGATTGGAGCAGCTTGGCAGTTGACTTAGGATGTGAGGTTTTAGGAAGTCTGATTTTGGCGGTTACTACCTACAATGTGGCTCTTTTTGCAGAATTTCCCATGACAGGGTTTTCTGGAATTGCAATGATTTTGTACCGCCTTTTTGGTATTCCCATGGGGCTTTCCACTATCCTTTTGAATATTCCGGTGGCAATTTTGTGCGGAAAACTGATTGGAAGGCAGTTTTTGGTAAAGTCGTTTCGATGTATGGTGATTTCTTCCTTGATGTTAGACTATTTAGCGCCGCTTCTGCCGGTCTATCAGGGAGATCGGATGATTGCAGCGCTGATTACAGGAGCTGTGGGAGCCTTGGGTTATGCCATGATTTATGTGAGGGGATCTTCTACAGGAGGATCGGATTTTATTGTTATGGCGGTGAAAGCCATAAGGCCGTATTGGAACCTTGGAACGATTGCTTTTTTGTCTGATGTGGGGGTGATTCTGACAGGAGGGATGATTTTTAAAGATCTGGACGGAATTGTTTATGGAATGATCATTAATCTTTTGTTTGCTGTGGTGGTGGACAAGGTGATTTTGGGAATGAATGCCGGGATGGTTGCATTGATTGTTACGGAACAGGGGAAGATGGTTACAGAGGAGGTGGACCGGTGCTGTATGCGGGGGTCTACGATTCTAAAAGCAACAGGCGGATATCAGTATGATAGAAAGGATGTGGTAATGGTAGCCGGAAGTAATAAAGATATCTACCAGGTACAGAAACGGATTCGGGAGGTGGAACCGAAGGCTTTCATGATTATTATGGATTCTCATGAGGTTCACGGGGAAGGGTTTCGGATTACAAGGGTTGCGGGGGGATGAAAAGAGTATATTCTGCACATAATGGAAAAGAACAATAAAATGTACTCTCGGTATCGCCTGTACCTAGAGCAACGATGTACTTGTGTACTGTCCAGATATAATCCGGACAGTACACTAAAGCGTGTCTTGAACGGATTACATCTGGTGATGCCCCAAGAGTATATTAAAGATTAAGGAGGTTTGGTTATGAAACGCGACGAGATTGTGTGTAACTGTATGGGAGTGACAGCAGGAGAGATTCAGGATGCTATTGAAGGCGGCGCCTCAACTGTGGAGGAGGTTCAGGAGGCAACAGGAGCCGGGACGGTCTGCGGAGGGTGTCTGGAGGAGATTCAGAAGATGGTGGAGGAGCTGGCTTAGAGCCGGAACAGGTAATGAATTTGTAAGAGAAAAGACTCCATTTATCAATAGCATTGGGAAGAATTGTCTGTTATACTAATCCTGTGTTAAAACAAAGAGGCAAAGCAAAGACAGGAGAGGATAATAAAATGAGCAAGAGGAATCATAAAATAATGGCAGCCGTGTGCTGTACCGGTTTGTTGGTGTTAGGAAGCGTAGGATTGGCACAGGCCCAGTCTCCTACTATTTTGGCAGGAGGGGGAGTGCGTCAGGATTCTATGACAGGTCCTGGTGCGGAGAATGAGGGAAACCAGGCTATGGATAAGATCCGCATATGGGGGACGGTGCTGTCTGTGGAGGATGGAATGATCCGCATTGACAATCAGTCAGGGGTTTCCTATGAGGGGGAGATTGTGCTGAACATTGGCAGCGAGTATTCTCGTGTCCTGGATGCAGAGAGCGGACTTCCGGTGGAACTTAGCGATATTAAGGCAGGAGAGTTTATTTATGCCTATATTGGTCCGGCTATGACTATGAGTCTGCCGCCTATGACTACAGCGGAGATGGTGATCTGTCATGTGCCGCAGGATAAGCAGGCGCCGGATTATGTGCAGGTAAAGTCCATGCAGCAGGGAGCAGACGGCAACTGGAGCCTGACAGCATCAGATGGCACAGCCTACCATGTGCCTGGGGATTGCCAGATCCTGCCGTATCTTACCAGGAACCTGGTAAGGTTGGAGGATGTGAAGGAGTCTGACAACTGCATGATATGGATGGATGATATGGGAAGTGTGGAGCGGATTGTGCTGTTTGCCCAGGATTTTGAGTAAAAGCTCCTTCATACATCAGGAAAAATCATTTTTTAAATGAATCTGTTTTTATTAGGGGAATGTCGTAAAATGCCGCTTATGTGCAATATATGGTTGAGATTTGTGTGATTTCAGTGCCATATGTTGTATATAGCAGCCATTTTGCGGCATCTCTTTTTCGTTGGGCGATTTGGGGCATAAGCTTCATTGCTTAACGCCGGTCCATTCGTTGGATGCAGGTTCGGCACATCTTCTGGATAAAGCCACACACCGTTTTCCACAGGGTGGGAACAGTGAACAGCAACGTCTTGTATGCATGTAGGGCAAGCCACGACAAACTTCCCAATCTTGTCAAGTGCCAAAAGACATGATAAAATAGTAACTGCTGTTGAAAGACATTACAATAGCAGTCAAACGAAGGAGGGCAGGCAATGAAGGATCAAAAGTCAACAGGGAAAATACAGAAATCAGAGAAAGAGCCGTCGGTCTGTGAGTCCTGCGGAGGCCGTCTGGAGAGAAAAAGCCCTTACTTGTATTGCTGCCCATCCTGTGGCATGGAATATTATATTTCTGCCAACCGGAATCATAAAGTGTCAGTCCGACTGTCTGCCGGGAAAATGGTCTTGATTTGCGCTGCAATCGCCATTGCCGTGACAGCGGCGGCTGTTTTGGGATATCAATATTACACGGGGCGCATGGTTATGTCAGCAAGCCGTTTTTCTGTGATAGTCCGGGATTTTTTGATGGAGGCTTATGAAAAGCCGGCTGCTGAGATCAGTCCGGAGGATTTGAGTGAGATGAAGTATCTAAAGATCCAGTGGGATAAGGGCTATTGTTTTACATACAGTTATGAGGATTACTATGAGTATGAGGATAAGGGGCGATATGAAAGAACTTTAAAAACCATTACAGTAAAAGGGAACCGGGAGGATTTTTCTCCTACAGATGTGCAGTATTTTACCGGACTGACCAGGTTGGAGCTGTATACAGGGGCATGGGAGAACTATATCTTGCCAGAGGAGAATGTGCTGCGCTGCATTTATTGTGTGGATGGTCTTTCTAAATATGGGACTCCGGAGTTTTTTGACCGGGTGAACCCGGATACCCTGGAGGAAGTGGCGATTTTGGATGCCGGGGAACTGACGGATTTTGCCTTTATGGAGAATTTAAAGGGGGTTAAGCGGTTCCTGTTAGAAAAGGCAGCGATAGACAGTGGAGATGCTTTCAATGGTTTTGACGAGCTGGAGGAGCTTGCTTTGTGTTATGTGGAGATGGAGGAGGAAGATGCTGTGACAATTATGGAGCAGCTTCTTTCTCTGCCATCCCTGAAGCGTTTATATGTGGAAGGTAAAGCTGGATGGTATATTTCTCAAGAACAGTGGGAGGAGTGGCAGCAGAGATACAAGGGAAGGATTACCTTAGAGCGTGTCTGAAGACAGGCATTGCCTTTTGCCGGCAGCACAGTCTGACGAAAATTCAGGCAAGGAGGCTTGCCTGAATATAATGCAAATAGTATGCTGGTTTGCACATTGAGAAAAGGGAAGGGAATAATTAAAACATGAAGGAGCAAAATCAAAAACCGTATGTAATCCGGACCTCAAATCAGAATGAAAAAGCGGAGCTTCTGCGGCTGGAATGTACCAACTGCGGAGCTTCCCTGGAACTTACAGACAGAACCCATGCAAGCTGTCCTTACTGCGGCCAGAAGTATCTGATTGATGAAGCAAAAGGAACCATTATCAATGTGCAGGTGGATTACAGCGGAAGCGATGAGATGTATGACGCGGTCAACAGCACAAAGAAGGTTCTGATCATATTCTTGATTGTGGCATCCTTGCTGGCCTTGATTATTTTTGCTTTTAATATAGCAGCAAAAAAGTCAGTATTTTTCAGATCTGATGAAAATATCCCGGTGGATGCCAACGGAGAGTTGCTGGTGATTTTCTGCAAGGATATTTTTGAAAAGGAGTACAAGGATATTTCTCAGGAGGAGCTGGATTCTATTCGGTATCTTCGCTGTGCTTATGAGAGAAACGGCGCAGAGACCTTTAATGTGATTTCTTACAGCTTTGTCAACTATGAGGACTGCAGCAGCGAGGAGGAATTTCAGGAGACAGTAAAAAAGTGGACATACAGGACTAAAAGGGTAAGCTGGCCGGGGGATTACACGATGTTTAACGGTTTGACAAGAATCGATACCACGGATGCGGTCTGGCTTTCCCTGCTGAAGTTTTCTCCTGAAAGCAGGATAACTTATGTGGATACAGATGACCGTCTTGATACCATTTCCAATGTGCTGAATCCGGAGGATATCCGGGTTCTTCATGTCGGCATTATGGGAACCAATCTGGAGGGAATCGGCCAATATAAGAATCTGGAGGAGTTGGAGGTGGAGTCCAACCTATCCACCCAATCTGTGGACGTAAGCAGTATTGAACAGTGCAAAAATCTTAAGACGCTGCGGCTGCGGTGCGGAGAATCCTATACAGGTCTGGAAAAAATAGGCGCTTTAAAGCAGCTTAAGAGCTTATACATTGACCAGGCGCTCTTAAAAGACTGTACTTTCTTAAAAGATCTGCCGCAGCTGGAAAGTTTGTCTGTCAAGACCGGTACAGAAGCCAGCCTTTCTGTTCTTGAGCATCTTCCCAATCTGAAGAAGGCGGAATTTTTAGATCAGGAATATATCCCTTCCGGGGAGATATACAGGCTGCAGGGAATAGAGGAATTGTCTTTGGCAGTAAATGAGGCAGAGAGCCTTCATGAGCTTGCAGCCTTGGAGGAATTACAGGCTCTTAAATTACATATGTCAATCAAAGAATACAACGTACCGGTGGATGTCTCTCCTTTAGGAGCGCTTAAGGGGCTGGAAAAACTTTGGCTTGACAATTTTTGGGGAGGTGAAATGACGGGAGCGGAACAGCTTTTTAATCTGCCAGGTCTTACGGTGCTTTGGATCGGAAGAAAAGGTACAAGTGATGTAGAGCTTTTGCTGGATACAGAGCTTTTACAGGATAATCCTTCGATTCAGGAGCTGGGGATATGGGCGTGTTACCCTGAAAATGCGGCAGACGGGGAAAAGCTGGATTATTCTTTTATTGCTCATTATCCTGGTATAAAGCGTCTTTATCTGGAAGATTGTGATCTGGAAGATATTTCTTTTGTGTCAGAGCTTGAAGATCTTCGGGCATGCAGCCTGCAAGAGAATAAAATCAGCAGTCTGTCGCCTCTTTTGGCATGCAGAAAGCTGGAGATTGTGGCAGCGGATCCGGATGCCGGAAGGGGAGTGCAGTTTCCGGCAGATGTGGTGGTAGAGTTAGAGCCATTTGCAAGGATTTTTGAAGAAGAATCGTAATTAGCTGCTGTTTGGCCAGTTGTGAAATGTGGGGAAGACATAGCCGCAGGGAAAATAAAACGTAAAAAGAGTCCGCACCGCGGACTCTTTTTTAGGCGACAAAAGCATACATCACAATATAATGGCAGACACTTCCGCCCATGACAAACAGATGAAAAATTTCATGAGAACCAAAGTTCTTATACCGGCTGTTAAAAAGAGGAAGTTTTAATGCATAGATAACGCCTCCAATGGTATAGATGATTCCTCCGGCCAGCAGCCAGCCAAATGCACTTTTGGGAAGGGCGGCAGTGATTTTTCCGAATGCCAGCACACATACCCAGCCCATAGCAATATAAATCAAGGAAGAAAACCATTTAGGACAAGTGATCCACAAGGCATTAATCAGAATGCCTGCCAAGGCAATAGCCCATACAAGCCCTAACAATGTCCATCCGGTGCGGTCTCCTAAAACCAGCATACATACAGGTGTATAAGTTCCTGCAATCAGGATGAAAATCATCATATGATCCACCTTGCGCAGAATCTGGTTCACTTTAGGTGAGATATCAAGGGTGTGATAGGTAGTACTGGCGGCATATAAAAGAATCATGCTGATAATAAAAATCGTGAGAGCCAGCACATGTGTCTGCTCTGGAGAACGAGCAGCTTTAATCAAAAGCGGTGTGGCGGCAAATAGCGCTGAAAGCATTCCGATAAAATGTGTAAGTGCACTGCCTGGATCTTTAATTTTAAATGTCATAGCAAAACCTCCTTTGACAAACTTACTGTGAAAGTTTCGAATCCTCCGAAATCGGTCAGAACTTTGAGTTATTCGGGTCATAGCTGCAGAGGGTGAACCAAAAACCACATAATATAGTTTTAAAAACTATATATGGGCGTATATTATACTATACTACTTCAAAGGAAAAAATGCAAGACATTTAATAAAAAATACATTTTTTACAGGTAGCTCAGATTCATAATAATGCCCTGGGGATAATCTCCATATTTCTCACCAAAAATATTAATGCCCCCCACATTTCCGGCATCCTCTTTCACAGCGATCTTCAGAGAGATATAAGGGTATCGTTCCAGATCCAGATCGCTTAACCCAATGAGGGGGTTTTCTGGCTTTCCGTCCAGATAGCTTCCTCTTTCTCTGACTGAGAAAGTCTTTAAGAATCCATATTGCGTATTTCCGTTAGGCCATATAGGAGGGGTCAGCTTTCCGCGCCTGGTACCAAAATCTCCGGGGGAATGAAAGGTTCCCACTTCCACGTTATTGATGGAGATCGTAATATCAGACGGCCAGTTTTCCAGAAATCCCGGCGCTTCAGAACAGATCTCCATGGAAAAGGAGATCTCCCCTAAAGGCAGGAGCGGATTATAAATATTAGGAAAACGGTATTCTATATATCCTTTGCTGAACCATATGAGCTGTGCATGGGTTCGGGCAGGAGTGTAAAAGGATTGGATTGTGTCGTAGGCTTCAATGGCTCCGTTTTCATCTGCCAGACCACAGGTTGGATGGATCTCACAGTTGCTGTAGTTTCCAATGGGCATTTCCAAAGATATGGTTTTGTTTTCTGAATCGATATCAGCATCAAAGGTTTCAAGATGAAAGGACTGCATACTGCAGATACAGACTCGCATGGAACCGCGGATGCCGGGCTGAGTCTCCGTGACAATGAGCTGGGCGTCTTCCAAAGTCTTGATATGAAGGGCAGCAGAGGAAAGAGGAATCTCGAGTATTGAGGCGATTTCCTGCAGAGAACGGGGGGTGGTTTTCAGCATATCCAGAATCTGAAGACGAGTGGAAGAAGATAGCGCTTTGCCTACCCGTATAATTCGATCCCGGTGATTTGGATTGCTCAGATGGAGGCAGATATTTCTCTCTCCAATGATCCGGATGGTGCGTTTTTCTTTTACCGGTTTTTCTTTAGTAGCCATAGGATGAGTTCCTTTCTTTCATTATTTTTATTTTGTTGTTTTTTAATTATAACATTAATTACATAAAAAGTAAAGTAAATATACATAAGCAACAACAAATAACATGGTATTTAGTAGATAAATGACGAAAATTAAACAAAATTGAAAATGAATATTGTAAAAATAGATAAAATAATGTAAAATAAATCATGTAATAAAAAGCATTGAAAGACAGGTTACAGTGTTTTAGGGGAAAAAGATATTGTGAAAGATACAGTAACCTGAAAAGCAATGGGAACCAGTAGGTAGAGAATCTCAAAAAAAGGAGAAAGAAAATGAAAAAAGCAGTTGCAATCATGATGGCAGCAATGATGGTGATGTCTTTAGCGGCGTGCGGCGGTTCTGATCAGGCGGCGGCAAGTACGGCAGCTCAGGGGGCGGATACCAAGACTGAGGCTCAGGCAGCAGATTCTGCAGGCTCAGAGGCTGCTGCTCCGGCTGGGGATACGGCGGCATCAGGCAGCTTTTTGGAGGGAAAGACCGTAGGATTTGCTCAGACAGACAGTATGTCAGCCTGGAGAACCACTGAGACGGATGACATTAAGAAGTTTGTAGAGGAAGCCAGCGGTGAGTTTATTGTAAAGGATGCCGGCGGTGACATTGCTACCCAGGAGTCAGATATCCGTGACTTGGTGGCAGCAGGAGTGGACTTCTTGGTAGTGGCGCCGTTGGAGGATAATGGTCTTCAGGGAGCTTTGCAGGAGGCCATGGATAATGAGATACCGGTTATTTTGGTGGACCGGGCCATTGCCGGAGAGGCAGGGACTCATTATACAACAGCCATTATGTCTGATTTTGTTTGGGAAGGCGAGCAGTGCGCAAAAGCTCTGATGGAAGCGCTTCCGGATGGAGGAAATGTTGTGATCATCAACGGCGGTTATGATTCTTCTACCTCCACTGATCGTCAGGATGGATTTGTCAATGCGCTGGATGCTGCCAAGTATCCGATTGTAGGCGAGCAGGATGGCGAGTGGCTGATGGATAAGGCTCAGTCTGTGATGGAAAATATTATTCAGGCTCAGGGCGGTGAAAATATTGATGCTGTATTCTGCGTGACAGATGATATGGTCCAGGGCGCTATGAATGCCATTGAAGCGGCCGGTTTAGAGCCAGGTAAGGATATTCTTACTATGGGTATTGACGGGACAAGGGCAGCCTTTGAGGCGATTGAGAGCGGACGTCAGCTTGCCTCTTGTACCTGCACTCCTTACTTTGGGGGAATTGTGGTAGAGACTATTGCCAAGATCATTAACGGGGAAGAAATTCCGGCAAACATTACAAATCAGGATACCCTTTACACCAAGGACAATGTAGTGGTGGATTTGGGATTCTAACATTTTTACAACTGTAGCTGCTGCAAAAACAGGTTTTGCAGCAGCGTTTTTTAAAGGAGGGAATGATCGTATGGCAGAGATTTTATTAAAAATAAGAGACCTGGAAAAGACATTTCCCGGAGTCCGTGCGCTGAAAGGGGTTAAGCTGACGGTAAACAAGGGAGAGGTCCATGCCCTTATGGGGGAAAATGGAGCCGGAAAGTCTACACTGATTAAGGTTTTAACTGGAATTTATCAGAAAAACGGAGGAACTATTTGCTTTGACGGCGAGGAGATTGATTGCCGCACACCCATGGAGGCCAATGACAAGGGCATTTCTACAATATATCAGGAGCTGAACCTGGTGCTGTTTCAGACGGTTTATGAGAATCTGTTTCTAGGACGGGAGCCAAGGGATAAATTCGGCAGGGTGGATAGAAAAGCCATGATTGCAGAGGCAGACAGGATTTTAAAAGATTTGGGAATTGATGTGGATGTGTCAGCTCCTTTAAGCCGGTATCCCACAGCCATTCAGCAGATGGTGGCGATAGCCCGTGCGGTCAGCATCAATGCAAAGCTGGTGATTATGGATGAGCCTACATCTTCTCTGGATTCTCAGGAGGTGCAAGTGCTGTTTCGCATTATTCGTCAGTTAAAGAGCCAGGGAATCAGCGTGATTTTTATCAGCCATAAGCTGGATGAGATTTTTGAGATCTGTGACCGGCTGACTGTTTTTAAGGACGGAGAGTATGTAGGGGATTATGATATTAAGGATCTGAATCAGTTTAAGCTGATTTCTCTGATGGTAGGGAAAGATACGGTGACGTTAGAGCGAAAGAAGGAAGGCTATGATTTTGCGGATGCCACTCCCATTGTAAATATGAAGAATATCCGCCAGGGTATGCGTTTAAATGGGCTGGATGTGGAGATTCGTCAGGGCGAGGTGGTAGGCTTGGCCGGCCTTTTGGGATCCGGGCGGACAGAGTTAGCCCAAGTGCTTTTCGGGACCAGTATGCCGGATTCCGGTGAGGTCTTTTGGTGGGGAGAGCCTGCCAATATCCACTCACCTTCCGATGCCATCAAAAAGGGGATGGGGTTTTGCACAGAGGATCGGAAAGTAGAGGGAATTGTTCCTCATCTCTCTGTAAAGGAGAATATGACCATTGCCCTTCTTCCAAAGCTGAATCGCTTTGGCTTTGTGAAATTTAAGGAGCAGGACGAGATTGTACGCCATTATATTGAACGGCTGAAGATCAAGACGCCTACGCCGGAGCAGCAGATCTGCAATTTAAGCGGCGGAAATCAGCAGAAGGTGCTGCTGGCCAGATGGATGTGCATGAATCCTAAGCTGATTATTTTAGACGAGCCTACCCGCGGGATTGACGTGGGAGCCAAGGCGGAGATTGAGGATTTGATTCAGGAATTATCAAAAAGCGGGATATCTATTTTGATGATTTCCTCAGAGATTGCGGAGCTGGAGAGGAATTGTGATCGGATCATTGTCATGAGAGAGGGGAAAGTGACAAGAGAGCTGGTTGATAAGGAGATACACCAGGATAAGATTATGGAGGCAATCGCAAAAGGCAGTGAAAGTGAGGGGAGAGTCCATGAATAAGACAAAACAGGATACCATACAGTTGGTAAAAAAATATAGTGCGGTTACCATGCTGCTGTTTTTTGTGCTGCTCAATTCTCTGTTTACTCCGAACTTTTTCCGTCTGAGCAACTTAAACAACATTATTACTCAGATTTGTCCTACAATTCTCTGCGGAATGGGTATGACACTGGTGATTTCCACTGGCGGCATTGATATTTCTGTTGGCTCTATGATGGCCCTTTCCGGGGTAATGACAGCTCAGCTTATGTCTGATACCGGCCTTTTGCCAGCGATTCTGGCGGCAGTGGCTGTGTCTGTAATGGTAGGATGCTTTACGGGATTTATGGTAGGAAAGCTGCGTCTCCAGGCTATGGTTATCACATTGGGTCTTCAGTTGGGGCTGCGGGGCGTGGCTCAGGTTTTGTGCGGCGGCAGGGACATTTATTTTAACAAACTGGGAGAGATGGGGAAACAGCTTTCCCTGTGGGGAACCTATAAGATTGGCGGAGCGATTCCCGTACAGATTATTCCGATTATATTATCCATAGTGATTGTGTGGGTGATGGTAGAAAAGACTGTTTTGGGGCGGCAGATCGAGGCTGTGGGCGATAGTCTGCGGTCCAGTATTCTGGCTGGTATTCATGCTTCGGCAATTTTGATGATTGTGTATGGGATCAGTGCATTTTTTGCGGCATTTGCAGGGATTTTTCAGGCGGCTAAGATATCTGTGGCAGCAGGAAGCTCTCTGGGACAGCTTGCAGAACTAGATGCCATAGCGGCTGTGGTAATCGGCGGCACACCTATGAGCGGCGGTAAGGCGCGGGTCATGGGGACTGTGGTAGGCGCTCTGATGATGCAGATGATTACCCTGACCTGTGTTATGAATAATATTCCGGATCAGTACGCTCAGGTGTTTAAGGCGGCGATCATTGTGTTTGCGGTATTTATCCAGAGAGAACAGGCAAAATAGGAGGTGAAGGGGTATGAAAACAAAAAAAGATATTCGTCAGATGATTTTGTCCAGAAGTACGCTTGCGGCGTTTTTGCTCCTGGTTATCATTGCAAGCATTGTGTTCCGGGACAAGAATTTTTTATCAACCAACAATGTGTTTAATATTCTTTTAAAGGCAGCTAAAAACGGCGGATTTTTGGCATTGGGCATGACATTTGTGATTCTGTGCGCGGAGATCGATCTGTCTGTGGGTGCGGTGTTTGCCTTAAGCGGGGTGGTCATGGGCCTGGTGGGGCAGTTTAACCCGATTTTAGGCATTGTCTGCGGGCTTTTGGTAGGCGTAGCATCTGGCCTTATGATTGGCTGCATGGTGACAAAAATGAGGATTTCTTCCTGGATTGCCTCCCTGGCGATGATGTTTGCCCTGCGGGGAATCATTTCGATTATTGCCAAAAAGTCTGTGGCAGTCAGCGGAAGCATTTTAACCTTTGCCAATACCCAGTTTTTTAAAGGAATGGTGCCGGGGATGAAAAGCGGCATTTCCATTTTGGTATTTATCCTGTTTCTGATGACTTTTTTATGTATGTATGTGGCTAGAAATACGAAATTCGGTATGGGAATCTATGCGGTGGGCGGCAACTGTGAGGCTGCCCGAATGATGGGGGTGGATGTAGACCGGATCAAGATCAAAGCTTTTGTATGCTGTGGGGGCATTGCTGCTTTTTCCGGCGTGCTTTTGGCGTCCAGCAGCGGAAGCGCTACCTTAAGCGCCGGTAATGTGTATGAGACTTATGCCATTGCTATGTGTGCCATCGGCGGAGTAAAACTGTCTGGCGGTGAGGGGAAATTTTCGGGAACTTTTTTCGGTATTTTGATTTATTTTATTATTAATACGATTTTTACCTATCTTCCCACAGGTATTTCTGTACATTGGCAATCCATTATAATGGGACTTTTGGTGCTGATTTCTGTGGGAGTACAGTCAGAGGTGCTGCACAATATTAAGCTTGGGACAAAAAGGGCAGAATAAATGCTGGAAATATTATATGAAGATACAAATGTTTTAGTGGTTTGGAAGCCGCCGGGGCTGGAGGCACAGTCTTCTCGGGGAATCGGAGCAGACATGGTCAGCGAAATCCGACGGCATATCCACAGTTTATCCCCAGGAGATAAGATACCCTATGTGGGAGTTATCCACAGACTTGACAAACCTGTAAGCGGTATTATGGTCTATGCCAAGGATAAAAAGTCTGCTGCTTCCTTAAGCAGACAGGTTTATCAAGGCTCCATGGACAAGCGGTATTTGGCCGTACTTTGTGGAAAAGTGGATAAAAATGTGGATAAGTATGTGGATTACCTGTTGAAAGACGAGAAAAACAACCAATCCTCGGTTGTTGATATGGGGATAACCGGAGCGAAACGGGCAGAGCTTGAGTATCGTGTGCTCAGACACCTGAAGTTAGAACCTTATGGGGATTTGACTTTGGCAGAGATTGCTCTGTTTACAGGAAGGCATCATCAGATTCGTGTACAGATGGCAGCCCATGGTTTTCCCCTTTGGGGAGACAGAAAATATAATCCTGCATTTTCCGAGGCAGGAAGACAGACAGGAAATATTGCCTTGTCTGCATACCGATTGACGTTTGCCCATCCAGTCACCGGTAAAGCTATGGATTTTTGTCGGAGGCCGAAAGAGGGGATTTTTAATATTGCGGATTCAGATCAAAACTGATACAATGAGGGCATAGGTTTCCTCACTGCGGCCGGCAGAAAAGCGGAAACGGAAATGAGAGGATAAGTAATGAAAAGGGAATGTGGAATGCTTCTTCCGGTAGCCAGCCTTCCGTCCAAGTATGGAATCGGCGCTTTTTCCAAGGAGGCATATGATTTTGTGGATAAATTGGCAGAGGCAGGGCAGCAGTATTGGCAGATTCTGCCTTTGGGGCCAACCGGATATGGGGACTCTCCTTATCAATCCTTCAGTGCATTTGCCGGGAATCCCTATTTTATTGATCTGGAAAAGCTGACAGAAGAAGGGCTTTTGACAAAGCAGGAATGTGAGGAAGCGGATTTTGGGGATGATGTAAGGGATATTGATTACGGTAAGCTGTATGAGAACCGGTTTCCGCTTCTGAAAAAAGCGTTTCTGCGCTGGAAGAAGCGCCAAAGCCGTTTGGGACAGGATGGGATTCGGCTGTTTTTGGAACGTTCACTTTCGCCGGAGACTCGGGAGTACTGCTTTTATATGGCAGTGAAAAATGATTTTGCCGGAAAAAGCTGGGAAGAATGGGATGAGGATATTCGTCTGCGGGATCTTATGGCCATGAAGAAATACCGCGAACGGCTGGAAGATGAGATTTTGTTTTATGAGTTTTTACAGTATCAGTTTGAGCGGCAGTGGCTGCTTTTAAAAGCATATGCCAATCGGAAAGGAATCCGTATTTTGGGGGATATTCCGATCTATGTGGCATTTGACGGGGCGGATACCTGGGTTCATCCGGAGCTGTTCCAGTTTGACGAGGAATGCTGTCCCAAAGCAGTGGCCGGGTGCCCGCCGGATGCCTTTTCAGCCACAGGCCAGTTATGGGGGAATCCGCTGTATGAATGGGATTACCATAAAAAGACCAGGTATGAATGGTGGAGACAAAGGATGGAATATTCCTTCCGGCTTTATGATACAGTAAGAGTGGATCATTTCCGGGGATTTGACGAATATTGGTCAATTCCGGCCGGAGATAAGACTGCAGAGAGGGGACATTGGGAAAAGGGGCCTGGGCTGGAGCTGTTTCAGGCTATGAAGGATCACTTTGGTGAGCTGAGCATCATAGCAGAAGACTTAGGGTTTCTTACCCCGTCTGTGAGAAAGCTGGTAAAGGATACTGGTTTTCCGGGAATGAAGGTTTTGGAGTTTGCGTTTGATGATACGAAAGACAGTGATTACCTTACTCATAAATATCCGGAAAATTGTGTGGTATATACAGGAACTCATGACAATGATACCCTTCAGGGCTGGTATGGGGAGATGGATCCGGAACTTCGGCAGTTTGCCATGGATTATATGGGAAATAAACGGACGCCTCGAGGAGAGATTCACTGGGACTTTATCCGCATGGCTCTGCAGAGCAAGGCAAGGCTTGCCATTATTCCGGTGCAGGATTATTTGGGACTTGGAAGCTGGGCCAGGATCAATGAGCCGTCTACTCTGGGAAAGAACTGGAGATGGCGGATGAGGGCAGAGGATCTGACTGAGGAAATTTTGGCGCAATGCAGGAATATGGCAGAACTTTACGGAAGGGCGGAAAGAAAGAAGATAAGCAAAGCAGCAGAACCTGTGAAACGAGACAGTGCGGAAGAAAAGACAATGAGGCAGAAAAAAGTTAAGACCGTGAAGCAGGAAGTGTAATTTATAGAAGAATAGCTGCAAAAACAAAAAGGTTCCCGGAATCAAACCTCCGGGAACCTTTTATAAATATTGCAGAGATAATATCCTCAGTGGAAAGAGAACTATTCAATCACAATTGATACATCGCTGCTGCCTGAGGAGGAAGCAGCACTGGATTCTTCTGAGGCAGGTTCAGTCTCCTGATTTTCAGCGGGCAAAGCATCGGGAGCAGCGTTCCCCTGGTCTGTCTGATCTTCCTCGGGGCCTACCTCCAGTACGTCTAAGTTCCCCTCTTTGTGGGTGGTAAAGGTCTTCTGTGCTTCATTGCCGGCTTTGTCCTGCACATACACGTGAAGGCCGTTTAAGTCCATCTCAAAAGTGATGCTGTAAGCGGTCGTATTGTCTATGGTGTCCTCGATCCGCTCCACGGACAGAGGGGCATGCTGGATGCCTGCGGAGTCAACGGCATAAATGGCGTCCGAATTGACTAAGGACTGGCTGTCTGTAACCCGCAGCATCAGGATTCCGTCTTCCAACGTTGCATTTTCAAAGGAAGGGGGAATATCGTCCAGCACATTTACATGCTTAAAAACCGTGGAGGACATGCCGTTTAAATTGACCACCGTAACCTCCAGCACGCCGTTTCTTGTTATAGGTACAGAGTAGGTCCGGCGTTTGTCCTTGACTGGCTCCAATTCCTCGCCGTCCATATTAAAAGAGATGGACTTGGTGGGAAACCAGGACTCAATGGTCATGGATGCCTGGGTGGACAGATAATCTTTGGTATCCTGGATTTCCAGATTTATTTTGGGAGAGGATGCCACACAGTAAAAGAGGATACTGTTGAATACAATAAATGGCAGTATGTAAAACAAAAGGAGATCCGGTAAGCCGCCGGAGGACTTTTGTTTATATTTTTTGTTGGAACGGTAAGCAGACTTTTGATAGTATTCCATATATATGCGGCTCCTTTAAATTTTCTCCACAATAGCATAGCAGAAATGAAAGGGATTTACAAGTGAACTTTTTCTTACGTTTAACAACTTGCAGCAAGAATTCGAGACTTTCACAGTAACCCCTTATGCCGCGTTATCGCGGCACTACCATAAATGAAAGAGGGGTTACTGTGACCCCTCCGGGGGATGCACACAAAATGCCAAAAAGCAGGCATTTTGGCGCTGGTACGGACAGCGCAGCAAGTGCGCAGTCCTACAGCGAGGATTCGAGACTTTCACAGTAATCCAAATATACGATTTGAAGCACTTGCGGGAAAAGGTTGTCATATGGTATGATAAAGAACATGTATGCCTGAATATGGAAAAGAGGAAAAGAGCTATGATTTTAAAAGATATCTGGCTGGATGTAAAGGCGGTTCAGGAAAGGGACCCGGCGGCAAGGAATGCTTTGGAGGTACTGCTTTTGTACCAGGGAGTTCATGCGATGATATGGCATCGTTTTGCCCATTGGTTTTATAAGCATAAAATGTTTTTTGTGGCACGGCTTATTTCACAGGTGGCGCGGTTTTTTACCTTGATTGAGATCCACCCGGGAGCAGAGATGGGGCACGGGATTTTGATTGATCATGGCTGCGGCGTGGTCATCGGGGAGACTACGGTAGTGGGAGATCATTGCACGATTTATCAGGGAGTGACATTAGGAGGGGTAGGGCTTAATAAGGGCAAACGCCACCCTACTCTTGGAAATAATGTAACAGTGGGCGCCGGAGCAAAAATTCTGGGAGCATTTGAGGTGGGGGATAACTGTACCATTGCAGCCAACGCGGTTCTTTTAAAGCCTCTTGAAAATGATACAACTGCAGTGGGGATTCCGGCCAGGCCCGTAAAGGTGGGAGGAGTGCCCATTCCGAAAAAGCAGATAGCGGCAGCCGTTACCATGGAGCAGTATCAGCAGATGGAGGAAAAGGTGCATCAGTTGGAGAAAGAGCTGCAAAGGCTGCAGAGACAGATGAAAGAAAAAGAACAGGAGAGTTAGAGAAAGCATATGGGAGAACGATGCCATGACATAGAGAGAAGCATTATCAAACGCTTCCGCAAGGAAATCTGGCGCCCTTTTGTCCGGGCCCTGAATGAATATGACTTGATTCGTGAGGGGGACAGGATTGCCGTGTGTATTTCCGGCGGAAAGGATTCCATGCTGCTGGCAAAGTGTATGCAGGAGATTCTGCGCCATGGCAGAATGGAATTTGAGCTGAAGTTTCTTGTGATGGATCCGGGATATCACCCGGCAAACCGGAAGCTGATTGAGGAGAATGCGGCTCTTATGGAACTGCCGGTTCACATTTTTCAATCGGATATTTTTGATACGGTAGTAGATGCAGGCGGTTCTCCCTGTTATCTGTGCGCCCGCATGCGCCGGGGAAATCTTTATGCCAATGCCAGAGAGCTGGGCTGCAATAAAATTGCATTAGGCCACCATTTTGATGATGTAATTGAGACGATCCTTATGAGTATGCTGTATGGGGCGCAGATCAATACTATGATGCCAAAACTCTACAGTACAAATTTCCAGGGAATGGAGCTGATCCGCCCTCTTTATCTGGTAAAAGAGGAGCATATCTTGGCATGGAAGGAGTACAACGGGCTTCGTTTTCTTCAATGTGCATGTCGCTTTACAGAACAGATTGCCAGGGAACAGGCCATGGAGGAGCAGGTTCACACATCCAAGAGGCAGGAGATGAAGGAACTAATCCGCCATTTCCGCCAGGTAAATCCCCACATTGAAACCAACATTTTTAAAAGTGTGGAAAATGTAAACCTGGACGCCTGTATTGGCTATGTAAAGAATGGGGTGCGCTGCCATTTTCTGGATGAGTATGAATCCGGCCATGCTCTTTAAAAGGTATATTTCAGAAAGCATTCACATACACTTTCTATAAAAAAGGATAATAGAAAGTAAGGTGGGTGCTTTTTATGTTGGAGCTGGTAAAGCAGAATATACATATGAATCGCTGGAAAAATCAGGTGAATACACAGGTGACGCTGGATGATGACTTTATTGTTCCGGATACCATGAGTGATATTGCCCAGGTGATTTTAGACACCGGGGAGATTCAGATGGAGCCTGTAAAGACCCAGAACGAGAAGGTGGTGGTTCGAGGCAAGCTGAATTTTCATGTGCTGTACCGGAAGGAAGAGGGCGGACTTCAGACTTTGGGCGGCATGATTCCTTTTGAGGAGACCGTTAATGTGCCGGGGTTGGAGGAAAAGGATTATGTGGGAATAAGCTGGCAGCTTGAGGATTTGAATACTGACATTATTAATTCCCGCAAACTCAGTATCAAGGGGATTATTACCCTGGAGGTAAAAGTGGAAGCTCTGTTTGACACAGAGGCGGCAGTGGAGCTGGGGACTGTGGAGGATGAGGAAGATAATCTTCCCCAGGTGGAGACGTTAAAGCGTACCATTGATGTGGCGGCCATTGCTTTGAGGCGAAAGGATACCTACCGTCTTAAAGAGGAAATCACCTTGTCCGGAACAAAGCCTGCCATTGATCGGATTCTTTGGACGGAAATGCGTCTGTCCGGGGTAACCACCAGACCTTTGGACGGGAAAATTCACCTGGAAGGCTCTCTGATGGTATTTGTGATCTATGAGGGCGAGGGGGAGAGCGCCATGGTCCAGTGGGTGGAGGAGGCTATTCCTTTTTCCGGAGAGCTGGAAATGCAGGGAGCAGTGGAGGAAATGATTCCGGCTATCTCAGCCAGGCTGATTCACAAGGGAGTGGAGGAAAAGCCGGATTATGACGGAGAAATGCGGGAGCTGGATGTGGATGCGGTGATTGAGCTGGATATCCGGCTTTATGAGGAAAGGCAGCTTGACATTTTAAGTGATCTTTATGCCACCAACCGGGAGCTGGAGGTGGATACGGGAGAAGCGTATTTTGACCATATTTTGACGAAAAATGCCGGAAAGTGCAAGATTGCGGAAAAGGTGGCTGTGGGAGGAGGCCCAAGAGCGCTTCAGATCTGCCACAGTACAGGGCTGGTGCGGTTAGATGAGGTGGAGGCAAAGGAGAACAGCCTGGTTATGGACGGAGCCCTGGAAGTCAGGATTCTTTACCTGACTGATGATGACAGCCGTCCCATACAGTCTGTGACCGAGCTTCTTCCGTTTCATTATGAGGCGGAAGTGCCTAATATCCGCCCGGATAGTGTATGGTATTTAGAGACAGACATGGAACAGCTTACAGCAGCCATGATCGGTGGGGACACAGTGGAGGTAAAGGCTGTGATTCTTCTGGATATGCTTGTGCTTCAGCCGGTCTGCCAGCCAGTGATACGAAAGGCAGAGACAGGGCCTTTGGACACGAAAAAGCTGCAGCAGATGCCGGGAATTGTAGGGTATCTGGTGCAGGAGGGAGATTCTTTGTGGGATATTGCCAAACGTTTTCACACCACAGTAGAAAATATCATCACAACCAATAACCTGGCATCAGATGCAGTGCGGCCAGGAGACTGTCTGATTCTTGTGAAGGAGATTGTGCGTGCATAAATGCCGGTACGGCGCTGTGCCTGCTTTTGGGAGAACGTTAAAGAACTTAAGCCAAGAGAATGATCTGCAGAAATTTGGGAAATACTATTGTTTGGATATCTGGACGGGCACATTTTCAGCTTAAGCGGTATATGATGGTATTGTGAAGGCAAAAGCCTCACCCGGCCCTGGCTCTTAAATGTTTTCAGGGACAGTGTCAGACGGCAGCCCGCATTCAGCTGGTGCTTCAGATAGATCAGGGAAACCTGGACGGTATGCGTGAACTTGCAAGC
>CAJUGD010000047.1:13524-21688 GCA_910586205.1 uncultured Lachnospiraceae bacterium | reverse complement strand
CAGGCTTTATAGGGCCTGAGGAGGGTTTTTAAATTTTCAAACTGTCAAACACCCGTGCCAACGATGTTACTGTCCACATCATGGCTAATCACTCCGCTGATTAGCCATGAGCCAGTACCCCCATCGCCGCAGGCGATTTTAAACGGGCATATGCGGTTACGTTCACAGGACCCTGTGAACAGTAACCAAACAATTACCTGACACAAACTTTGCCTTCTGGATTCTGGCAAAAAATGATGATATATGATATAATCTAAAAAGCGCAGGGATAAGCCTTTATACATATGGTATGGAACATATGGCCATGAATGAAAAGGTTCTGTAAATGTTTGAGATTCAGAGGGGAGCACAAGGGCATAATCGGCATTGTCCGGAAGCGGGATGGGGATTGGTGAAGATAACCTCATGCAAAGGAAAGGAATATAAGAGAAAATGAACATAAATTTCCGGAAGATATTTATCTTGTTCAACATTCTTTTGTATCTGCCAGTAATGCTGCTTCTATGGGCGGGACTTGGGGGCAGGGACTATTCCCTGGAACAAAAGGAGAACAGCCGCCTCATTGGGGTAAGCTATATGACAATGAATAACGAATTTTATAAAATTCTCAATGAGGAGATCAGCAATCAGGTGGAGATCCGGGGAGACCGGATGGTGTTAAGAGATCCGGCTCTCAGCGTGGACCGGCAGGTTGAGCAGATAGAAGAAATGCTGCAGATGGGGATTGATGTGCTGGTGGTGACGCCGGTAGACTGGAAAAGCCTGTCTGGTATTTTGAACAAGGCAAAAGGGCAGGGAGTGTTCATTGTGGTGGTGGATTCGGACTTGGAGGAGGAAAGCGTGGCGGATTGTACCATTACTTCGGACAATTATAATGCCGGCCGCCTGGTAGGCCGGTATTTTCTGGAACAAAACAGAGAATCGAAATTGATCGTAATGACGCACGATGCGGCAAAATCCGGTCAGGACAGAGTGAAGGGATTTTTAGATGAGGTGGAGAAAAGTGACAAAATCCATGTGGTGAAACGTATCAACTGTGACGGCCAGTTGGAGATTGCCATGCCGAAAATGCAGCAGGCGATTGAGGAAGGGATTTCTTTTGACAGCGTATTCTGTCTCAATGATTTAGCAGCCGTGGGGGTGGCAGCGGCGCTGGATGAGCATGATCAGTTAAAGCAGGTAAAGGTGTATGGCATTGATGCCTCCCCGGATGCCAAGGCGCTGATTAAAGAAGGAATGATGTCAGCCTCTGCGGCACAATTTCCTTCCCGGATTGGTCAGATAACAGCAGATGTGATCTACCGCCTGCTGGACGGGAAAACCGTGGAGCGAAAGATTCAGGTGCCGGTAGAACTGGTTACGCAGGAAAATGTGGAGCAGTACAGTATTGACCGCTGGCAGTAGAAAAAGAGGGATTTGGTGATGAACAGAAAGGGGTTTCCGGATTTTGTCCTGAGCACCATGAAAAATTTGAATATGGTTATGATTCTGTATCTGACCATGGTGACTGTGCATAGTCTGTATGGGTATATGGATGGAAATTCTGCCATGGATTTTTTGATACAGGTGAAACAGATGCCCATGGAGCCGTGGAAGCTGCCGGTTCTGTCCATTGGCTTATATGTGTGTCTGCTTCTTTTGCTGTCAATCCATTGCCAGAGTAAGAGAAGCTTTTTGGTGAAAACGGTTCTGGAGCTGGGGATTGTATTTGCTATCAGCTATATGCTGAATTTCAGTTATACGGGCATGGCGCTTCTCATAATTGCAGATACCATGCGTTATTTTTCTGATTTGAAGCGGAGAGTGCTTCTGGTGGCGTCAATTTGTGTGTTTTACATTCTGCTGGACTATGATCTGCTGTCGGCTGTCTGTCCCATCATTTCCACAGAGACCTGCTGGGGCTATTATGGCAGGGAGACACAGTCCCTGCTGCTGGGAATCCGGAATATCCTTAATTCCTTAAACACGATGGTCTTTATCAGCTATGCGATTGTATTGATACTGACAGAGGTAAGGGAGAAGGAGCGGATACTGGGGCTGAATGAAAAATTGAACACAGCCAATCAGGAGCTGCGGTCAGCCAATGAAAAGTTGGAGGAATATGCCCGGGAGTCGGAGAAAGCGGCGGAGACCAGGGAGCGGAACCGCCTTGCCAGGGAGATTCATGATACCCTGGGCCATTCTCTGACCGGGATTATCACCGGTATTGACGCCTGTGTCATGCTGGTGGATGTGGCGCCGGAAGCTACGAAGGAACAGCTGAAAGCCATTGCAGGGGTAGCCAGGCAGGGAATCAAAGATGTCCGGCGCTCGGTAAAGGCTCTCCGTCCGGATGCGCTGGAAAGCCTGAATCTAAAGGCGGCTCTGGTGCAGATGATGGAGGAAGCAAAACGTTCCACAGGGGTGGAGATTACCTGGCAGATAGAACCAGCGCTAAAGGGCTTTAATAAGGATGAGGAGGATATTATCTACCGGATTGTACAGGAGTCCATTACCAATGCCATCCGGCACGGAAGGGCGGATAAGGTGCAGGTTTGGATTGACCGGGATTTTAATATGCTAAACATTCATGTAAAAGACAACGGAGCGGGCTGCGTCAATGTACAGAAAGGATTTGGCCTGCATCATATGGAGGAGCGGCTGAATATGCTGAAGGGTTCTTTATCCTATCACGGAGACCATGGTTTTGTCATAGATGCCAGCATTCCAATCAGATGGGGGACGGAGGAAGAAAATGATTAAGATATTGATTGCAGATGACCAGGAGCTGATCCGGCAGAGCCTTATGATAATCTTAAACAGTGAGAGCAATTTTGAAGTGACCGATGCGGTGTCCAATGGAGTGGAGGTTATACGTTCCGTGCGGAAGGAAAAGCCGGATGTGATATTGATGGATATCCGGATGCCAGAGATGGACGGGGTAGTCTGCACACAGATTATAAAAGAGAATTACCCTGATATCAAAATCATCATCCTGACCACTTTTGACGATGATGAATATGTGTTTAATGCTCTGAAATACGGAGCCAGCGGCTATCTTCTCAAGGGAATTTCCATGAAAGAGCTGACAGAAGCGGTTCAAAAGGTCTATCACGGAACAGCCATGATTAATGAGGACATTGCCTCTAAGGTAGTCCGGCTGTTTTCCAGAATGGCACAGTCCAATATTGCAATTCAGGTGGATGAACGACAGTCGGCTGATCTAAAAGACAGCGAATGGCAGGTCATTGTGCAGGTGGGAAGCGGCCTGTCCAACAAGGAGATTGCGGCAAAGCTGAACCTGTCTGACGGAACGGTGAGAAACTGTATCAGCACGGTTTTGAGCAAGCTGAATCTGCGGGACAGGACACAGCTTGCCATATGGGCTGTACAGACCGGCGCAATCCATAAGGCGCTTAGAGAGGAAAACTGATGGGACGCGAATCAGACTGGGACAGGGAAGATAAGAATAAAATAAGCAGGGACAAAGACAGCACCGAAGCGGACAGGGATGAAGCGGGAAAAAACGGAGAGGCCGGGGACAAAGACGAGGCAGAAAGGAACAAAGCAGCCCGAGACGAAGTGAGAAAAAAATACGGCATCCGGGCAGGGCTTTGCGCTTTTCTTCTGCTGTTTCTGTGGATGATAGCCAGCGATGCCTACAAAATGCTTCCGGGCTTTTATGAAAATGTGATCCGGGTGGGTGTGTTCAGCGACAGCTACTGGAAGGTGCAGAATGGTTATTCCTACCGGATATTGGAGGATGCCATTGCAGAGTTTGAAAAGCAGCATCCGGGTATACGGGTGGAGTATGTGAGCGGTATTATCCGGGAGGACTATTCGGAATGGCTGTCAGAACAGATGATGAGAGGAACAGCCCCGGATATTTTCTTTGTGCCGGGAGAGCACTTTAATGATTTTGCGGAAGCAGGGGTGCTGATGGATTTGACCCCACTTATAGAAGGGGATGGGGAGTTTTCGCCGGACCGGTATTATACCTCAGCCTATGCGTATGGAAATTATGAAGGGGTGCAGTATGCCCTTCCCTATGAATGTGCTCCTAAGCTGATGTTTGTGAATAAGAGTATTTTGGAGCAGGAAGGGATTGACATGCCGGGGAATCAGTGGACATGGGAGGATTTTTACAGGATTTGCCGGGAGGTCACAAAGGACACAGACGAAAACGGCACCATTGATCAATTTGGGACCGTGGGTTATACCTGGGAGGATGCTTTTGATTCCAATGGGGTGACATTGTTTGACGAGAAGGGAACCGAGTGCTATCTGACGGATGAGAGGGCGAAGGCAGGGATTTCCTTTATCGGGAAACTGGAGGATCTAAACGGCGGCTACAGCATTTCCAGCAAAGAGTTTGCCTTGGGGAATGTGGCCTTTCAGCCCATGCTGTTTTCAGAGTACCGAGCGTATAAATCCTATCCTCTTAGTATAAAAAAATACTCAGGATTTGAGTGGGACTGTCTGACCATGCCTGCCGGCCCGGAGGGGAGAAACATTTCCCGCCTGGATACTCTTACTCTTGCTATGAATAAATCTACAATTCACAAACAAGAGGCGTGGGAACTGATGAAATTACTTACAGGTGATGAGAAGATCCAGTCGGAGATTTTCAAATATTCGGAAGGTGTTTCTGTGCTGCGCGCGGTTGTGGAATCTGAGGAGAATCAGGGATTTCTCACAGGGAACCCGGATGCCGGAAATGCCCCCGGCCTTTTTCTTTTAAGCGATGCGGTGGAGCAGGCGGTTGTGACTGCCCGGTTTCACGATTATGACCGGGCAGTGGGGGAGGCAGACCGGGCAGTCAGAAGTATTTTAGAGGGCAGTTCCAATATTAATATGGAGACGATTATCCAGAACCGAAAGGTGAACCGCTATTTGAAGGAGATGCAGTAGAGGCTGTAAAGAGGCAGAGACGGATTGTCAGAGTGAACATGACAAATGTCATAGAAAAAAATGACACATAGCAGACAGAAAGAGTGACACATGTTAGGTGAACATGTGTCGCTTTTTTTATATACTGTAGCCATAAAACAAAGCGCTGCTAAAAAAATACAGGAGGGAGTACAAAAATGAAGTACATATTGCTGGTAAGCCATGGCACCATGGCGCAGGGGGTACACAGTGTGCTGGATATGCTTGTGGGAGAGGGAAGAGAGGATATTCTGTCCACAAGCCTGAAAAACGGAATGGGCGCAGATGAGCTGGCAGAAAATGTGCGCAGATGTGTTTCGGTGGTTAAGGAGGAGGATGAGCTTCTTGTTTTTGCAGATTTGATTGGAGGCTCTCCTCTGACCACAACGGCCAATGTACTGGCAGAGGAAGGGCTTTTGAACCGGACTACCATGGTGGGAGGAATGAATCTGCCGCTGGTGGTGAGCGCCATTGTATCAAAAGACAGTGTGGATAGCAAGGCTCTTGTTGATATGCTGGTTCCGGAGGCGAGGGAAGCGCTTCGGGAGTTTACGGTGGCAGTCAGCGAAGGGGAGGACGAAATCTGAAAGATTCGGGACTAATGTGGCGTCTGTATGATATCTGGCGAAAGCTGGCAGGATAAATTTTTATCAGCAAGGCGGAGAAGGGCGATGTTGTGATATCATTGACTGCCGATAACGCAGTTTCATGAAAATTCGGACAAAAAAGAAAAAATATAAATTTCAGGAGGAAATAATTATGGCAATTTCATTTATTCGTGTGGATGACAGAATGATTCATGGGCAGACATGTACCAGATGGGCGCTGGAGTACCCTTGTGACGGGCTGATTGCCGTCAACAATGCGGCGGCAAAGAATCCGGTCTTGAAATCTGCATACAAGAGCGCAAGCGGAAAAAAGACCTTTGTGTGGTCATTGGAAGAATTTAAGGAAAAGAGTGAGAAGGTGTTAAAGAGCAAGGACAACTATTTCCTTATCACCAAAAATCCCCTGGATATGGAGACTATTCTGGTGGAGCAGGGATTAAAGCCGGGAATCAGCACAGTGATCATCGGGCCATGCAACGACCGGCCGGGGACTACTAAGCTGGGCAACAATCAGTCCATCACCCAGGAGGAGGCTCAGGCTTTGGAGAACATTATGAATGCAGGCTATGAGGTTGAGTTTGCTCTTTTGAAGGATGAAGCTATCGGCAACTGGAAAAAGTTCAGAGGACAGTTTGGATTTCACTAAGCACCTTGAGCAGCAGATAATGTAAAACATGCACAGAATGGAGGAAATTATGACAATCAGTTGGTTACAGGCAGCGCTTCTTGGTCTGTTTGCGTGTCTGGCAAGTATGCCCGGTATGGGCGGTTCATCGGTTGGCAACTACACATTCGGAAGACCCTTAATTGGCGGATTTATATGCGGTTTGATTCTGGGGGACATGACTACCGGAATCCTGGTGGGATGTGCCATGCAGGTGGTCTACATTGCACTGGTCACTCCCGGCGGCACCGTGTCAGCAGATGTACGGGCGGTCAGCTACATCGGGATTCCTCTGGCTATGGTTGCATTGAAAAGCTATGGACTGGAAGCTACCTCAGTAGAAGGGGCGGCGCTGGCTACTTCTTTTGGCGCCATGGTAGGCACCCTGGGAACCGTATTGTTTTACGGGACAGCCACTATCAATCTGGCATGGCAGCATATGGGCTGGCAGGCCGTGGAAAAAAGGGATTATCATAAATTATATATGATTGACATGGTTTTGCCCTGGATGTCTCACTTTATTTGTTCCTTTATTCCCACACTGATCATGTGCAAGATGGGAACCAGTGTGGTAGAATTGATTAAGACCACACTTCCCATGGATGGGATTGCCATGAAAACATTGTTTACCGTAGGTTCGCTTCTTCCCTGTGTGGGTATTGCAATTCTGTTAAAGCAGATTGTAAAGCAGGTGACAGACTTTATTCCCTATCTGTTTGGCTTCACCCTGGCGGCATCCATGGGAATCAACCTGGTATCGGCAACTGTTATCGCCGGAATGTTTGCAGTCATTAACTATAAGATTAAAATGCTGTCCGTGAGCAGGGTTTCGGCTGCCGGCGGATATGATGACGACGAGGAGGATATCTGATATGGAGAAGAAGCTGTCAAAAAAGGCTCTTACAAAGTCCTTTCATAATTGGTTCTACGGACATTTGACCTGTTTTTCCCAGGAGCACATGCAGACCTTCGGCTATCTGTGTTCCATGCTTCCTCTGGTGGAGGATTTGTATGACAATGAAGATGACAAAGCAAAGGCCATGAATACCTACACCGCGTTTTTCAACACAGAGCCTCAGCTTGGCACTTTGATTGTAGGTATAACTGCCGGCTTGGAGGAGGCAAGAGCAGGCGGAACAGAGGATGTGGACGATGAGACCATCAATGGCCTTCGTGCCGGCCTGATGGGGCCCATTGCGGGAATCGGGGATTCCCTTGTGGTGGGAACTGTGATTCCCATTCTTCTAGGCATTGCCATGGGAATGTCCACAGGCGGTTCTCCTCTGGGAGCAATTTTTTACATTATTGTTTGGAACTTATTTGCTTATTTTGGAATGCGGTTTCTGTATTTTAAAGGATATAGCCTTGGAACGAAAGCCGTGGAATTTCTGATTGGCGCCCAGGGAGATGCCATCCGGGAGTCTGTTTCCATCCTTGGCGGAATGGTGATTGGAGCTGTATCCGCAACCTGGGTCAGCGTCACCACATCCCTTCAGCTTTTAAATGAAGCAGGGGAACCCTATCTGGTGCTGCAGGATAAATTAAACGAGGTGTTTCCTGGCCTTCTCACAGCCATTTTCGTGATTGCCTGCTGGTTTTTAATGGCAAAAAAACGGATGTCGCCCATTAAGGTGATGCTGCTTTTGGTTGTGGTTGCGTTTGTAGGCGTTCTGCTAGGCTTCTTCAACCCCGGACTTGTTTACTAGGAAGAACGCTTGTGAAACGAAGTTTCACAACAGAAATGCGTTCTGACGATTTGGCAGGTGCCGCGTAAGCGGCGCGTGCCGATACCTATTGACTAGGAAGAACGCTTGTGAAACGAAGTTTCACAATAGAAATGCGTTCTGACGATTTGGCAGGTGCCGCGTAAGCGGCGCGTGCCGATACCTATTGACTAGGAAGAACGCTTGTGAAACGAAGTTTCACAATAGAAATGCGTTCTGACGATTTGGCAGGTGCCGCGTAAGCGGCGCGTGCCGATACC
>CAJUGD010000047.1:0-13424 GCA_910586205.1 uncultured Lachnospiraceae bacterium | reverse complement strand
CGATACCTATTGACTAGGAAGAACGCTTGTGAAACGAAGTTTCACAATAGAAATGTGTTCAGACGATTTGGCAGGTGCCGCGCAAGCGGCGCGTGCCGATACATTTAGGAGGAAATGTTATGAAGGCTGCGGAAAAGAACCGATTATCCCGGGAGGCGGCGCTTCAGATGAAGGCTCTTGGACAGATTGAAAGATGGAAAAAAACAGCCCTTGCCTTGTCTGCCGTTGGTGTGGCGTTTCTTTACGCAGGAATTGGCGGACAGAAGGAAAATATCTTCTTCAGCATTTTGGGCATTTCTTTGCTTTTTGCAGGCGTGGGGAGCGCGGCAGTGTTAAACTTAGGGCTTCGAAATGGGAAACGCAATGTGGAAAAGATATTAAATCAGTTGGAGGCAGATGAGTTATGTCATATAAGTTGATCTGTTTGGATGTGGACGGAACCCTTTTGAATGATGAAAAAAGGGTTCCGGAATCTGTAAAGGAAAGCCTGAAAAGGGCATACAGCATGGGGATAAGGATTGCTCTGATTACAGGAAGAATGCCGGTGGCAGCCGAGCTGGTGGAAAAGGAACTTTCCATCCCTTGTATTAAGGCCTGTAATGCAGGGACATATATTCTTCTTGGAGAAGAATGTATCCACAACAGGCATTTGTCCTTTGAGACAGCGCAGAGAATCTATGAGACTTTTTTGGTTGATTATCACATACCTTTGTGGATTTTCCAAGGGAGAAAATGGTATGTTACCAGTGTGGATGCTTATGTGGACCGGGAGAGCCGGATTATTAACCATCAGCCGGAAATAGGTGATTTAGAGGCTCTGGCAAAGGTGTGGAAAATGAAGGGAACCGGCCCCAATAAGCTTCTCATCGGCGCAGAACCGGAGATAATCTGCCAAGTCCAGGCCAGAATGAAGGCTGAGGGGCCTTCAGGCGTGGATGTGGCACGCTCATCAGAGATTTATCTTGAAATATTTCCTGAGGGAGCTAACAAAGGGGAGGCATTGGAGGCGATTTGCAGGAGTCTGGCCATCAGCCCGGAGGAAACTATTGCCTTTGGTGATCAGGAGCTGGACATTCCCATGCTTAAGAAAGCGGGTACAGCCGTTGCTATGGGGAATGCCATTGAGGAATTAAAAGAATTGGCGGATTTTGTCACAAGAAGCAACAATGACGGAGGAATTGCCTTTGGGCTGAATCATTATTTATCCATATAAAAGGGGAGATAATCTATGGTTAGATTGGAATTTCAGGTAAAGGATCCTGCCGGCCTTCTGCCGGAGGCCGCCGGAAAGCTGGTAAAAGAGGCAATTCAGTGTACCAGCAGGGTGGAGATAAGGAAAGGGGAAAAAAGCGGTGATGCCAAGTTGATTTTCCATGTTCTTTCCCTTTCTGCCAAGGCGGGTGAAGTTCTGGAGATTCTGGTGGAAGGCGAGAAGGAGCAGGAAGAAGCCATAAGGCTTAAGGAGTTTATAGAGTTAAATATGTAGTCAGATTAACAGGGGAGCTTAAAGAATAAAGGATGCAATCCAGGGTTGTCGCAAATACGGCGATTCCACAGGGTAAGGCTGATATCGGAAGGATATGGAACGCCTCACATTGTGGAATGTGCAGATTTGGGGCAGCCTTTTTTGTATCTGGTTGAATAAAAAATACTTTTCTTTGTGACAGGTTTCCTGTAAAATAGAACTATGCTTGTAAGACTGTTTTAATCCCGTTTTATTCATCAAGGGAACACCAGGGCTTTTCTTCGGAAGAAGCAGGCAGGAAGATGCCCCTTGTAAACAGTAATAATATGAGAATGAGCAGTGAAAAAAACAGGAGACAGCACAGGGGAATTTACAAAGAAAATCGGATGATTGTTTCTGTTTCGAAGGGGTGATGCTGGTGCAGGAAATGCAGTCACCAAAATCAGGAGAAGAGCAGGAAATGCAGTCACTAAAATCAGGAGAAGATCATGACAGAACTAAATTCTATGGCAAATATCGGCAGGGAGATGGAAAAAAAGCTGACAAGCGTTGGAATCGATTCAGCAGAAAAGCTGATTCAGACAGGGGCAAAGCAGGCATTTATAAAACTGAAGTCGGCCTATCCCCAAGTGTGCCTGGTGCATCTGTATGCATTGGAGGGAGCCATTGAGAATGTGGAATTTAACGCACTTTCAGAGGATAAAAAAAGGGAGCTGAAGGAACTTAGTGATTTTTTGAAAAGATGATTTTCCGATATAAAGAAACTTGTTAAAAAGCATAAATTCATAGATAAAAAGGAGAAGAACATGAGAAGAAAGGACAGAGAAATTACGGATTTTAACGAGATAATTGAGATTATCAAGAAGTGTGATGTATGCAGAATTGCTTTAAATGATGAAGATTTTCCCTATATTGTCCCTCTTAATTTCGGATTGGATGTACAGGGGGAGCAGGTTTTCTTTTATTTTCATGCGGCTATGGAAGGGAAGAAGCTGGACTTGATTGCAAAGGATAACCGGGCAACCTTTGAGATGGATTGTGATCACAATTTTATTCTCTATGAGGAGCAAATGAGCTGTACCATGGGATATGCAAGCGTGATCGGCCATGGAACCATAGAAACCGTAAAAGACGAGGATAAATATGAGGCGCTGAAGATTTTAATGCGGCAATATCACGCGGAAGATTTTAAGTTCAATACAGATATGATGAAAGTTACTACGGTTTTGAAAATGACGGTGACAGATATGACAGGAAAGAGAAGAAATATTATTCATTGACAGGAAAGAAGAAATATTTTTCGGCTCTGCAAAAAAGATGACAAAATATCATTGGAACTTAATAGATAAGTGATATTTACATAGAGATTTAAAATGATCCTATAAAAAGAAGAAAGAGGAGATCTTTATGAAAAGAGGAAGAAATTTGCCTCAGATCAAGTTGTCTGACACTCAAAAAGATAAGCTAAAGGATGAAATAAAAGCCTTTTATCTGGATGTACGGGGAGAAGAAATCGGGATGATTGAACAGCTTCAACTTTTGCAGTTATTTGAGGAAAAAATGGCGCCGATTATTTATAACCGGGCTCTTGACGACACAAAGAAATGGTTTGGCCAGATGATGGAGAACCTGGATTCCGACTATTATACCTTATATAAAAATGAAGATTCATAAGGTTTAAAAAAGATGATGGGGAACGGAGGAAAGCTATGGTTATTTTAATCACAGGAGCATCACATACAGGTAAGACGGCTTTTGCTCAAAGGCTGCTGGAAAAATATCAGATTCCCTATCTTTCCATAGATCATCTCAAAATGGGGCTGATTCGCAGCAAAATCACAACGCTTACACCAATGAGCGATGAACAGAAGCTGACGGATTTTCTGTGGCCGGTGGCGGCAGAAATCATAAAGACAGTAATTGAAAACCAGCAGAATCTGATCGTGGAAGGCTGCTATATCCCCTTTGGATGGGAAAAGGATTTTGGAGAAGAATATTTAAGAGAAATCAGATACTATTGTCTGGTTATGAGTGAGAAATATATCAAAGGCCATTTTGCCGATATTAAAAAATTTGCCAACGTGATAGAAGCACGCTTGGATGACCGCTGGCTTACCTTAGAAGCAGTGCTTGAGGAAAATAGGAGGATTTTGGAGCAGTGCTGCCGCCATCAGGTAAATCCTGTATGGATTGATGAAAGCTATCCGGTTGATTTAGAGCTGTAATTTAAAGATAAACATTGGCCTATATCCGAAACAGGCAAATGCGGCTATTTATCAATAGAACAAGCATATAATTCGAAGATGAATGCAACACTCTAGAGACAAAAGGTCAGATAGGACATGGTCTGCATGTCCATCCATGACTTTAGGATCTGCAAAACCATAAAAACATCCTTACAGGGCGGATTTTAAATATACAGGGAAAAGAGCAGATAATTATTTTATAATCAGGGATTGAAACAGAAATTTAAATAGAAATTTAGAGGAGGCAAAGGTATGAATGTTGGTGATTATAAGTCATATGTTTCTGCAGAAACTATGATGGGACCAAACAGCATAAGGATATTGGCAGAGTTATTTGATAAATATCCCTTACAGCTTGCTCCGGATGACAGGATCCTCGACTTAGGATGCGGGACAGGGCTGACAAGTCTTGTCATTGCTAAAGAAACCGGAGCGAAAGTTTTCGCAAATGATTTATGGATCAGCGCAGAGGAAAATGGGAGGCGATTTGCCAAATGGGGAGTTGAAGGGCAGATAACGCCTGTCTGCGAAGATGCCAGCCATCTTCCTTTTGAAAAAGAGCAGTTCCATGCCCTGATTAGTATTGATTCTTATCATTATTTTGCGGGAAATAAAGGATTTTTTCAGGAAAAGATCCTGCCGTTTATGAAAGATAATGGGATGGTTTTGATTGGAATCCCTGGCCTGAAGGAAGAATACAAAGGCCGTGCCAAGGAACTTCTTTCTGATTGGATTGGAGAGGATGCTTATATGTTTAAAAGTCCCAATCATTGGAAAGAAATCATCGGAAACAGTGACAGAATCCAGTCAGTGAAAACATGGGAAATGGATTGTTTTAGCGAAGCATGGGACGATTGGCTTGCAGCAAATAATAAATTTGCTCTTGGCGACAAGAAATATTTTGAAGCAGTTATTAAGCCATATACTTGTTTTGTGGGCATTTATATTAAGATGAAAAGGGCATTGTAAAGGGCATATACAGCAGGAACACTTTTTTAAGGAGGAAAATGCTTATGAAATATCTGCCGCCGGTAATAGAAAAAATGTATAGGGAAAAAAGTCTTGATGATCTGGATTTTTTCGCCATGACGAATTGTCTTGACTGGTCACAGCAGGGGGACGACGACCTGGTTTTAGAGCCATTGATTCAATATTTGTCACAGTGGCCGGATGAAGTGATTTTTGTATTTGAGGACAAGATGGCAGAGCTTTTGCATAAACTTGACAGTCCAAAGATTGCCCGGCGTACTTACCGGTCAGATAAATATTTTTCCGGGGATGGCTTTCTCTATGCCAGGTGCGTGGCCTTAATAAATGGACGGGCTTATTATCAAAAGATTCTGGATGGGAGAAAGAAGCTGGATGGGGACAGAGAATTTGAAGCAATTTTGTATGCTCCCAGGAAGGCATGGGCAAGAAAGCACCGCCAAGATCCATCCGGATATCCTCACACAGCCAGTCCGGATTATGAGACCGGAAGTAACCAGGAATGCTGGAAGGAGGAAAATCTGTGGACAGAACATGACCTTTCTCTTGGGTGGAAATTATCAGCTCCTTTGGATTGGAGACAGGAGGAGGGAGATGGCGGGGAGACAGTGCTTTATCCATCCCAGGGGGAGCTTACCGTGCGGATAACTCCTTTCCATGCAGAGAAATCCGGCAAGCCTGCCCCGGCGAAGGTGATGGAACAGGCGTTCCTGCAGACGATACCACCTCAGGCTGTTGTGATGAAGCCGGAGGGATATAGACTTGCAGGCTTCCGTGTCAGATTTTTTGAAAACAGAGAGACAGAGGGAGGACAAAGCATGCATCATATCTATGCCGGATATTTTGCCAAAGGAGAGCTTTTGTCTGTAAATGTTTTTGGAAGAAGCAGAGAGGAGTGTATGGAGGCTGTGGATATTTTGCAGACCTTGCAGAAAAGGGGAGGGCAGGAGCAAGGGTAGTTATTTGAATCCGGGAAAGGGAGGCAGTCGGGGAGACTGCCCCTTTTTAATTCATTTATCCTTCCATACCATAAAATTGTATTTTCCATTCCCCTTGCTCTTTGACAAGTATAAATGTTAGGTACAGAAACATATCTTCATAGTTACTGTCCCTGAATTCTATGGAAACATTGCATTTTCCATTTTCAATCTTTTTCTCATCAGCATCTGACAATCCCTTCACCGTTAAATCACTTATGGTTCCTGTATCTTCATATATATCAACCTCTCCTTCATATGTACTTGCCAGAAACTTCTGAATAGCATCAACATCTCCATCAAAATATGATTTTGCAAACGCCTCTAAAATGGTTCTGATTTTCTGACAATCTTCAGATCCTAGATATTCGTCTGTTCCTACGGTATTATTCAGCTTTCCATTTTCTGCCCCATTGGATAACGCAAATGTATTTATAATCACAGGAAATTCTCTCCCCCATCCGTCTTCAAAATCTACGGGATAAGAGTAGAATATTGCCCATATGTTATTTTCAAACACTTTCTGTTCGACATGATATAATAAATCTCCCTCCTGTTTCCACCACTTATAGGAGTCCTCCTTTGCATAACCATCACCTTCAAGTTTCTGATTTACAGAATCCTCTGATTCACCTTCATAATGCGTTATCCAAAGTGAGACCTGTTCATTGATCTCTGTTTTCCATAGGTCAGGAGCAGATAGATACCACTTCTCATCATCAGGCAGATAGAAAGAGTAGCCATTACCAATCGCAAGTGTAGCCTGTTTTTGTTCTTGCTCTCCTTCTTTTGAAAAGGTAAGTGTAATTGTATTTTCCAATGTATTATTATCAGCAGAGGAATTGTCAATAAATATATCTTTATTTACTGTGTTCTCGTTTTCAATATTTTCTTTTTCTGTATTCTCTTTTGTAACAGAACATCCTACCATCATCCCTAAAGTGATTGATAGAATAACTGCACATATCAATATAGATATTCCGTTTTTCTTTCTATTTTTTATCAATATATTTTTAAAACGTTTTTTCATAATCTTTGTTCCCCCATAAAATTGCGTTGATAAAACAGTCTTTCTGACACATTGTTTATGAAGCATGGACAACAATGTTTCTGTATATGCTTTCCGCAACGCAAAACTTGTGCCTTGTGTAACTCTTTCATCACAGGATAGTTCCATATCAATAACAGCTTCCTTCTGCATAATCCAGATTATTGGATTGAACCAGTGGACAGCATTTGCTGTTACAAAAAACAGTTTAAGATACACATCGCCCCGTTTAAAATGAACCAATTCATGCTTTAAAATAAAAAACAAATCCTCAGAATTATACTGCTCTTTTGGCAAAACTAAAACAGGTTTTATAAAGCCTATCATCATAGGACTTTCGGCCTCATCATATTCCATCACGCATACTGTACGGCTGATATGTAATTCGCGTTTAAGCCGAAATATCTGGCTTAAAATACGTGTTTCTTTTATGATTCTCCCCTTCTTTACCACCTGACGTTTATAATGGGAATAACTGATAAGATGTACTGATATAACAATCAGGCTGCCAATTATCCAGACAAGAGTCACCACATCAAGCATGGTTATATCTGCTGTATTTTTACCAGACGAGGCATTGATTGGAGTAGTCATCTGCACCGGTATCTCAACAATCATTCCTCGATATGGCATTGCTGTTTCACTTGGATTGTTTGCATCATTTTCTTCTGATTCAGAACTCGTTTCAGCTTTTTGCTGTGATATCCTATCCATAACATCCTGTCTATTCGCTCCGCTAAAAGGAATAAGCAGCCGCAACGCAAGAAAAATCCAGATCAGGTATTTCCATTTTGCGGCATACCTTTTATTTAAAAATGGTGTCAGAAGAATCAATCCAATAACGATCAATCCAACAGATACGGAAATTCCCAAAATGGATAAAAATATATTTCCCATTATTCATCCTCCAATTGATCCAAAAAATTTCTGAGTTCTTGAATATCAGAACTTTTGATTTCTTTATTACTATATAGTGCAGTTATCATATTTTGTATCGAATTATTATACAGCTTTTCGAGAAAATGTTTACTCGCTCCAGTCTTGTATTCATTTTCTGAAATAATCGAAGTATATAGATTTCTTCCTGTTGAACGGTCACAACTGATAAATCCTTTATCAGCCAGCCTTGTTAACGATGTCATTAACGTGGAAAGCTGCCAGTTTCTTCGCTCCTGTAGTTCTTTTAAAATATAATTTGAAGTTACAGGATTTCCACTGTTCCAAATCACCTGCATGATTTCCAATTCCGCTTCCCCTAATTTTTTTAGCGTATTTCCCATGTATTAAGGTCTCCTTTTATACGATTGTATAATGAATTATACAATCGTATATCAGAACTGTCAAGATAAACCTCATCATTTTTCTTCCACGGAATTAATTATCTATTTTTGAAACAGCTCACTCAAGATTGGTCTTAGGGTATTGCCTATTTCGCTTAATGAATATTCAACCCTCGGAGGAACTTCCGGGAAAAGGAGGTTCTCAAAATGATTATAGACAGCCACGAACATATCATGTTCCCGGCAAAAATGCAGTTGGATAAAATGGATGAGGCGGGAGTGGACAAGGCAGTATTATTCTGTACTGGACTGCACCCGGAGAAAGCAGGCACATTAAGCGAACTGGAAGCGGAAATGACGGCACTTGTTCAGCAGCGACCGAAGCAGAGCGTAGAAGCCGTCTCCATACTGTATTTTTGCTTTTTGTTCCCCAAAAGTGGTTGTTTCGTTGTCTTTGCCCTGAAAAACAGAAATTTTCTGCCGATATATGATATAGGAAGTGAATGCCTATATGGATTTGAGGTGATGGATTTTGGAAATAGCAGTTGTGGATGATGAAAAAGCGATCAGGGAGTATATATGCGGGTTGGTGGAGGAACAGCAGCCAGGGAGCAGTATAGAAGCTCATGTTACGGGTGAGGGGCTGCTTGCATTGGGGAAACGTATAACAAGGAAGTGGAGGCGTGCAAAATGTTTGATTTTATCATAGACATGATTGCAGATATCGCAGAAATCTTTGTTGATTTGTGGGTAAACAAAGTGATAAATCGGAAAAAAAGTAATATCAATTCTAATAATGCAAATGAGTCACAGGTGGTACAAAATGGAAAGTAAAATGGAGAAAATTGATATATTATTAAAAAAATCATGTTACATCATGGATTTCTTGCCAAAACAGATAGAAGATGACAATGAGGGGCAGTTTTTTGACGTAGAGTATTACCTGTTAAACAGTGATAAGCACATTGATATAAAGAACAGGTTTGTTTCCGTTATATTAAAGCTGATGTGTTATTATCATGTGTCAGTTTTATGGGGTGAGTGGATTGACCGACCCAAACCGAAGATGATAGAGGATGCAGTCTGTGAGATTATGGAGAACCATTCGGGAACGCTGAACGTAGTGTTTGCAGAGCAGGATGTACTTTTGGTTTTTGATTGGGACTGTTTAAATCTGTCAGTATATAATCCTGCGGAGGACGTTCAATCCGTTATGAAACAGATAGCGTTTTCAGAAGGTCTGTTTTGGAGGGAAGCTGCATATCCGAGAGAACCAGATCTGGGATTATGACGTTTTCGCTGTAGTACTAGTGTTCCATCCGGCCAGAAATTGCACTGCCAGTGCCGGATATTTTGTCAGTCTGCAAGGCGGAGGAGGGAGACGATGCGGTGGCATCGTTGACTAACGACAACGCAGCAGATGGCAAAATAGACGGTGCTGAAAGTGCAATTTCTGGTCGGATGGAGCACTAGGTACTGCCGGGAACACAACGCCGAATGGTCGGAATTTGGCAACTGTTTGAAGCGTAGAATTGTAGAACCTCTTAGGCTGTAAGAAAGCCACTGTAGGATCTCGCCAGTCCGGCTCTGCGAATCGGCATGCAGGCCGTCAACAATATCATCGCCATCTGTTATGTCCAAGAATGACGATTGTTTTGGATGTTGCCATAAGACAGTCACTCCTTTCTTTTTTGTTCATACGTTCAGGGTTCGTTGCAGCCTTGTAGGATAAGACCGGTATTTTTGGATCGGAACTCTCTCTGTGTTTTTTCGCATTTCCCGTCCTCTATAACGGCACTGAATCGTTGGGATGAAATGCCGTCTGTCAGAATCTCAGAATGCGGAGATCCCATCTCTTTCCAGAACCCACTTCCCAAAGGATGTCAGTGTTGCACTTACTTTTTTCACTCTCGACATCATGTCCTCCTATTATCTCTCCTGTATCCCTGAGGAGGGGGGGAGCCGGCAGGCATCTGCAGAAATGCGAGGGTCTTTGGTGTATGGGGATGGCACACCGACCGGGAGGTGGAAATGTTTTGCTTTTCGGGTGCGGATACAGTATAATATTGTAGGAACAGAAACATAACTCCCCAGCATGGTATGGGAAGGATACATGCAAGGGAAGGACAAAATGACAGGGAGGGATCGTATGGGTAATGACCCATTTAAGGAATACATCAAAGATATTGCTCCAGACAAGGCCGGAAGAAGATATGTCTGGCACACAGCGATTGGGCTGCAGAAAGTGGACGGACTTAAGACATCGGCATACCTGGCTGAGACCGCCATTCAAAATATTGAAGGCGAGATCACCATACAGGAAGCTCAGGAGCGGATCGATATATATTACGCAGAACGGCAGGAACATATGGATGATGGACGCACGGAAGAAGCTGACAAAGTATCTGCACGGATAGCTGGGCTGTTGTCGGAAACCGCTTTTTCGTTCGTACCGACAGAATACCTCTCCATCCACCGCAGGCTTTTTACGGGGATCTATAGACATGCCGGGCAGATCAGGAATTACAATATCACAAAAAAAGAATGGATTCTCGATGGGGCAAGCATCATATACGGGAGTGCTTCGGAACTGAAGGCTACGCTTGAGTATGACTTCTCTAGAGAAAAGGAGTTCAGTTACCGGGGGTTGGACATGAATGAGATCATCCGGCATCTTGCAGTGTTTATTTCCCAGCTGTGGCAGATCCACGTTTTCGAGGAGGGCAATACCAGGACGACTGCGGTATTTTTTATTAAGTACTTAAGGACACTGGGGTTTGCAGCAACGAATGATATTTTTGCGGATTATGCATGGTATTTTCGTAATGCACTTGTTTGCGCCAATTACACGGATTTAACTCGTGGAATCCATGAAACCACGGAATTTTTGGAAATTTTCCTGCGAAACCTGCTCTTAAACGAAAGCACCGTGATGCAGAATCGGGACATGCATATCAGCAGGCGCCTGAGGCGTATGAACGAAAATAGAAACTGTATCGGAGGCAAAGAGTAGTATAGGTACACACGAAACAAATAGAAGGATAAGCGGAAATTTATCCATTAAAAAAGAAAAAAGATGACTAACACCACAAACGAAATCCAAAGGAAAAGCTAAAGGAGACATACAAAAATAATAATCGAAAATTTTCAAAAAATCCAAAAGTTCGATTTGATATTTTAGGGCATTATTTTTAAGCTACCAGAACTGCCGACTTTGAGGGGGTGATTTAGAAAATGATGGTTACTCTGTCAAGCTTTTGGAGGTGGAGGACAGTTCCAGTAAAGCTTTACGAAAACGGATCCGCGTCAGGTATTTGTAAAAATTGATGCCAATAGTGTTTTTAAATAAAGTGGAAACATAGGTGCGGTTGTACAGGGAGAACCGTGCCAAAGAAGTGCCCGGTGTTTGCCAAAACCATGGTGCGGGTGAGGAAACACGTCCGACTGCCGGTGAGGGACGACCCGGAAGGAGGCAAAAGGGTGCAAGCCAAAAGCCAGTTACAGACTGCAAACAAACTCCATATATTTTCATAGTATAAGAAATCATCATGCTTTCAGTTGCCGAATTGTGAAATAATGCGTATAATAACAAAGCGAAAGGAGCTTTGCTTATGAAAGTACGTGAAGAATTTACCTGTCCTTTAGAACTTGTGCATGACATGATAAAGGGGAAGTGGAAGCCGATTATATTATGGCGGTTACGTTTAGGGGCTGCTTCCCTCGCAAAGCTGGAAAGAGATATAGACGGAATTACACAAAAAATGCTGTTGGAGCATTTAAAAGAACTGATTGACTACGGCTTTGTTGAAAAGAAATCTTTTGAGGGCTATCCCCTTCATGTTGAGTATTCATTGACAGAAGATATGGGAGCGCAGATATTGGAAGCATTGAGAATCATGCAGCACATAGGGATTGACTACCTAAAAAGGAATGGAATGGAACATATCTTAGAGGAAAAGGGTGTTATCCCGGATTGACACCCACAAAAAAGTGGGTAATTTACTATTCAAAACCGGCTGCTTATAATATTTCCATAAAATTGATTGGAGGTATTAAACATGAATGTAACAAGCAGCGGAATTATTAACGGTATTATACAGCCTCAGTATGGAGGACGTGGAACGCAATTTAACGAGAACCACATTCCTACCTTTTCATTGCCGTTTAAGGTAGAAAACGCACCCGAAAAAACAGTATCACTTGCGATTGTACTGGAAGATAAGGATGCTTATCCGGTAACAGGCGGCTTTACATGGATACATTGGCTTGCGGCAAACATAGCCCGTTTTGAGATAAAAGATAATGAAAGTCAGACCGCAACGGATTTTGTGCAAGGGAGAAATAGTTGGACAAGCATACAGGGCGGTGAGCAGTCTGTTAAATTATCTTCTTACTATGGCGGTATGGCACCGCCCGATCAGCCACATATCTATGAACTTCATGTATTCGCAATAGACAAAATGCTGGATATAGAGCAAGGCTTTTTGCTAAATGAACTTTATCGGGCAATGGAGGGGCATATCTTAGCTCAGTATACACTCAAAGGCATTTATGAAAACTAACTTTTTGAGAGTTGGAGGGCACATAAGAAAAATTGTAAGAGAAAACGGCATTCCGTTTTATGCTGCCATTGCTGCTATATTATGTATACAGCATAATTTTAAAGACAGTCTGAATACTGATTTGGCCCGTGAAATTGCAACCACAAAATGTAATCGTTCTGTGGATGCTGCTATTTTACAGAAAGGAGCCGCCACACATGGCAATCTTAAAATTAAAACCCCGCCATGCCTGTGAAGGGCGAAGCATTACTGCTGTGCTGGCGGAGTGTATTGATTACAGTAAAGCGGAGTATTCTAAGCGAACTAGAGCGTGTCTGAAAATTCATTCCCGCCATATGCATGCCCCACTTTGCGGGAGATTTGGCTTTCATTCGGTCAACGTAGCCCACTACGCCTCCCTCATTCGGGCCAAATCTCCCACAAATTGTGACGCACATCTGACGGAAAGCAATTTTCAGACACGCTCTAGCGAAACTACTAAAAATATCAGTCACAGACGGCTATAAAAGCATGGGTTTTCGGCAAATTACACAATAAAGGACGCTATCTTACGGTGGTGTCCTTTTTTCATGCCTTCTTCCGGCCTGCTGACTGCGGAAAGGTGGTGAAGCAAAGCCATGCTAGACCCTGCCATGCTGGATTACTTCTATGGCGACGAGGCGGAACAATATACCTTCTACCGGATACCGAAAGTGCTGTTCACTGACCCTGGCTACCGACGCATATCCTCTGACGCCAAGATCCTCTACGGCCTTATGCTTGACCGCATGGGGCTGTCCGTCCGCAATGGCTGGCTGGACGACCTAAACCGGGTATTTATCTATTTCACCCTGGAGGACGCTTTGGAGTATCTGTGCTG
>CAJUGD010000046.1:18354-23530 GCA_910586205.1 uncultured Lachnospiraceae bacterium | reverse complement strand
GTGCCGGTATGCGTCCACACCAACACCTCGTAAATATATCTTAAGGTTGACTTCACCAACTTAACAACACAAAAAGATTGCACTTTTACTTCCAGTGCTTTATAATTACTGTGTGTATCGCTGATTCGTCAGTATTGTGTGGTAGCCCATTTACCATCCTTGCCACGGGGAGTTGCGACCTCTCCGTGGTGGTACACCTGTATCGTCCTTGATTCTCAAGGTCTATTTTAGCATACATATTTAGTAAAGGCAACTAGAAAATCAAAGTGGAAAGTCAGTGAAATCACCGCATACTCCTGGGATATTGCTCCCCTTTCGTATATACCAAATAAGACAACATATCTTCCGGCACTCCCCCTTTTCAAGTTTTCTGACAAATCAGAGCCATGTTTCTGCAAAATTTCAATCAGTTCCTTAACAAAACGTTCCGCACTAAAATTCCAAAAATTTTGAAATCTGTAAAAGCTCTATAATCATTTTCCATTCCATACCGATATACAATATGCAGCAGTATTATGATTTAGGCGAATGTTAATGTAAATGGAGTACCACAAAACATACTTTTATTTAAAATATTTTAACTTTACAAGCGAAAAACCTGTGGCTAATAAAAACGCCGCAGGTTTTTTCACTTTTATATCTGTTCCTGTTACTGCCACATCAGGCAGACTTCCTCCCAATCTATTTTCTTTATCAGCGATGCTATACCCATCACAGATGAGATACAGCGCCTTCTATTATTGAGCAATAAATGCCTCATACGCCTCATCGATGCTCTTATATGTATGGGCAGAGTCCAAAGGAATCTCTGTTAATGTCCCAAAGCTGTTATTAAATTCATCAAACTGTTCTCTCGTAACCTGTTTTAAACCAAAGTTTTTTCCATCCCATAAAGAGAGATTACCGTCAGCAGATATGGTTGAATATGAAATCTGTCGAACTTCCGTTGTTCTCTTTCCCTGACTTCCTTCGACCAGTTCATTTACAGTGAGCCGCCTGAATGATCTGGTTATTTTGCCAGAGTATTCAGTACGTATGCTAAAAATATTCCCTCCTTTCACGTAGGAAAGGTTCGTGTCAGTGCATCTGCCGCTCTCTACCGTTTTCACTTCATTTCCAGCACATACCCAAATTTGAAATCCATGTTCTTGGCTTATTGCAATGCACTCTGGAATACCATCTCCATTTAAATCTACAAAAACAAAATTCTCTGAAGAAAAAAACCCCTGCGGTTGCGGTAAATAATCCTTGTACATTTGTACTGCCTCCTGGACAGACGGTACATATGCATCTTCAACGCCCTCCGGCACCCATGCCCCCAACCCATCTACATAATACCCGTCTGGCGTAGTGGCATTCTTGAGCAGATACCCGTCTTCACCAAAGTAATACCATATGCCGCCCGGCGTCTGATACCACTGGTTTGTCGCATAGGAACCATCCTCGTTTACAAGCCGCCAGCGATAGTCTCTGTCTCGCTTCATGGCAGCTGCACTCACCGTCATCACGGAAGCCATCGTCATGGCTGCTGCCGCTGTCAAAGCGACAACTGTTTTTAATTGTCTTTTCATTTTTCCTTCTTTTCTCAGGCAACTCCTGCCTTCTTGTAATTTTGCCGTTTTAAGTATCCTAAAAACAAACGCCAAAATCGAAGAAATAAAAAAGACTGCGTGTACGGCAAACAAATCGCAGTCTTTTCAAACTCCGACTTCTCACGCAGAGTACCCCAGTGGCGGATCACTCCGCCACTAAAAAGCACCCAGGTGAGAAATCAAGAATGAGGTGTTGGTATGCGTCCACACCAACACCTCATAAATATATCATTAAGGTTGACTTTATCAACTTGGCAACACAAAAAGATTGCACTTTTACTTCTAGTGCCGTATAATTACATTTGTGTATCGCTGATTCGTCAGTATTGTGTGGTAGCTGGATTACCATCCTTGCCGCAGGGAGCGCCAACTCTCTGCGGTGGTACACCTTATCATCCTTGAATTTCTCAAGATCTATTTTAGCATACATATTTAGTAAAGGCAACTAGAAAATAGAAAGGGAGAAGCGGCAAAACTGCCGTGTTCCCACAGCAACCCGCCGTCTGTATAGAATGAGATAATCACTATGTTCTCTTTCTCAACCACACAAACAAACCTATGTTCACCATTGATGCGGCAGCTCCAGACCTCCACTCAAATTCATCTTCAAAGACTCTGGCTTGCCGATTCCCTCAAATGAACTTCATCCTATAGAAGCCTCTATTCCTCAATCAGTTCATACTTCGCCAATCTCTACCGCCTTTCCTTGTAATCCTGCATTTTCTTTTCCAAATAGCGGATATTGCTTTCACTGTAAAAAGGGTCTGGGTCTGCGATAATTTCAAATGGGATTCTTCGTTCCTGTACTACTTTCGTACAGAAAATGGTGATTGCTGTAGTAAGACTCATCCCCATTTTCCGGAAGATTTCCTCCACAGATTCTTTCAATTCTGTGTCCATGCAGATATTTACGATTGTCTGTGCCATAAGATCCCCCTCCTCTCGTCTGCTTACACCATATTGTATTTTAGATTTTTGTAAAGCAATTTTTTTGCATTCTTGTATATTTTCCTTATGTATTGCAGCTTTTTCCACAATTTTATCATCCACAACTGGCTCCGGTGTAACCCCATAAGGATACCATTTTCCAATCTTACCCATCTCACTCTGCAACTCCTCCAACAAAGGATGAGTGTACACACGGTCAGTAAAATCCACAATGCTATGGCCAATAATCAACCTGCGGACATTGTCCCTCATATTATAAGCCTTTGCCAGTGTAGAAAACGTGTGACGGGTTTCGTGGGGTCTATGCGTCATACCCAGGCGAATCATCACTTTGTTAAACCTGTTGCGGTATTTATCATAGGTCAGAGTAGTACCCCTCTGGCCTTCGGGGTCATTAAACAAAAACTTGCTGTTCACCTCCACTGCATCTTCATACCGCCTTATCACCAACTCCCGAATCAGAGGATGGATGGGAACGTATCGGTTCTTTCCTGCCTCCGTCTTAAGACCTCCAAAAAACGTATTGTTCTCCAAGTCAATGTCTTCAAGCTTCAAAATAGACAACTCCTGCGGCCTCCAGCCTGAGTAGATACCCACAAGAATCATATCCACAAATTTTATCTTGTCTAAATTCTCCCATAAAAGCCTCAGTTCGTCATTGGTAAATATGGAAATTGGCTTTTGATCCCTGTGCTTTTGCTTCGCTGTCTCCCTGTCAAGTTCAAAGTTTCTGGCATAATTTGTCTTTATAATGTCATACCTCAGAGCATAGTCAAACATCAAATTGAACACCGACTTCATACGTCCCTTTGTACATGCACTGGCATACCGCTTCTTGCCCTTTTCCTTCCCTCTATCGGGGATTACATACCCATCTTGCAGGCAACCCTCCAGATGCCGCACACGAATATCACGGACTTTCATATTGTAAATCGGATGCATATAACGGTATGCACTGGTAATGGTTCGCTCCGAGGATACCCCTGACAAAGTGGGAAAATAGCTGTCTGACCACTTTTCATACAACTCCGAAAAAGTAATATCTTTATTGCTGATATTGTATGGTTCCTCCAGATACTCGTTTAATGCCATTTCCGCCTCACGTCTGGTGGCATAATATCCAAGGGTTTTAACGATTTGCTTTGACTTGCCCGTCAACTCGTTAAGTTCCCAGCCAACCGTAATCCTGACTCGCCAGGGTTTACGCCGACTGCCGCCTTTAATCTTGAATATCATACCTGTCCCATTTGCCCTTCTCATAAGCAACACCTCCAATAGTAAAATAAATAACATTTGCTATACGCAGAATCCACTCATAACTGGCACAGAAGCATAACTGAGCATCTAATAATACTCAGGCACTGTCTCCCCCGCCTCGGCTCCCCATGAGGGGAAAGTGTGTCTTGTGTGTCTTACGGTCTGGGTCTTGCCTGGGTCTTATGTGAGCCTTTCCCACAAAAAAAGAGGGCTAATCAAACCGAACCACGACTTGATTAACCCTCGAAATTACGCCATTTTAGGCCATTTCACTAAAATTTTCCAGCCTTTGCTGCTTCCTCGATCGCAACTGCCACAGAAACGGTCATACCAACCATGGGGTTGTTGCCTGCACCGATGAGACCCATCATCTCAACGTGAGCCGGAACAGAAGAAGAACCTGCAAACTGAGCGTCTGAGTGCATACGTCCCATGGTATCTGTCATACCGTAGGAAGCCGGACCTGCTGCCATGTTGTCCGGATGAAGGGTACGGCCAGTACCGCCGCCGGAAGCAACGGAGAAATACTTTTTGCCCTTCTCCACACATTCCTTCTTGTATGTACCTGCAACCGGATGCTGGAATCTGGTAGGATTGGTGGAGTTACCAGTGATGGATACGTCCACGCCCTCTTTCCACATAATAGCCACGCCCTCGGTAACATCATTAGCGCCGTAGCAATTTACCTTTGCACGAGGACCATCCGAATAAGCTTTTCTGAATACTTCTTTAACTTCTCCGGTATAGTAATCCATCTCTGTCTCAACAAAAGTAAAACCATTGATTCTGGCAATAACCTGAGCAGCATCCTTTCCAAGACCATTCAGAATAACGCGCAGAGGTTTCTGACGAACACGATTTGCCTTCTCAGCAATACCGATAGCTCCCTCTGCTGCTGCAAAGGACTCATGACCTGCCAAAAATGCAAAACAGTCGGTCTCCTCTTCCAAAAGCATCTTGCCAAGATTTCCATGGCCCAGACCAACCTTACGCTGGTCAGCCACAGAGCCAGGAATACAGAATGCCTGCAGCCCCTCGCCAATGGCGGCAGCAGCATCAGCCGCTCTCTTGCAGCCCTTCTTAATGGCAATGGCGGCACCTACAGTGTATGCCCATTTTGCATTCTCAAAACAGATCGGCTGAATCCCTTCAACCATCTTATATACATCAAGACCAGCATCCTTGGTAATCTTTTCTGCTTCTTCAATAGAAGCAATTCCATAACTGTTCAACGCTGCATCAATTTGTTTGATACGTCTCTCATAGGATTCAAATAATGCCATGACTTTCAATTCCTCCTTCAATTACCTGTATTGGCGATTCGGGAAACGCAAACTCCGCTTTGCTGCGTTTGCGTAGCGGAAAAATTTACGTTTCAC
>CAJUGD010000046.1:0-18254 GCA_910586205.1 uncultured Lachnospiraceae bacterium | reverse complement strand
GGAAACGCAAACTCCGCTTTGCTGCGTTTGCGTAGCGGAAAAATTTACGTTTCACGTAAATTTTTCCTTTATTCTTGTCTGGGATCGATGATCTTTACTGCATCTGCAACGCGGCCATACTGACCTTTGGCTTTCTCCCAAGCAGTGTTGGGGTCGTCGCCCTTCTTAATGAAATCCGTCATCTTGCCAAGACTTACGAACTGATAACCAATAATCTGATCATCTGCATCCAGTGCGATGCCGGTAACATATCCTTCTGCCATCTCCAGGTAACGAGGACCTTTCTTCAGAGTTCCGTACATGGTGCCGACCTGGGAACGAAGTCCCTTGCCCAGATCTTCCAGACCTGCGCCGACAGGCAGACCATCCTCTGAGAAAGCGCTCTGGGTTCTGCCGTAAGCAATCTGTAAAAACAGCTCTCTCATAGCAGTATTGATCGCATCACATACCAAGTCCGTGTTCAGTGCCTCTAGTACAGTCAGACCAGGAAGGATCTCAGATGCCATAGCTGCGGAGTGGGTCATGCCAGAACAGCCGATAGTCTCTACCAGAGCCTCCTGAATGATCCCTTCCTTGACATTAAGAGTCAGCTTACATGCGCCCTGCTGCGGAGCACACCAGCCGATGCCATGGGTCAAACCGGAAATATCAGAAACCTGTTTGGATTTCACCCATTTTGCTTCTTCCGGAATGGGAGCGGCGCCATGATGAACGCCCTGTGCAACTGTGCACATCTTCTCTACTTCATGTGAATAAATCATGTTAAAACTCCTTTCAACTATGTAATTTCCTGAAGTACGCGGCTTAACTCTCCCGCTGCCTGAGCCCCTCCTCCTGACCTTATGGACACAAGCAGAGGAATCGTTAAATTAATCACATCATACCTGTTGATATTTTCTCACAAAACGTCGAATTAGTCCAGTAGTTTTTTAGATTTTTTTATGGTTTTCCTTTTGCCTTCCCTTTGCTATTCCCTGTATCTTGTGCTATCATAGAACAAAAGCTGCAAGAGTTTACTTAAAGATGTTTCAGGCAGTATGAAAGCCTGCAGAGAGGACTACACATGAATATCAAACACGCACAATATATGCTGACCGTATTACAGGAAGGCAATATCACCAACGCCGCCAAAAAGCTCTACATATCCCAGCCTTCCTTAAGCCAGATGATTAAGCTGGTGGAAAATAATCTGGGAACTCCCATTTTCAACCGCAGCACGGATCCCATCACCCTCACCTATGCCGGACAACGCTATATGGATGCCGCCAGGCAGGTTCTAGCCATCAATGAAAACCTGAAAAAAGAAATCGAAGAAATCACCCATGAAGATCACGGCAAATTCCGCTTAGGGATTCCCATCCAGCGGGGAATGCAGGTCCTTCCCTATGTGCTTCCCAAATTTTTTGCAAAATATCCTCATGTGGACATTGAACTGATCGAATCCGGATCTACGGAAACCGAAAAGCTTTTGCTGGAGGGAAAGGTAGATATTACCTGTATGACTACGGTTCCCCGCTATGAGGAGCTGCATTATACCTTGGTAGAAAATGAAGAACTGGTGCTTCTCACCAGCAGAAATACTGACTTGGCCCGCCGGATTTCCAACGGCACTCCCATCTCCATCTTAGAGGCCAAAAACGAGAATTTCATCTCCAACAAACCCGGACACAGCGTGCGGGCCATCCAGGACAGCCTGTTTGCCGCCCACAATATTTCCCCTAAGCTGCTTTTGGAGACTGCCAGTATTGAGATCGAAAAAAAAGTCACCATTGCCTGCAATGCGGTCATGATCTGCCCTCTCAACTACATTGAAAAGGACGAAAACTTCCGTTCCCAGGCTCACATTTATCCGCTTCAGGATATTGACAGCAAGCGGCACTGCTACATCTGTCACCGCAAAGACCTTTATCTGACCAAATACATGCGTGACTTTATCAGCATTCTCTCTGAAGTGGAAAATCCGTTTCTTTGACAATGCAGGCTTTCGTCAGAACATTGCTTTGACACAAACATTTGTGGCACACTTTAATCCAAAGTTATGAAATGTCTGCTGATTTGGATGCCCTTAACCAAAAAAGGCTGCCGCAAAATCCAGGGATGTACTAGTACTACAGCGAACTTTGTTTACTCTGCATTTCTCAGGATACTGCTTTTGATAGATTTTCAACGAAAAATAACCAGTATTTTTGTTTCATATCGTTGATTTTGTTCGTAGCAGACAGGCAAATTTAAAGTGTTCACTGTAGTACTAGAGCGTGTCTGAAGATTCATTCCCGCCAGATACATGCCTCACTTTGCGCTATATTCGGCTCTCATTTGGTCAACGCAGCCCACTGCGCCTCCCTCATTTGGGCCAAACCTCCCACAAACTGTGACGCACATCTGACGGAAAGCAATTTTCAGACACGCTCCAGATCAATTCTTCTTTTGCTATGCTTCTTTTTTCTTGGAAATAAACGGCTTTACAAACGGATAAACCAGCATGATCACACAGGCTGTCATAATCACTGCTGTAATCGGCTTTGTAAAGATCTGCACCAGGCTTCCATTGGTCAGGGTATAGGCACGGCGGAAGTTTGATTCACACATCTGTCCCAGAACCAGACCTAAAACCAAGGCTGCTGAGTTATACCCCAGCTTGACGAACATATAGCCGATAATGCCTGCTCCGGCCATTAATACCACATCACCGGTATTATTGTTCAGCGCATAAGCTCCGATAGCAGCCAGCATGACAATCACCGGCCCCAGCACACTATAGGGTACAGCCAGAATCTTCGCAAATACCTTAGCCACACCCATGGCCACAATAACCATAACAATATTGGTCAAAAGCATGGAACCAAACACACTGGCCAGATATTCCGGCTGGGTTTTGATCAGCATAGGGCCAATCTGCACGCCTTTGATCACCAGGGCGGTCATCATGATTGCAGCGGCATTACCTCCCGGAATCCCCAAAGAAAGCAGGGGCACCATGGATCCGCCGGTAGCTGCATTGTTGGCGGCCTCAGATACTACGATTCCGTCCGGTATACCGGTTCCCAGCTTCTCCGGATGTTTAGATACCTTTTTCTCAATGGCATAGGATAAAAAGGATGCAATGGTAGCCCCTGCTCCCGGCAGAATACCCACAACCGTACCCAAAACAGATGCACGCAGCATAGGGATCTTTGTTTCCCACAGCTCAGCAAAGCTGGGCAGAACTGTTTTCATCTTGCTGGTATTGTCAGACTCATTGGCTCCGTCAATTTTCTTCTGCTTTACTGTCTGCTTTAAAACCTCAGTCACTGCAAACAGACCGATCATCACCGGGATCATCTCAATACCGGAAAGCAGTGTGGAATTGCCCCAGGTGAAACGGGCGATTCCCAGCATAGGGTCCATACCTACACAGGCCAGAAAAAGCCCCAAAAGTCCGGATATCAATGTCTTGACAATATTGCCGCTGTCTAAGCAGGATAATACAGAAAGTCCCAAAAAGGACACTGCAAACAATTCTGACGGGCCGAATTTCAGCGCCACTGCAGAAAGCTGCGGTGAAATCAGAGCCATGGCAAAGGCTGCAATCAGGCCGCCCACTGCGGAAGCCACCAGAGAAAAGCCCAAAGCCTTTCCTGCCTCGCCTCTCTGTGCCATGGGATAACCGTCAAAAGTTGTAGGCGCACTAGACGGTGTTCCCGGTATTCTAAAAAGAATCGCCGTAATGCCGCCTCCGGTAATGGACGCACAGTACACTGCCACCAAAAACGCAATGGCAATCACCGGATTCATAGCATAGGCAAAAGGCAATGCCAAAGCCACTGCCATGGACGCACTGACGCCCGGCATGGCGCCGAAAATCACACCCAATATGGTTCCTGCGGTAATCAGCAGAAAGGTAGAAGGTGTAAGAACGATCTTTAAACCAGTAAATAATGTACTAAACATACGTTACACCTCCTTTTCTAAAATGGCAGCAGCATTTCAAAGAACAGCGCAAATTCCCGAAACGGGCCCACGCCTCTGGCCAGCATGATATCCAGCGCTCCCTGAAAGATTACATAGAGAACCACAGTGATTGCCAGGGAACGAATCACCAAAAGCGGGATTCTCCTCTCTCCCAAAAGGAAGCCATAAGCAATCAAAAACAACAGGCAATCCGGCATAAATCCGATTGTGGACATCAAAAGCGCCATCACTGCCACCAGGATAATCCCCACCAGCAGCTTGCTTTTTAAAAATTCCCCCAGATTCAGCTCTCCCATAATGCTGCTCTTATTTTCCTTCTGTGCCTTTAAATTGTTGACAATATTAACTGCCAACAGGAAGATCATCATTACCAGAATAATCCTCGGCCAGAAGGCGGCTCCCAGCTCTGTGGGAGTCGCCGCAGGAGACTCTGCTCCTACCAGGAAAAAGCAGTAGATACAAAATACAGCTAAAATAACGGAAAAGATTATATCCAAGTTATCCCTACCACCTTTCTACCTTTGGTTCACTTGTTCTTTATTTGCCGAAAAGCTCTGTCAGATCCTTATAATCTGCATCCCAGGCGGCCTTAAAGTCTGCTGTGTTCATCCAGCCCTGTCTCTGGTCTAAGCCTTCCTGTTTTGCCCAATTTTGGAACTCATCGCTGGCAACAGCCTTCTCTGCCGCTGCCTCAAATGCCTTAATTGCGCCCTCCGGAGTTCCTTCCGTATAGAAAATGCCGCGGGACGGTCCAAAGAAGCAATCCAGTCCCACTTCCTTTGCACACTCCACATTCTCCATGCCGGCCAGGCTCAGTCTTTCCTCTGTGCAGGAAAGAATCACCTTCATGTCGCCGGAAGCGATCATGGCAGAAACCTCAGCCGGTCCCACGCAGGCCAAATCTACATGTCCGCCGATTACGTCTGCATTGAGCTGAGATCCTTCCGTATAGGCAACCGGCTCCACCGTGCCGCCGAAACCAGCCTCAACGCAAGCTGCATCCAGACCCGTGATGGTCATAACGCCGCATTTCACCTTGCCTGGATTGGCTGCTATGTAATCAGTCAGCTCCTGATAATTATTGTAAGGTGAGGATGCTCCGGTAACGAAAATATTGCAGTCATGCACCATCTGGCAAAGAGGATTGATCTTGCCATATACGTCATAATCCGTAGCCCCGGAAATCTGGGCCAGCATGGGGGACGGGGTACACATCAGATAGGTATAACCATCCGCCGGCTGACTGCATGCAAATTCCACCCCTGTAACACCGCCTGCACCAGACTTATTATTCACCACCACCGAAACACCCAGCTCCTTCTCAAGTGCAGTTGCAAAGGTTCTTACTGTGGTATCCGCGCCGCCGCCTGTGCCCCATGGACAGATGATCTCAACCTTCCGCTCCCACTTCCACTCTCCATTGTCCGCTGTCTTTGAACCGGAATCAGAACCTCCGCAGCCTGCCAGTGCCGTAGCCGCCAGTGCCGATACCATCGTCAATGCCAACAACCTTTTCTTCATACTCTCATTCTCCTTTTTCTTATTTTTCCTGTCCTACATTCCTTCAAACAGGCTTCATGAGTCTTATTATAATCACTTCTCAATAAAATAGCAAGTGCTTTTTGTATATTTTTTACATTTTTATCTCGTTTTTTCGCCTTATAATTGTGCACTTATACCATACATAATAAAAAACCTATGGAATCTATTCTGTTTTGATGGAAGAAAGCAATTATAAAAAAACGAAAAAAGCTGCCGCAAAACAGCAGGTTCCTGCAAGATACGATATTCCTATACTGCGAATATCTGCTTTGTCAGCTTTGTCTTGATGCAGGATTGCGTTTTGCAGCAACCTTCTTTAATTCTTTCAGGCAAAGGGCCGAGGGCTGTCCTTACACGGCATTTGGACCTTTTTTGAAAAATCATCCGAATATAATCCCCAAAGCAGCAGCAATCAAAATCGTTTTGGGAATAGAGAGCTTTTTTTTGATCAAAAGAAATCCGCTGAATCCTGCAATCAAAATCATGTTCCAGGAAATTGTGTTTTTCGGAAAATAGGTAGTCAGTCCCAGCGTCACGGCCGCTGCCGCTAACATGCCCATACTGGCAGGGCGTACTCCGCGCAGCGCACTTTCTAAATATTTGTTCCCTTTCAGGCGAAAAATAAAATGTGCCGCTGCCATAGATAAAGTGAGAGAAGGCATCATAACACCCAGGCTTGCACACAAGGCACCGGGGAATCCGGCTGTGCGCAGCCCTACAAAGGTTGCACAGTTAATGCCCAAAGACCCCGGCGTCATCTCTGCTACTGCTACAATATCCATCACTTCTTCCGGAGTCATCCATCCGAATCTCAGCACCTCATCATTGATTACCGGAATCATGGTCATGCCCCCAAAGCTGCAGAACCCGATTTTCATAAAGGATAAAAACAACCTAAGATAGATCATCCGGAATCTCTCCTCTCCATATCAGCAGTCCTGCTATAAGAGCCGTCCCGACCACAAACAGCTTATTGATCTCACTCAGCACGCAAATCACAAACGTAATACCTAAAATCACAGAAGCAGGCCGACCCTGGATGGCGGTCTTTCTCAGCTTCAGACAGGCGCTTACAATGATCGGAACCACCACGCTGCGCACGCCGCACAATATTTTTTCCACCCAAATATTATTCCGCAGAGATGAATAGAAATAAGTCACCACGGCAATGGCAGCCAGAGCCGGAGCTGAAAGTCCCACCGCTGCTGCCGCTGCGCCCCACACGCCGGCCATTGTGTAACCGCAAAACACAGACATATTAATAATCATTATTCCCGGAAACGATTTAGCCAGGGACATATAATCCACAACCTGCTCCTCGGTCATCCAATGTCTCTTATCCACAAACTCACTCTGCATCTGGGCAATAATGCTCCACCCTCCGCCAAAGGTAAACAGCCCGATTTTTGCCATAATATAAAATATCGTCCCCAGCCTTCTGCATTTACCCATCCCCGAACTCTCCTGCCTTCCCCTTTATCCTATGTACTCTTTCTTCTGTGCCTTCCGGCCCTCATGCGTTTATACAATACGCCAAGCCTTAATCCCTGTTTACTACAGCATTTGAAATAATCATAAGCACCATTTAAGAGAAAGTCAAATAGCAAAAATCTATGATTGCCATAGGTTCAGCATATCTGTCTTTGACTGTTTTCATCCTACCCCAAAATCCGTGATCTCACATAATACTTCCACCGCCGGATCCCCAAAAGTCCATTCATACTCTTTTATAAACCACCTTACCAGCTCCGGATCCCGTCGAATGCGCGTAGTATTATCATTGTACACATTGATTGTGCCCATCCTGAAATATCTTTTCAGGCAGGAGATATCATAATCAATCATCTCCTTTGTCTGCCCCTGTATGCCTACCATAATGCAAGGTGAATCAAAATACTCCGCCACCTGCTGCGGCTCCTTAAAATCCGCATTTTTGTTTAGCACATTCTGACGGAAATTATAATCAAAGGTTTCAACACCGATTTTCAGCACTGCCGGAACCTTCACCCGCTCACGCAGCCCGGCTGTCCAACGACGGTACATCCAATGAGACTCAAAAAAGATTTCCTGAATCCTTTTCTCCTCTATAACCTTTAAAATATCTTCAAAGGTCTGCTCCGGAAGCTCAAAACAGCTTCCGGAATTAATCACCTCCAACGCTCCAAGCTCCCCTGTCACCTGTCCCAAAACCTGCCGGTTTAAGGATGCCATGGCCGTCTCATCCCTGCCGTTATCCTCAATATAATCGCAGAAAGAACATTTCCCCCATGCACAGGGAAAAGAACGCAGAAGACAAATCTCCCTGGGATGCTTTTTCGTAATCCTGCTATAGCGTTTTTCCGGAATGCCCATTTCCCCTTTCTCCTTTCCATCTGCATTTTAAGTCATACGGCAGCGTTCGCAGCAGCACCGCCACAAAAAAAATACTGATTAACCGGTCTGCATACTCTGTTGCAATCTGTACCAGAAAAATGCTGGCCGTCATGCCAAGAGGCGTCCTTGCCAGAAGCTGCACCAAAACCATGGAGCCAGACGATGTGATCCCTCCGAATACCACCGCACAGATCGCAGAGCTGACAAAAGTTCCCGGAATTGTCACCAACAGAGCCGCCAGCCACATCCGCCTCTTCTCTGTTAGATGCATTTTCCAGACCAGACCGGACATCAGGCCCACAAGCATTCCCGCCGGTGAAAAATACAATGAATAAATATCAATGGTCATCCCTAGCACAATCCCGCCGAGAAGACTGGGCAGCATCCCGTAAATCGGTCCTAACATGGCCCCTGCCAGAACCGTGCCAACACTGTCCAGATAAATAGGAAGACGCAGCGTCAGGGCAAGCTGGGCCCCTGCCACATTCATAACCACTGCCATGCCAATAAGGCAAAGACGGTATACGGAAATCTCTGTTTTTTTCTGACAATTCATGTTTCTATCATCCTTTCTTATTTCTGATCTCTTATTTCAATTCTCCTGTTTTATGGTGCCGGACAAGCTGACCCAGCAAATCCAGTTCCTGCTCATCTGTCTTTAAAAGCCTGGCAAAAAACATCTTAAAAAACCGTTCTGGATCCGTCTTCGTCAGAATCACCCCATTTGCCTTTTTTCGGTAAAACCCTTCTGCGTCCACCACACTCTGACCAATGGAAATACCCTCTGTCTCAATCTCCGTATAGGCCTCAAAGCCCTCACAGAGTGAGCGGTCGATAAAGTACGCTACTGCCAGCGGATCATTGATCACACAGCCAATCAAATGCTCCCATTCCCAATGAAAATCAAAATAAAACTTTGTAATTGCCTGGACAAATTCGCCCAAATCCCGGTTCAGCCTCTTAAGATACTCTAAAAGATCCGGTGTCAGCACAATCTTTCTGGTCACATCCAGACCTGCCATATGAATCTTTTTTCCCATCCGGGCTGCTGTCTTATAGACCAATGACGCAGCGTCCGGATCCGCCCAATAATTGTACTCTGCCACAGGCGAACAGTTGCCATGGCTGCGGTAATTCCCTCCCATGGAAACCAGCTCCTCTATCCGGGCAAATGCTTTCGGCTCTCTTTCAATGAGCCGTGCCAGATTTGTCATAGGCCCCAATGCAATCACCGAACATCCGCCTTTTAAAAGCTCCTTTTCCATATATTCCACCGCACCTACAGGCTGCTCATACCCCGGCACCTCCGGCAAAAAGCTTTCTCCCAGCCCGTCTGCCCCGTGCGTATCCAAAGCGCTGACATATTCTCTTTTCAGGGGCTTTTCCTCCCCCTTAAAAACAGGAATATCCAGTCTTCCCATTTTCTTTAAAATTTTTTTCCCATTGGAAAAACCCATGTCCACCGGACCGTTTCCGCACACAATGGTAATCCCGGCCACTGACAGTTCTTCCATGGAAAGGGCCAGCATCAAAGCCAGACTGTCATCGATCCCCGGATCGCAGTCAATGATTACCTTTTTTCTTTCTCTTTCCATCTTTTCTCCATTAAAATTATTCGCACAAAAAAAGCACTGCCTGACGGCATCCGAAAAACTCCGAATAAACCGTGCAAAAGCAGCACTCTGCAGTCACAGCGTGTCTTTTTAGCCTAGTTTTTTATACTGGGAGGTTTTCGAACCAGCTTTATAATGCAGCTTCTGACAATCTGCGCTCTGCCATACACAACCTGGCAGAGCACCTGTTTAAAATGCAGTGTCCTTTGATCTGCTTTTTCATTCATAAAATACCTAATATATCAGGTTCGTTTCATTATACTAAATAAACTGACTTTTTACAAGAAGTTTTTATGACGGACCATTACTATAACTTTTACCAGCCTTATGCTTCTTCCATCCTGATATCCCCCGGAATCAGCGCCTTCTCACACCGCTTCTCAAGATAAGCCATCATCTCTCCTTTATCCGGCTCCTTCCCTTCCCAAGTCACATCTGCCTGGAGAATCAGCTTATTTCCTTCCCCATATCTGATATAAGCCTGGGCAAGCTTCACCCCTTCATATCCCCGAAGGATCCGCTCCAGCTTTTCCAGATCCAGGAAATTCCGCCCCATGATCCCTTCCTGCATAATGGTTCTGCCGCCGTTTTCCAAAAAGTCAATACTGCCATCCGGCAGAATCCTGGCAATCCGGCCAGTCTGATACAGTTCTCCCGGCCCATAAGGATTTGTAATCTTATCCACCCATTCAACGGTAGGATGATCCATAACGTACAGATTCCCCCATGCACCAAAAGGCTGCTTCCTGCACTCATCGTTAAACACATACACCTTTACCCGCGTATCCCGGCTCACACTCTCAAGCAGCTCACTGCCTGCCTCCCGGTTTAAAGCTCCTGCTGCAATCCGGTAATGTTTAGGGAATACCGTTTCCGGCAAATGTTTTCTTAAGCGCCGTACCGACGTCTCCTCCTGCATGGCCTCCACAATCGTTTCCAGGCAAACCAGGAAAATCTTAAGCTGCATCCGGTCAAACCGGTTCTTCCAATAGCGCAGCTCATAAAAATAACCGTTTTCATCCGACATGACCTGCATATGGAATGGCAGGGAATCCAACTGGATCTTCATCCGCTGGGCCGGTGCGCCTCCTATCTGGTCAATATTTAAAATATCCCCCTGATATTGGAAAAACATCTCGTCTGCATGGAGATTGGAAATATAACATCCCATCGTGTCAATAATCTGCTGTCCGGACTTTTGAAGAAGCTGAGGAACCGTCTCGTGAGCCACATTGGTATACCGGAAATAATAGGTCAAAAACAGAGGACCTGCCAGGCGGGCCCAGCGGCTGTCTGTCCTTCCGCTGTGGATACTGGTGCTGACTGTATCCTTTTCATTGCTGAAAATGCCGATACAATAATTGTACGCAGTCAAAAATATCGCGTTCTCCGACACACTGTACTTGCGTCCAAAACCGGTCAGCTTCTTCCGGTTCAGGCTTCCAAACCGTCCCTTTAAAACGGCATTTTCCCCATTTGCCAGGTCATAAGAATCCTTCAGATTCAGAATACTCTTTCGAATCCGAAAGCCTTCCATCAGCTTCTGAAAATATGCCTCATTTTCCGTCCGAAGCCCTCTGGCGTCCCTATCTTTCTCATCCAGAATATACTCAAAAAAGGTATAGGACTCCTTTTCCACCGGCTGCCCGGCATAGAGAGCATTTATGTCCTCCAAAAGCACATTCATGGTGATCCCGTCTCCCATAATATGGGCAATGTCAAAATACAGATACCGAAAAGCTTCTGTCCGGTAGATTCCCACATGGTACAGCGGCTCATTTTCCATATACATATATGGCTTTAACAGCTCCTTTTTGTGTTCCTTCCACTGCTCCTCACTCATATCCGCAATGGGAATCTCCACCCGCCTCTCATCATGGCGCAGGTTGTGAAATGCCCCCTCGTGAAGCTGAACCACGCCTTTCAGTCCCGGATGAATGTCAAACACATCCTCCACCGCCTTTTTCAGCCGATCCAGATCCACACTCTTATCCAGCTTAAACAAAAACGGCAGATTGGCCGTGGTATTTCCCCGCATCACATAAGCAAAATAGAGCTGCAGGTTGGTCAGGGGATACACATCCCGAACCGCAAAATCCACCGGCTCCCGGTTTCTTTCTTCCATGATAAATGCTTCCAGCTCCAGAACCGTCCTGTGATCCGTCAGATCTTTTAAGGTCATGGAAACTCCAGCCTGTCCATACAGATCGGAAAGAAGCATCACACTGCCAAGGGAATCCAATCCCACTGTATACAGATCCGTGTCAATGCCAAAACGCTGGTGCCCTAATACCGCAGAAATACATTCATAAATCTGAGTCTGCAGTTCATTTTCCGGCTTCCGGACATTTTCCAATTCTTCCTTTTCCTTTTTCTTTTGGGTGAAATACTGGCTGCGGATAATCTTCTTGGAGGATGTCTTGGCAAAAGGAATCTCCCGGATACGGAAATTCATAATGCGTTTAAAGGTAGGCAAATCCTCATTATGTTTTTTGATAATTTCACTGACCACACTGTGAATATCCGTGATTCCGGCTGCCTCTATGTATTTAAAGTTAGGGTAAACCTCGGCAGTCACCATGTCATCCTCACCAAACACCAGGATATCTTCAATGACCCGGTCATCTTCAAACAAGTTCTCGATCTGCTCCGGCGCCACATTTTCCCCGTTGCTCAAAATGATCAGGTTCTTCTTTCTTCCGGTCAAATAGAGGAATCCTTCCTCATCCACATACCCCAAATCTCCGGTGCACAGCCATCCGTCCTCTGTCATGACCTCAGCCGTCTTATCCGGCTCCTTGTAATAGCCCATCATCACAGACGGGCTCTTAACCTGAATCTCCCCGTCCACGATCCTTACCTGGCAACGATCCACGATCCGCCCCACGGACGCCACCTTGTCAGGCCGGCTCCAGTCCGGAGAGGAAATCTTCGGAGAACACTCGGACATACCATAGCCCTGAGCAATGGAAATCCCCAAGTTTCTGTAATTTTCCGCCAAATCCGGCGCCAGATAACCGCCTCCGCTGATAATTTTGTGAAGCTGCTTTCCCAAAACCTGAGAACGCACCTTCCCTACAGGCTGCCCGGTCTGTCTGGACATAATGGCAATCCGATTATAAAGTGTCTTGGCAATCATGGGCACCATCCGGATCACTGACGGCTGGAACAACTGAATGTGGGCTGCCAGCTTTGCCATATCCCGGTTCAAACACAGAGTTCCCCCATAGCGCATAACAATCAGCACATCTCCGTTAATACAGAACACGTGATGAATGGGCAGCACATTTAAGTACACCTCCCGCTCCGGGTGATCCGTATCCGTGGTACAAAAGGTATTGTCAATCAGGTTTCCGTTAGAAAGCATAACTCCCTTTCCACGCCCGGTAGTCCCGGAAGTAAAAAGGATCATAGCCAGATCCTCCGGAGATACCTGGGGTGTTACGGCCTGCCCTGCATATTCCTTTAAAATATTATCTGAGCAGGGCACATGCTTTCCGTGCTGCAAAGAGATATATTCCTTTACATGGGGGCATTTCTCCTTCACTCCCTCCACCAGCAGATGATGGTCCCAGTCATAAAACAAAATATCCACATCTGACCGGTTCAGGCAATCGGCAAAAGTCTCTATGTTCATCTGAATATCCAGAGGAATACCGGTATTGCCGTTTCCCATTACCCCAAAAAGAACAGCCAGATAATGATGGCTGCTGCTTCCCAAAAGCCCCACCTTCACCTTATGGCCATACGTTTCATTCCGTCCTGCTGTCCATGCGCCGATGGCGCTGCACTGAGCCGCAAATTCCTCATACGTAACGTCAAAAATCACGTCATTCTCCTCATAACGGAGAAAAACGTGATTTCCATGGTTTCTTCCTGCATTCTGTACCAAATCGTAAATAGTCTTTGTATTCTGTGCCGTAATCATCATAACACCCCTTAATCCTCACATATTCCATAGCCGCTCAGCCTCTCTTTGATCGGTTTATTGGCTGTGTTTATTGTAACTATAGCACAGAATCCGGGCAGAATCAATAATACTTTGAAAATCAAAGTAATTTTGGCAGTTTTTCATAAGTGAAGGTAAATATTCGTGCTGATTGTTTAAAAACTTTGTTTAATTATTATTCCGGCCTGCCTGGTTGAATCCATACCTGTTTTTCTCGGAATGCAAATCTATATATCTGGATTTGGTTTATGTCAAATTCTTTTACAGTAACTCCCCATTGTCTAAATCCAATAGGATTCCTGCGCTATTTCAATGAAAATTTTATCCTCAAGTAAAGTTATTCCATTCATTTATCTTTTCACACAAATGTCTATTTAGCCTAGAATTTCCATTACGTTTCATAACATTCTTTCCATAGATCACGGCCTAAAGCCTGTAAGCGTTGCCTGCGGTTTAGAACGTGTCTGGTATAAAAGCTTAAGAAAAATCTCAATGGAAAACAGGACATTTTCAGAAATGGGAGTGGCTTGTCTGTGTTTGTTTCTTATTACAGATTTGCAATAATAAACCATATTGGTTTTCATGATAAACTTATGTTGTTAACCGGAAGCTGTGGAAATACAAATGGGAATCTCAGATTGATAAGCAAATCATTTGCTGGAAACATATAAGTTTGGAAAAGCATTTATGAATATGACAATCTATAAATTTTGATGGAGGTAATGCAAATGAAAACAATTTGTGGAATTGATTGCAAAGGATGCAACTTTAAAAGCAACTGTAAAGGATGTACAGAAACAAATGGACACCCTTTTGGCGGTGATTGTATTGCTGCCGAGTGTTATAAATCAGGCGGCGAAAACTACTTTATCGCATACAAAGAACGCTTGATTGAAGAATTTAATGCTCTTGGAATTTTCAGGCCCTTGTACCGTTGATATGGAAGATGCTCCTTGATGATTATCTCCGGCTGGATGACTGGAAGATCCGTACCCTAGTTCTGTCTGTTCAGGCTTCTTCTACAGCTCTTTCTTGTCTTCAGGAGATTCTGTCATCACATTTGGAAGCACTTCCTGGGTTACAGAAACTGAATCTGCCGGAATTACCGTAACCTGTATATGAGTATCAGACAGTTCCTTCACCTTTCCAATTTCCACAACCGTAACTCCTTTTCCGAAGTTACAGCTATATCTTTGGGAAGTACTGTTGTTCCTGTCCGTCCATGTCCACCTGAATCTTCTGTCCCGCTTTCAATTTTCTTATCCGGATGTTTAGCACCAAATCCACTTCCGCTATCATTAATCCTATCTTGATACTGGTAGTTTTGGTCAATCACGGTTCCGTTTCCATCAATGAGAACCTTTGTCCAATCTTCCTTTTAAATGGCATACTCAGCCTTTGTACCTACGTATCCTTTCCCTACATATACGCTTGTCACGTTGTTAGCCCCTTTGTCACGGATCACCATCACGCCGGTAAGCCTCTCATCCTACCCATAATGACCACTGTCTCTGGTCACAGCCGGATTCCAGAAGATTTCAACTGCGTCATACAAAACCATCCCAGCACTAGCAACATAGCGGTTCCCATCATTGATAGTTTCCAGTTTCCTGGTAATATAGGCATATCTGTCAAACACGTCGTACTCGTTATAGATTAGCTCTATATCATCATCCAGGTTTTGCGCCTTCCGTCCTGAAAGATATTCCAGAGTTCCCTATAAGTTCTGCGCCTCAGAGCCTTCTACTCTGCCTGTACAACGGCTGTATTCTGTGGAGAAATTCCTGTGTGTGCGCCTTTTACTGTTTTTTGATTTTGGATACCTGCAGTCTTAAAGGGATAGTATCATTAACATAGAAACTTTCTATAGACAAGGTATCCTTAGGGCTGTTCTAATCCAAGGCTGATCTTTCCTCGTTTTCCGGTATCTCCGTGCCCACAGCATAGGCTGTTACATTGCCTGCTAGGTTACCAACAATTTCAGCAGCCGAAAGATGTATTTTTCTGTAATAGGTTCTGACGGCAAGAGCAGCCCATATGTTTTTCCAACAGCAATCCAAATAAAAAGAGTAATCAAGTCATAATATCAAAGATCTAATTACCCTTTTTCGGTGAATAGATTCCCCCCAAATAAGCACGGAAACCAATCCTGATGTTGGTGCTTATATAGAATCATAATTTTAGTTCAGGTATCGTTTCAGTTCATTATAAAAATTTTCTCTTGTTCCTGCCATAATAACAACGACAATTTTATCATCATCTTCGTAGATTCGATAGGCTATTTCATAATTGGTACGATTATAAAAAACATCATAACAATAGATTCCTGCCAAATCTCCTATTTTTAGAGTGCCGCAATATGGATCATCCCCTATCCTCTCCAAAGCTGTTCTGAATGCCTTTTTTAACCCTTTCTCTTTTGTCTTTTTAAAATATCTTTGTGCCGTATTAGAATATCGTATTTCATACATCCGTCAAGCCTCCGTGCCAAACAATTCATCCAAAGAAGTAGCTTTTCCATGTTTGGCAATCTCATCTGCCTCTGCTATAAGCTGTACGACTGCCGGACGGATTTTCCTGCTTTTCTCTTTAAATTTTTCCAGGAGTTCTTTCCCCGAATACCCTTGTGCAATCAGATCCTCCAGAATATTCTCCGCGAACTCACTTCCTCCCATGTGTACGGGACGAATAAAAATCCCATCGTCTTTCAGGATACATTCTGCCTCATTCTGAAAACCTAATAAATCAAAAAATTTTTGGGGTATGGTAACCTGACGTTTTGTAGATACGCTGATTATCTTTCTCTCTGCTAGAAAACTGCTAGACGCTGTCATACGAATCACCTCTGCTTTTTCTATTTCCAAATTATATATTTTCCTTGGTTTCTTTGTTTTTATTATAATATGTTTTCCCTGTGTTGTCAATGCAGCACCCTGGCGTTTGGCTGTCATCCAGCAAGAAAAGTGTTACAGTTCACGAGGCGTAGAAGTGGATAAAAAGAGAATACATGAGTTTTCACTTTACTGGCTGGGAAAATACAAAAAACCTGAAACGCAAGATTATGAACTGGAAGAAGGTTTTGCGAGTGAATGCTTTTCATTGGGTTTTGAAATGGACTGTGGGAAAGCTTTTGAATCTGTTTATGGTTCGGCAGCTTTCCATAATGCGGATGATGTAAAGAAAATAAGCAGTAGTGTGCAGGATGTGCAGATTTTGGGAAATGCGATCTTTTCAAAGTGGCGGTATTTCACACATTGGGCACACTCTGCCCCGGATCGGGAATGGTTTATTATCGCCCTTTCTCGACTGGCTGAATTGACAAAATAATGTACTTTTTAATGTTGCAAATTTGTTACAAATACCCCTAAAAACTAACACAAATTAGCAGAGCATTATATATTGAAATGCAGTGAAATCAAGGCTTTTCACGCCTTACATAGCATTGAATATTGGATAAAATTATGGTATAAGCACAAACTCATCTCTCTTTCGTGTGGATTTTGGTTTAGTCGCTTAAATTATACCGCAAAGAGCCTAAGTTTGTATTTTTATTTTTCAAAAATCAAAAAGTTGTAAACTGGTGGTACTATAATTAATATGACAATATAATTTAAAAAATGTGTTAACTTCGTATGCAATAAATCAAACACTAATGGCCTTTGAAGGCTTGCAACAGTTTAATTCAAGTCAGCTTCATTTAGCTTCTAATAATCTAAGTATTTGCTATCTTATAGATGATAACTATATTGAGGCAACAAAATATTTTTTACTATCACAAAGCAACGCTAAAACAATAATGCCTATTGCATATTCAACTTTTAATTTAGCAACAATGTATATAAAACGTGGAGAAAATAAATCTGTATATGACCTTATATATGGTTTAGAAAGAAAAGTTTTATCTTCCAATCTTCCTAGATTAAAAGTTAAATTATTCTTTTATAGCAATAGAATATGTTCTAGGAAATTATGAAAAGGCTTATTCTGCTTGCGGAAACGTAATAAAATATTCAAATTCTGCCTTAAATACAAGTTCATATAAAATTGTTAACCAATTAACTCAAAATATGGATAAGTCATATAGTTATACTCCTGATTTGTGGAATAAAATTTATCCACCATGCTTTCTGGAATATTGGACAATTAATTCTATTGAAATTTTAAATGATAACTTTTTGACGCTTTAAACTATTTATAAAAATATTTGTAACTAAATCTTCTTGTGATAATCCTACACTATTGGCTGATATACAAAAAGATGACTGTTTACCTAGATTACAACATATATTAAATTATAAACTTAATAGCAGTCGAAGTTACTATAAAATCAATTCTTGTATAATCAAGAGGGGTAACTACTTTAAGGAACTTATCTGATTGTAAAATAAGTTCTTTTTCGAGTTTTTTATCTAAATTTACACTTCTTGATAAACCAAAATCTAGTGTACTGACCAGATTATATCTGGCGAAACTCCGCAGGACAGCGTGCCCCGTTTTATCGGGCATAAATTTTCATCAGCAAGACGGAGAAGGGGGGCGATGCAGTGGGCATCGTTGACCACCGACAACGCAGTCTGATGGAAATTTATGCAAGGAGGTTTGCCTGAATATAATCCGGACAGTACACTAGTACTACAGCGAACTTTGCTTACTCTGCATTTCCCATGATACTTCTTTGGAAAGATTTTCAACGAAAAATAACCAGTATTTTTTGTTTCATATCGTTGATTTTGTTCGTAGCAGACAGGCAAATTTAAAGTGTTCGCTGTAGTACTAGTACAATGTTTCTTTGATAACCATATACTTTTTTCTTCCATTTTTTAATA
>CAJUGD010000045.1 GCA_910586205.1 uncultured Lachnospiraceae bacterium | reverse complement strand
CAGGCTTTATGGGGCCTGCGGCGATTTTTTCTTTATTCAAGTGTTGAACTCCCGGGCAAATATGTGTGCGGTGTTTATTGTAGAAAATATTTTCCGCATTTTTTTATATGCGGCAGCAGGGATTCTGACCTGGAGGACGGTTTCCTTTTCCGCCCTTTTATATCCGGTCATGTTTGCGGGGCTGTTTGCGGGGATTAAAAGCGGAAATATGATGAATGAGGGGGCAGTGAAAAAGCTTGTGATTGTTATGCTGATCCTTTCCGGAGGAGCGCTTGTCTTAAACAATTTATGAGAAAATATTACATTTTTCTAACACCATTGTAACCTTCCTCAAAATATAGTATAATAGTCTTTACAGATAATCTTAAGGTGGAGGTTTTTTCAAAAAGGAGGTAGGAAGGATGATATCAATACCTATTCCCATATACTGGCTGATTGCATTTGTGGCGCTGGTAGGGATTGAGATTGGGACTATGGCGCTGACTACGGTATGGTTTGCCGGGGGAGCGATTGTAGCGTTTCTGTTCTCCTTGTTTGATACCAGCATTGAGGTTCAGCTGGCTGCATTTGTGATTGTGTCGTTCTTGCTTTTGTTTCTCACCAGGCCCTTGGCGGCTAAGTATGTGAACAGCCAGACGATCAAGACCAATGCGGACGGCCTGGTAGGAAGCAAAGCCAGGGTTACGGCCCAGATTAACAATGATCTGGGAACCGGAAGCGTGGTTGTGGCAGGGCAGGAGTGGACCGCAAGGACCAAGGAGCCTGATGATACCTATCCGGTGGGAACCATGGTGGAGATCAAGGAGATTCAAGGTGTAAAGCTGATTGTTGAGAAGTTGTAGGAGGAAGTAAGATATGGAAATGTTCATTATTTTTTTGATTCTGCTGATTATTATTCTGGTAGTGCTGGTATCTTGTGTCCGGATTGTACCCCAGGCCAATGCTTTGGTGGTGGAGCGGTTAGGCGCTTACCTGGGAACCTGGCATGTGGGGATCCATTTCCTTCTGCCTTTTATTGACCGGGTGGCCAAAAAGGTGGTGTTAAAGGAACAGGTAGTGGATTTTGCGCCTCAGCCGGTGATTACTAAGGATAATGTTACCATGCGTATTGACACGGTAGTATTTTTCCAGATCACGGATCCGAAGCTGTTTGCTTATGGCGTGGAGAATCCTATTATGGCCATTGAGAACCTGACTGCAACTACCCTTAGGAATATTATCGGTGATCTGGAGTTAGACCAGACCCTGACTTCCAGAGAGACAATCAATACCAAGATGCGGGCCTCTCTTGATGTGGCTACAGACCCATGGGGCATTAAGGTAAACCGGGTGGAGCTTAAGAACATTATCCCGCCGGCAGCCATCCAGGATGCCATGGAGAAGCAGATGAAGGCAGAGAGAGAGCGGCGTGAGGCCATTCTCAGAGCGGAAGGTGAGAAAAAGTCCACCATTCTGGTTGCAGAAGGTAAGAAGGAATCTGCTATTCTGGACGCAGAGGCAGATAAGCAGGCAGCGATTCTTCACGCGGAGGCAGAGAAGGAGAAGCGGATCAAGGAGGCAGAAGGTGAGGCAGAGGCCATTATGAAGGTACAGCAGGCCAATGCCAATGGTATCCGGTATCTGAAGGAGGCGGGAGCCGACGAGGCGGTGCTGCGGTTAAAGAGCTTAGAAGCCTTTATGGCGGCGGCTGACGGCAGAGCTACCAAGATCATTATCCCTTCAGAGCTTCAGGGGATTGCAGGGCTTGTGAAGGCAGCCGTTGAAGTCGGAAAAGAAAAATAAAGACAAAGTTATAAAGAAAGGAAGCCATTTTCGGCCTGGAAGCAGCGGGCAGAGATGGCTTTTTTGCTTCTTTTTAAGCTTGACAGGGATTGTCCCTTATAGTAAGTTATACATATTGAGGAGTATGAAGAATGGAGGAGTTTTTATGAACTTAAAAGGACGGAGTTTTTTGACATTAAAGGATTTTACGGCAGAGGAGATTTTATATCTGCTTGATTTAGCACAGGATCTGAAGGCAAAGAAAAAGGCAGGGATTTTTACGGAGATCTGCAGAGGCAAGAATATTGCATTGATTTTTGAAAAGACCAGCACCAGGACCCGGTGTTCGTTTGAGGTGGCTGCTCATGATCTGGGGATGGGGAGCACATATCTGGATCCGTCAGGCTCTCAGATCGGAAAGAAGGAGAGTATTGCAGACACGGCGCGGGTGTTAGGGCGGATTTATGACGGGATCGAATACCGGGGATATGGGCAGGAGATTGTGGAGGAGCTTGCAAAATATGCCGGGGTTCCGGTGTGGAACGGTCTGACCAATGAGTATCATCCTACTCAGATCCTAGCGGACATGCTGACCATCCGGGAACATTTTGGAAGGCTGAAGGGCATTAAGCTGGTTTACATGGGGGATGCGCGTTATAATATGGGCAATTCCCTTATGGTAGGCTGTGCCAAGCTGGGCATGGACTTTGTGGCATGTGCGCCGAAGAAGTATTTCCCTAACCAGAACCTGACTGCACAGTGCAGGGAGTATGCAGAACTTTCCGGGGGAAGCGTTGCCTTGACAGAGAATGTGGCAGAAGGAGTCAAGGGGGCAGATGTGGTATACACGGATGTATGGGTATCCATGGGTGAGCCGGATGCAGTATGGGAGGAGCGGATTAAGGAGCTGACTCCATACCGGGTGACAAAAGAGGTGATGGAAAGTGCAGGGGACAAAGCGATTTTTCTGCACTGTCTGCCGGCCTTCCATGATCTGAAGACAAAGATCGGCAAAGAGATGGGAGAACGGTTTGGGATTACGGAGATGGAAGTGACAGACGAGGTATTTGAGTCGTCTCAGTCTAAAGTGTTTGATGAGGCGGAGAACAGAATGCATACGATCAAAGCGGTAATGGCTGCTACTCTTGCAGGATAGGAGAGAGGCATGGCGATTCAGGATAAGAAGCGGAACCTGCGCGGCGAGGCGATGATGCTGGACCTTTTACATATTGCAGTGGGGATTTTGGCTGTAGTGTGTGAGGTTCTGGCATTTTTAGACCCAGAAAGGAATCAGATACTGTTTCCGGTAATCTTCTGGCTGGCGGGGCTTTTAAACGGCGTCAGCGGCTGGTACAAGCTGAAGAACAGCAAAAGAGACAAAAAGAGGAAGATGGGCGGTATTTTCTTGTGTGTGCTGGCAGGAGTTTTGGTATTGATCGGTATTGTCAGCGCCATTACGATTCGGAGGTAGCCGTGAAGACGGAAATCATAAAACTATTAAAGGCAGCGCCGGACTATGTATCAGGACAGGAACTGTGTGAAACTTTTGGGGTATCCAGAACTGCGGTGTGGAAGGTGATCCGGCAGCTTCAGGAGGACGGATATGAGATTGAGGCAAAGCGCAACCGGGGCTACCGTCTGGGGGACAGCGGAGATGTGTTTACCGGCGCGGAGCTTCGCAGCCTTTTGAATACCAGATGGGTGGGACATAACCTGGTATTTTTGGAGCAGGTGGACTCTACCAATGAGGAGGCAAAGCGGCAGGCAGAAAAAGGGGCTCCTGACGGAACTTTGGTAGCTGCAGCGGAGCAGAGCGCGGGAAAGGGACGGAGAGGCCGGACCTGGATCTCCGAAAAGGGGACAGGCGTATGGATGAGCTTATTGCTGCGGCCGGATTTCCCGCCGGAGTGTGCTTCTATGCTGACCCTGGTGGCAGCTATGGCAGTGGAGAAGGGCATCAGCCGGGTGACCGGGGTTGACGGTCAGATTAAGTGGCCCAATGATGTGGTGATAGAGGGGAAAAAGGTGTGCGGAATCCTTACGGAGATGAGTACAGAGATGGAATGTATTCATTATGTGGTGGTAGGGATTGGCATTAATGTGGGGACAGAGGAATTTCCGGAGGAAATCAGGGATTTGGCTACGTCTCTGTATTTGAGTACCCAAAAAAAGGTAAAGCGGGCGGTCTTGGCCGCAGCAGTGGCAGAGGCGTGGGAGTTTTATTATGAACAGTTTTTAAAGTCAGGGGATCTTCGATTTCTTATGGAGGAATATAACGAAAGGCTGGTGAACCGGGGACGAGAGGTAAAGGTGCTGGCTCTTGACGGAGGATATATGGGGATTTCCCAGGGGATTAATGAGAAAGGCGAGCTTTTGGTGGAGACAGGGGGCATGGTGCGGACTGTGATCTCGGGGGAGGTTTCTGTTCGAGGGATTTATGGATATGTGTAGGGGGGACGGGAACAGAACCAGGGAGGTTTTCATGGAGAAAGGGCCTTTGACAGAGGAAGCTCGTCTCGAGAGAATGTCAGCTCCTCTTTTGGCATGGTATAAAGAGAATAAAAGGGATTTGCCGTGGAGGATAGAGCCTAATCCTTATAAGGTATGGGTTTCTGAGATTATGCTGCAGCAGACCCGGATTGAAGCGGTGAAGCCGTATTTCGACCGGTTTATGAAGGAGCTGCCAGACGTGGCGGCGTTAGCGGCAGTGGAAGATGACAGGCTGATGAAACTGTGGGAGGGGCTGGGATATTATAATCGGGCAAGGAATCTGAAGAAGGCGGCAGACGTGATTGTCAGGGAATATGACGGCGTTATGCCGCCCCAATATCAGGAACTTAAAAAATTACCGGGAATCGGCTGTTATACTGCGGGCGCAATAGCGTCTATAGTTTTTGGGGAGGATGTTCCGGCAGTGGATGGAAATGTACTGCGGGTTCTTTCCCGAATTCTTGCAAGCAGGGAGGATATCGGAAAGTCCTCCGTGAAAAAAAAGGCAGAGGACCTGCTGAAAAGAGTGATGCCGAAAGGGGAGGCGGGAGATTTTAACCAGGGTCTGATGGAACTAGGAGAGACGGTCTGTGTTCCGGGCGGAATTCCTAAATGCGGGGAGTGCCCTGTCAGCCGGATTTGTCTTGCCAGAGAGTCAGGGCTGGCTTGTGAGCTTCCGATAAAAGCGCCGCCAAAGAAGAAAAAGATAGAAAAGCGGACCGTGTGTATTTTGGAGCATAAAGATTTGGTGGGACTGTGCAGGCGGGAGGATACAGGGCTTTTGGCTTCTCTCTATGAGCTTCCCAATGCAGAGGGCCATTGGAATCAGAAGCAGCTTTGTCAAGTGTTTCATCTGAAAGAGGATCAGGTGGTTTCGATTGAACAGCTTCCGGACGCAAAGCATATATTTTCCCATGTAGAGTGGCATATGATCGGATACCGGATCAAAGTGGAAGGAGAACTGCCAAAAGGGCTGATTGCAGCGAAAAAGGAGGAATTAAAGACGATTTATCCTTTACCCAATGCGTTTAGCAGGTATACAAAGCTGATAAAGTGAGGATAATGAAAGGGAGGTGAGCATTTGGCATGGAGAAAAACAGAAAAATGCTGCTGATTATAAATCCCAAGTCCGGTAAAGGGCAGATTAAGAACCGCCTTTTGGAGATTTTAAATATTTTTATCCAGGCAGGCTATCAGGTGCAGATACACATTACCCAGCAGTCAGGAGAAGCGGCCCAGGCAGCGGCTTTGGTGGGAGAGGAGATGGATCTGATTGTGTGCAGCGGAGGAGACGGTACTCTGAATGAGACTGTTTCCGGCATGATGGAGCTTAAAAGGATGCCGCAGCTAGGCTATATTCCTGCCGGTTCTACCAATGATTTTGCAGCTAGTCTAAAGATTCCCAAACAGATGGCAGCAGCCGCTCAGGCAGCGGTAAACGGAGAACCTTACCTGATTGATATCGGAAGCTTCTGCAATGAAAGATATTTTGTCTATGTGGCAGGTTTCGGCGCCTTTACAGAGGTTTCCTATCTGACCTCACAGGACAAGAAAAATCTTTTGGGACATCAGGCATATGTGCTGGAAGGAGTCAAAAGCCTTTCTTCTATTAAAGCTTATTCTATGAAGGTGGAATGCGAAACATGTACCTATGAGGGGGATTTTATCTTTGGCATGATTACGAATACCATCAGTGTAGGCGGCTTTAAGGGGCTGGTGAACCAGGATGTGTCGTTGTGTGACGGGCTTTTTGAGGTTCTTTTGATCCGAATGCCCAAGACGCCGTTAGAGCTCAGCGGGATTGTTTCCAGCCTGCTTTTAAAGGATGAGAAAAATGAGCTTGTATATAAATTTAAGACAAGCCGCCTTACGGTTTGGTGCGATGAGCCGGTAGATTGGGTTTTGGACGGAGAATTTGGGGGAAGCCACACAGAAGTATATCTGGAAAATCTGTACAGAAGAATAGAAATCCGGCGAAATGTGCCTAAGAGCGAAAAAAAGAAAAAATTTGTAGAATAGAGAAAGAAAATTGTTGAAATTTGAGGGTTACTAATATATAATGATAAGTTGAGTAGAGGCTTAGTGACCCTTAAGTGAAAGGACGTTACCTGTGGAAAAAGACAATTTTTTAGAAAAGCTGAAAAAGCTGGTGGAAGTTGCCAAAACAAAGCATAACGCATTAGATGTGGCGGAGATCAATGATTTCTTCAGAGGAGATAACCTGACTCCGGATCAGATGGAGCAGATCTACAGTTATCTGGAGGAGCGCCGGGTGGATGTGATCCCGCTGATTGATGACAGTCTTATGGCGGAGGATCCTCTCCTGCTGGATGATGATGATTTTGTCGGGGATGACAGCTTTTTAAAAGAAGCTGAGGATATTGATCTGGATGCAGTGGACCTTTTGGAAGGGATCGGCACAGAGGATCCAGTGCGCATGTATTTAAAGGAGATCGGTACAGTGCCTTTGCTCAGCGCGGATGAGGAGCTGGTTTTAGCCAAGAGGAAGGCAGAAGGTGACGAGCATGCAAAGGATCGGCTGATCGAGGCGAACCTGCGTCTGGTGGTCAGCATTGCCAAGCGCTATACAGGCAGAGGCATGAGCTTTCTGGACTTGGTGCAGGAGGGGAATTTAGGTCTGATCAAGGGCGTGGAAAAATTCGATTATACAAAAGGATATAAGCTGAGTACATATGCTACTTGGTGGATTCGGCAGTCCGTGACCAGGGCTCTTGCAGACCAGGCGCGTACCATCCGTGTACCGGTGCATATGGTAGAGACTATCAACAAGATGTCCAAGATGCAGAGAAAGCTTACTTTGGAGTTGGGATATGAGCCGTCAGTGGCAGAGCTGGCAGAAGCTCTTGAGATGTCAGAGGAGAAGGTGATGGAGATCATGCAGATCGCCAGGGAGCCGGCTTCTCTGGAGACGCCCATTGGTGAGGAAGATGACTCCAACCTGGGTGATTTTGTGGCGGATAATAATGTGGTGACTCCGGAGGGCAATGTTGAGTCAGTGATGCTTAGAGAGCACATAGATGCCTTGTTAGGTGACTTAAAGGAGAGGGAGCGGCAGGTGATTGTGCTTCGGTTCGGCCTTGAGGACGGCCATCCCAGGACCTTAGAGGAGGTTGGCAAGGAGTTTAATGTGACCCGTGAGAGAATCCGCCAGATTGAGGCTAAGGCGCTGCGGAAGCTGCGCAATCCGGTGAGAAGCAAGCGGATTCGGGATTTTCTGTAGTTCCTGCAGACCAGGAGTTTTTTAGAGAGAGAAAGAGATGAACCGCAGAAATTATCAAAAAGAATTGGAAGCCATCATAAAGCAGAATGAGAGCAGGAGCCGGGTTCCCCGGCTCTTTCTGCATAGCTGCTGCGCTCCCTGCAGCAGCTATGTGCTGGAATATCTGTCCCGGTATTTTATGATTACAGTATTTTACTATAATCCCAACATATCACCCAGGGAAGAATATGAAAAGCGGGTGACGGAGCAGAGACGGTTGCTGGAGGCATTGCCTGCAAAGTACCCGATTGACTTAAAAGCAGGGCCATATGAACCTGAAAAGTTCTATGACATGGCCAGAGGGCTGGAGCAGGAGCCGGAGGGAGGAGAGCGCTGTCTGGGCTGCTATCGTCTGAGAATGGAGGAAGCGGCAAGGCTGGCGGCAGAGGGCGGGTATGATTATTTTACCACAACCTTGACTATCAGCCCTCTTAAGAAGGCAGAAAAGCTTAATGAGATTGGGGAGCTTTTGGAAACGATCTATCCTGTGAAGCATCTTCCCTCGGATTTTAAGAAAAAGGACGGATATCGAAGGTCTGTGGAGCTGTCAGGAAAATATGGGCTCTACCGGCAGGATTATTGCGGCTGCATATTCTCCAGGCGCAGCGCCTGTGAACGGTAATGCTGTCTGTCCGCTGAGGGTAACCTTACTTGTGAAAATTGCTGGGAAATCTGGTGTTTTTGCTTGACACATATCGGGATTTGTAATAAAATTTTAATGAGAGATCCATGCCGGAAGGGATGGATTGGAGGGATTATAATATAATTAAAAAGGAGAGATGTGACATGCTTAGTAAGACATTGACTGTTGTGAATCCGTCCGGATTACATTTAAGACCTGCGGGGGTTCTGTCCCAGACTGCAATGAAGTTTAAGTGTGATGTTTTGATTGAGTGTGGGGAGAAAAGAATCATTGCCAAGAGCGTGCTGAATGTTATGGCAGCGGGGATTAAGTCAGGAACAGAGATCACTCTGATCTGCGACGGCGAGGACGAGGCAGCAGCCATGGAGACTATCAGCCAGGCTATTGAGAGCGGACTGGGTGAGATGTAATTGCAATAGATTTTGTCTCGTTCACTTTCAGCCAGGTGACGCAGGATGATCACAAAAGTCATTTAGAGAACTGTGAACGAAAAGACACAGGAGTAAAAGAAAAATACACGCACAAACGGCCGGGAGCCGAATGTGCGTGTATTTTTATTATATTTCTTCAAATTCAAACCGTACCGCTTGATAATCGGTCTCCGACACCGGAAGGGGAATGCCTGCATACATCAGCACGGCGCCTGTATACACATGTCCGCTCAGTTTTTCTTTATACCGGCTGTCCGGCTTCAGCCCTCTCAAATGAATCAGGGTAATGGGCGGATTGGCGTACTTTCTGGGAATCACCCCCAATACCAGCGCCTGGCTTTTATCCTTTGCCACAAAGGACCATACCACCGCGTTATTCTCATCTCCCGGCGCTGTAATCCGATAGTAATCCCCTGACTGAATCAAAGGCTCAACTCTCTTAAAATCCTCAATCTGGGCAGACGCCTGCTTTTTTTCTTCCTCTGACATATGTTCCAGATCCAGTTCATATCCAAAGGTGCCGGACATGGCCACGGCAGCCCTGGTATCCATGGAAGTGGTACGCCCGGTTTGATGGTTAGGACAGACGCTGACATGGGCTCCCATGGCGCTGACAGGATAGAGGAAGGAGGTGCCGTACTGAACCTCCAGCCGGTCAATGGCATCCGTGTTGTCACTGCACCAGATTTGGGGAGAGTAGTAAAGCATACCTGCATCAAACCGTCCGCCGCCGCCGGCACAGGTCTCTAAAAGCAGATCAGGATACCGGCTTACCAACTGTTCCATCATGTCATAGACTCCTAACATATGGCGGTGAAGCACCTCCCCCTGCCGGTCATCCGGAAGGCTTAAGGAGTAAACATTGCTTACAGCCCGGTTAACATCCCATTTTACATATTCCACATGGCAGGCATCCAGAACCTGGAAAATCTGTCCCATCACATAATCGCGTACTTCCTTGCGGGATACATCCAGATTTAACTGCCCGCGGCTGGTCATGGGATTGCGGCCAGGCACTTTTAAGCACCAGTCAGGATGGGCGCGGTAAAGATCACTGTCCTCAGAAATCATCTCCGGCTCAATCCAGATTCCGAACTTCATGCCCAGGTTATGAATCTTCTTTACAAGAGCAGGAAGTCCGCCGTGAATTTTCTTTTCGTTTACATACCAGTCTCCCAGCCCGGAAATATCATCGTCCCGTTTGCCGAACCATCCGTCATCCAGCACAAAAAGCTCAATGCCGATGTCCTTGGCAGCCTTGGCAATGCCGTAGAGTTTTTTCTCGTCAAACTGGAAATAGGTGGCTTCCCAGTTGTTTACCAGTACCGGGCGATGACGGTTTACATAGCTGCTGCGGATCAAATGCCTGCGGAACGCATCATGGAAATGATGGGAAATCTGTTCCAATCCTCTGCCGGACCAGGTCATTACAGCCTCCGGCGCTATAAAGCTTTCACCAGGATTCAGGCGGAAGGAAAAGTTGCTGTGATGGATTCCCATGATAAGCCTGGTCTGTTCCGCCTGGTCTAATTCTACCTGACACTGGAAATTGCCGCTGTACACAAAGACAACCCCCATGCATTCTCCGTAATCCTCTGTGGCAGTCCGGTCACAGAGAATAACAGCCGGATTGTGATGGTGGCTGGACATGCCGCGCTTGCTTTCAATCGTCTGAATGCCATGGCATACAGGGCGGCGTTCTGTCTGACGTTCCATATTGTGACGTCCATAGAAATGAATCATGTCCAAAGTGCGTTTGGGAAAGTCCAGCTCCAAGGACATGGCCTTTTTTAAAGCAATCCGGGAAGAACCGTTGTTTATCACCTCTACAGCGCGGGTAATGACGTCACACTGGGGAAATACGCCGTAGAGCAGCTTTACTTCCACGCCACTGACGCTGTCTGCCAGAAGAATCTCCAAGGTAGAGGCATCAGAACCGTCCCTGGCAAAAAGAGCAGGCAAGCCTGGAAGACTGTATTTGCCCGGAAGGATTTTGTGGGAGCGGTATTTAAGCTGCAGGCAGTTGCTGCCGTCAGGATGGCGGATTTCAATACCCTGGATACGATAGTCTCCGTTGCCTTCTGCAGTATACTCCTGTGGAAGCACATCCAGGGAAAAGCGTCTGTCATCCTCAGCCTCATAGGGATTGCCGGAAAATCCCCGGTCCAGATTTACGATTCGGTGAATGATCTCAGCATCACCTAAATCGGCGCCATAGTACAAATGAACCAAGGTATCGTAGCGCTCAATCTGCATTTGATACATGGTGGAGCGGGTGCGCAGGGTAAATACACGAGTTTGCGGATTGAATTTGATTGGGTCCATAGTTATGTCCTCCATATGTGAAGTATTGTATTGCTTAAAATTTTTATGTTCAGTTTCTCTATTAAAGCAGAAGATACAGACACTGTCAAGGGGATTTTTCATCCGTTTTCCCTGTTGTTTTTCTTGTGACAGTTTCAAAAAAAGCAGCATTTTGGACGATTCATTTTTCGGCAGGAAAAAGTCCTCTCATTCCTGCTGTTCCTGAAAAAACGGACGGTAAAGCCGCCACAAAAACCATGAGTTGGCATAAGCTGTCAGGGAAAAGCCGCACATCAGCCACACAAACAAATACACAGGAAACAGCTCTGCATCTACCATGGTAAAATACATAGGCAGGCATGTAATGGCAGTGACAGAAACGGCATATACAGGTTGACGGAAAATAAAGTATATGCTGTGGCTGATCAGCTTTTTAATCTTGTTGTCAAAAGAGGCCACAGTGGGAAAGATATAAAGAGTGAGCAAAAGCAGGAGGATTCCCACAGCGGCAAGCACATAGGTAAATATCTGTCTGGCTCCGGACGGCATGGTTTTGACGGCAATGTGTTCCAGCCACAGAATGAAAGCAGCCACGAGCAGAAAAAACCAGATGATGGTGGATTGAAGAAAATTCCTTCTAAAGCTTTTGAAAAAGGATTTAATGGCATCAATATCCTTGTCCTTGTGAAGCTTTAAGGTACAATAATACATAGCAGTAGTGGAAGCGCCGATGGTGATAACAGGAATGCTGCATATCATCCAAAGAAGATTCAGCGCAATCAGCTTTCCTAAAAACAAAAAGAATTGGTGCAGGAAATTATCCTCATTGAAAAAATTCATAAGTTCCCCTTTCCTTCAGCCGGTATAAGGGAAAAGCCCGCCGCACCGCAAGGAGTACCTTGGGACTTGGCGGGCTTTTCTAGGTTTAAAGCCTGTGTTTTGTGTGAAAAGTTTTTTACAGCTTACCGCCGGAAGTTGCGATACCTTCTACGAACTGTTTCTGGAAGATCAGATACAGCACGATCATCGGGACACAAGCCAGCAGAGAAGCAGCCATCAGCTGCGGATAGTTGTTGGTGTACTGACCCTGCATTTTTGCCAAAGCAGCAGACAGGGGCATTACGTCACGGTTACAGATAAGAGGCCACATCAGATCCTTGTAGGCAAACACTGCGGTGAAGATACCCAGGGCTACCATAGAAGACTGAGTCAAAGGAGCCATGATCCACAGGAAGGTCTGACCGATGTTGCATCCGTCCAAGCGAGCCGCTTCTTCCAGATCTCTTGGCAGCCCCATGTAAGCCTGACGCAGCAGGAATGTACCAAATGCAGTAACCAGACCCGGGAATACCAGAGCAAAGATAGTGTTCAGCATTCCCATTTTGCTGACCATCAAATACTGGGGGATGATGTAAATCTGTGCGGGAACCATCATCTGGAACAGAATCAGGGAGAACATAAAGTTCTTGCCTCTAAATTCAAGTCTGGCAAAAGCATAGCCGGCCAGGGTAGCAGTCAGAACTGCTGCAATTACACGTCCTGCAATCAAAAGCAGGGTGTTCCAGTACAGGATCGGAAAATCCATGTTGTTGATAACAGTACTGAAATTCTCCGTCCGCCATACACTTGGGAAAATGACGAAAGGATTTACAGATGTAGCTTCTGTCATTGACTTAAATGCTGTCAATGCCATCCAAAGAAACGGAACCAGCATAGTGATGGATACCAGAATCAGGATGAGATGAATGACCATTGACATGATTTTTGCTCTTTGTTCCATAACAATTTCCTCCTCCTAATCCTAATTGTAGTAAACCCATTTTTTCTGTGCAATCATCTGGAATACGGTGATAACCATAATGATGGCGATCAAAAGTACAACAATAGTGGAACCATAGCCCTTGTTATTTTCCACGAAAGAGTTCTGATAGAACAAATACACGATGGACTGTGTTTTGTAAAGAGCAGGGTTGTTCTTATCCATAACCATGAAGATCAGGTCAAATACCTGCAGTCCGCCGATGATTCTGGTGATGCTGACGAAGAAGATAGTGGGAGAAAGCAGCGGAACGGTGATATTGAAGAACTGCTCAATCCCATTGGCTCCGTCAATGTCAGCGGCCTCATAATAGTCTCTCGGAATCTCCTGAAGTCCGGCAAGGAACAGAACCATGTTATAACCGATGATGGACCAGATACCAATGACAGCAATGCTGAATACAGCGATCTTCGGATCGGAAATCCACTGAACATTGCCGCCGAACACATGATTCAAAAGACCAAATTCAGTGTTGAACAGCCATCTCCATACCATTGCCACTGCAGCGGGAGCTGCAACCATGGGAAGGAAGAAGATAGTACGGTAAGTAGAAACGCCTTTCATTTTCCTGTTCAGCAAAACTGCCAGAACCAGAGAGATTGCGATGGAGAACGGAACTTCCACAATCGCATACTTAAAGGTGTTCAGTACAGACTGCCATACCTCAGTGTCTCCGAACAGACGAATATAGTTCTCTGCTCCGATGAAAATGTTGCCTTTGCCAAAGTCGCCGGTTTTGAAAAAGCTTTGCCAGATGGTCTGGAAAATCGGAATAATATTCAGGATAATAAGTCCGAACATGGTGGGAAGGATAAAGAGCCATCCCCACATAAATTCATTGCGCTCCCGGCTGGTTCCTTTTTTGATGTTGCTCACAAGTTCACCCCTTCTCTTGATTTTGTGCTGCGGTTCTGCCGCGGGCAGTCCGGATTCCTTCTATAAATAAATAGAAAACAATGGTATTCGGACTGCCTGCAAAGAACCAAAGCATGCGGCCTTTTAGTTTTCTTCTGCAATCTTTTCGTTCATAATCTTTGTGATGTTGGCGCAGGCAGTAGCCATATCCTCCTCACCGTTCCAGGGCTTTTTCAGCTCCTCAACCATGGGGTTCCACCAGGCCAGGGTAGACTTGGTAGTAGGACGGAACACTACGTCATCCATAGCATCCAGATAGGGCTGCAGATTGAACAAATCGGTGTTGTTGACCCATGCATCAGATACACCCGCATAAGCAGACATGGTCACGCCAAGCTCTGCCTGTTTCTGCTGCATATCTTTGGAGGCAAACCACTCGATCAGCTTGTAAGCGCCTTCCGGATTCTTGGTGCCTGCGGAAGCAGACCAGCCAAGGCCGTTGTACAGGGAAATGCTTCTTCCGGTTTCCGGATCTTTGGGAAGTCTGGCTACGTCTGCGTGCTGGGCAATGTATTCATTGTCCTTAAATGCAGCTACCATCCAGGAACCCTGGCTGATCATGGCAACCTTGCCGGATCCGAATAGTACATCCGTGCCGGTCTCAGACATGGTGGATGCCGGAGGCATGGTCTCTTTTACCAGCTTGTCAACAAATTCCATAGCGGCGACGGTCTTGGGATCGTCAAATCCGGACTTGCCTTCTGCGTTTAACACGCATCCGCCTAAGGTATACACGGTGTTCATCCAGGTATCCTGCTCATTGGACGGATTAGCGCAGAATCCAAACTGGCTGCCGTCTTCCTTGGTGAGCTGTTTGGCAATATCATAGAACTCATCCCAGGTCCAGCTTCCGTCCGGATAGGGGATACCGGCCTCGTCAAACATATCCTTGTTGTACCAGATAGCAACCGTGTCCATGTCCTTGGGAAGTGCATAGATCTTGCCGTCATAGGTGTACATGTTCTTTAAATCCTCCGGGAACTTGTCCAGTTCCAGGGTTTCGCTGGCATTGACCTTGTCGGTGATGTCCAGCAGAATGCCGTTGGACATGTAGCGGACTGCCTCGTTGGAGTGCATCCAGAATACGTCAGGCATGTCACCGCCGGAAGCGCCTGCCTCCAAAAGCGTCCAGTAGCTGTTCCACTCAATAACCTGAAGCTGGGTCTGGATCCCTGTGGAAGCAGTAAACTCATCCAGGATTTTCTGAAGTCCGGGCTGCTGTCCGTTATCCCAGATGGCTACAGTCAGCTTGCCGCCGGCATCGCCCCCCCCATTGCCGCCGCCGGCGCTGTCTCCGCCTGCGTTTCCGCCGCCTCCTGCACTGCCGCCGCAACCGGCTAAAGTGGTTGCTGTCAGAGCCGCACAAAGGCCCATAGCTAGGAATTTGTTACGTTTCTTCATGATGATTACCTCCCATGTTCGTCATAATGACTTAATTTGTTGAATTAATTATATGAAAAGACGACAATATTGTCTATGGATAACTGACAGTAAAAGTGATATTTTTAACATGGAAAAATGAATAAGGATATGGAAAAATGAATTGGTTTGGTGTATAATATGATTAAATGTAAAATCGGTTTTCCAGTGTTAAAGTCATAGACCATTGTTGAAAATTACTAAAAAACTGGAGGAATGAATTTTATGAGAAATGTCAAGTATACCGATTCGGCTCAATTCCGCTGCCTGGAGCATCTGCGGGGAACGTATATGGACCTGTATCTGATTCACTGCGGATTGGAACACTGCCTTCCCACTCATACGATTGCAAGATCGATTCGGGAGGAATATATTATTCATTTCGTGCTGGAGGGGAAAGGGTCCTACACAGCCAACGGAATCACTTATTTTTTAACGGCAAACCAGATGTTTTTGATTCGCCCCGGTGAGGAGAACCGCTACGGGGCTGACCCGGAGGATCCCTGGACCTATGCCTGGGTGGGGTTTGACGGGATCCGGGCAGAGGCAATTTTAAAAAACTGCGGTTTTTCCAGACAGTCATATGTACTGCCTTTTAAAAATCGGGACCAGGTGGTAGAGCAGGTCAACATGGTTTTAAATTCCGTACAGCTCTCCTTTTCCAATGACCTAAAGCGCAATGCTTCCTTAATGATGCTTTTAGCCCTTCTGGTAGAGAATTACAACCATGATTACTTAAACCAGAAAAGCGGATCCGGACGTTACGATTACAGCAGTAACGTATACGTGGAGCAGGCTATTGATTATGTGAAATGGAAGCACAGCTATGGGATCAATGTGTCGGATATAGCCGACTACGTAGGAATCAGCCGCACCTATCTGAACCATGTGTTTCAGAAGGAGCTAGGGCTGTCAGCCCAGAAATTTCTGATGGATTTCAGGCTCCACAAGGCGGCAAATCTTTTGATTTCTACGGAACTGCCGGTGACAGAGGTATCTGCCGCGGTAGGATATGAAGATTCTCTTGCATTTTCCAAAGCATTTAAAAAGAAATTTGAATTAAGCCCTAAAAATTACAGGAGTCATAAAGAGACCATGGATCACTTTACGGAGAAGCAGCCGCCGATTGCGTGACGGCGCAGTTGTTTTTGCTGCTTACAGCTTGTGCGGAGGAAGCTGTCCGCACGGGTGTGAATGGTTATGTTTATACAGGCAAATATGGAGAATGGTATGGAACAATCGATTGTGCTTCAGCTGACCAACCGTCAGATCCAGGATTTTTATCTGTGTTTCTGCGGATATGAGAAATGTGACCCTCTGCACCGCTTTGGCCCTGCGGTGCGTCCTAATTATGTGGTTCATTATGTACTGGAGGGGGAAGGGGAGTATGTGGTAGGAGACAGCCGTTATCATGTGAAGGAAGGGCAGGGGTTTCTCATTGAACCCAATACTGTGACCTTTTATTACGCATGTCCGGACAACCCATGGACGTATGTCTGGGTGGGGTTTTCCGGGCCTCGGGCGCCGGAATACCTGTACCGGATGGGGTTAAATCATAATCATCTGGTATTTAAAAGCAAGGAGAAGGAGCGAATTGGGGAACTGGTGATGGAGATGTTAAAACATAACAAAAACAGTCTGAAAAATGAATTTTACCTTCACGGGCTGTTTTATGAGTTTTTATCTTGTCTTTTGGGGGAAGAACAGCCGGAGCAGCAGTATGATCCGGATCACCACCGGGAAAATACCAACCGTTATCTAAGGGAGGCAGTGGCATATATCCAGCAGCATTTTTCAGAGGGGCTTCAGGTGGCGGACATTGCCAGACAGGTGGCGGTGAGCCGGGTATATCTGTATCAGATTTTCAATGAAACTTTGGGAGTGCCGCCCAAGGAATACCTGACCAATTTCTGCATTACCCGGGCTACAGAGCTTTTGACTTTGAGCGGGCAGCCGGTTGAGGAGGTAGCGGAAAGCTGCGGTTTTAAGAATCCGGCGGCTTTTTCAGCGATTTTTAAGAAGAGGATGGGGGTTACGCCGACCAAGTACAGAAGCTCCGTATCAGCGGCCTATCGAGAGCGGCTGCAGAGGGAGCTGCAGAGTCTGTGCAGCGGCCCTGCGGCCCGATGCTAAGCCTGACAGAGAAAATTAAAGGATTTGCCCTTTGCTGAAACTTGAAAAGCAGGGCAAATCCTTTTTTGATTTTAGTTTTCATTGCTGGTCAGAATATAAAGCTTTGACCAGAAGTCCGTGCAGACCTCAAAGCCCTCCTCAGGCTGTCCGCTGGCAGGCTGTCCGGCTGAGGAGTCGGTAGTGATCAAGCCTAAGTGCATCAGCTCGTCGCCGCCGTGGCACATGCCGGTCTGATCGACCCGGTAGACTTTTTGAGGATCCAAGCCTTTTAGGCGAAGGCGGCGGTACTCGCAGTTTACGTCATTTAAAATCTTATAATATCCTACAATGGCTGTCCTCTGATCATCAGATACCACCATCCAGGCGGCGATATTGTGCTCAAAGGGGCTCTGGAGCCGGTAGAAGGTACCGAACTGGATCACAGAGCGGTAACGCTTCATGAAATGAATCTGCTCCCGGACCATCTCTCGTTCCTCATCTGTCAGCTTCTGCAGATCCAGCTCATAGCCAAAGGCGCCGAAGAAAGCAACATTACCCCGGGTGGACAAGGGCGTGATCCGGTTGAGCTGGTGGTTAGGCACAGCAGATACATGGGCGCCCATGCTGACGACCGGATAACCAAAGCTGGTGCCGTACTGGATTTTGATCCGCTCTGCTGCATCAGAATCATCACTGGTCCAGCACTGAGGAGCGTAATAAAGCATTCCTGCATCGAACCGGGCGCCTCCGGAGGCGCAGGACTCAAACAGGATATGGGGGAAATTCTGAGTCAGCCGCTCATACAAAGAGTACAGCCCCAGAACATAACGGTGGAATACCTCCCCCTGCCGCTCAGGAGCCAGAGCCAGGGAGTAGCATTCGGTGATAGAGCGGTTCATATCCCATTTAATATAAGAAACCTTGGACTCGGACAGGATTTGGGCTATCATCTCATAGATATGATCAACTACCTCGGTCCGGGAAAAGTCAAGCACATATTGGTGTCTTCCGTGGGACAGGGGGCGTCCCGGGGTCTGAATCAGCCAGTCAGGATGAGCGCGGTAAAGATCACTGTCCATGTTGGCCATCTCAAGCTCCACCCACAGGCCGAACTTCATACCCAGGGCTTCGATCTTTTCCGACAGGCCTTTGATGCCGTTTGGCAGGCGGTCCTTGTTGGCGTACCAGTCTCCCAGACCGGCATAGTCATTGCTGCGGGCTCCGAACCAGCCGTCATCCAGCACGAACAGCTCCACACCGTCTGCTTTGGCAGCCCGGGCAATCTCCACCAGCTTGTCTTCGTCAAAGTCAAAGTAGGTAGCTTCCCAGTTGTTTAAAAGAATCGGGCGGACCTTGTCCCGCCATTCTCCTCTGGCTAAGCGGCTGCGGTACAGGCGGTGGAAGGTCTGGCTCATGCCGTTTAATCCCTGTTGGGAGTAAACGGTTACGGCTTCCGGGGTCTGGAACTTTTCGCCGGGAGCTAAGTGCCAGGTAAATCCAAAGGGATTAATGCCCAGCATCACACGGGTTACATTGTAGGTATCTACCTCGGCTTGAGCCAGGAAGTTGCCGCTGTATATTAAGGAGAAGCCCATTACTTCGCCCTGAAATTCATCTGCCGTGGGACGCTTCAGCACAACAAAAGGATTGTGGGTGTTGCTGGAATGGCCGCGGGTGCTGCTGACTGACTGGATGCCCTGCTCTAAACGGCGGGTTTTTACCTGACGTTCTCTGGACCATGCACCGGAGAACTGAATCCAGTCGTAATCACAGTCCGGCAAATCCAGGCTGAGACTCATGGCTCTGGTGATGTCAAAGGAATCTTCCGTAGGATTCTCAAACCGTGCGCTTCTGGCTATGATCCCTTCCTCGCTGAAAATAGTGTAGAGAAGGATCAGCCGCAAACCCAGGAGCTCGTCTTTTAAAGTCACTTCCAAGGTATCGGCCTCCTCGTCTGATTCGGTGTAGGTGGCGGGCAGCCCTTCTAATCCCGGTTTGCCAGAATAGATGCGGTGGGACTGATAAGTAAAGTCGGTGATGCGGCTGCCATTCTTTTGCAGGATCTCCATGGCAGGAAGCTTAAAGTCCGTGGTACCATAGACCGGGTACTCCTGCTTGATGTGCTCCAGAGAGAAAGCATAGCCTTCGGACTGGTAGGAAGCCATGGGGCGGTAGCAGGATTCCAGCAGATGGTCGAAATCCGGCCGGTCGCTGATTCTGGATCCGAAGTAGAGCTGGCCTAAGTGGCCGTTGTCTAAGATTTTTATAATATAGCTGATGGTGTTATTGTACAGGTGGAACTCTTTCGCAGCTTCGTGAAAAAGGATTGCCATGTTGATGTACCTCCATTTTTGTCAGATTAGCACCCAGGCGGCAATAATTGCTGCCTTTGGTGAGCGCTGTTGCTTGTGTAATGTTTGCCGTGGTTGTCTGTGTCATTGTTTTTGTGTAGTTTTATTATAACGGAAGAAAGATTTTTGAAAAGGTGGTTATGTATGGGAAAGTATCAAAAATGTTAACTGAGGGAATTTCTTTACAGAGGGGTTCTCCTTTTTCTCTTTACAAACGAAATCATAAATCGTATACTGAAATGGAATAAAAGATTGCTGCTGTTTACGGCAGGACATGTTTCTGCCCGGCTTGGGGGCAGCAGTGAAAAATATATGCCGCGTTAAAGCGTGAGAGGAGAGGAATTGTTATGGAACGAATGAAAAACCTGGCTTATTACAATGGAAAGATCACCTCGATTGAGGATATGATGATACCGGCCAATGACAGAGGATTTTACTTTGGGGATGGTATCTACGAGGTGGCGATGGTGTTTAACCACAAGATCTTTGCCCTGAACGACCATCTGGACAGGATGGCAAACAGTGCTGCATTAGTAAGGATTGAGCTGCCGGCATCAAAGGAGGAGATCGGGCATCTTTTGGAGGAGTTAGCGCTTAAGGTGGAGAGTCCCTGCCAGTTTTTGTACTGGCAGATTACCCGTGCCTCATCTCCGAGAAACCATCTGTTCCCGGAGGGGGCTGCCAGTAATCTCTATGTGTACAGCAAGCCTTGGAAGGGCGTGGAGATGTCGGATGAGTACCGGCTTTTGAGTGTGGAGGATACCCGTTTCCTTCACTGCAATATCAAGACCTTGAACCTTTTGCCCAATGTTATGGCTGCCCAGAAGGCCAAGGAGGCCGGGTGCAGCGAGGCAGTGTTTGTCCGTGACGGATATGTGACAGAGGGATCTCACTCCAATATATCTTTGATCAAGGACGGAGTGTTTGTCACCCATCCTCTGGATAACCTGATTCTGCCGGGCACGGAGAGGAACCATATGATCCGGTATTGCGGGGAACTGGGAATCCCGGTGGAGGAGAGAGCATTTACCCTAAAGGAGATGGCAGAGGCGGAAGAAATTATTGTGTCCAGCACCAGCCATCCCAGCATGCGTGCCATGGAATTAGACGGAAAGGCTGTGGGGATGAAGAACGCGGAGCTGGTGAAGAAGCTGCGGGATAAGTATATGGAGGAGATTGGTCTGTAGGGTTTTGATGGAATATCAATGAAAAAAGGAGTAAAAGGTTATGGGACAGAGGGCTTTTGGCGGTTTTGTCCCTTGGTGTGATAACAGGGCTTTCTGGCCGTTCCTTACCGGGGCTGCTGATACCTGTCCGGTTGATTTTGTTCTGATTGCTTTTGTTCTGAAAAAGGCGGGAGAGCCAGGAGACAGAGAGCTTGTTTGTGCTGGGAAAGGCAAGGGGGGCAGAGAGCTTTAGAGGCATTTTATACTGCAGAACGGAGAAGATTATGAAAAGGATTGTAAAATGTGGCAGAGATTTTCGGGGAAAAGGGCTTAAGGGGGGAAAGCTTTTGGCGGCGGCTTTCTTGTGCCTGGCATTTTGCCTGTCTGGCTGTTCTTCCATGGGAGATAAATCTCCTTATCCGGAGGTGGAAACGTATTTAAAGAACCGGTACGGCGGGAAATTTCAGATTGAGTTGATGTCCGGGGAGGGGGAGGAGGCTTCCTACCGGGTGATGCAGAAGGATGGAGAGAAGCTGGAGTTTGAGGTATATCCTGTGGGGGAGGAGTATACGGACAAGGGCTTTGACGACACTTTGCCCATGGCTTTTGTGCTGAAAAAGGCCGGGGAGCTAGATCTTTTTCTGGAACCGGGAGAAGGGGAGAAGGAGCTGGTGGCCACCATTGAGGGGTACAAAGAGATCGAAGGGCTGGCAGAGAAGCTGGCTCAAATTGCGGATGCCTATAAGGAGGCAGATCTTCCGGCAAAATTTACCAGGGGTACAGTGGGGGATGGGTGGAACAGCGCCAATATCCGGGTGGAGATCCAGGGGTTTGCGCCGGAGGGATACCAGCCGGGGGTAATCCGGATTCCGGACAGTGTTACCGGATTCCATGATAAGGAGTCCATGCAGCAGTATCTGGAAACCAATTATCTGATGTTTTTGGAACGGTATTTCCTGGGGGAAATTCCGGCGGATGTGCCGGAGGAAGAATTACAGGCTGTGAGAAAGGATACCAACGGAATCACGGTTATTAACGGGGATGAGACCAGGGAATATCCGGATTTTGATATTAATAATCTCTATTTTGCTCAGGTTTACCGCATGGCACAGAAGGAGGGCTGGGAGCCGGCGGCGGATGGGAATTGTTTTACCCTTGCCAGGGGAGAAGAAAATTACCGGTTTGAACTGGTGTTTGAGGAGAGGGAGGATCTGAAAGATCGGGAGAAGCATAAGTATTCGGGAAGCGTGACGCCTTTGGGACATGCCTTTAGCCAGAGGCCGGTGGTCTATTGGTCAAAGGATGGTGAGGAGGGAAGGGCAATTGCCAGTTCGGAGTTTGCCGGGGATGAGGAGAGTATTTCGACAGAGATCCTTGAGCGGATTACAGGGGTGGAGATTGAGTCCGGCCTGAAACTTCAAATGGCTCAGGAGCGGGTTCGGGAGATTCAGCAGGAGGTGGAGGGATATCTTCTCCGGTCGGATGTGAAATCTTTCGGCGACAGGGTTGAGATCAAGGGATGGGGGATTACCTTAAACCAGGCGGAGGAGAAGAAGCGGCTGGAAAGCAGCACCATGTATTTTGAAGCGGATGAGGATAAGGTTTTTGCGTATATGGATATGGATGTGGAGAATCTGGGGGCGGAGAAAACGTCTTTTCTCAGTATGATTGGCACCAATGAGGATTTGATGGTACATCTGATAACCTCAGGAGGACACCGCTATATACCAGTGGATTTGATTGGGATGTCAGATTTGGCCAGCGCTTCGGTAGAGCCGGGGGAAGTGAAGAACGGGGGGCTGATTTTCCATATTGGGGAGGGGATTATGCAGGAGGATGAGCATGTTTTCCTGTCGTTTAAGGCCGGGGAGGAGAGCCGGGTTTTTCGGATTAAGTAGAGGAAGTTTATATGGTTGATGTTATTGTGGACTTATCTTTAGTGGGCAAGAGGACAAAATAAACGAATGGGAATAGGAATCAGGAAAGGAAAAGGACTATGAAACAGAAGCGGATTCGGGATTTTGGGATTGTGCCGGGACGGATGAGGACAGGAAAGGGGAATAAGATTACGGATGTTGCCGGGGTGCTGGTGGGGCATAGTACCATTAAAAACCAGGAGAACCATACTGGGGTTACGGTGATTCTTCCGGGGCAGGATAATGCTTTTGCCAGCAAATATGTGGCGGCTTCTTATGTTCATAATGGTTTTGGGAAAAGCTGCGGTTTGATTCAGATTGATGAACTGGGGACTTTGGAGACGCCGATTGCTCTTACCAATACCTTAAATGTGGGGGTGGTGTGGGATGCCTTGACAGAGCATGTGATCCGGCAGTGTGAGAGGGAGCAGGTTCCGGTCAAAAGTCTGAATCCGGTGGTGGGGGAGTGTAATGACTGCCATATCAACCACATTGAAAGACGCGGGGTGAGGGCGGAGCATGTGTGGGATGCCATTGCCTGTGCAGAGGTGGATTTTGCAGAGGGGGATGTGGGCGCCGGGGCGGGGACAATCTGCTATGGGCTTAAGGGCGGTATCGGGTCTGCCTCCCGGGTGGTGGAATTTTATGGGAAGGAGTATACCATCGGGGTGCTGGTGCAGTCCAATTTTGGCGCCACGGAGGATTTTGTGCTGGATGGGGTTTTGGTGGGAAAGAGGATTCTGGAGCTGAAGGAGAAGTGGGAGAAGGAAAAAGGAGATACGGGAAAGGATAACAGGGAAAAGGGAGATTTGGAAAAACTGGCCCAGGACGAGATAAAAAACTTGCAAAAGAGCCAGGAAGGCAGTATGGCGGTTTCCCGTTTAGATCAGGGGTCGATTATGACCATACTGGCCACGGATCTTCCGGTGTCTGACCGGCAGCTTCGGCGGATTCTGCGCCGGACAGCGGTGGGAATTGCCCGCACAGGCGCTTACACCGGCCATGGGAGCGGTGAGGTAATGATCGGATTTAGTACGGCTAACCGGGTTCCTATGGCAGCGGGGGAGGACTTGGCAGTGCAGTCAGTGATTCATGAATCCCTGATTAACCGTGCGTTTCAGGGGGCGGCGGAGGCGGCTCATGAGGCGATATTAAATTCTATGGTTTGTGCCGGGCGGACGGTAGGACTTGACGGGCAGGTGTATTGGGGGCTGGGAGAATTGCTGCCTTTACTCCCTTTTCAGAGGCAATAAAATATCTGGAAGATAATGCTATTCCATTAGTAGGAGCAGTCCACGATTTTACTTGTCCACAAACAGGGAAGAATTATATGTTTTTTCCAATTAGAAAGTTATAAATAAATTCCAGTTTGTCTACTAACTGTCTTAACTTTCCTTTATTTTCAAGGCTTTGCGGTATGTCCAGTCTCAAAATATGTATCCATTTCCCTTGTTTTTGTCCTTATTGGCAAGCTACAAGGGAAAGTTTTTCTTATTCAGTTTTCATTGCTTAACTCATTCCCACAACCTTATCCAATAGCTTTGCGGAATCCCGCTTCGCCTCCCTTGTGGCATGTGCATAGACATTCATGGTTGTGCTTACGTCCGAATGTCCTAAAAGTTCCTGCACGTTTTTTGGCTGCGCCCCGTTTGATAACAGGTTCGTTGCATAGGGGTGCCTTAGTGTGTGGAAGTGGAAACCCTCTAACTCCGGCACTTTTCTTGCCGCTGTCCGGCAGGCTGTTTCTACGGTGGCAGGAAGTTCAAGACCAATCCGGAAAACCGCACAGGCACAATAGAGCAGTTGGCGCAGAATGTGGAGGCTGTTG
>CAJUGD010000044.1:14783-27655 GCA_910586205.1 uncultured Lachnospiraceae bacterium | reverse complement strand
TTTATAAAAAGTTTTTTAAAAAAGTATTGACAAATAAAATGGAATCTGTTATTATTAATACAACAAAACAAGAGAACAGACAAGAGAAGACAGAAAAGGTCTTCAAAAGAGAGACTTCAGAGTAAGAAGAATCTCAAAAATCTAAGTAAAGGAGGTACGGACCACCGAAAACGTAAATCTCGTTTCTGCTGTTATATAAAACAGACAGGAACATAGGACAACGAATCTGCAGGAGCAAAGCCATAGTAGGAAAGATTGACATCCAGGTCAGGCGTAATCAGAAGCTGTATGAGATTTCTTCCATTATATGACGAGAAAGTATGGTGGAGACGAGGGGTTTCAGAGCGAGATGATAACATAAACGAGAGGATAAATGGAATAGATATCAAGTGGCAAAGCGGCCATGCAGAGGGAAAAATTTTATATAGAAAGCACATAGGAAGTATGTACAAAGGGCAGCATAATTCAAAAGAAAGATTGCTGTCAGAAAAAAGAAAAGCGAGGTACAATCCAATGGACAATGTTCATTGAAGGCGGATATCAGAGAAAATCGGTTCTTTGATATCCGCCTTCGTTGTGTGTGAAAAATCGGGAAAGGTCTAAAAGGTATTTGGCCGGCTCAGATTCCTTCCAGATCAAAAGGCGGCGTGTATTCTTCTTTGGCGCTGCTTTTTTGTTGGATAAAGCCCTGATTTAGTCCAAGATTTAAGGCCGTATCCACCACTTTTTCGTATTCATAGGTAGTGATCCGTCGGTTAAGGCCAGGAAAACGGCTGCTTTTGTGAGAAGGGGTATACTGGCTTAACAGGCTGATATAATAACTGTCTTTTGGCAGGTTTTCGGCCATCCAGCTAAGAAGGCGGATAGAATCTTCTTTATGACCGGGAAGAACCATATGACGGATAATGACGCCTCGATCCATAATCGTGCAGGAGCTTTGGTTTGAGGAGGAAAGGGCTTTCTCTGTATGAAAACGGGGAGGGCCTGTCTGAGCAATCATCTGAGAGATGGCCTGAGAGGCATAAGAGAAATAGTCTTCTGCTCCTGAATAGCTGAGGGACAGGTAAGAATCCTGGTATTTGAAATCCGGAAGCCAGATATCCACATAATCTTTCAGTGCGTGGACCGTTTCGATTCGTTCATATCCGCCGCAGTTATAGACCACAGGAATCCGAAGCTGGTTCCGGACGAGTTCAAGAGCATCTATAATCAGGGGAAGGTATTGGGTGGGAGTGACCAAGTTTATGTTGTGGGCCTTCTGATCTTGAAGACGGAGAAAAATATCTGCCAGTGCTTGGACAGACAGCTCTTTCCCTGCAGAACCCTGGCTGATGAGATGATTCTGGCAAAAGCAGCAGCGCAGGGTGCATCCGCTGAAAAATATGGCTCCGCTTCCATGGATTCCGCTGATACATGGTTCTTCCCAATGATGCAGGGCAGCCCGTGCTGCTCTCATAACGGATGTGCAGCCGCAGCAGCCGGCCGTGATTCGCCGGTCAACCCCACAGGATCTTGGACATAAACGGCAGCTTTCAAAGGATTTTATGGAAATAGGATTTTGTTTTTGTTCCACCTACAGTCCTCCTGTTTCTGCTGATCGATAGATTCTTTGACTGTCAGCCATTATATCAGATTTTTTTTGCTCTGGCAAGAAAAGGAACTTGAAAAACTTCTTTACCTGTTGTATAATCATTGTCATAAGAGATAAGGAAGTAATTCCTGGGAATGCTCGACAACCTTACCAATTTTGAACCTACATCTGTGACACAGGGATTCCAATATTTGTAAGTGGATGTCAAGCCTCCATTGAGTGGAAGGCAGAAGCTTACGTGAGGTTGCCCACCTAGCAACGGCTAGGCGTCAATAAGTAAGACCGGCATTTCTGGGATTACAAAAGAGAAAAGCAGCGAGAAATCGCTGCTTTATCTTTTTGTTAATTTGTGGTAATCTATATAAACAGCAGAAAGATAAAGCATTACGTTATTAAAAAAGGAAAAGGAGAAGCCATGAAAAGCGACAAATATCAGCGATATATATATTGGGGGGTGACAGCATTTATTGTATTGGCACTGCTGGTTGTCTTTGTTTTTATAATCAAAGAGATGGAGCAGGTAAAGGCAGGAGTCCGGATGCTGTTTCAAATTCTGGCGCCAGTTATTTATGGGGCAGTGCTGGCCTATCTTTTGGCGCCTATTTATAACTGGGTGCGGGATGCTGTGGTTTCCGGCACAAAAGGCGGAAAAATATCCGACAGAGGAAGAAAGGCATTAGGAGATTTTTTGGCAACCTCTGCCAGTGTGATCGTGCTTCTTGCGGTAGTGGTAGGGCTGACCTCTATGCTTTTGCCTCAGTTATGGGACAGTGTGAAGGGATTGGTGGAGAGCCTGCCTGCCAATATTTACAATCAGCAGATGAAGTTAGAACAGCTTCTGGCCAATAATCCGGATCTGGAAGCCATTGTGATGGAATATTATAATATGGCAGTGATAAAGCTGCAGGGATGGCTGAGCAGTGATGTGGTTCCGAAGTTTTCTAATGTGGGAAAAATCTTTGGATTTATCAGCGGCGTGTCCAGCGGGATTTTCAGCGCACTGAATATTTTCAAAAATATTTTGATTGGGATCATTGTGATGGTGTATCTCTTAAATATGAAGGAAAAGCTGATTACCCAGATAAAAATGATTTTATATGGAATCTTTCCTCTGAAAATTGCCAACAAAGTACTGGACGAGGGACGATATGTGCACAAGGTGTTTGGTGGGTTTATTATCGGTAAGCTTTTGGATTCTTTGATTATCGGGGTTTTGTGCTTTGTGCTTTTAAACTTTATGAGGATGCCCTATGTGCTGATTGTCAGTGTGATCGTGGGGGTGACTAATGTGATTCCGTTTTTCGGGCCGTTTATTGGAGCGATTCCCAGTGCGTTTCTGATTCTTTTGGACAGTCCGGTGAAATGTCTCTGGTTTTTGGGATTTATTCTGCTGCTGCAGCAGTTTGACGGAAATATTTTGGGTCCGAAAATTCTAGGAGATTCGACAGGGCTTTCCAGCTTCTGGGTGCTGTTTTCGATTCTGCTGTTTGGAGGGCTGTTTGGCTTTGTGGGTATGATTATCGGAGTTCCTACCTTTGCCGTGTTCTATAAGCTGCTTACCGAGTTTGTGACCTGGCTTTTAGGGAAAAAGAAGCTTTCAGCGAATATAGAAAAATATGAGAACCTGAATTATATCGATGAGGAGAATAAAACCTACATTGAAAAGTAGAAAACAGTGCAAAAAAAAGAAGGCGTTGATCGGGTGGCTGTTCGGGATCCCAACGATGGTGGCTGTACTTGTGGCAGTGATTCTTTTTCATGAACAGGAAGGGGATGGAATCTCCAGGGCCTTGGCAGCTAAATCTGTGGTTCTTGTTCTGCAGTCACCAACAGAACTAAAAGAGTGGCAGAAAGAATTTGGGGCATCTCATTTTCCGGCTAAATCCGTGGAGCAGTGGTATGTGCCTTATATGGATTACCTTTATGAGAACGGGTTCCTGTCAGAAGATGAGACGCCGGCCGGGGAGGAATGTGCTCAGGGAAACTTAACTTATGGCGAGGCCGGACAGATTGTCAGGGCTTTGTCCCCGGAGCTTGGGGAACGGATTGCGGTGACAAAAAAGAATCGGGACAAACCATATCCGGAGGAATTGTGGTGGCTCTTTTATGATTCTCTTTTAAAGAATGTGGACGGGGCCCAGGCAGTAGAGAGGAAAAATATCTGCATTTATGGAACCCTTGACAATGTGCCGGGTACGCCGTCCTGGGCGGCCCATACCAGCCAGGGAATGATCTGGTTTGAAGGTATGGCTCTGGATGGATATATGGATCATGAGCTGGAGGTTTATGTGCGGGACAAGGAATTGATCCATGTGATTCAGGATCTGGGGCAGGAGATTACATACCGGAATGTATGGCTGATAGATGGGAACGAGGAGGAGCTGCTGGTATATGTGGGAGACATTGAGCGGCGGATTCCATTTGCAAAAAAGACAAAAAATACAGACGAGTATTTACATAATCTGGCAGATCTTCAGATGAAGGACGGGAAGATTACACATGTTTCCGTTAAGAGAGAGAGGATTACAGGAAAGCTTTTGTCCGTTCAGCCGGACGGGGTGGAGATCGAGGGGTACGGCGTGGTGCCGCTTGATGAGGAGTATAAAGTGCTGAAGACCTACGGCGGCCTAAAGCGGCAGGAGCTGGAGGATCTTTTGATTGGATATGACATTCAGGAATTTGTGGCAGCAAAAGGGAAGATTTGTGCCGTGCTGACAGTTCGGGAGTTTGATGCAAGAACCATCCGGGTTCTGATCATGTCAGAGGGGTTTGGCGGATTGGTTCATGACCAGGTGACTCTTTGCGGCAGTACTCCTTTAACTTTGGTTCAGAAAGACAAAGAGGAGCGGATCGAGGCTGGGCAGGAGGTGGTTTTTCAGCCCGGGGATGAAAGGCTTGCCGGAGGGCGGGTGCTGGTGACGGCAGAAGACGGAGGAGAGGTGAAGGTCAGCTCTTTAAATCGTTCTCACGGGCAGCCTTCCTATGGGGGGCGGCTGGAGCTGGTTTCGGCGGAAGAAGGACTGGTGCTGATCAATGAGCTTTATCTGGAGGATTACTTAAAAAAGGTAATTCCAAGTGAGATGCCTCCCAGCTATGAGAAGGAAGCGCTGAAAGCCCAGGCAGTATGTGCCAGAACCTTTGCCTATATGCAGATTCAGAGCAATACCTATCAGCAGTACGGAGCCCATGTGGATGACAGTACCAATTTTCAGGTATATAATAATGCACAGGAGGACTCTCGTACTTCGGAGGCAGTAGATGAAACATACGGACAGATGCTTTTGTATGAGGGAGAGCCCATTACCACTTATTATTTTTCTACGTCCTGCGGCATTACGGCGGACGGCGGTGTGTGGGGCGGTGATCCGGGCATTACGCCTTATCTGAAAAATGCGGTTCTCCAGCCCGGAAGAAAAAGTGTGGATTTTAGTTCTGATGAAGCTTTTGCGGCATTTATCCGGCAGATGGATTATCCGGCTTATGATTCTTCGTTTCCTTATTACAGGTGGAATGTAACTACAGACGCAGGCATTTTAACGGAAAATATTGAAGGGATAGGAACTGTGGAATCTATACAGGTTACAGAGAGGGGATTAAGCGGAGTGGCAAAGACTTTATTGGTCAAGGGCAGCCAGGGGGAGAAAACCATATCCGGCCAGGATCGGATCCGCAGTGCACTGGGGGATGCAAGGCTGACCATTCATTTGAAAAATGGAAAGACTTCCAGCGGGGCCAGTTCTCTGCCCAGCGGATTTCTGACAGTGGAGGAGGCCGGAACCAATGAAAGCGGAATGAAGCAGTTTAAGATTCATGGAGGCGGCTTTGGACATGGAGTGGGAATGAGCCAGAACGGTGCTCAGGGAATGGCGCGGGAAGGGATCGGATATGAAGAAATCCTGAAATTTTTCTATGATGGAGTTGTGGTGGAACAGATAGAGTGAGCTTGGCAGAGAAAATGAAAATAAAAAATACCCCGTCCGCCGCACCGTGGCAGCGGACAGGGTATCAAAAAGGGGAGGATAAGTATTTCTTTTTTCTTTGGTACTAATCTCATTATCCCCCTTTTTGGGAAGCTTATACAAAAAAATGAAAAATATTTTTACGAAAGGATTGGGTAAGATGGGGAAGAAAAATGTAATTGTAGGTCAGTCAGGAGGTCCTACTGCGGTTATCAATGCAAGCCTGTGCGGCGTGATTCGGGAAGGTCTGGAAAAAAGCGGCCATATTGAAACCGTTTACGGCATGGTTCATGGAATCGAAGGCTTTCTGGAGGGGTGGTATATGGATATGGGAAAGGAATTGTCTTCAGAGGACTTAGAACGGCTGCGGGTCACTCCGGCTGCGTATCTTGGTTCCTGTCGGTACAAATTGCCGGAGGATTTATCTTCCCAGGTGTATCCTTTGCTTTTTTCAAAATTCCAGGAACTGAATATCGGGTATTTCTTTTATATCGGAGGAAATGATTCCATGGATACGGTCAGCAAGCTGTCCCGCTATGGCGCACAAAAGGGGACAGATATCCGTTTTGTAGGGATTCCCAAGACCATTGACAATGATTTGGTTTTGACGGATCACACTCCTGGTTTTGGCAGTGCGGCAAAGTATGTGGCTTCCACGGTAAGAGAGATCGTGCTGGATTCTTCGGTATACCGGCAAAAATCCGTGACTATTATTGAGCTTATGGGGCGGCATACAGGATGGCTGACTGCTGCGTCTGTGGTGGCCCGCAAAGAGAAAATGGATAATCCTGCTTTGATTTATCTGCCAGAGCGTGCCTTTTCTCTGGAACAATTTGCACAGGATGTGGAGAGAGAACTAAAGCGGCGGCGCTGCGTGGTGGTCTGTGTATCTGAGGGAATTGCAGATTCGGAGGGAACCTTTCTTTGTGAATACGGAGATCAAAAGCTGGCTTCCTGTCTGGGCAAGGAGCAGGCAGAATTTGGCGTCACCCATACGGAGCAGGCTGCGCTGGATAATTTCGGGCACAAGATGCTGACCGGCTGCGGGAAGGTTCTGGAACGGTTTGTGAGGGAGCGGTTCGGGGTAAAGGTTCGTTCCGTAGAGCTGAATGTGAGCCAGCGCTGTTCAGGAATGCTGGCATCCATGACAGATATAGACGAAGCAGAAAAAGCAGGACAGGCCGGGGTGAGATTTGCCCTGGAGGGAGAGACCGGAATTATGGTGTCTTTTGTTCGCAGGAGAGATGGAAAACCGTATGGATTAGACTTTGTGCCGGTGGATGTGAATCAGGTATGTAATCAGGAGAAAAAGGTGCCGATTTCCTGGATTGGGGAAAACGGGAATGATATAAAAGAGGAGTATGTGGATTATGTACTGCCTTTGATTCAGGGAAACTCCGCTTTGCCTATGAAGGACGGAGCCCCGGATTATCTGTACCGGAAAGTAAAATTTTATGATTAAATTTTCGGATTGAGGTATAAAGAAGGGGATTGTGGTGATACTGAAAATGTATCGATGCTCTTTTGAATAAGAAAAGAGTGGAAATACTTATCCTCCCCTTTTTAATCGGTTTCAGTGCAAAGATGCTCTGGAACCGATTTTTTTTAGAACCGATTTTTTGCGTAAAAGTGCTGTTGTTTGTCTGATTCTGAGGTAAAGCTTTCTTGAATTATACCATTGATGGAAGGTGGTTTTCTCCTCATAGGAAAAGTAAGACTGGCGAAACAGAAAGGTATTTAAAACGGGTTAGACACATTCTAGTGTTCCATGGCATTTTCGTTCTTCGGGCTAATCAGAGTGTGCCAAAATCATGGTAGGATCATTTTTTATTTTAATTTCATTATCATCCCTGCTTAGAAATATATTGTTTTTTCGATACTGTTTCGGTATAATATTGATATAAAGATCGGTCAGGCAGGAAAGGGGTGATGCCGAAAATGGCGGAGATCAACAGGGAACACAAGGACCGTCTGTTTACATTTCTGTTTGGGAAGAAGGGCCATAAGGAGTGGACGCTGAGTCTGTACAATGCAGTAAACGGCACGGACTATACGGATCAGGACAGCATTGAGTTCACGACCATGGAGGATGCAGTATATATGGGGATGAAGAATGACGTTTCTTTTATCCTCTGTCATGTCATGAACGTTTATGAGCAGCAGAGCAGTTACAACCCAAATATGCCGGTGCGTCAGCTAATGTATGCGGCGAAGCTGTATGATAAATATATTCAGCAGAAAAAACTTAATATCTACGGAAGAAAGCTGGCACGTCTGCCAATCCCGAAGCTGGTGGCGTTTTACAACGGGACAGAAAGGGAGGATGACCGGATTCTAAAGCTGAGCGATGCGTTTGTTCAGGAAGGGAACGGGCTGGAGTGGGACATCGAGGCAAGGGTCCGTATGATTAATATCAACTATGGAAAGAACGAAAGCCTGTTGTCTTTGTGCAGGCCGTTAGGGGAATACTCGTGGCTGGTAGCCCAGATCCGTGAGAACCGGCGGACTATGGAGATTGAGCAGGCGGTAGACAGGGCGATTCAGGATATACCGCAGGATTTTGAGATCCGGGAGTTTCTGATCGGACACAGAGCGGAGGTGAAGGATTTGTGTATTACAGAATATAATGAAGCGGAGACCATGCAGATGATCCGCGAGGAAGGCCGCGAGGAAGGCCGTGAGGAAGGTTACGATGAATTGTTAAGAAATTTGGTAAAGGCAGGGGATCTTTCGCCTGAAAAAGCGGCGCAGTATGCTGGAATGGTTCGTCAACAGTTCATGAGATAAGGAAAGATAATAAGGTGTGGGAAAAATCTAAATAAACAGGCCAAGTAAAAGGAGAACTTTTACCTGGTCTTTTTGTTGAATTTTAAAGATTGCCGTGAAAGAAGTTTGCAGGACAAAAGTTAATGATTTGATGTATCTTCTTTCTCGTCTTGTTCTTTGGATGAAGGACTGTCTTGTGCAGGTCCAAGGCACTTTTTAACATTTTCTAGGGCATCGGCAAAGGCTAAGAGCGCAGCCACATCTTCATCCGGCATAAGGCGGACTTTTCTGATAAATTCCAGTTTTACGGCAGAAGGGGCCAAGGGGGATGCCATGGTTCCGGTGCCGTGTTTGACCCACTGGGCGGAATAGCCATAGGTTTCTTCTATGAGCTTTGCTAAGGTATCGGAGATGTTTTCCTTTTTACCGTTGACTAACAGGTTAGTATAATTGGAACTGATTCCCAATGCGCGGGCAAATTGGACTTGCTTTGTGTTACGTTCTTTTAAGATCAGTTTGATTCGTTCTGCTAATGTCATATTCATATTCTTTCACCTCTTTAGTAATATAGCATAAAAATAAATCTAAATCAAATAATTTGGGCAAATAAATCAAATAAATCCCACAGAAAAATAAATTGCAAATTTTTGTGAAGTGGTATATACTAGTGAAATAATGTGTGCGGCAAAGCCGCGGCAGAACAAAGCTGAGAAAGGATGCGGATTATGGCATTATTGGAAACTTGGAGGAATCTTGCGTATGGTAATGGTTCCAGTGATAAAGAAAAAACAAGGCTCTGGGATGAGTATTTTGCGATTGAAAAGGGGATTTATGAGAAGATTTTGTCCAATCCCACAGAAGTGGTGTCTGGTACAGTGAAGGAGCTGGCTGAGCGGTATGATACGGAAATCCTGATTATGACCGGATTTTTGGACGGAATCAGTGAGAGCTTAAAGGGATATGAGAATCCGATTGACACAATGGAGGAGGATACCCAGGTAAAGATCGAGATTGATCCGGAGAAGCTGTATTATAATATGGTGGCAGCTAAAGCAGATTGGCTGTACTCTTTGCCTCAGTGGGATTCTATCTTAAGTGAGGAGAGGAGAAAGGAGCTTTATAAGCAGCAGAAGGCTTCCGGGACAGTGCGCAAGGAGAAGAAAGTATTTCCCAACGATCCGTGTCCCTGCGGCAGCGGCAAGAAATATAAGAAATGCTGCGGCAAAAATGTGTAATGAATGATAAGCATGCAGGGCTATGAAAGATTGCTTGTCCTGCAGAGAGACAGGAGCTGTGGGAAAGCAGATGGATGCATATACAGGGTTTGCTGAAGTTTATGATTTGTTCATGGACAATATTCCTTATGAGAAGTGGGCGGATTATATAGCCGGGCTTTTGCAGGAGTACGGAATAGGGAACGGGCTGGTTCTCGATCTGGGATGCGGTACGGGGAAACTGACGCGGCTTTTACAGGACAAGGGATATGACATGATTGGCGTGGATGTTTCTGGTGAGATGCTGGGTTTTGCCATGGAAAAGAATCTTGATGGCAGGATTTTATATCTGCAGCAGGATATGAGAAGCTTTGAACTTTATGGAACAGTAGGCGCTGTTGTGAGCATTTGTGATGCCATGAATTACCTGACAGAATATGACGATCTGGTGCAAGTGCTTACCCTGGTGAATAATTATCTGGACCCGGGCGGTGTTTTTGTTTTTGATATGAATACGCCTTATAAATACCAGGAGATTTTGGGGGAACAGACCATTGCGGAAAACAGGGATGAGGGAAGCTTTATCTGGGAGAATTATTTTGACAGGGAGACTCAGATCAATGAGTATGATTTGACTTTGTTTGTAATGGAGTCTGACGGGCGTTATTGTAAGTATGAAGAAACCCACTTTCAGAGGGCCTATGACACGGAGACTGTGAAGCAGGCCATAAGGGAAGCGGGTTTAGAACTGGCTGCTGTGTATGAGGCATGCAGCAGGAAAGAGCCTGGAATGAAGTGTGAGAGAATCTACTATGTGGCCCGGGAAGTAAGAAAAACCAGACCTGCAGTAAGGATTGGAAACTAATTAGGATGTCCGCTCATAGCATATTAAAAAGATATGCTGGGAGCGGACATTTTGATTACCATCAGTTTGTGTATGATTGTAAAAAATGAGGAGAAGGTTTTGGGGCGTTGTCTTAAGGCAGCCAGATCTTTTGCAGATGAGATCATTCTTGTGGATACCGGATCACAGGACAGGACAAGGGAAATTGGCAATGAGTATGGGGCAAGGGTGTATGAATATGAGTGGAAGGATGATTTTGCAGCAGCCAGAAACGAGGCATTTTCTAAAGCAGTGATGGATTATTGTATGTGGCTGGATGCGGACGATGTGGTGACAGAGGAGAATCAGGAAAAAATCCTGAATCTAAAAAAGGAGCTGGAACCAGATACGGATATGGTCATGATGAGATATTCTGTTTCCGAAGATTCGCAAGGGAATTCTTTATTTTCTTATTATCGGGAACGGCTGGTGAGAAACGGGAAGGGATTTCTCTGGGAGGGAAGAGTACATGAGGCGATTGTGCCGTCAGGGAAAGTGATATACTCAGATATTGTGATTTCACACCGCAAAGAAGGAGCAGGGGATTCGGACCGGAATTTGAGAATTTACGAGAAGATGATCCGAGAAGGGGAGCAACTGACAGGGCGGAATCTGTTTTATTATGGCAGAGAGCTTTTCGCACATAAAAGATATGAAGATGCAGCACAGGTTATGGAAGACTTTCTCCAAGGGGATGGATGGGTGGAAAACAAAATCGAGGCATGTCTGAATCTGGCAGAGTGTCTTGGAAAAATGGGGAGAAGAAGGGAAGGCGTCCAGGCGCTTTTCAGAAGCTTTTTGTTTGATAAGCCCAGAGGAGAGGCATGCTTTGAGCTGGGCAGATATTTTCAGGAGAATGAAAAATGGGAGCAGGCGGTATTTTGGTATGAAACAGCGTTAAGGGAGAAGCCTTCTGCACAGGCGGGAGGTTTTGTTCGGTGGGATTATTATGGGTATTTGCCGGAGATTAATCTATGTGTATGTTATGACCGGATGGGAGACAGTGACCGGGCATATGAATATCATCTGAAATCCAGGGAAAGGAAACCAGAGGCAAAGGAAGTTCAGTGGAATGAACAGTATTTTCAGACACGCTCTAGGACTCTATCCAGACAGAAAATGGAGCTCTAGTGGTAATATGGAAAACAGCGGGTAGTGGACGAACCAAAATTATGGCAAGTACATATGATAAAGTAAACCGGCCGGAATCAGAAGAATGCAGGAAAGCCTGATTTTAAGTTTGCCGGGGAGAAGATGAAAGGAGTAATCATATGTATTGTGATCCTATAGACATGGGTGGGGGAAGAAATCAAGGAGGCGGCAGAAGGCATTGTGGCTGCCGGCCGAATCCTCCGGCGAGGCCATGTCCGCCGCCTTATCCACCAGTACCGCCTTATCCGCCAGGCCCGAATCCGCCTGCGCCGCCATTTCCTCCGGGTCCGAATCCTCCTAGGCCGCCATTTCCGCCAGGACCTTCTTGCTGCTGCAGAGGTCCGCAGGGTCCAACCGGCCCTATGGGGCCAATGGGGCCACAGGGATTTCCGGGAATACCAGGCCCAACCGGCCCAACTGGTCCAATGGGGCCCGGGTTAAGTGAGGCAGGACCTTTTGATCCTTCCAGGCAGTATCTTCAGGGGGATTTAGTGTATTATAATGGTTATCTGTATCGGGTAAATAAAGACTATCCGATGGGGATACCAGGTATATCACCAGATTATGATTTGGTGACAGCCGTGGAATGGGTGACAGGTCCAACTGGCCCGACAGGTCCGACTGGCCCGCAGGGACCACAAGGTCCGCAGGGTCCCCAAGGTCCGCAAGGCCCCCAGGGTCCCCAGGGGATTCAGGGAATGGCTGGTCCAACTGGTCCCACAGGAGCAGCCGGAGCAACAGGAGCGACTGGTCCGGCAGGAGCACAGGGACCGCAAGGTCCCCAGGGGCTGGCTGGTCCAACCGGAGCAATGGGTCCGGCGGGAGCAACCGGCCCGACCGGAGCAACGGGTCCGGCGGGAGCGACCGGCCCAACGGGAGCAGCAGGTCCGGTGGGAGCAACCGGTCCAACGGGAGCAGCCGGTCCAGCAGGAGCAACTGGTCCAACGGGAGAAGCGGGCCCAGTGGGAGCGACAGGAGCAACCGGAGAAGCGGGCTCAATAGGAGCGACCGGCCCAACGGGAGCGACCGGCCCAACGGGAGCAGCAGGCCCAACGGGAGCAGCAGGTCCAGCGGGAGCGACCGGCCCAGCGGGAGCAACCGGTGCAACAGGAGCAGCAGGTCCGGCGGGAGCAACAGGCCCAACGGGAGAAGCAGGTCCAGTGGGAGCGACAGGAGCAACCGGAGAAGCGGGCCCAACAGGAGCAACTGGCCCAGCGGGAGCGACCGGCCCAACGGGAGCAGCAGGTCCAGTGGGAGCGACCGGCCCAGCAGGAGCAACCGGTGCAACGGGAGAAGCAGGTCCGGCG
>CAJUGD010000044.1:0-14683 GCA_910586205.1 uncultured Lachnospiraceae bacterium | reverse complement strand
CGACCGGCCCAGCAGGAGCAACCGGTGCAACGGGAGAAGCAGGTCCGGCGGGAGCAACAGGCCCAGCAGGAGCGACAGGAGCAACGGGAGAAGCGGGTCCGGTGGGAGCAACAGGCCCAACGGGAGCAGCAGGTGCAACGGGAGCAGCAGGTCCAGCGGGAGCAACCGGAGCAGCAGGTCCGGCGGGAGCAACAGGCCCAACGGGAGCAGCAGGTCCAACGGGAGCAACCGGTCCAACAGGTCCAGCAGGAGCGACAGGCCCAGCAGGTCCAGCGGGAGCAACCGGAGCAACCGGAGCAGTGGGTCCAACCGGTCCTACAGGGGCCACGGAGCCATATATTTATATAAAAGTGCTGCAGACCCGCATGATTACAGGATTTTTTGCAAATCAAAATATTACGGAAATCTCTATAATCACACACATTTTTATGACAGGCGGGTTTGAATAAGCTGAATTTTAAAAATTCTATAGGTAAAAGATGCCGCAGATATCTGGTATTTTCATACTCCCAGAATCGGGGGTAAGCCGATGTACAGTCCTGCTGTTCCAGATAATACGATACAAAAAGTTCTATGGAACGTGTTATAAGTATGTTTGGCTGGATTATTTGTAATACTAATTTCTTGCCGATATGATTTTGACACAGATCTGTGGGAGGTGAGATGATATTGGACAAACAATCAATCATAGACTTTACTACCTGACAACTTAAAGGAGGCCGAAAAATATTGTCAGCAGAATGGTTTAAACATATGTGTCAAGATTCCATTGAGGACATACCTAGAGATAGTCTGATAAATATTCGTGGTGTAAAGATTGACTCCGGTTTGCCCAGTACTTTGCGTATGATCCAATATATTGAGCAGATTCAAAACCCATATAACTTTCTATGTGATGGGACACCTGTACATATTTCCTTTGTGGATGAGGAAAGGGAACTTTCCAAGGTACTTACTGGATACTTTCGCGCTTTAAAGAGATGTTTTTAGGGCGAGCAATGTTATATCTTCTTGTGTGATGATGCTAGTGTTCCATCCGGACAGAAATCGAAGTCGTGAACGGTCTGTCACGCACCATTGCGTCGTTAAAATTTCTAGTCGATGGCCCACATCGCCGTCGAAATTTTGCCTAGCACTGGCACGTACCAGACCGCTCACAACTCCATTTTCTGTCCGGATGGAACACTAGAGCGTGTCTGAAAATTCATTCCCGCCAAGTACACGCCCCACTTTGCGGTATATTTGGCTCTCATTCGGTCAACGTAGCCCACTACGCCTCCCTCATTCGGGTCAAATCTCCCACAAATTGTGACGTACATCTGATGGAAAGCAATTTTCAGACACGCTCTAGAGGGATGGGAGGTTAAATGGCTAGAATTAGAAAAGCTGTGAGTAGTGGTGTTCATCCGGATTCTCGCAAAACAGTTTGGCTCATCGCTGCCTATATTCGTCTTTCACGGGAAGATGGAAACGATGAGAGTTTAAGTGTCACCAATCAGAAAAAAATCATTGGGGAGTATCTGGAAAACTTTTTTGAGGGAGAGTTTATGCTGGTTGATTACTATATTGATGATGGCCTGACAGGGACTGATTATGACCGACCGGATTTTCAGCGAATGATTCATGATATGGAAGCCGGAAAGGTGAACTGCATTATCTGTAAAAACCTTTCCCGTATGTTTCGGAATTATTCGGATCAGGGATATTTTTTGGAAAAAATCTTTCCTATGAATAAAACAAGGTTCATCACGGTTAGTGATCCAAGAGTGGATTCTTTTCTTCACCCGGAAACCCTTCAGGGCTTAGAAGTCCCGATCAATGGACTGATGAATGATCGTTTTGCAGCGAAAACTTCATCAGACGTCCGTGATACTTTTGCAACAAAACGCCGAAAGGGGGAATTTATCGGAGCATTTGCTCCATATGGCTACAAAAAAGCCCCGGAAAATAAGAATGCTTTAATGATTGATGAAGAAGCCGCAGAAGTAGTGCGAAATATTTACCAATGGTTTGTTTATGAGGGTATGAGTAAAAATGGAATCGCACACCGGCTCAATGATTTAGGGATAGCAAGTCCGGCTGCATATAAGAAAAGCAAAGGACTGAATTTTTGCTGTCCCCAGGGCGGGAAAAATGATGGACTTTGGTCACCGGGTTCCGTTACTGCGATTTTGAAAAATAAGATGTATTTAGGAATTATGGTGCAGGGCAAGCAGACCGTAATCAGTTATAAGGTACATAAAAGGCAGGCTGTTCCGGAAGAAGACTGGTATATGGTACCGGATACTCATGAGCCGATTATTGAGGCTGAACTTTTCCAAAAAGCGGCTGACCTTCAGACAAGAGATACCCGGACAGCGCCGTCAGGAAGAAATCTGCATTTATTATCTGGATTTATCCGCTGTGCGGATTGCAAAAAGGCGATGACAAGACAGAAAACAAAAAATATTGTTTATTATTACTGCCGTACATATCGGGAAAAATCGAAAAATGCCTGCACAAAACATACAATTAAGGAAGAAGTGGTGATGAAAGCGGTTTTAGCAGCAATCCAGGCACAGATTTCGCTGGTTGATTCTTTGGATGATGTGGTGGAGGAAATCAATAAGTCACCCATTGTCAAAAATGAATCAACCCGTTTGACATCTATGCTTGACCTTCGCCAAAAGGAGCTGGATAAAGTGATTGGTATTGCAGATGGGCTTTATGGTGATTGGAAAAGTGGAGATATTTCTAAAGAAGAATATACTCGTTTGAAACAAAAGTATTTTTCCCAAGCAGAGCAGTTGAAAATAACGATACAAAACATTCAGTCCGAGTGTCAGGTAATGGCAAAAGGAGTTTCAGAGAATGACCCTTATTTGACCTATTTTCTGAAACATAAAAATATAAAAGAACTGAACAGAGGAATTTTGGTTGATTTGGTAAAAAATATTTATATTCACAAGGACGGTGAAATTAGTATTGAGTTTAATTTCGCAGACCAACATCATCGGATGATAGATGCATATACCCATTTAAAATCGCCTGCGGCGATGGGGCATATGCTTTGACCCCCGTAATGGTACTGGCCTATGGCTAATCAGCGGAGTGATTAGCCATAGTGTGAACAGTAACTATTTTGATCTTTGAAAGATTGATTTTGAAACAAGTAATTGCTATTGTTCGAATAATGGAATATAATGACATAAAGAAGAATTGATAAAGGCAAATGGCATCCTGACAGTGGAAGAAAGATTGATAAGAGCGGAAAGGAACTTTGGGATGGAGGATAGAAGGAGAAAACAGATGAGTGCAGAAATTACTAAAAAAAGGCTTGCCATAGCAGGCTGTGGGAAACTGGGGAATATTGTTATGGATGCCTGGTGCAAAGGGCTTCTTTCGGAGTATGAGATAGTGGGGGTGTTAGGAAGAAGCAGAGAGCATGCCCGGTCCATGGCAGCCAAAGCCGGATGCCCGGTGTGCGAGAGTATTGAGGAATTGCTGTCCATGAAGCCGGATTATGTGGCAGAGATGGCTTCCGTACAGTTGGTAAAGGACATTGGGGAAAAGGTACTGAGTTCCGGTGCCGATTTGGTGGTACTGTCCATCGGAGCATTTGCCGATGAAGAATTTTACGAACGCATAAAGGATACAGCCAGAAAGAACCATACAAAGGTCCATATTGCCTCTGGTGCAATCGGAGGCTTTGACGTCCTTCGTACAGTTGCTCTTATGGGACAGGCAGAGACAAAGATGGTGACGCATAAGGGTCCCCAATCCCTAAAAAATACTCCTGTATTCCGGGAGAGTTTGATGGAAGACAAAGAGGAATCAGAGGTGTTTGCAGGGAATGCAAAGGAGGCTATCAAGCTGCTGCCCACCAAAGTAAATGTGTCAGTTGCAGCGTCCCTGGCCACATCAGGAACAGAAAAGACCCGCTTTCACATAATCAGTGTACCAGGGATGGAAGGGGATGATCATAAGATTACGGCAGAGATAGACGGGGTGAAGGCTGTGGTGGATATTTATTCCAGAACCAGTGACATTGCCGGGTGGAGTGTGGTGGCATTGCTGCAGAACCTGGTTTCACCGATCATGTTTTAGGAGGAGAGGAATTATGTTTGAAAGATTGGTGGCCATAGAGCCAGTGAGTTTGATTCCGGCAGCACAGGAGGAACTTAGGCAGTATGCAAAGGAAGTTGTGCTTTATGAAGATATACCGGGAAGTGAAGATGAGATTGCAGAAAGAATCGGGGACGCAGACGGAGTTTTGGTAAGCTATACTTCCCAGATTAGCCGGAAGGTGCTGGAAAAGTGTCCCAATGTGCGCTATGTGGGAATGTGCTGCAGCCTGTACTCTGAATCCAGCGCTAATGTGGATATTGCATATGCAAGGGAGATGGGCATCCAGGTTTTAGGAATCCGGGATTATGGAGACAGAGGAGTAGTAGAGTATGTATTGTACCAGTTGATACGGATTCTTCATGGGTTTGATTTTCCCATGTGGCAGAAGGAGCCGTTGGAGCTTACGAAGCTTTCGGTGGGAATCATTGGCCTGGGAGTGTCGGGCAGTATGGTGGCAGATGCGCTGCAGATGATGGGGGCGCAGGTATCCTATTACAGCAGAACCAGAAAGCCGGAGAAAGAAGCAGCAGGCATAGAGTACTTGCCTCTGAATGAGCTTTTGTCCCAAAATCAGGTAATAATAACCTGTCTGAATAAAAATGTAATTCTGCTTCATGAAGAACAGTTCCAGTGTCTTGGAAATAAGAAAATTCTTATGAATACATCCATAGGGACTGCTTCTGACAGGCAGGCTTTGGCAAAATGGCTGGATTGTAAGGACAATCTATACTGCTGTGATACAGAGGCTGCTATTGGAGATCCGTCCGGGGAATTGATAAAAATGGAAAATGTGATTTGTATGAAGACTTCCGTAGGCAGAACCAGGCAGGCGTTTGAATTATTGAGCAAAAAGGTATTGGATAATATCCGTTTGTATTTGGGGGATTGAGAGGAGATCCTGCATTGATTTATCGGGGAGGCGTATTTGGAGAGAATTTTGTTTTTGCCGGCAAACGGAAATTTAAGCTTTTTCGCTTGCCGGCATGATGATTTTCTACTTCAGCACATCCTTTAAATCCAGTGTTGTTGTCCCGTCTTCTAACAGAAAGCAGGGGATCCCGATGCCGCCTGTTTTTACCTTTTCATATAAGGGATCCTGATCGCGGAGGTTTAAATAAACCTTCAGATCTGGCAGAGAGGCGGACAGATTTTTAAATTCAATATCAGCGCCTGCCTCCACCAGCTTATTCAGTGCATAAAGGGTATCCGGACATAAATGACTTCCTACTACGGTAACTTTCATGATTTTAATCTCCTTTTCTATTTTTTATATAATTTTATTGTTTTACGGCAATGGCTTCAATCTCACACAAAACTCCCTTTGGAAGTTCTTTTACTGCCACACAGCTTCTGGCTGGCTTGGAAGTAAAGTATTTGGAATATACTTGGTTAAATTCTGCAAAATCTGCCATGTCGGCTAAAAAGCAGGTGGTTTTAAAGACATTTTCCAGTCCGCTTCCGGCTGCTGTAAGGATTGCCTCCACATTTTTGCAGCTCTGCTCTGCCTGGGCAGTAATGCCGCTTGGGACTTCTCCGGTTTGGGGATTTACGGGAATCTGACCGGATGTAAATACCAATTCATTGACCTCATAACCTTGGGAGTAGGGGCCGATTGCCCCGGGTGCATTGCTGGTTTCCACTACTTTCATGATAAATCGTCTCCTTTCAATAATTTGATTTATATCCAAAGGGAACATTTTCATGCAGAGTCCTTTGGAACAAAAAATATATTATGATTCAATATATTTTGCCTAATAAAATGTGCCGAAATGTTTCGGTGGTTTTAGTCTGAAATCAGGCTTGTGCCTCACCGCTTGCAATCCGTTTTTCCAGCCAGTCCTTTCCTTCGACCAACCGGGCGATGATCATGGAAGCGATGGTGTCTCCGCTGGCATTTAAACAGGTTGCTGCCGGGTCAACTAAAAATCCGATGGTGGCAATAAGAGGAAAGGCTTCTGCAGGAAAACCGAACAGGCTGACAATCAGCATCTCTCCTACTAAGCCGCCGCCGGGAGCGCCGGACAATACAAAGGCACTTAAAATTGCTACGACAATGGACATGGCATAGGTTCCCACGCCGGCATAAGGCATCTGGAATACGCCGAACAAAAATGCGATTTTGGTGATGGAGGAAAGTACGGAGCCGTCCATGTGCATGGTTGCGCCCATGGGAAGCACAATATTGCTGATATCCTCCGGAACTCCGATTTTTTTGCATGCTTCCATGTTGACAGGAAGGGCAGCCACAGAGCTTTGGGTTGCAAAGGCAGTAACTGCCGGATTGAAAATATTTTTCAGCATACGGGTGATCCCTGTTTTTCCTGCCGCAAAATAGCTGTACAGAGGAAAGAAGATCAACACATAAACAGCACACATGGGATAATATATCAGCATGGTACGTCCGTAATCACCGATAAGCTGAGGGCCAAATTCTCCTACCAGGTTGGCAAAATATGCGCCGAGACCAATGGGGGCCAGCTTCATGATCATATCAACCATTAACATAATAATGTCATTTAAGTTGTTGAGAAGCTTTCCGGCCCAGCTTTCCTCGCCTCCGCATTTTGCCACGGCAAAGCCGGACATAATGGCAAATACAATAATGGGAAGCATATTGCTCCGGCTCATTAAGCCGCTGAAATCATTGACTGTCAGGGAGCCTACAATCATATCGCTGATGCTGGAGGCTTCCGCCATTTCTGATGCACCCATGGCGATGGATGTGTTTGAAGCCGGAGGCCAAATATTGACCACAACCAGAACTAGGGCAGCGGCAAAGCCTCCGGTAACAACAAAAGTACATACAAGGCTTCCTAAGATCTTTCCAAGACGTTTCATGTTGACCATATTTCCCACAGCAGTGGTGATAGACACATAAACCATGGGAACCACAATGGTAAACATCAGATTCAGGAAAATGTCGCCAAGAGGCGCTAAAACCTTGGCCTTTTCCCCTAAAATAATGCCCAGGATGGCTCCTGTAAAAATACCTCCCAACAATAATAACGGAAATTTATAGCTGTCCCATATTTTCTTTGCGTTCATAAGGATACCCCTTTCATCATGTGTTAGCATCTACGGCTTCTTTTAACTGCTTCATGGCTTGTTTCAAAGTGCTTCTAGGGCAGGCTGCATTCAGACGCATATAACCAGTCAGACTTCTGCCGAAGGTATAACCTTCATTTAATCCAAGTCCAGCTTTTTCAATCATAAAGCTTCTCAAGGCTTCATTGTCCATGTGAAGCTCCCGGCAGTCCAGCCACATGAGATAAGTGGCGTCCGGCACATTGACCTTTATCTGAGGGATGTGTTCTTCACAGAAGGATTTTACATATTCAAAATTGCCGTCCAGATATTCTAATAGCTGCTCCAGCCACTCCTCTCCTTCATTGAAAGCAGCTTCCATGGCCACAGAGCTGAAGGCATTGTTTCTATGTATATCCATGTTCATCCAAAACCGGTCAAACTTTTTCTTGGTTTCAGCATTGGGGAACACGGTGGTGGATGCCTGGATTCCGGCCAGGTTAAAGGTTTTGGTACCGGAAATGCAGCTTATGATTTTTCCGGCTATTTCCTCAGATACCATGGCTGTGGGAAGATGCTTTTTACCATGGAAAATCAGGTCGGAATGGATCTCGTCGGAGACTAAGAGCACATCATGGGCAATGCAGATTTCCGCCATTTTCTGAAGCTGTTCTTTTGTCCATACAATTCCCAGAGGGTTGTGAGGGCTGCACAGAAGAAAGATTTTTACCTGTCTGGCTTTTTCTTCAAAGTCAGCGAAATCAATGGTCCAGTGTCCGTCTTTTTCAATTAATTGATTTTCTACCACAACACGTCCCCAGGCTTCTGTCACATCGTAAAACTCAGAATACACAGGGGTCTGAATCATGACTTTATCGCCGGGATTGCTGAAAATCTTTACAATGGCTGACAGGGCGGGAACCACACCCAGAGACCAGCTTACTAAGCTTTTGTCAATCTTCCAGCCATTGCGGCGCTCCTGCCAACTGCAGATGGCCTCAAAATAGCTGTCCGGGCGGGAAGTGTATCCCCAGATTCCTTCTTCTGCTTTTCTTTTCATTGCATCGATGATTGGCTGGGCGGTTTTAAAATCCATATCAGCAACCCATAAAGGGATTACGTCATTAGTTCCGAATTTTTTGATTCTTTCGTCATACTTTGCGGCGCGGTTTGCGCTGCGGTCAATTACCTGGTCAAAATCATACTTCATAGTTTTATGTGACTCCTCTCGTTAGATTGATTCTTTTGTTGTGCAGCTTGCTGCGCTGCAAATCGGATACCCCTTTATTTACAGCGGGGGATTTTATTGCTGCTGTTCACAAAGATTACTGCCGGCCAGTTTGTTTTGTGATGATATTAGATTAATAAGCAAGAGGTGTGCCAAAACTTGGCTTGGAACGAAAAAAATATTTTTTTATGGTTCGCTTCCTTATATATTATAGAAACATATATTTTCATGGAAATCATGTTTTCAGCAAGGAAAATGGTGTGATTATTAGGATAGAAAGGGGGATGTGTTGCCTGCAGAGTATGGGCGGGGGAAATATTAAGGAGATAAATGGTGATATTTTAACCAATTAGAATAGTTGTTTAACCATAAAATAGGATTGCTTCAGGACGGGCTGAAATGGTAAGATAGCTGTGGAGGGATGGAGCTCTAGTACAATACAGCTATCCTGTAACTTATAGTGATTGTGCGGAATTCTGGCATGATTTTTGCTGTATAAGATGTTGGGAGGCTGCTTTTCCATGCTTTTGCAGGTTCCAAAGTCATGTATTGACATGTAAGCATGATATATATGGCATTTTGACCCCTGATGTTCCATCCAGACAAAAATAGAACTCTTAAGTTGCCCGGCATACACCATTGTGCCGTTAAAGAGGGTATCATAATATTGAGGAAGGGAGAATATAAGCGTTTATGGAGGAGAGAATGGGGCAGAAAGAGATAAATGGAGCGTTAAAAGAGGAGGAACACATAATGAATCAGAGAAAGGAGAAGATCATGGAAAGGAAGATTTTGGTTGTAGGAGGAGTGGCAGGAGGGGCTTCTGCGGCTGCCAGGGTTAGGAGGCTGGATGCTCATGCACGGATTGTAATGTTTGAAAGGGGAGAACACGTTTCTTTTTCTAACTGCTGCCTTCCTTATCATTTAAGCGGAACCGTAGAAAATAGTGATGCTCTTGTGCTGATGAGCCCGGAGAAGTTTGCAAAGCAGCATGATATAGAGGCAAGGGTATGGAGCGAGGTGACAGAAATTCATCCAAGGGAAAAGAAGGTCACAGTCAGGAATCTGCAGTCAGGGGAATGTTATGAGGAGGAGTATGACAAGCTGATTCTGGCTCCCGGGGCAAGTCCTGTTATGCCGGAGGGGATTGTGGGAATCCGTCAGAGACATGTGTTTTCCATAAGGAATGTAGCGGATATCCGGGCGCTGAAGAAGTATATTGACCAGAATCATGTGAGAAAGGCTGCTGTTGTAGGCGGAGGATTTATTGGTGTGGAGACGGCGGAGAATCTAAAGATGGCAGGGCTTTCCGTGACCTTGGTGGAAGGAAGCAGCCAGATTATGCTGCCGTTTGACTATGATATGGTTCAGATTCTTCATAAGGAGATGCTGGATTGTGGGATTGAGCTTTATCTGTCCGGTATATTAAAGGAAATAAAAGAGGATTGTATTGTGATTAATAGACAGGGGAAGGAGGAAACTATTGAGGCAGAGGTAGTTGTCATGGCTATTGGCGTGACTCCGGAGACTGGCCTGGCCCGCAAGGCGGGACTTGAGATCGGAAAGACCGGCGGGATTTTAGTGAATAAGAATTTTCAGACCTCGGATCCGGATATTTATGCGGTGGGGGATGCAGTGGAAACATTTCACAGGCTTTTGGGCCGTCCGGGACGATTAGCGCTGGCAGGGCCGGCACAGCGTCAGGCCAGGGCAGCAGCCAACCACATGTACGGAGAAACAGACGGAAATCATGGTTTTATCGGTTCTTCCTGTATCCGGGTTTTCGGACAGAATGCAGCCTGTACGGGACTGAACGAAAGGACGGCAAAGGAAGCGGGGCTTGTCTGTGCATATGCCCATGCCATAGCGCCGGATAAGGTAGGTCTGATGCCGGACAGCCATTATATGAATCTGAAGCTGGTTTTTGAGGTTCCCACAGGAAGGATTTTGGGGGCTCAGGCCATCGGAAAGGGAAATACGGACAAACGGATTGATGTGATTGCTGCCATGATCGCCATGGGGGGAACCTTGGAGGATCTAAAGGAGCTGGAGCTTTGTTATTCTCCGGTTTTCGGAACAGCAAAGGATGTGGTGAACCTGGCAGCGCTTATTGGTTTGAATCTGCTGAATGGGCGTTACCGGCAGGTTCCCGTGACAGATGTGCGCAGGCTGGTGGAGGAAGGGGCTTATATTGTGGATGTGAGGGAGGAGCATGAATTTGAAGCAGGGCATCTCAAAGGGGCTCACAGCATTCCTTTAAGTCAGCTTCGTCAGAGAATGGAGGAGATTCCCAGGGATATACCGGTGTACGTCCACTGCCGCACCGGGCAGCGCAGCTATTATGCAATTTGCTGCCTTCAGGGGCATGGATATGAGAATGTACACAATGTATCCGGCTCTTTCCTGGGAATCAGCCTGTATGAGTATTTTAATGACAAGACAGGAGATCGGGTGCCTGTGGTGACAGAGTATAACTTTAATTAAGCTGCAGTCTTACTGCGTTTCCCGGTTTTCCCACAAAGCGCGTCCTTGGGGAGTCAGCCGGCTTCCGCCGCGGCCCCGGCTGACTTTTGCAAGGCCGTGATCTGACATTTCTGTCAGTATGGCTCTTATTTCCTGCTGGGATATGGGCAGATAACAGCTTTTAGCCTTGGATAACAGCTTTTCCCTGCCCAGATAGATCCCTTCCTCAGAAGCCTGGTAAAGCTCTCTAAGGACAAACCAGAATGCGTCGGTGTAAGGCCGGGCATGGCCCGGTGCGGCAGCCGGGGAGGCAATTACCGGGCGGAGGCGGGAGCAGCGGGAATTTAATACCGTGGGAGGCAGATCCTCCATTGTAATGTGTTCATGTCCGGTATAAATAAAGTATTCTACCACATTGCGCAGCTCCCGTATATTGCCGGGCCAGGAATATTGCTTTAAGAATTGTCTGACCGGCTCTGTCAGTTCAAAGGAGCTTTCCAGTTCCTTCTGGAAATGGCGGATCAATAAGAATATGTCATCTTCCCTCTCTGCAAGGGGCGGGATCATGACAGGAAGGGTATTCAGACGGTAATATAAATCCCTGCGGAAGCTTCCTTCTTCCACCTTTTGTTCCAGGGATTCATTGGTGGCAGCTACAATGCGCACATCAATGCTGATAATATGGTTTCCGCCGACCCGCATAATTTCCCGCTCCTGCAGCACCCTGAGAAGCTTAATCTGCAGCATGGGGCTCATTCCTTCCACTTCATCTAAAAAAAGGGTCCCCTTATGGGCAAATTCTAAAAGTCCTGGCCTGCCGCCTTTCTTTGCCCCTGTAAAGGCGCCGTCCTCATAGCCGAAAAGTTCGCTTTCCAGAAGGTTTTCCGGGAAAGCCGCAACATTGATGGCTACAAAGGGTTCTTTCTTTCGTCGGGAGGATTGGTGGAGACTGTGGGCAAACAGCTCTTTTCCGGTTCCGGTTTCTCCAATGAGCAGCACCGGGCTTTCACTTGCCGCCATTTTCTTTAAAATATCTTTTGCCTTGAGGATGGCCTGGGACTTTCCGACAATATCATCCATGCCGTATTTGGCATAATGGCCTTTGTGGAGAAGCTGTTTGCGCAGCTCTCCCTGACGTATCTCCACGTCATTGAATCTTTGCAAAATGGCAAAGGCTCCCACACAGGTATCCTGGCGCAGTACAGGAACCACCTCCACGCTGATGTTTATGCCGTTAATCTTTTTTACCTGAGCGCTTACACGGCTTTTTTCCTTCAGGCATTTGGAAAAATCAATATACGGAAATACCTTTTCTCCTCTTTTTCCCACAATCAGGGAATTGCTTACTTTTGTGATTTCTTCGGCATGATGGCTGCATGCAAAGATCTCTCCCCGTTCGTTTACTCCAATGACGCCTTCTTCTAAGGTTTCCATGAGAATATGAAACTGGCTTTCCAGACGGATGGATTTGGCAAACATCTGGTCAAAGCTGTAATTATTGGTGGCTATGGCTCTGAAATACTCCTGAAAAGGTTCGGTCTCCAACAGAAAAGCAAGATCCAGGCGAAGGGCGATCTCAATCATCATGCCGGAGGTGCAGGGGCGCTGTCCAAGATCGATTTTTGTTTCAATCTCTTGGGGTACATAACGCATTTCATCAGGGGTAACAGCCATGTGGACATCTTCTTCTAATGTGGCTCCCGGATAAAAGGGAATCAAATGGATGTGGTTGATTCCAAACTGGTTTAGCTGGGTGATGGCTTCCCGCGCCATGGTCTGGGTCATATTGACAAACAGTACTTTACTGCCTGGGGGAATTTCTTTCAATTTTCTAAGTTCGCTCCAACGGAAGGACACTTCCACGGCCATGGTCTGACAGCCCATGGGAACATGGCGGGCCACTTCTTCTGCAGAGCCGTAAGCGTCTGTGGATACCACAAACAAGTCTGCCCGCGGGAGTGCTCCCATGGCGGATCCGTCTTGTACATGATAGAGGGAAATATGAGCGTAATCTCCAAATAGGGATTCTACTTCCCGGCCATAGGATTCGCCGGCCCGGGCGTCAAGACTCACAATGGCAATCTGTTTTTTCTTCACAGGTTTTTCCATAAACTTTCTCCAATTCAACCATTTGTTTTAACCATTTTCTCATAAAAGTCTTCTGAATGCAAGGTTTTTTCCAAATAAAGCCTGATTTATACAAAAAAAGACAAGATATCTTTTTTGGCATGATTTTTGCTATATATTATAAGTGAGGAACGGAATAAGTCGGCAAATGGTTACTGTTTGCGGCAAAGCATCTGGCTTATGGGTACAAAAACCAGAAGCATACGAAAATATAAGAGAGGAGAGATTCATATGATAACCAAAACAGAGTTACTGACTTTACTGCATCAGGAGGTAGTACCTGCCCTCGGCTGTACGGAGCCGGTCTGTGTGGCCCTTGCGGCGGCTGACGCTTATCATGCAATCGGAGGGGATATTGTGTCGGTAAAAGTTGAGGTAAATCCTGGTATCTATAAAAACGGCATGAGCGTGGGGATTCCGGGTTTTGATCGTGTGGGATTAAAATATGCTGCCGCCTTAGGCGCCTGTCTCGGAAATCCTGAGAAAAGCCTTCAGCTTTTAGAGGATATTAACCAGGAAGTTTCAGAAAAGGCCATTGAGCTGGCAGAGGCGCATCATGTGATCGTTATGATTAACCACAATGAGACCCAGCTTTATGCCCGGGCAGAAATCATTACCACGGCGGGAATCGGAATCAGTGAGATACGAAATACCCATGCTAATATTGTCCTGACCAAGAGAAATCATGAAGTGCTTTTGGAAAAGGAGTATGCGGTCAGCTCTAACGATGAAATCCATCAAAGGCTGATGGAAATGTCTGTGGCAGAAATCAAAGGGGTTGTGGATCAGTGCAGTGAGGAAGAATTGTCTTTTATGACAGATGGAATGGAAATGAACGGAAGGCTGGCAGACTATGGACTGGAACACTCGGTGGGCATTGGGATTGCATCGGTTCTTCAAAAGCAGATTGGGTCAGATACAATGGGGGATAATCTTTTCAGCCGGGCCATGGTGCGGGTGGCAAGCAGTGCAGAGGGACGCATGAGCGGCTGTCCCTATACGGTTATGAGCAGCGCAGGAAGCGGAAATCACGGCATTACGGCAATTCTGCCTGTGGCGGAGCTGGCGGAACATGTGCATGCGTCCGGGGAACAACTGGTAAAGGCTCTTGCATTTTCCCATGCTTTGAATGTATACATAAAATCTTACACAGGAAAGCTGTCTGCTACCTGCGGCTGCGGAGTGTCTGCCGCCACGGCTGCTTCTGCGGCTATGGTCTGGCTTCTTGGCGGAAATGATGCGCAGATTGGAAATGCGATTATCAACATGAGCGGAAATCTTACGGGAATGGTTTGTGACGGAGGCAAGATCGGCTGTGCCTTAAAGCTTGCAACGGCCACAAATGCGGCAATGATGTGCGCTTATCTTGCAGTGTCGGATGTGGTGCTTCAGGGGACGGATGGCATCTGCGGTTTTACCCCGGAGGAATCCATCCGCAATATGGGAAAGGTCAGCAACCCCGGAATGGTGCAGACAGATCATACAATATTAAACATTATGATGGAAAAGGATTGCTGATATGAAATTGCCGGCGGACAGGAATCACTGTCGAAAAAGTATATCTGAGGGGGAATAGCGGGGAAAAGGATGGCAGAGGAATAAAGCGCTGATGCCCCCCCGGCCTGTATGTTGAAATCTAACTGCAGAAAGGCCGGAAGACACTGTAAAGTTTGCAGAGGCTAGTACAATGTTTCTTTGATAACCATATACTTTTTTCTTCCATTTTTTAATAAA
>CAJUGD010000043.1 GCA_910586205.1 uncultured Lachnospiraceae bacterium | reverse complement strand
ACAAACAGGGCGATTATAGCATGAAACAATAATTAAACTTCACGGATTAAGGTAATTGTTTATCCCTTCCATAAAAGCTTTTTGTTTCGTTGATTCTTCCATCAGTTCTAGAATATAAGCTTTCAACAGCTTTTTGTTTTCTTTCATGACAACTTTTACAGAGGTCATAATTTTCTTCCTGCTTACAGCCAGGCGCGCCAGACAATGAGCGATATCATTCACATCAGATTCTTCAAACAAATATTCTTTGCTGCTTATGAAAGCTGAACTATTACAGTTTTTACTGCACATAACAGGTGTTTTGCATGCAACTGCTTCCATCAATGCTAATGACGTCTTCTCTTGGTTAGAAGATGAATACACAAAAAGATCTGCTGCTTGACACAATTCTGACAAATCTGTACGAAGGCCTAAAAAATATACTTGTTCATCCAGACTTAAACTATGAACAAGTTCTTTCCATTCACTTTCAGATTCAACCTTTCCAACGATAAAATATATAATTTTTGGATTCTGTAATTCTGATAATGCCCTAAAAACTGCTTCATAGTTTTTTGAGGAGATCCCTTCTCCGTCCGAAAGCAAAATAATGGAATCGGGTTTTGCTCCCATATCATTTTTCTTTTCATCAGGATCAATCAAACCATTGCTGAATTTATCGATATCTACACCTACTCCCGGAATGTACACCACCTTTCCGGAATGAAACCGATTTTTAGCCCTTCTGTAATCCTCCTGGTTAATAGTAATCAATACATCTGTTATCCAGCTTAATCCCCATTCAATCGGATAAACTATCAGCCAGTTCTTTTTTGGGGCACCATCATAAAAATGAAATCCATGAGCTGTATATATGGTTTTAATTCTATGGCTTTTTGCTGCCATACGTCCAACTACCCCGCCTATTGGACTATGAGCATGAATAAATGCATAGGTCCTGTTCTCTGATAGTTTATGATAATGAAAGCCATTGACTGGTACAGCATTCCCACTCATCACGTTATTAAGCTGCTTCCATGCTTTTATTCCGGCTTTTATATTGGGAATCTTCCTGTCAAAATCAATCTGATAGCAATCGACTCTCATCTCATCTAGCCTCTTTAGAAGCTGATGGATCTTTTTATCTGTACAGGTATTGCCTTTGAAAAAATTAGCAGCTACATCCACATTATATCCCATACGGATTAGCATCTTAATGTTAGGGATGTTGAACTGATCGATCATGGATGCCACTGATGCCACAATCAGAACCGATTTTCCATATTCACAGGAATACTTCATATGCGACATTTTACCTATACTCTCTGTTTGCTTAATAGATTCAGTAAGACTTACTGCCTGATATTCTAATCCTTTATATAGTGAAAGCTTCTGACTATAAGTATTATTCCCAAAAGCTTTATTCACTACATTTCTCATTCTTTTGGAAAGATGTGGGAACAATGCTAAAATCGGATTTAAGCTTTTCATAGTCCTGATATTTTTTCCAATCTCTTTTGAGATAAGTTTAACCATCTCAGATGTTTTTGTATACTCACTGTTCTGAGGAAAATAAATCCCACCTTCCCCAGACAGAATCAGCAAACTTATAAATTCACACAAATTATCTATATACAGCATAGAACGCTGATTCTCCACATCCGGAAAAACAGGAAGTATCTTTGCCAGTTTTGCCAATATAGGATAATTCCCTTTTGAATTTTTCCCGTAGACCATGGGCATTCGAAGCACAGCCACATGAAATTCCTGACTGCTCAGCCTTCTTACCCTCATATCTCCCTGCCATTTTGAATCTCCATAAAAATTATCCGGTTTTGGCACAGTATGCTCATCTATGACTTTTGGTTTTCCATAGACACTATCTCCATAAATAATCATACTGCTCAAAAATAAAAACTGCCTGACATTACTCTCCTTTGCTTTTCTTGCTGCCTCCACTGCTAAGTCTCTGTTAATTGCATAATACTGCTGCTTCTCGTTCTCTCCTATCCTTCTAGTGTCTGCATGAGCAATTCCCACAGTATGCAATACTGTATCATAAGGAGAAAAATCATAAGTCTTCCAGCTTCCATCTCTCATATCAACCGTATGTATCTCAAAATTTTCAGGATAATTTCTCTTAACATAGGATATAAAAGACTCACCAATATAACTATGGCATCCTGTAATCAAAATGCGCTTTTTAGCAGATCGATCAATAGAAAAAGTTTTTAAATAACCATAATCCTTAATATCTGGCTCTATAGAATCATCAAAATTTATTTTTTTAGCTTCTCCCTCAATAATTCCCTTGTGTTTTATAACATTCCCAATTGTACGAAAAAAGCAGGAAACATCCATACAAAATCCACTGACTGAATTTTTATGTAATGCTTTTACATACTCACCATCCATCCTTGACTTTTCAAAAATATCCAGCTCATCCCTGCCATTGACCTGAGCATATCCGGTTAGACCAGGAAGAATATCATTTGCTCCATATTTTTCTCTTTCTTTTACCAAATCCTTCTGATTCCAGAGTGCTGGACGAGGACCGATTATACTCATATTTCCGACAAAAATGTCCCATAACTGAGGAAGCTCATCTAAACTATATTTTCTTAAAAACCATCCAATTGGTGTGATATACTGTTCCGGATTCCGCAGTTTATGGGTAGGAGTATTATGAGGAGCATTTATTTTCATAGAACGAAATTTATGTAAAGTGAAATAGGCATTCCCTTTCCCTACTCGTTTCTGAGTAAAAAGAACAGGCCCTGGATCATCAATAAAAATAGCTATTGATAGCACAATCCATACAGGAAACAGAATCACTAAAGCAATGAAAGATAAAATCTTATCAAATAAGGGTTTGACTACTTTTTCATACAAAGGCAGTCTTTTTTCGGATTGTTTTCTTTTATTCTTCTTTTTATTTTCTAATTGATACAACTATACTTCCTCCCTAAGCGGTTTATAGGTTTCTACTACTTTTTCCACCAGTTTTCGAATATCCCCTTCCTCCCCATAGCTGGCATCCATTAATTCTTTCAACTGCATCAAAAACCAATCCGTATCAAAGGGAATGGGGCACCCAATATGGATCAAATGATTAGGGGTGGTTTTCATCCCTTCCTCCTCCATTAACTTTTCCTCATACAATTTTTCTCCCGGTCTTAATCCTACATATTCAATCTTAATGTCAATGTTCGGTTTATATCCAGATAGTTTTATAAGATTCTTTGCCAAAGCATCAATTTTCACTGGTTCCCCCATATCAAGCACAAAAATCTCTCCTCCCTTGGCATAAGTTCCTGCCTGCAAGACCAGGCTCACTGCCTCTGAAATCGTCATAAAGTAACGGACAATATCCGGATGAGTCACTGTCACCGGCCCTCCTGCAGCGATCTGTTTCTTAAAAAAGGGAATCACCGATCCATTGCTTCCTAAAACATTGCCAAACCGCACTGCCACAAACTCTGTTTTTACAGAATCTGCATTTATCCTTGCCACGGTATCCTCCAGATTTTCTATCTTTCTCATGCTTCCATCCTCGTCATTGCTGTGAGCATAAAGTAACGGAAGCTCTATGGCCCGCCCCGCCTTAATTTTCTCATCAAAAGTCTGGATTACCATCTCACAGAGACGTTTGCTGGCTCCCATAATGTTTGTAGGATTTACCGCTTTATCCGTGCTGATTAAGACAAATCTTTTACAACCGTTCATCATAGCTGCATAAGCGGTTTTATAAGTTCCAATAGCATTATTTTTTATGGCTTCTCTCGGGCTGTCCTCCATCAATGGCACATGCTTATGAGCTGCTGCATGATATACAACTTGCGGACGATATTCGGCAAACACACGGTTAATCCTTCGACTGTCCCGCACAGATCCAATCAGAACCTTTAAATCCAGCTCTGGATATTTTGCCCTTAGCTCTTGCTGAATCTCATAGGCATTATTCTCATATACATCAAAAATAATCATCTGTTTTGGTTTATGTCTAGCTATCTGCCTGCACAGCTCGCTTCCGATAGAGCCTCCGCCCCCTGTCACCAGGATGGTCTTGCCGTTTAAATACTGAAAAACATCTTCTAAGTTAATCTGAATGGGCTCACGACCTAAAAGATCTTCAATAGCCGCCTCTTTCATGCTACTGACTGTAATATCTCCATTTGCCAACTGATACATACCTGGCAGAATCTTCAGCTCACATCCAGTCTCCTTACAAATATTTAAAATATCCCGCTTTTGCTCAGCACTTGCACTTGGGATTGCTACCAGAATATTTTCAATATGATATTTCTCCACGTTCTGTAAAATGTCATCCCGACCGCCTACAACTGGCACTCCGTCAATAAACCTCCCCCATTTATCCGGATTATCATCAATTATGCAGCAAACCTGTTCGGTACTCTCCTTCGCCTCATTCAGATCCCGTAAAATAATCTGTCCGGCTGCCCCAGCTCCAATCAGCATTACCCTTCTAGCACAGGCCGAACCATCTCCTTTTCTCTTTATTCCCCATATCAGAAGGATAAAGCGATAAGAAAAACGAACTGCCAAAAGCAGAACCGTCTGCAATACTATGCCAAAAGCATAGTAAGATAACGGCATCCGATGAATATTTCCATTCCATAAGACCTGACAGGCAATGGTAATTCCCATAATATGAAAAATAGAAACTACCGCCGCAGAAGCCAGCACTCTGGCCAATTCATTATAACTTGCAAATCGCCAAATGCTTTTATAGAGTCGAAAATAAAAAAACACTGCTGCGCAAAACAATGTGTAAACCGGAACAAATTTAAAAAAAGGCTGTAAATACAGCTCTGGTATCATGCTGTACTGACAGTCAAACCGGAACCATAAAGCAAGAAAAAAAGAACAGTTCACAGCCCCTATATCATACAAAATCAGACCAATGTCTATGAGCTGCCAGTTTCTTTTTAACCATGATTTCCTTTCCTGATTGTTCCTTATAGATTTTTTTCTTTCAGGATTCTTCATCTTATTTTTCATACAAAAGTATCCGTCCCCTATCCTCCTTCAGTATAATTCCCAACACAATCGCCTGTTCCTTCCCCCACAATGTATGGCGAACCATGGCATACCGTTTTTTAAACTGATACCTCTCAATTTTCCCGCTGCAGCCTTGTAAGGGTCCTGATATTCCTCTGATCTGCCCATTCTCATTCTTCAATACATAGGAAAGCTTTACCAGGTGCTCCTTCCCGGATATCCGGCTCAGGAAATCCCCGTCCTCCTTCATCATTGGGAGAACAGAAAGCTCACCATCAGACATCAACCTTGCCACAGACGCGCTCTGAGCCAGAATGCAGAAAATGTCGTCTGCTCTCTGCGCTGCACGACTCTCCTCACAGGTGAGAAAAACACATCCCGTCCACATCGGCTCCACATGTATGATACTTTTCTGCTGCTTTCTCCAAATCCGCTCCTGATATATTACAAAACATTCCTCATACAAGTGGGACGGGACAGTTCTCCAGATTTCCTTCACCAGTTCTTCTTCCTTTCCTGGCCAAGTTTTTAACAGATACCATTTCACCAGCTTTCTCCCCTTTCCCTGACATTTCAAACTGTTTTGGCTTGTTAACCTTTACATGCTGCAGCCCCTCACAGATGTCTTCCTTCAAAACAACACCAAACAAAACCGTCTTCTCCTCCCCGTGAAGTCTTACCCGCACCAATACATGCCGCTTTCCATACCGGCATTTTATTATTCCATCGACACATTCCTTCAAGGGACCAGATACGTGCAGGATTTTCCCCCTTCCGTCTGTTGACAGATAGGAAAGGCATATCACGTGGTTTTCATTCATGAGCCGATCTAAAAACTCTGATTCCTCCTTTTCAACCGAAAGAAAAAAGCACTCCTCATCCACCATCATTTTCGCCATAATCGGAATCCGCTTCAGGCAAAAAAATAAAGCCTCCGGATCCTTGGAGGTAATAAATACATATCCGGGAAAGGCCGGCCTTACATGGACAAAGTTCTGCTGCTTTCTTCTCCAAAGCTGCTCCTGGTAAATCACAAAACATTCCTCATACAGATTCTTAGGAATCATTTTGGGAATTAACTCTGCCAGTTTTTCTTCCTGGCCGGTTTTTGTTTGTAATACATACCACAACATAAGCTTCCTCCATTCTCCCCTGAAGTTTCCTATAGCCTGATAATCTCTTAAGTATCCGTGAAAGCTTTCCCCACAAAAGAGCAGGCTTCGCCATTTCCCGATCACATTATTTAAGGATCCAGACTATGGATGCCGCAAAAAACGCTGCAGCCAATATAACCCCTTTCCGGGAAATGCAGTCTCCAGGCTCACATCTTCCCTTCCCGGTTTTGTATCAATTCAGCCTTTCCCGGTCTTCACAGCCTTTTTATGATAAACAATCATATGGCTCCAAAAAGCAGGTACAGGTTCGTCTATGAGTGCAACACAAGTTATAATTGTGTTGCACTCATAGTCTGTCGAAAAACCGGGGAAAACGTTGAATTATAAGGGTTTCCAAACACATAGACGTTCCAATGACACCCCGGAAAACAGGCAAAAACACCGCATATTCCAACCGGAAAATACCCGCAAAAAAAGACAGGAAAAACCATTTCTTAAGAAATTCCACCTTGTTTTTCCAGAAAATCTTAACCTTTTGAGCCGAAAAAACCTTGCAATATAGAAAAAAGAGTGCTATTATTACGAAGTAATCTGAGTGCAACACAATTATAACTTGTGTTGCACTCAGATTACATATTTTCCCTCTATAATCACTCTTTCTCCCCCAAAACCAGAATCTCTTTGCACAATTTCCCTTTTCTTTTATCTTTGTTCCTAAAACATTTTCTTAAAATAAATTCATTCTGAAATTTCATTTATGATTTTTAAAGAGAATACATTTAGAACAAAATAAGAATAAGATCATAGAAATATAAGTATAGGAAATAGAAAACAAAAAACCAAGATTTAGAAACGTAAGAATTAATACAGACAAAACAATAATTCATCTCTTGGCTAACCCTAAAAAGTGATTAGCCAAGAGAATGCAAAAGCCATTTATTGTCATATGGCTAACAGATAGAAATAGCAGCAAAACAAATGATCACTCTTCACCAATTTCCCCAAACTCAAACAAAGTCATCTGATGTCCTTGTTCCTGGCTTCTATTTCTCATCCTGGTCTGCTGCCGCACAAAAGTATTTTCCGAAACCTGTTTGACGAAAATGGAAGGCTCTCCTGAGCTGGTCAAAATCAGTTCTTCCTTTGCCCTGGTCATAGCCACATAGAGAAGCCTTCGCTCCTCCTCTAAATCAGTCTCTCTACCTGGATATTCCAGAGGAATAAGTCCGGCTTTAAGACCATGCAGAAGCACCACAGGGAACTCCAGCCCTTTTGCGCCGTGAATGGTCATCAGGGTTACAGAATCAGAGGTATAGTGCTTTCCTCCGCACCGCTTTAAGTCGCTTTCTCTCCCAAATGCCAGCGCTGTAAGCATTTCCTCCATAGTCTTATAAAATACTGCCATGGAAGCCAGCTTTTCCATAGCTGGATCGGAAAGAAGATCCATATCCTTTCTCCATGAATCCCACAGCTTCCGAGGATTTCCCCGTCTGCAGAGAGGCTGGTATCTTTCGGCTAAAGCAGGATAACCGCATTGGGAAAGATCCTCCTCTTTCACATTCCACAAAAGCTTCAGGTACTGTCTCCGAGCCAGAAGATCCTGGGGATGAATCAGGCTTTTGAAAAATCCCAGGCTTCCCCGAACCGAATCCTCCTCTAAAAATTCTTCCCGTCCTGTGACAACATAAGGAATCCCTTCTTTTTTAAGACAGGTTTCTAAAAGCTCTGCCTGGCGGTGGGTGCGGTACAGAATTGCAATATCTGCAAAGCTTCTGGGACTGCGGTCATCCGGACAGGAAAATCCTTCCTGGGTGTCTAACATATCCATTCCGCCGATCAGACGGTTGATTTCCTTGGCCGCAAAGATCGCTTCCTGCCGCTGGGTAGGCGCATTTACCAGACGAACCGGAAAGCCGGATTTCTGCATTGGTACCAGAGTCGTCCCGGGATCTCCCAGCACAAGCAATGCTGATGTCAAAATCTCTGGTGATGAACGGTAATTCTTTTTCAGGCTGATTTTTTCTATAGATTCTTCCTGGCAAAACTGTTGGAAGCTTTTGTCATGAGCCCCTCTAAAGCCGTATATAGACTGATTAGGATCCCCAATGATAAAAAGTTCCCTTCCGTGCCGGCTCCATGCCTGGATTAACCTGTACTGCAGCGGACTGAGATCCTGAAATTCGTCCACCAAAAGATAAGGAAATGTCTGATTGCACTCTTTTGCCTTTTCCAGTCCTTTGATAAGAAGATCGTCAAAATCCAAGGCGTTTAAAGCTGCAAGACGGTCCTGATAGCATTTTACGGCCTGATTAAGCTTCTGCAGATCCTGGTCTTTCTGGCTAGGCAGCCCTTTTTCGATACTTGTCCGTACATTGCCTGCGGATTCAGTCATTTCACATTCCTCATCTGTAGATTCAGCTATTTCACATTTCTCATCTGTAGATTCAGCTATTTCACATTCCTCATCTGTAGATTCAACTATTTCACATTCCACGTCCGCGGATTCAGTCATTTCGCATTCTGCGTCTGCGGATTTCTCTGCTTTTCTCTGGTCTTCTTCTGCCATCGCAAGCTTTCTTTGGGAAATTCTCCTAAGCAGTGATTTAGGCTTTTCCTTTATTTTAAGTTCCTCTGCTACCTCCCTGACGATCTCCAAGGTCATGCTTTCATCTGCCAGCATCATTTCTTCCCCTGAAGCCTGAAAAATCTCATTACACAGAGAATGAAAGGTACCGATCCGAATCCGGTTTGCAGTGACTTTTTTGCCGATCCGGCTCTCCAGACGGTTTCTCATCTCTTGAGCCGCCTTATTAGTAAAGGTAACTGCCGTGATCTCTGACGGCTTTACCCTGCGGATCTGCAGCAAATAAAGAATGCGGGACACTAATGTTTTGGTCTTGCCGGTTCCAGGCCCTGCAATCACAGCTATTCGCGGAGAAATAGATTGGATCGCTAAAAGCTGTTCTTCATTCAGGACATCAGCCTCCGGACTTTTTGCCCTTGCTGCTTTCTTCCCGACATCATCAGCTACTGCCCCTTTCCGACGTTTCTCCTTCTTTATTCCCTCCCCAACACCGTCAGCTACAACTCCTTTCGAATCTTTCGCCTTCTCTATTCCCTCCCCGACGCCGTCAGCTACAACTCCTTCCGAATGTTTCTCTTTCTCTATTCCCTTCCCGCCGCTGTCAGCTACAACTCCTTCCGGCTTTTCCCTTTCCGCATCTTCCTCTGCCCCCCTGCTGCTTTCACCCTTTACAGTCATTTCCCCGCCAGCCAGGTTCATTCCTCCCCACCCGAACAGGCTCATCTGCCCTTCCATGGCCTCCAGCTCCCATGGCTCAAATAATTGGATAATGCCGTACTCCCCGTCAAACCCGGGAAAACGTCTCACCTTTCCCTGCCGCAGACGCCGGATTCCCTCTGCAATCTGATAACCGCACTTGTCCTGAATCTGTTCTTCCGGCAGCTCTCTTAAAATAGAAAACTCTGAGCCCAGCTTTTCCAGCATTTTCTGATACTGTCTCATGACCCCTGCGCTGGAAGCCAAATGGCCTGTGCAGGAAGCAATCACCTCCGGAAGCGGCGTCAGTCTCTCAAAAGCCGCTGCCCCTGAAGGCACAAATCCTTCTTCCCTGTCAGCAAGCTGTTCAATCCGGTGAGAAACCCCCAGGATAAGTTTTTTACCGCACACGGGACATTTGCCCTGATATTTTTCTGCCTCTTTTGGACTTAGGCACAGATGGCATTTCCGATGTCCGTCATAGTGATATTTTCCTTCCTCCGGGAAAAACTCTATGGTACCCATAAGGCCCTGTCCCTTTTGAACCGCGTCATATAACCCGTCATAACTCATAGAAATATTCAGCAGATTGGCTTCCCTCCCCAGCTTGGAAGGGGAATGGGCGTCCGAATTAGAGATCATCTGAAAACGGTCCAGAGCCGACAGACGCCAGTTCATAGGCGGATCAGAAGAAAGCCCTGTTTCAAAGGCATGGATATAGGGTGACAAATCCTCAAAACATTCCTCCACGGTATCAAACCCGGAAAAGGCTCCAAACATGGAAAAATGAGGAGTCCAGATATGAGCCGGAACAAAAATAGCCCTGGGGCAGATTTCCAGGGTAATCTCTAACAGATCCCGGCTGTCCAGCCCCAATATGGGCCGGCCGTCAGAATGAATATTGCCGATGGTCTCCAGTTTTTTTGATAAAAGCTCTGCCTCATAAAGCCCGGGAAGCAGAATGAGATTATGTACCTTGCGCACCCGCCCGTTTTTCTTATAGATCGAGCTGATTTCCCCGGAAATCACAAATCTGGGACGGCTTTTATCCCCCAGAATCCGATCCTGTATCTGAAGCTCTTTTTTCAGACAGTACAGCCCTTCTTCCGCAGGAACCATCTTTTCCTTCAGCTCCTGCCTCCAGGCCGGATGCGTAAAATCTCCTGTTCCCAAAAGATCAATTCCCTTTCTTCTGGCCCACAGCTCCAAATATTCCGGGACACATTCCCTGCTGGTAGCCCGGGAATACCGGGAGTGAATATGCAAATCCGCAATATACATGGTTCTCCTCCTTCTTCCTAGAGCATATCTTAAAATTCATTCCCGTCAGACCCACTCTAACAAAGCAATTCCAGCACAGCATATGTCCTTCGGCCAAGATCATCCGCAAGGGGAACGGACTCTGCCTGTTTTTCCACTTCATCCGGAAGCTGGTACAAATCAATGACCTCCAGCCCCTTTCCTTCATAATATTTCCTCAGATAATCCTTTCCTGCATGAAGGCTGCTGGACAGAAAATAATTGCGGTGCATCTGCTGCTTTACATGCATCTCCTCTGCAATATACTCAATCCAGCTTACAAAAGTTTTCAGATTATAATCATTCAGAGAATACCCCACAAATAAAAACACATGATCAATCAGCAAAGACTTTAAAAAGGTTTCCATCAGCCGGTGGGTATGGGAATAGTGAAGATAATCATCCTCCTTAAACACCAGCTTCTCCGGCTGATGGATATCGCCGTGAAGCTTTAAAAGATAATGAGAGGAGATCCCGGTCATCAGATCCTTATCCTCCCGAATCACCTCATAGCCGCTGGCCACCTGGTCTAAAAGCGTATCAAAATTTGTTGTTACAATGTGTTTGGGATGAAGGGATACAATAAGCTCATCCAACAGATTGGGGCGAATGTTCTCCGGAAGCATGGATTTTAACAGGGAGTAATAGGAGGAATGACCTTCGCTTTCATCCAGACAATAGTAATATTGAGGAATCCGGATATATTCCTCTGTAGCCAGACGGCCGTTGGTAGGATAGTCGATCTTCCCGGCAAATTCCTGGACAAGCTGTCCCCAGGTGGGAAGCCCGGAGTTTTTGGACACTCCGGCTCCCACAAAAATCACCAGCTTTTCCCGGTTCAGCGCAAGTGACATATCCTCTATCATTTCATAAAAAGTCATATCCTTCCTCCCTGTATTTCCTTACATCTCTGCCACGCGAGTGGCGATCCGCTCTCTGAACCGTACATCATGCTCCACTAAAATCATGGTAGGCTTGTATTTTAAAAGTAGTTCTTCAAGCTGTATCCGCGAAAAGACATCCACATAGTTTAACGGCTCATCCCAAATATATACATGGGCCGGCGTCAGCAGGCTGGCAGCAATCAATACCTTCTTTTTCTGCCCCTCTGAAAAATCTTCCAGCTTCTTTGTAAACTGCTCCCGCTCCATGTCCAGCTTTCTCAAAAGAGCAAAGAACAGACTTTCTTCCAATCCCTGCTGCTCACAGAAATCTCTCACGTCGCCGTGAAGACAGCGGGTATCCTGGTTAATATATGAAATCACCAGATTGGATGCTGCCATAAGCTCTCCCTGGGAGATCATTGGCATGGCTTTCTCGTCTTTTTCCACATGTTCCCCTGTGCCGTCCGTAAAGAAAGTCCCTGTCTTCCCATACTTTAGAAGTGTCTTTATAAAAGTTGATTTTCCGCACCCGTTTCCTCCGTGCAGGAACACTCGTTCTCCCTGCATCAATTCAAAGCAAAAGCCTTTCAGCACATCCTTTCCATCCTTACCATATCGGACAGACAAATCCCTGCAGGTAATCAGGCGCTCCTTGTGAAAGGTCAAAGGATTGAGCTTTAACGCAGCAGGATTTTCAATATCCTGCAAAAGCCCTTCCTTTTCCTCTATGGCCCGCTCCATGCGCCGCTTGTACTGAGTCACCCTGCTCTGCATTTTCTTGGTCTTTGCCCCAATATAAGCCCTTGTGCCGAGATAATGATCAGGATTCTCGATGGGATCGTACCCGATCTTCATACTTTCATTTTTCTCTGCCCATCTGCTGCTCTGATCCGCCGCCCTTTTTAAAGAGGCGATTTCCTTTAAATGCTTTTCATTCTCCTTCCTGGCAAAGCTGTCCTTCCGGCTCTTATCCTCCCACCATTGAGAAAAATTCCCGCTTTGTACCTGAATGGTCTTTCGGTTCAGCACCAACACATGATCCGCACAGGCATCCAAAAGATCCCGGTCATGGGAAACCAGAATATATCCCTTTTTTCCCTGAAGATATTTTTTTACACATTCCCTGGATTCCTGATCCAAGTGATTGGTCGGCTCGTCAATCAGCAAAAAATCCTGTTCTCCGGAAAATAACACGGCCAGCAAAAGCCTTGTCTGCTGTCCATGGCTTAAATGCTCAAACGGCTGGTATAAAACCCCTGGATCCATATCCAGTCTGGCAAGCTCCCGCATTACCCGCCACTCCTCACATCCTGGTTTCAGCATTTCCAGAAAATCGGATGCGCATTCCTTTCTCTGTATATCTGTAACTTCATAAGGAAAATAATCAAACCCGGCAGGCGCTGTTATCTTGCCGGAATAATCATATTTTCCTGCCAATAGCTGAAGAAAGGTAGTCTTTCCCTTTCCGTTTCTGCCAATGAGACCCAGCTTCCAATCTGTGTCCACACAAAAGGAAACATTTTCAAAAATATTGTCCGGGCTTCCCTCATAAGCAAATGTAAGATTTGCCGCTTGAATCTGTGCCATATACATCCCTCCCTGCACATAAAGAACCGTCCCATAATTCTGGTACAAGTTCCGAAAGAAATGCAGCAGTTCTGGCAGCATAAACCGCTGTCAAAAATCACATGTTGCCATACACAATCTCACACACTGCTCTTTACAGCCCATAAACAGACATCAAAAAAGAGAGGTTATGAGAATCATAATCTACCTTTGGCAACATGAACAACAGTAGCCCCGACGGCTGCTGCATACAAATGTATCCATGTCTCAAAAGTAAATTATTTTCTCATCCTTTCACCTCTCTCTTACATTCTATCTCCTAGACTATCACACCTTTTAAAAATTTGCAACCGTTTTTTGTTGTTTTCTTAATCTGTTACTGTTCCGATCCCTTTAAATGATTGCTCCGCTCCTCCATGCCCAGCTTCAGCGCTCCCATGATTCCCTGATCATCATGAAGGGACGGCGGCACAATATAAGATTCTATATTCTCAAGCTCTTTTGTCTGAAGATACCCGCCTAACATCTCTTTGACCTTTTGCCGCACCAGCGGGAACATCTGCTCCTGGTGCATCACTCCGCCGCCCACAATAATCTTTTGAGGACTCAGCACTAAAATATAATTGGTAATGGCATAAGCCAGATAATGAGCTTCCAGCTCCCACACCTCCGGCCTGTCTGCTAAGGTATTTCCCTTGGCTCCCCAGCGCTCCTCAATGGCCGGCCCTGCTGCTAATCCCTCCAGACAATGGCCGTGGCTGGGGCATTTTCCCTGATAGGAGTCATCCTTTCTTGCAGGAATCAGCATATGGCCTCCCTCCGGATGCTGCATTCCGTGAAGCAGCTTCCCTCCTGCCATAACACCCACTCCTACCCCGGTTCCCACTGTAATATAGATGGCAGTGTCCAGGCCCTTAGCACATCCCCAAGTGCTTTCCCCCAGCATAGAACCGTTTACATCCGTGTCAAATCCCACCGGCACTTTTAAATTCTCCTGAAAATACCCGCAGATATCATACCCGCGCCACGCCAGCTTTGGCGTCATCATAATATGGCCGTATGTCTCTGACCTCCGGTCCAGATCCACAGGGCCAAAACACCCAATGCCCAAAGCGGCAATCTCTTTATCCTTAAAATATGCAAGCAGCTTTGGCATCGTAATTTCCGGTGTTTCAGTAGGAATTGACACCCGGTCCAGAATCTTTCCATCCTCTGTTCCCACCGCACAGACCATCTTTGTGCCGCCTGCTTCCAATGCTCCAAATCTCATATCCTTCCTCCTTTTGACAACTATCCCACATACTTTGAATCACATTCATTTTATTCCCAGCGCTCCGCCTCGGTCTAAAAATCACAAGCAATCAGCAGCCTCTACCGGATAAAATTCGTCCCGATCTTTTCTTCTGGAACAGGACAGTCAATCCCGGCCGCCTTTCCGGCCTCAATACATTTTATAAGCCATGCCATGTTTTGTCCGATTCCCCGCATGATCTGCAGTCCCTCCAAATCCTGCATTACCTCTTTTGGAGTATTTCCGTGAACCATATTCCAGTAAGTCGAAGAAACTATTGGCATCCTGCTGATGGAAAAATACTTATTCATCACATCCACAGAAGCCGTAGTGCCGGCCCGCCTGGCCGATACGATGGAAGCTCCCGGCTTCCCGGCAAAAGCGCTTTTGCCGGAATAAAACGCCCTGTCAAGAAATGACAAAATCCTCCCGCTGGGATGGGCATAATAAACAGGCGATCCAAACACAAAGCCGTCTGCAGTCCTGGCCTTGTCCACAAACTGATTGACCAGGTCGTCTCCAAACACACATTTCCCCAGCTTTGCACATGCCCTGCATCCGATGCAGTCCCTAACGGCATCTCCCCCCAACTGGAATATCTCTGTCTCCACCCCCTCCTTTTCAAGAGCAGAAGACACCTCTTTCAGCGCCGTGTAGGTACACCCCTTCTGATTGCAGCTTCCATTTACCAGCAAAACCTTTGCCATAACAAAATCTCCCCTTTCTTTAAGAAAATCTCTGCTATTCTGTACATGCCCCAAACTTCTTCACACAGCTTTGTACCAAATGCTTAGCCAGCACTGCCGTAGTTACAGCTCCCACGCCGCCAGGCACCGGAGTGGCTATGGACGCCTTTTCTCGGATACTGTCAAAATCCACGTCCCCGCAGAGATTCCCGTTCTCATCCACATTGATTCCCACATCCACTACCACAGCATCCTGTGCCACATATTCCTCATCCAGCATTCTGGCCTTTCCTGCCGCTGCCACCAGAATCTCCGCTTCCCTGCAGATTCCTTTTAAATCCTTGGTTCGGGTATGACAGATGGTCACAGTGGCATTTTCCTTTAAAAGCAGCATGGATAACGGTTTTCCCACTACCATGCTCCGCCCCACAATCACCACCCGTTTTCCGGTTATCGAGATCTGGTTCTGCTTTAACACCTCCACCACTGCCTCAGTCGTACAGGGGGCAAAGCCGGAATCATCTCCTGCAAATACTTTTGCCACATTCACAGGGGAGATCCCGTCCAAGTCCTTTTCAGGATCAATCATTGCCTCCAAATCCTTCTCACAAATCTGTTTTGGCAAAGGGCGCAGCAATAAGATCCCGTCTATGTCCTTGTCCTCATTGATCCGTTTAAATTCCCGCTTAAAATCCTGATCGGAAATGTCCTGATCATAAGAAAAAGTCTCTGCCTGAAGTCCAAAACTCTCCAGCTTTTTTACTGCACTCCGCTCATAGGACACATCATCTGGTCTAACGCCCACCCGGATAATGGCAAGCTTGGGAATCCTCCCGCCCAGCGTATCCAGCATTTTCCTTACATCCTCTTTAAGCCTGGCAGAAGTCCCTGCACCTTTTAAAATCTCCATCCCATTCCTCCGTTTCTGTTTTGATGTGCTATTTGCACAGCCTTGCCCTAACCCGATCATAGATCTCGTCTGCCTTCTTTGTCCCGGAATCAATCATCTGCCCGGCTTTCTCGTTAAGCGCCTCTGCCTGCTCCCGATTCTTCATTGATTTTGTATTGATATAGACATTCATCACCGCACCGTTTAGAGCTGCCCTGGCAAACTGTACTGCCACCCCCACGTCTGATACAGCCATGCGGCTGCCTTTTTCCTCCAAAAATTCCAAAATATCCAGTATCTCAATGACCTTTTCCATCATTTCCATAGGTACAAGGCTGGCGTCTAAAAGCCGGGATTCCATTATCTTATCCTTCTCATCCCTCTGCTCCTCTGTCTCTGTGGGAAGCTTATATGCCTCGGCCAGAGGCGCAAACACCTGAGCATCCCGATCCGCCAGCTCAAGAAGCTCTCCCTGCAGCCTGCCAAGGGATGCCAGCCCTCTCATGATTTCCTCCTGTACCTCCGCATACTTCTTTTTGCCCACTGTCAGATTGGCTACCATCTGACCCAAAGCTGCACCCAACGCTCCTCCTAGTGCAGAAGCCCCGCCGCCGCCGGGCACCGGCGCTTTGGAAGACAGCTCATCCACCCACTCTCCTATTACCTGCTTTTCTATCATGATGTTTCTCCTTTCTCAATTTTGTTCCCAATATTCCTAGTGCTCCATCCGGCCAGAAATTGCACTGCCAGTGCCGGATATTTTGTCAGTCTGCAAGGCGGAGGAGGGAGACGATGCGGTGGCATCGTTGACTAACGACAACGCAGCAGATGGCAAAATAGGCGGTACTGAAAGTGCAGTTACTGGCCGGATGGAGTACTAAACCCTTTCCCCTGCTTTGCAGAACAGAAAATCCCTGCAGGAAGCTGGGCCAGCAGGATACCTGCAAACACCATCACACATCCAGCCAGTTCTTTTGCAGAAAGTCTCTGCCCCAGCAAAAGCCACCCGGCAAGCACAGAAAACACGGATTCCAGACTCATCAGCAAGGATGCCACCACCGGCGCAATGTCTTTTTGCGCCACTACCTGCAGGGTATAAGCCACTCCGCAGGACATAACTCCAGCATAAAGAACCGGCATCCATGCCGCTGTGATCCCGCTCCAGGACGGGGTTTCAAAGATCAAAGCCATCAATCCGGAGAGCATTCCTGCCGTAAAAAACTGCACACAGGAGATCACCACCCCATCTGCCTTGGGAGAAAAATAATCAATGACCAAAATATGCAGAGAAAAGCCAATGGAGCACAAAAACACCAGAAAATCTCCCTTACCCACGGAGAATCCTTCCTTGATGCACAAAAGGTACATGCCTGCCGCAGCTATAATCACGCTAAGCCACACATTCACTCCCACAGCCTTTTTCATAAATAATCCCAAAATCGGAACTAAAATAATGTAAAGCGCTGTAATAAATCCCGCCTTCCCCACGGTCGTATAGACAATCCCAAACTGCTGTAAAGAACTGGCAATACAGAGAAAGCTTCCGCAGCACACCCCTCCCTGGATTCCCACAAGGAGCTGTCTTTTCTTCTCCTCTTTTGTCAGATTTTCCCGCTGCCGGTTCAGCCTTCCCAGTAAAAAAATGCAGGGGATCAGCACAGCTCCTCCGATCAGGAAACGACAGGCATTAAAGGTAAATCCCCCCACATAATTCATACCCTCGCTCTGGGCCACAAAGGCAATTCCCCATATCAGCGCTGTCATGACAAGCATTGCACTGCTGCATAAGGATTTTTTTCTCATTGGTTCCATATATTTTGATTTCCTCCGTTCTCTGCAAATATACTCCGGGAATCTCCCCATGCCAGATTTTGTGAGATGATTTTGTCATCCTCTCCTTACCGGTTAGACAGCTCTTGTGTGATATCCTCCCAGGTAATGCCTTTTACTGCCATTAACACCATCACATGATATAAAAAATCTGAGATTTCATACTTTACTTCCTCCGGATCCGGATTCTTGGCTGCAATCACAATCTCCGCAGCCTCCTCCCCCACCTTTTTCAGAATCTTGTCCAGCCCCTTATCCAGAAGGTAGTTGGTATAAGAGCCTTCCTTGGGATGCTCTTTCCGATCTGAAATCACGGCAAATACATCCTCAAACACCTTTAAAGGATTGGTCTTTCGGTTCCCCTTTTCTGCCAAAGTCTGGAAAAAGCAGCTTGTATTGCCTGTGTGACAAGCAGCGCCGATCTGATGGACCTTTGCCAGAATCGTGTCCTGATCACAATCCAGATACAATGCCTTCACATACTGAAAATGTCCCGACGTCTCCCCTTTCAGCCATTGTTCCTTTCTGCTGCGGCTGTAATAATTCATTTTTCCGGTACGCAAGGTATCCTGAAAAGCCAGCTCATTCATATAAGCCATCATCAGAACCTGGTCTGTCCTGTAATCCTGCACAATAACCGGAACCAGCCCCTGCTCGTTGGTCTTAAAATCCTTCCACTGGATCGTACTTTCAAAGGTCGTCACCTTTTGTCCCCGCTTCTTAAGCTCTCCTTTCAGCTCCATATAACGGCCTTCTTTTTCCTCAAAAGCCGTTAGAACTACCCCTAAACTGTTCTCTGCCGCCATACACACAGAAATCACCGGAAGCTCCCGCTCCCTGCACAGAATCAGAAACGGCCCTTCCTGCCCTGTATATGCGCCAGACTCCAGGATCTCCACATTTCCTCCTGTATCCAGCAAAATCATGGAAGCTCCCAGTTGAAGAAATTCCGGAACCCGCCCCAAAAGACGCGGGGAAGGAAGATGAACATAGATCTTTTCACTGCCGAACCGGTCAGCCGCCTCTTTAATCAGATCTACATTGTCCATATCCGATCCATCCAGAAATACTGCCTTTGCACCGGCATACAAATACTTCTTCACATCCTCCAGACGCCGGATTCTTCCCCCTGTAATAATGGGAATCTCCATCATTCTGGCCAGCTCTTTGAGCATTCCAATCGTCTGTTCATGATCCTCGTCGCTTTTTGACATATCCCAAAACAGCAGGCCGTCTGCACCATTATCATTATAATCGTGAGCCAGGGCTTTCAAGGACCGGCTGATAACGGTTCCTTTCCCTTCCAGATCCACTATCCTTCCTTCCCGGCACCCAATTCCTGACATCAATTTTTTTCTATCACTCATATCCCATCGGCCTCCTGACATTTCCGTTTTTCAATTTCGCATTAATGATAGCATTCTTTTCCCTATGCCGCAACTGTTTCCCTTGATTTTTTATTAGAAAATCCCTTTAAGAAACCTTACGAAGAAAATTCCTGACAAGAAAAGAAAGAGCAAAAACCGTTTCCCGCTCTGTTTCCAAGAAACTGTTTTGCCCTTTTTTTACATTACTGCATTCCATATCCATTGAACCACGCACGTTCCTCAAAAGGCTTTTTCCCTTTTGCCGGACACACTTCCTCTGCCGCAATTCCCACAGGCAGCAGGCATGCCATGTGCAATTCTTCCGGAACATGCAGAAGGGTGGAAATTTGCTCTGCACATTTTTTCACATTTCCCTCATACCAGCAAGTATCATATCCTAACGATTTGATGGCCAGCATCATATTTTCCATGGCAGCGCCATAATCCTGCACATTATAAAACCGTCCGTCTATTCCGGCAATCTCCTGTGTAAACACCAAAATAAACGCAGGCGCAGTCTGACAGGACGGATTAGGAAACATTTCCTTAATCTCCTTTAAAACTCCCTCATCATCCACTGCAATAAAAGAAGCGGTCTGACGGTTGCATCCTGACGGAGCCGCAATACCTGCTTTCAGGATAGTTGTAAGATCCTCCCGGGAAACCGGCTCGTTTTTATATTTCCCCCTATAGCTTGCCCGGCTAAAAATCGTGTCTAATGTCTGGTTGTCTCCCATACCCTTCATTTCTCCTTTTTATGTATTTTAGCTTAAAAATAAGCTCTCCTTAAGCATCTCCCAAAGCTTTTTGTTGGTTTCTGCATCATAATGAACACCGTCACGGGCATAAAACCCCGACTCCTTCAAAAAACAATAGGTATCAAGGTATCCAATCTCCTCTGTCTGTATGAGAATCTCATTAAAAGAAACAATCTTCTCGTCACGGATTCTGCTGCCCTTACCCACAGGATTCACAGATAAAGCCAATACCGGCACATCTTTTGCCAAAGACTGATATGCCTCCACATATTTTTCTGCATTGTGAAGATCATTAATCCCAAATCCGGATATAACCGTCCAATCGGTAATATCCGGATGGGTATCCATAATCTCATAAGCAGCAGGAATGGCCTCATCTGTCATCCATTTATACCCTGCGCTTACCTTAGCCAGCACAAAACAATCCGGCATACTGCTGACGCTGCAGTTCTGTTCCAGCCCCACAAAGCGGCTGTCACCTATAAAGATATATCCCGGTACAGCCTCCTTATCCTTTAAAACATCGTCTTGATCAGACGCCATGACCCCGTCCCTATGGCCGCAAAACAGGAAAAACACCAGCAAAATCAAGAAAGAAAGTTTCCTTCTGTTCCTTTTCATCATTCTTATTTCACCTATCCTTTTACTTTAACTTGTCCTTATTTCGGATAGTAAAATAATATGATGAAAGCTTTCTTCTTATGACTTCTTTTTATCTTTTATTTACAGCCTCCTCCTGCAAACGGTCAAACTCTGCCATACATTCATCCACCGTAGCGCCGTTTAACAGGTTCCGCACAATCAGGCAGGTGTTGCCCCACTGCTCCACATCCATGCTTGCATTGGATGCAAGCACATAAACATTTTCTTTTATTCTTTCGTTTAATGGCTCTAATGCAGGTATACAATCCACCTCAATATTCTTGGAAGGGGAGATCACCTTATTGGTATCTGTATAGAGCTGCAGTGCCTCGTCTGACAGAATCACTTCCAGGACAGCCTTGGTATCTTCCAGATTTTCTGCCTCTGCACAGATTCCATATCCCGTTATAGGCACTACCGGCATCTGGCCGCGGCTGCTGGGAAATCCGATAACCTGCATTGTAAAATCCGTTTTTCCGTAAGCTGTGTCTGCATTGGCAGCCGTCCAATATGCCATAACAATCGGAGTCTTTTGAGCCAGAAAATCCGGCCCTTCTCCCTCAATCGCCTCATAGGTATAAGCAGCTTTTGCATCAATATACCCCTTATCGATCATTTCCTGAAGAAATTCAAAACCAGGGCGCATGTAATCACTGTACTTGCGCTCTCCGCTGTTCAGAGCCTTAATCTCCTCCTGTGTATTCCCTCCATTGTACAGATCTGCAAATGCCTGGGCAAAGACAAAGGTTTCCAGCCACCAGCGGTTAGCCCCCACAGGAGTCTCGATCCCGTTCTCCTTAAACACACGGCAGCATTCCAAAAATTCCTCCGGTGTATTAGGCAGAGAAAGGCCATACTGATCAAACATATCTTTATTGATAAACAGTCCGTAAGCTACTATTTCCTGGGGGATCGCCACCAGCTTTCCATCAACCGTATTGGCAGCTTTTACTACATCCCGCAGATTTTGTGCACATGCTAACCCGGACAGATCCAAAAGATTTCCTTCTTTTCCCAAAACTTGAATTGTATCCGGATTCATCAGATACAGATCATCCATATTGTGGCGCACCCGGTCAAGCACCACGTCATCATAGGTTTTCTCCTGATAATTCTCTGCCGTATAGGTTCTGTACTCTACAATCAGGTTCAGTCTTTCCTCCGCCATTTTGACAGTCATGTCAAAAGCAGTCCTTGCTATATTATCCACTCCTGGTTTTGATTTCTCCATGGGACCAAACAGGTTCACTACTTTTCCGCTGCTTCCATCGTCAGGGATCAGATTGTGCGGCATTGCCGTTTTATTTCCACAGGCAGTCCCCATAAATACAACGGATCCAGCCAAAATCACCGCTGCCGCCTGTCTCATCCTCTCCCTAAAAAACTTCCTCATGCTCTTTTCCTTTCCTTGATACACAGACCTCCGTTATTTTTGTCACGGCTGCCTTTTTACATATTGATACAATGTTTTCTTTAATAATTCCATATCAATCGGTTTGGCGATATGAACATTCATGCCTGCGTCCAGGGCATCCTTTACATCTTCTGCAAAAGCATTGGCTGTCATGGCAATAATGGGGATCTCCTTTGCATCCCTGCGTTTTAACGCACGAATGGCTCTTGACGCCTCATAACCATTCATGATCGGCATTTGAACATCCATCAAAACAGCGTCAAATTCCCCTTCATCGGCCTTCTCAAACCGCTCCAAAGCTAACTGGCCGTTTTCCATAATCTCACAGCATGCTCCTTCCACATCCAAAAGCTCAGACAAGATCTCTGCATTGATCTCATTATCCTCTGCCACCAGCAAATTCATCCCTTCTATGCTGACTTGGCCTGCGGGCTTCTCTGCAGCCGTCTCCGCAGCTTTCCCGGCTTGAATCTCAAGAATCTTTTCTTTAAAAGCAGAGACGAAAAAAGGTTTGGCTAAAATTCCTACACTTCCGACCTGGAAAGCTTCTTCCTCCACCTCATCTCCATCATATGCTGTCAAAAACAAGATGGGAACCGGATCCGCCACAACAGATCGGATCTTTTTGGCTGTTTCAATGCCATCCATATCCGGCATTTTCCAGTCTAACAAGATCATATGGTAGCCCTGCCCTTTTTCAAATGCCTCCTGTATCATCCAGACAGCCTGCTCCCCGTCTGACGCCGTATCCACCAAAACCCCTGTATCCTTCATGAGAGTCTGAATGCTTCTGCAGATCTCCACGCTGTCATCCACTGCCAAAATCCTGGATATTCCGCTTGTCTCCCAAAAGGTTCTGTCTGCCTGCCCGTCTGGTATGCGCAGCTCCAGTTCCACCTGAAACAAGCTTCCCTTATCCACTTCACTGAACACCCTTATGTTTCCGCCCATAAGCTCCACAATATTTTTTGTAATGGCCATACCCAGGCCCGTACCCTGAACCTTGTTGGTGGTGCTGTTCTCTGCTCTGGTAAATGCCTCAAAAATAGTCTCTAAATATTCCGGCGTCATCCCATAGCCGTCATCCTCCACTTCAATGCGGATATACTCGTATTGAGGGGAACGCTGGGGCAGACCAATGATCCGAAACCAGATATGGCCTCCTTTTGGCGTATATTTGACTGCATTAGAAAGAAGATTAATAAGAATCTGGTTAATTCTGGTTTCATCACCAACCAGATATTCATGATTAATCCCTGTCACGGTCACTTCAAAGCTTTGATTTCGTCCGCTGGCCATGGGGCGGATAATCGCATCTACCGAAGACACCAGATCACTCAAGGTAAATTCCCCAATGGTCAGAACCACCTTCCCGCTCTCTATCTTGGACACATCCAGCACATCATTAATCAGGCTCAAAAGATGCTGGCCTGATGCTGTGATCTTCCTGGTATACTCCCGCACCTTTACCGGATTGTCCGCGTCCCTGGCAAGAAGATTCGTAAATCCTAAAATAGCATTCATGGGCGTGCGGATATCGTGGGACATGTTGGAAAGAAAGGTTGTTTTTGATTTACTTGCAATCTGAGCAGCCTGCAAAGCCTCCGCCAACTGTTTGTTATGGATTTCCCTCTCCTTTTCCCGCTCCCTTCTGACCCGAAACTGCTGCCTTTGGTTCAGATAATATAACACACAGCAGATCGAAAATGCCACCAACATCACCATGACCACTACCAGGATATTCTGATTGACAGCCTTTCCCTCCTGCTGAATCGCTTCGATGGGCACATATCCAATCAGGTAGATCCCGCCATCATTAACCGCCCACATATAAATCAATGAATTTTTATCGCGGATATTGTGATAAAACATAATATTCTTTCCGGCTCTGATACTTTCTGCCACGATGTTCTGAATATCTGGCTCCAAAATATCATTCGCACGATAAAAATCCTGAAGATCTAAATGTCCTGCGTTTCTTTGCCCCATTCCCTTCGGCTTTAACACAAGGCGCTCGCTCTCTGCATCCATAATATAAAGCATGGCATTTCCATTATAAAAGCTTCCCGGCAGAACATCGTCAAAGGAATCATAAATATATTCCATATAGAGAACGGCCGTCTCCTGATCACCCTTTTTAATCGGACACTTGATGGTATATGCCCAAGTTCCCATATCATTCAGATAGGATTTAGAAATAGGCAGCCCATCCACCATGTATCCTGAAGAAAAGTCCAATCCTTCCTCAGAAAAGCTTCCTCCTGTATTTGAAACCCCTTCCGTCTCCCCGGATAAAATCAAAGACATCCGTACCATGGTCTGGCTGTTATTATAAGTGCGGATGAATGCCTCCGGATTCTCGAGCATGGTAATCTCCTGCGCAATCAATTTCTGAAATTCTGCTTCCTTACATAAGACCGCTTCTAATGTACCCTTAATCAGCCCCAAACTCTCACTCAGATTATGGATAGCAGATAAAGACATTTCTTCAGATATCCTGTTTGCTACCGAAAATACAACTGCCGCCAAAATGCCAAAAACAAATACAATCGACAAAATCAAAGAGAGGCCTATATTTTTCCTGCTCTCCTTTTGCTTCCTTCTCACACTTTTCTTCATCTTAATATCCTTGATTCTCTCCCCTGATTCTTTTACAGCATTCGCTGAAATATTTTCCATAAATCTCTATTTTACAATATACCACCATTACATGTTAAAGTCAAAAAAATGTTCTGAAAAAAGAAGATACATCACCCCCGGAACATGGCCTGATTCATCTTCGCTATTCTGTCATATAGGACGCTTTAAAGGTCATCAACCGCACATTTGCAGACGTTTCATAATGCCGCACTGCTTCCCATAGTCTAAAACATACTCCTTTTGTATGCCTTTCAAGTACAGAATATGGCTTTGACTTTATGAATTTTCTAATCAATGGCGGATTGTTTTCTATAGTAATTGTTCGTCTTTTTTGGTGTTTCTATTTTATCCATTGTTATTATTGTTGTCAATAACTCTCAATACTATTTTGGTATGTATTTTTGATAAAAATTTTGAATATTTTTGAGGATTGCGGGAGTACAAAGTACGGAGCAGCAACATCATATTCTTTGAGTTAAGAAAAAGAAAAGCAAGTTATCTTTTTATGAGTAATAGCTTTTATAGGTGTATATCTTTATATATGGCAGCTATGTTTTGTATTTTTTGCTTCATTTTTTCTCGGATGTGTAAAGGCTCAAGGCACTCACATTTATCTCCAAAGCTAAGAAGAATATCATAGTAATATTCGTTTTCAAGAAACGGAAAATCTACAATATAATGTTCGTCACCATCCGGCAAAAAGTGATCGCAGGTGCAAAACTCAAGTACCCTGTCCAGTACAGATTTATGAATCCGTATTTTAATTTCTTCTTGCATCGTTTCTATGATTGTCTCAAAATCCAAAATCGGTTGCTGATAATCCCGCGGAACAAAAGTTTTCTGTTCTATTTGCAGTTCCGACATACGGGATAGTCTGAATAAACGGTAAGCGTTTCTGTGATAACAATACCCATAAAAATACCAGTGGCTGCTTTTTAATACAAGTTGATATGGCTCAACTGTTCTCACGGTTTTATTTCCATGGTGAGCTATGTATCCAAAAGAAATCTGTTTGTAATCTTCTATTGCGGTCTTAATCATCTGTAAGTAAGGCTGAATGTTTCTATTGCCTGACCACGAGCTTAAATCTATATTGATTTGATTTTTCTTTATTTCAATGTCTTTCGCTCTGTCAACAGGGATAAAGCTCTTTATTTTTGCAAGAACATTTACAAGTTCATCACTTTGTATCATATTGGAAAGATTGGAAAGTCCCATCAAGATTGCCAAAAGATCTGCAGTCGAAAAAACATTTTTATCAATTTTGTACTCTGGCATAATTTCAAAGCCGCCGCCAACACCTGATATGGAACGAATAGGAATACCTGCCATATTGATTGCATCTATATCACGATAGATTGTGCGGGGCGAAACTTCAAACATATCTGCCAGTTCCTGTGCGCCTATACGCTCCTTATTGAGAAGCGTCATAATAATACTGACAAGTCTGTCAACTTTCATTTTGTATCCGCCTTTCAAAATCCTCTTTCATTATAGATTGTTGCCATACTGATGTCAACGATTGGCTGGTACAATAAAAAAGTTAAAAGCACATCCAAAAATAGAAACGGAGGAAATGTATGTTTACGGTTTATGTTTATATCCTTGACACTTTTGCTGATTGGGAATTGGGATATGTTATTGCAGAATTAAATTCCAGACGTTTTTTCAAAGAAAATGCGCCGAGTGTATTCGTCAAAACGGTCAGCATCTCAAAAGATCCCGTCAAGACAATGGGTGGATTAACCATAATTCCTGATTGTGTTATCAGCAATATTGCTGAAAATGAAAAAAGTGTATTGGTATTGCCAGGGGCAAGCACCTGGGACGAGCCCAAACACAGCGCTATCATTGAAAAGGCAAAAAAGCTTCTTACAGAAGGCGCTACAGTATGTGCCATCTGCGGCGCCACTGCTGCACTGGCAAATGTTGGTCTGCTTAATCAGCGCCTGCACACCAGCAATGGAATGGGATACCTTGAAATGTATTCTCCCTGTTACAAGGGACAGCCGTTCTATGTAGAGAAACCATCTGTCATGGATCACAACCTGATTACGGCAGGTTCCACTGGAGCTTTGCTGTGGGCAAAGCAAATCATTGAGCGGTTGGAAGTCTTTCAGCCTGACACATTGGAAGCGTGGTATAACTATTTCAGCAGCGGCAAAGAGCAGCATTTTTTTGCCCTCATGCAGACCTTGTCAACAAGCAAATGCAATGAAATCACTGCTTTTTAAAAGATGGCGGGCATAAATTTTCATCAGCAAGACAGAGAAGGGAGGCGATACAGCGGCATCGCCTCCCACCCATAACGAAAACTCTTTATCTGGTATTTTATCTCCTATCAAGAACCTATCTTATCAGCGTTTCTCAAATAAACAATGCAAACGACTTTATCATTGCTGTCAAAATAAAATCTCATATCTTCGTGAATCCACTCCCCATTATATGTACTAGTCGGCTCAAGAGCATATTGGACATAACTTACCTGTCCCTGCTTTAAAAAGATACTGGAAGTATCATTTTTTAAGTAATAACGGTACACAGCATCGTTTTCTTCTGTGATTTCTGAAACCGTGACAGAAGCTTTCCCATAAGCATTCGTTACATCAGCCCGATTGTTATTAAATGAAATCCCTCGATACGTTGTGATCCCTTCTCCATCTGCTTCTGCGAACCACCGAAAAAACCAGTCATCACTCTCTATATCCCAATCCCATAAAAGATTTTCACCTTCTACAATAAAATCTGAATTAGCAAGTGGTGCCCCGTCTGTAATAACCGGCTGAGTTGATGTTGTCCAATTCTGCACCCAGACCCCGTCTGCGTTTACAAAATACTGGTCTGGTGTGACGGTGTTAGTGAGCATATACCCATCTTTACCCATATAGTACCATAAACCACTCTCCGGTGACTGATACCACTGGTTTTTCAGGTAGGACCCATCCTCATTCTCAACCCACCAGCCTTTTGCATCTTGTTTCCAGGTAGCTGCATTCGCTGTCATCACGGAAGCCATCGTCATGGCTGCTGCCGCCGCAAAGGCGGCAGCTGTTTTTAACTCTTTTTTCATCTTTCCCTCTTTCCGCAGGTAATTCCTGCTTTCTTGTAATTTTGCCGTTCAAAACCAATAAGTAAACGCCAAAATCGAAGAAATAAAAAAGACTACGAACACGGCAAATAAATCGTAGTCTTTTCAAACTCCGATTTCTCACTCAGGATACCCTGGCGGCAGATTCCTCTGCCACCTAGTACCCCGGCGAGAAATCAAGAACGAGGTGCCGGTATGCGTCCACACCAACACCTCGTAAATATATCTTAAGGTTGACTTCA
>CAJUGD010000042.1 GCA_910586205.1 uncultured Lachnospiraceae bacterium | reverse complement strand
TTAATCTGTTCCAAAATATGTTTCGGAGCTGATAAAAGCTCATATGAATTTCTTTTTCTGCTTGTAGCTTCAAGTGCTTTTGCTAAATCAGCATAATTGATTGCATCTGATTTGACAACATTCAAAATCATGAGGTCAATAATAATCTCTCATTCTTGTTTCAAACTTATTTCCTTTGGTGTAATCACATCATATTTAATTTATTAAAAGGATTTTGCAAATAGATATTTTCTGCAAATAGCAAAGTCCAAAGTATAATATTTCTTTATATCGTGCCAGTGCTTCTAATCTGGAGCATTGTATCCAATATTCTGCACCACAGCAAAAAGAGCTTTCTATGTGTTTTAATTTCCATCACCTGAAAGTGGATTATAAGGGTGGGGATAAATGGGCGCTTATGGATGCAGAAAGGGGGAGGCTGGAATGCGCTGTTTTGGTGCAATCATGACCAGCCGCGCATTGTAAGCAGGCTGGGAGACGAGAAGACCTATTGGAAGGAGTCAGCAAAAATGCTGGCAGGCATGATCCACTTTATGCGGGGAACCCCGTATATCTATCAGGGAGAAGAAATCGGAATGCTGAATGCCCATTATCCATCCATAGAGCAGTACCGGGATGTAGAGAGTCTTAATTATTATCAGATTTTATTGGAAAAGGGGAAGACAAAAGAAGAAGCCCTTGCGATTTTATCGGCCAGATCCCGGGATAACAGCAGAACTCCCATGCAGTGGACTGGGGAAAAGTATGGAGGATTTTCGAAAGCAGAGCCGTGGCTTCCAATGTCTGCCGCATTTCGAAACGAGATTACGGCAGAAGCCCAGCAGAAGGATCAGGATTCTATTCTTGCTTTTTATAAGAGGTTGATTGCTATGAGGAAAAAGTACCCGGTAATTGCAAAAGGAGAAATCTCATTTTTGGAGACAGGGACGGATATGGTGCTGGCATACCAGAGAGTGCTGGGGGAGCAGAAGGTGGTGGTGTTCTGTAATCTGGATGGGAAAAAACAGAGGGTGAAAATAGCCGGAGAGTGGAGCGGATATAAGGTACTGCTGGAAAATTATTCTCAAAGGGTATTTCTGAATGCCGGCTCTTTCAGAAAGGGGGTAGTTGGTGCTGCAAGGGATCTATTATCGGACGAAGTCGGACTTTGTCCTGAAAGAGAGTGTGTTTTGGGGTGTCCGGATGAGCATACCTTATTGGAAAAAGTGGGGGAAATGGGCAAAGCGCAGAAAATGAGGGAAAGGGTTCTGGAAGATGAAATGTATATAATGGAGCCATATGAGTTCATGGTTCTTGGAGGGGGAATCCAGCCCGATACTGCCTGACAGAGTGTACCATATGGTAGGTGGCAGGAATGAACTGCAGTGTTGGATGCGGCGTTTGAGGCTGCCAGATCAGGGCAGCCTCTTTGGGGATACAATCAAAAGGACATTTCCGGCGTCTCATAAGGCTCAAATGGCTGCGGGGAAGTATTTTTTAGCAGAGGCAGAATCAAAGTAATGGCAGTCCCTCTTTGTTCTCTGCTCCAGATACGGATTCTGGCTTGTTCGCCATAAACCAAGACAAGGCGTTTCCAGGTATTGGCCAGTCCAATATGCTGGTAAGGCGTTTGATTGTCAGCGATCCTGGAGAGGAGAGAGTCTTTTTGCTCAGAGGTCATGCCAACGCCGGTGTCAATAATATGGAGATACAGATGCTCCTGCTTTTGGTAAATTTTGACCTTAATCAGACATTCCCTGTCAGATGGGGCGATTCCGTGATGGATGGAATTTTCCAAAAGGGGCTGGATCAGCAGCTTGACTGTTGATAGGGGCAGGATATCCGGGTCATATTCCCATATGACATGAAACTGATTGTTGTAGCGGAGCTTCTGGATGTACAAGTAGGATTTGGAGTAGGCGATTTCACTTTCTAATGAGACCTGTTCATGGGGGTCGGACAGGGTATATCGCAAAATATCGCACAGGTTTTCGATCAATGGAGAAATCTGGTTTGGTCCATCAGTCATCTGAAAGGATTTTAAGCGGATGGTTTCTAAGGTGTTAAACAGAAAGTGAGGATTAATCTGAGACTGAAGGGCAATCAGCTCCAGCGTTTTAGCCCGATAATTTTTTTCCGAAAGCTGGATGGACAGATAATCTTGTCGGATAAAGGTGGAGATCAGGCTGGTAATAATATAGCTTTGCTCGTCGCCGGAGGAGGCAGGAAGATGCGGCAGGGGATCTCCGTTTTGGGCGGCATGGAAAATATCCATAATGCTTTGGACGTTTCGGGAAAGCCTCCGGCTGTAGGCAGCAGCCAGAAAAAGGGATACGATACAGGAAAATGCAACCAGGATTCCCGTGATACAGAGAAGTCGGGCAGGCATGGCATAAAGCTGGTTGTTGGGAATGACGGACATATAGAAAAATGGTGCAGTTTCATCTTTTTGGACAAAGATGGTGCAGCCCTTTTTTTTGATGCAGATTTGTCTTTCTTCTGCGGACATTTTTTCAAGGGCGGCCAGCAGGAGTTCCTCTTTGCTTGTAAGTGAAGCGGCAGGGACAGAGGGCTGCCTGCAGGGGGAAGATGCCAGAAGCGTATTTTCATCTGCAAACAGGCAGAGCTGCTGTCCGGAAAAGGTACATAGCTGTGACAGTTGAGCTTCCAGTATAGAAGGATCGAGATTTATGATCACAGTACCTTTTGCAGTAGGGTAATCCAGGGTTATGATTTTTTGGTAAAGGGTGATGATGGCTGAGGATGCTTCTTTGGAGCCTGAAAGGGTGCGAAGCTGAATCAGGCGGGTATTGCTGTGATTATCCGAAAATGATTCACAGGTTTTGAGCCAGTCGGTATCTTCCATGTACTTCAAGGTGGTCAGGCCCTTGTTGGAAACCAGGAGATTTCCATAATCATTGGGCCAGTAAAGGTATGCGGATCGGATAGATGGACTGGTATTGACAAAGGTATTCAAAATAGAAGAAAAGATCGGATATTTTACTGCATCGCTGTAATTGAGCCCCTTTTTGCGCACAATATGTTTTAGAGAAAAACCGGAAAAGGAATCCGGGTTAAAGGTGGTTTCTATAGCGTTTATGTCAGAAAGAATTTCGTTCCAAAGATGTCCGGACTGGTCCAGGGTATGATAGGCCGAGTGGGCGGCAGTCTGGCGGATATCGTGGCAGGTAAGGAAAAATCCCAGGGTTCCTAAAATGAGAATCGGAATAGAACTGATCAAAAGCTGCCGCAGGAAATATTTCATAAATATTTTAGAGGGGTGTTTCATCAGATGGTGTCTCTCCTTTCGTTAATCCGCCGGTTCGGTACTCGCTGGGAGTAACGCCGTAATACTGTTTAAAGGTTCTGGCGAAATTTTTAGGGTTGGAATAGCCGACGATTTCGCTGATATCATATATCCGGTAATTATAATCATTCAGTAAATCTGCTGCCTTTTTCATCCGACAGTCAGTCACGTAATCCGTAAAATTAATCCCGGTTTTCTGTTTGAATAATTTGCTGATATAAAATGGATTCATATAGATCTTTTTTGCCACGGATTCCAGGGTTACATCAGCCAAATGTTCTTTTACAATTTTTTTGATGGTATTGATAATGTCAGCAGGTTCTTTTTTCGCCAGACTGTCAACTCCATACTCTCGGTCAAGTTCATGGCAGATTCTGCCAAAGATCTCGGAAATCTGTTCAAACTTGCTGGGCTTTAAGACATAGTCAAAGGCACGATAGCGCAGGGCCTGCTGAATATATTCAAAATCTTTATAGCCGGTGAGAAACACGAATTTGACGGAGGATTTCTGAGAGCGAAGCTCCCTTGCCAGTTCCAGACCATCCATGATTGGCATGCGGATGTCACACAAAACTGCATGAACCTTATGGGAGGCGATAAAATCCAGAGCCTCCTTTCCATTCTGACATTGTCCGGCGACTGTGAAGCCGATGGTATTCCAGGGAATGTAGTTGGCCAGACCAGTTCTGATTTCATATTCATCATCTACAATCAAAAGTTGATAATTCATCCATCGTCCTCTTTTCACTTATGGTGCGGTTGGCTGTGTGTGTGAATCAGTAATAGTATACAATGGAGAGGATAAAAAATCAAAGGAGTATGAGGGTTCTGTGATGAAGATGACAAGAAAAGATACTATTATTAAAAAATGATACTACAAAGTGCATAAAAATTGATACGCTTTCATAAACCGGATGCCTGTTTGTAAAAATTGGATTATGTTACACTATATCTATCAGAAATTTTGGCCAAAATGAACGAGAAGATTTCTGTTTTGCAAGAAAGAATTTCGGTAAATAAGGAGGATACCATGAAAAACTGGAAAAAAGGAATTGCCCTGCTGACAGCAGTGGGAATCATGGCAGGCATGACGACAGGCTGCGGTGGAGGAAGCGGCAGTGCAGGAGCCGGAGCAGCCCCAGCCCCAGGGGGAGGCCAGACGGGAGAGAATGGCGGAGCCGGAGCTTCTGACGGGCAGGTGGTGCTTCGTTTTGCCTGGTGGGGCGGTGAGGAACGCCACAATGCCACCCTGGCGGCAATCGAAAAATATCAGGAGTTGAATCCGAATGTGATCATTGAACCAGAGTACGGCGGATTTGATGGATATCAACAGAAATTGATTACCCAGTTGTCCGGCAACAGTGCGGCGGACATCATTCAGATCGACCAGCCGTGGCTGGCGGACATCAATAAGCAGGGTGAGCTGCTGATGGATCTGAATACAACAGATAATATTGATTTAAGCCAGTTTGATGAGACTTTTCTGAAAAACTGTCTGGAATATGACGGAAAGATCGTGGGTCTTCCCACAGGGATGAATACCAATGTATTTTTGTATAACAAGGATGTGCTGAAGGACGACCGGTTTGGGGCAGACAAGACCCTTACCTGGGATGAGCTGATGGAGATCGGAACGGAAATGCATGCTCAGGATCCGGAGTTTTATCTTCTGAACGTGGAGCAGACGATTGTAAACCTGATGCTTCATTCTTACCTGAACCAGAAGACCGGGGAGTATATTTTTAACAATAATTATGAAAGAACCTTTACAGAGGAGCAGCTGCGGGATGGCTTTCAGATGGTGGTTGACTGGATTGACAATGGTGTGATCGAGCCTGCTGAGGTCAACGGAATCTACTTGAATCGCTGGTATGAAAATCCTAAGTGGATTGACGGTAAGCTGGGGATCTGTCAGGTGTGGCTGTCTTCCCAATCGACCGCCACAGTTGACGGTTCCATCGATGTGGGAGTGATGCCTATGATCCGAGAAGCTGACGGTGTGGGGAGCGGCGTCATGATCCGTCCATCTCAGGTCTACGGGATTCCCAGCTCCACCAAGTATCCGGAGGAGGCCACAAAGTTTCTGGACTGGCTGGTCAATGACCCAGAGGCAGCCGCGATCCTGAAGGATACCAGAGGCGTTCCGGCATCAGCAGCAGCCCGGAAGGTCCTGCTGGATATGGAGATTTTGAGTGAGGAGAACAACCGTGTTGTAGAAAGCGCCATGGAGGCCGGAGCCATGACGATTCCGAATCTGCCTACCGGTGATATGGAGCAAATGTGGCTGGATGCTATCCAGGAGGTAGAGTATAAGGTTGCCAGCCCAGAGGACAAGGCAAAGGAACTGGTGGCGGATTTTGACGAGCTTTTACAGGAATTAAAAGACAGCCAGTAAAGGCAGGAGCCGATAATTTCCGGAAGCGATTCTGTTTTGGACTGTCCAGGAACAGAGGATACAGAAAAGCTTTCGGAAACTCCATAAAAGGAAGGAGCATGAAGAATGAAAAATAAAAAGAAAAAAAGCCTTTCTAATTGGATTGGACTTCTTTATATATCACCATGGCTGATCGGATTTCTGTTATTTACCCTGTATCCGATTCTGTCTTCAATCTATTATTCGTTTACGGATTTTTCCATTGCCAGTGCGCCGGTATGGATCGGATTTAAAAATTATATTGAGATATTTACCAAGGATAAGCTGGCCATTCCTTCCCTGGCCATTACGTTTAAATATGTATTTCTGTCAGTTCCGGCCAAGCTGGTATTTGCCCTTTTTGTTGCCATGATTCTGAATACCAACATGAAAGGGGTAAATTTTTACCGCACGGTCTATTACCTGCCCTCCATTTTGGGAGGAAGCGTTGCCATTGCCGTGTTGTGGCGTTTTCTGTTTCGCCGAGACGGGATTGTGAATCTGATCTTACAGGCAGTGGGTCTGCCCTATGTGGATTGGATCGGAAGTCCCAAATTTGCCCTGGGAACCGTGGCATTGCTTGCCGTGTGGCAGTTTGGATCCTCTATGGTGCTGTTTTTATCCGGCTTAAAGCAGGTTCCCCAGGAGCTTTACGAGGCGGCAGAGGTGGACGGGGCCACAAAGATGCGGCAGTTTTTTTCCATTACGCTGCCGATGATTACCCCGGTTGTGTCCTTTAATGTGATCATGCAGTTGATCAACGGATTCCAGGAATTTACTGGTCCCTATGTGATTACCAGCGGAGGTCCTTTAAATTCCACCTATGTGTTTGCCATTCATCTGTACAACAGTGCATTTAAATACTTTCGAACCGGCTATGCATCTGCACTGTCGTGGATTTTATTTATGGCAATTATGATTTTCACGGTCATTCTCTTTAAGTTTTTTGACCGTTTTACATACTATGAGGACGGAGGTAAATTCTGATGAAGCAAAAGGAAGACAGAAAGAAGATAAAAGAAATTTTTATGCAGGCATTTATCCTTGTCTTTGGATTTGTGATGGTTTATCCGGTTCTGTGGATGATTGCTTCCGCCTTTAAAGAGAACAAGGATATTTTCACGGATATCGGCCTGATTCCCACTGTGTTTAATTTCAATGCTTTTCTTGACGGATGGAAGGGTGTGGGCAGCGCCAATTTTGGAGTGTTTTTCTTTAACAGCTTTAAGATCGTTATACCGGTGGTGGTACTGACGGTTTTGTCCGGTCTGCTGGTAGCTTACGGTTTTGCCCGTTTCCAGTTTCCGGGAAAGAAGATCCTGTTCTCTATTATGATCGCTACCTTGATGCTCCCTACCTCGGTTTTGACCATTCCTACTTATGTGATGTTTTCTAAGGTGGGCTGGATCAATACCTATCTGCCCTTTATTGTTCCGGCGGCCTTTTCCACCAGCGCATTTTTCGTCTATATGCTGGTGCAGTTTATCCGGGGGATTCCGGTGGAGCTGGATGAGGCGGCAAGGATTGACGGCTGCACATCCTTCCAGATCCTGGTGAAAGTGATCGTTCCTTTGTGTAAGCCGGCGATTTTTTCTGCGGGGATTTTTCGGTTCATGTGGACATGGAATGATTTCTTCGGAAACCTGATTTACATTAATACGGTTACAAAATATCCCATTTCATTAGGGCTGCGCATGGCCATTGACAACACGGCAGGAAGTGTAAACTGGAGCAGCATTATGGCGATGTCAGTGCTTTCGATCCTGCCGCCGGTAATTTTGTTCTTCGTGGCTCAGGACTATTTTGTGGAAGGGATAGCCACTACGGGAATCAAGTAAGAGATGAAAAAATACAGGGCAGTTCTGAGATACAGGCATTCGGAATACCCTGAAATCAGGAAAGGAATGACATCCATGAACCAGGCGTTTCTATTCAGAAAAGATGGCTTTACAGGGGAAGAAAAGGAGCTTTTGCTCAATGAAACTTTATTTCACAATGCCAATGGATATTTTGGGGTGAGGGGGAATTTTGAGGAGGGCTATCCGAAGGACATGCCCACAATCAGAGGACAGTACATCAATGGATTTTATAATTTTTCAGAAATGAAGCAGCCAGAGAAGCATTATGGATTTCCAGAGCAGAAGCAGACCATGGTCAACACATTTGACACCCAGACCGTGATCGTGACTGTGGAAAATGAAAGGGTGGATTTGTTTCAGGGAAAGGTTCTGGAATTTACTCGTATCCTGGATATGAAGAAAGGGATTACAAACCGGCGGTTTGTCTGGGAGTCACCTGAAGGGCGGCAGGTGGAGATCTCTGTAACCCGCATGGCGTCCTTTGAAAATTTGCCTCTCTTTACAATGGAATACCGGATCACCCCTTTAAACTTTTCCGGGACGGCACAGATTCAATCGGTTCATTCCGGGGATGTGTCTAATTATTTTAATCCTAAGGATTCCCGGGTGGCCGGGGAGAAGATCATCCATCTGAGAGTGGCAGAACGGGAAATAACAAAGGAGGGTTTTAGCCGGATCCGCTCAGAAACTTTGAAATCCGGTTTGGAGATTGCCAGCATGACTGCTCATGTCCTGTCTGAAGAAGCATTTTCTGAGACACAAGTGGGGGAAAAGGAGATCACCCGGATCTTTACCTTGCAGCTCAGAAAGGGAGACTGCGCCACGATCGTAAAATATACGATTACCTGCGATTCTATTCGGTATCCGGATGTGAGGTCAGCAGCAGAGGAGCTGATTCGAACATGCTTGGGCAGACCCTTGGATTACTGGTATCAGTGTCAGGAAGATTATCTGACAAAATTCTGGAACCAGGCGGAGGTTGAGATCACAGGAGATGAGGAGCTGAACCTGTCTCTTCATTATAATCTGTATCAGCTTCTTCAGTCGGTTGGAAAAGACCGGTATTGCAATATCGGTGCCAAGGGCCTGAGCGGTGAGGGATATGAGGGTCATTATTTCTGGGACACTGAGATGTACATTGTTCCCTTTTTCTCCCTTACCTGGCCGGAGATGGCAAGGAATCTTTTATCCTATCGTTATCAGATTCTGGATCGGGCGCGGGCCAATGCCCGGGTGATGGGGTATCCGAAGGGAGCGCTCTATCCCTGGAGGACGATCAACGGAGATGAGTGTTCCGGGTATTATCCATCCGGCAGTGCTCAGTATCACATTAACGGAGACATTTCCTATGCGGTGGTGCAGTATTATCTGATTACCAATGACTGGGATTTTATGGTGTCAAAGGGGGCAGAAATCCTTATAGAGACGGCTCGGATGTGGTATGATCTGGGGAATTTTTATCAGGGAAGCTTCCAGCTTCATGATCTGACCGGCCCGGATGAGTACAGCTGTGTGGTCAACAATAATTATTATACCAATCTGACGGCCAAACATAATCTGATCTGGGCGGCAAAGGTTTACCGGAAGCTAAAGGAACAGGGACAATTGGGTTTGCTTGAGGAAAAAATCGGTATTGAGGAGGATGAAATCAGCGGATTTGAGCAGGCGGCAGAAGATATGCTGCTTCTTTATGATGAAAAGCTGGATATTAATCCCCAGGACGACAGCTTTCTCTCAAAAAAGGAGTGGGATTTCAGCCAGAAAGCCAGGGGAAACGGTCCGATCATGCAATGGAATCATCTGTACCGGCTGTACCGTCATCAGGTCTGCAAACAGGCAGATACGGTTCTGGCTCACATGATATTTGAGGATGCGCAGAAGCTTAGCACGATGGAGCATTCCTTTGATTACTATGAAAAACGGACGACTCATGACTCCTCCCTTTCTCGGTGTATTTTCGGAATTATGGCCTCCAGACTGGGAAGGAAAGAAAAGGCATACGAATATTTTGACTTTTCTTCCAAGCTGGATATCCTGGATTCCCAACACAATACAAAGGACGGGATCCATACAGCCAATATGGGCGGGACCTATATGGGGATTGTTTATGGATTTTTGGGACTCAGGATTAAGGAAAACGGGTTTTTCTTCATGCCGTCCATTCCGAAGCAGTGGACCTGCTGTCGGCTGCGCCTTGAGCTGAGAGAAAGTCTGGTGGAAATTACGGTGACAAAAGATGTTTGCTGTTTCCGGCTGATTCAAGGAATGCCGGTGACGATCTTTGTCTATGGAAGGGAATATCAGATCAAGACGGAAGTCAAGATTCCGTTGGAGGAGTGGTGATGAAATATCGGTGTGGAATTTTTGATTTAGACGGAGTGCTGGTGGACACGGCAAAGTACCATTATCTGGGCTGGAAAAAGCTGGCAGATCGGCTGGGCTTTTCCTTTACCGTGCAGCAAAATGAGGCTTTAAAGGGAATTTCCCGCATGGCGGCGCTGGATCTGCTGTTGGAGATAGGCGGACTGGGAGATGCATTTTCCCAGCAGGAAAAGGAGCAGATGGCAGCAGAGAAGAATGGGTATTATTTGGAATATATCAACCAACTGGGGGAGGAGGAGCTGCTTTTAGGGGTGACGGAGACATTTGAGAGGATGAGAAAGGCTCGGATCCGGATTGCCCTGGGCTCTGCCAGTAAAAATGCCAGATTGATTTTGAAGCGACTGCATATTGAGGAGTATTTTGATGTTGTAATAGACGGAAACCTGGTGAAAAAGGCAAAGCCGGACCCAGAGGTATTTACCATGTCGGCAGATCGGCTGGGGATTTGTTATAGTCAGTGCGTAGTTTTTGAAGATTCCCTGGCCGGGCTGCAGGCAGCGAAGGCAGTGGGCATGACGGCAGTGGGTATCGGAGAAAGGGAAAATTTGAGGATTGCCGATTACATATGCAGGAATGTGGGGGAGTTTGTATGGGAGCAGTGACCCAAGCAGTAGCCGGGCAGAGGCAATCGACCATCTCTGTCTGCACGGAAGAAAAGAAAAACCGAATCGAAAAATAAGGCCAAATAGGGGAGATGGATTCTCCCCTATTTGATTGGCTGAATTTTGATTGCCGTATGCTGTTTTGGGATATCAGAACAATTTTTCAAATCGTTCCATGGCTTCTCTGGTATTTTCGTGGGTGCCGAAGGCTGTCAGGCGGAAGTAGCGGGATCCGTTTTCACCAAAACCAGCTCCAGGCGTGCCTACGATCTGGGCATGGTTTAAAAGGTAATCAAAAAATTCCCAGGATTCCATGTTATTGGGACACTCAAACCAAATGTAGGGAGAGTGGACGCCGCCGAAGAAAAGAATGTCCTTTTTACGCAGGGTGTCTGCTATCAGCCGGGCGTTTTGCTGGTAATAGCGGATATTTTCCCGGCACTGTGCCATGCCTTCCGGAGAAAATACGGCCTCTGCGCCTTTTTGGATAATGTAGGAGGTTCCGTTGAACTTAGTGGACTGGCGGCGGTTCCACATGGCGTGAAGGGACATTTCCCTGCCGTTTGATGTGGGGAAGGTCAGCTCTTTTGGAACTACAGTGTAGCCGCAGCGGGTGCCGGTAAAGCCGGCAGTCTTAGAAAGGGAACAAAACTCAACCGCGCATTTTTTAGAGCCTTCAATGGCATAGATGCTCCGGGGAAGCTCCGGGTCTGTGATAAATGCCTCGTAGGCAGAGTCAAACAAGATGACAGCCTGATTTTCTAAGGCGTATGAGACCCATTTTGTCAGTTGGTCCCGGTTATATACAGAGCCGGTGGGGTTGTTAGGGGAGCAGAGGTAAATAATGTCAGCATGGACTTTTGTGTCCGGCATGGGCAAGAACTGGTTGTCTGCATTTCCGGACAGATAGGTGATCTTTTTGCCGTTCATCAGATTGGAATCTACGTATACCGGATACACTGGATCGGGTATCAGAATGGTGTTGTCAGCGGAAAACAGCTCGGAAATGTTGCCGGTATCGCTTTTTGCGCCGTCGGAAATAAAAATATCATCAGCGTCTACAGTGACATTATTTTTGGCATAATAAGCGCTGATGGCGTCGCGGAGAAAGCCATAGCCCTGTTCAGGACCATAGCCTTTAAAGGTGGCGGATTCTGCCATGGCATCAACACCTGCATGAAGGCCCGAGACGGCAAGGGAGGTTAAAGGCAGGGTCACGTCGCCGATGCCTAACCGGATGATCTTTTTGTCAGGATGGGACGCAGTGTAGGCATTGACCCGGTGTGCGATTTCAGAAAAAAGATAGCTTTCCTTTAAGTTTTGATAGTTTTCGTTTAATTTTGGCATGGGGTCCTTTCTGCATCGAATAAAGCTGGATGCTTAGTGTACTGTCCAGCACACTAGTTTTTTTATATTTTCTAAGAGGTGATTTTAGCAGAAGATTGAAGCTGCGTCAAACCGGAAATGTTCTTTTTTATAAAAAACTTGAAATGCAGAGGAAAACGTGGCATTATGTAAGGAAGAAAAAAGAGGACAAGAAATTAGGAGAGGTGAAGTTATGCTGACTTGCAGGGAAGCAGAGAAAATGGTAATGCCTTATATTGATGAGGAATTAGGAGAGGATGATCTGGATGAGTTTTTAGAGCATATCTGGAGCTGTGATTCCTGCAAGGAGGAGCTGGAGATCTATTATACGGTTTCCGTGGGGCTTCGTCAGCTTGAGTCCGGAACCGGGGTTTATGATATTACAGGGGCTTTGGAGGAGAGTATGGAACTGGCCTGGCTGAAGGTGCGGGCGGCAAGGCTTAGGAGGGTGGTCTGCTATGCGGTGGAGACCCTTTGTGCCACCGGGGTTTTGACAGCGCTGATCCTGCAGCTTCGGATGTGGAATCAGGCAGGAATTTTGCGATGAGATTCTGACAATAACTTCAATACAGGGAGAAGTGAGGGGAAAGAAAGATAAAAGGACAATGAGGCTTGAAGGAAGGAGACAGGAATGGATAAGCTGGTATTGATTGACGGGCACAGCATTTTAAACAGGGCCTTTTACGGAGTGCCGGAGCTGACAAACTATGAGGGGCTTCATACCAATGCAGTCTATGGATTTTTGAATATTATGTTTAAGATTCTGGAGGAGGAGAAGGCGGATCATCTGGCAGTGGCATTTGATCTGCATGAGCCTACCTTCCGCCATAAAATGTATGAGGCATATAAGGGAACCAGAAAGCCTATGCCGGAGGAGCTTAGGGAGCAGGTGCCGCTTATGAAGGAGGTGCTTGCCGCCATGGGGGTGCCGGTGGTGACGCTGGCAGGATATGAGGCGGATGACATTTTAGGTACCCTGGCAAAAAGGATGGCAGGGGATCAAGTGGAGGTTTCGGTGGTTTCCGGGGACAGGGATCTTTTACAGCTTGCAGATACCCGGATTAAAATCCGGATCCCGAAGACCAACCGCAGCGGCACGGAGGTAAAGGATTATTATCCGGAGGATGTGAAGCGGGAATATCAGGTTACGCCAAAAGAATTTATTGATGTAAAGGCTCTGATGGGGGACGCCTCGGACAATATTCCGGGAGTGCCTTCCATTGGGGAGAAGACGGCCACCAGCCTGATTACAACATATGGGAGTATTGAAAATGCCTTTGCCCATTTAGAGGAGATCAAGCCTCCCCGTGCAAAGAAGGCCCTGGCAGAGCATTATGATATGGCAGTGATGAGCAAAGAGCTTGCTACGATCTGTTTGGACTGTCCGGTGGAATTTTCCTATAAGGATGCTGAAATTCAAAATCTGTATACAGCAGAAGCTTATGAGTACATGAAGCGCCTTGGATTCAAATCCATATTGTCACGGTTTGACGGGCAGCAGACAGGAAACGGAAGCAATCCGGCAGAGGAGCATTTCTGGCTGGTAGAGGAATTTGCCGGGGTGGAGCAGATATTTGAGAAGGCAAAGGCAGCAGAGCGGATCGGCTTTCAGCTGCTTTCGGATGAAAACGGAATAAACGGGATGGGGATCTGCTTTGGGGAGGAGGACTGCTATGCGGTTCCGGTAAACGGTTTTGTGACAGGGGCATATCTTTGTGACAAGCTGGAAGGGATTCTTTCAGAAAAGGAAAGCGGACATTCTGCGGCAACCCTGGACTTAAAATCCCAGCTCCCCTATCTGAAGCTGGATTATAAAAGCACGGCAGCAGACATGGGGGTGGCAGGATATCTTTTAAATCCTCTGAAGGATACCTATGGGTATGATGATTTGGCCAGAGATTACCTGGATATGGCAGTGCCGTCCAAAACCGATCTGCTGGGAAAGGATTCTCTTGGGAAAGCCCTGGCGCGAGGAGAGGAGCCGGCTGTCACCTGTGCCTGCTATATGGGCTATATTGCCTGGAAGGCCATGCCTGTGCTGGAGGAAATGCTAAAGCAGCAGGGAATGCTGGAGCTTTTTTATACCATGGAAATGCCTCTGATCTACAGCCTGTACCATATGGAGGAAGCAGGGATACGGGCGGACAGAGAGCAGCTTAAGGTATACGGAGAGAATCTGAAGGTAAGGCTTGATAAGCTGGAGCAGGAGATTTATGAGCTGGCCGGGGAATCATTTAACATTAATTCACCGAAACAACTGGGGGAAGTTTTGTTTGACCATATGAAGCTTCCTCACGGAAAGAAAACCAAGACAGGCTACTCTACGGCAGCAGATGTGCTGGAGAAGTTAGCGCCGGATTATCCTCTGGTGCGGATGATTTTGGATTACCGCCAGTATGCAAAGCTGTATTCCACTTATGCGGAAGGACTGGCCGTATATATCGGGGAGGATGAAAGAATCCACGGAAAGTTTAATCAGACCATTACAGCTACAGGGAGAATCAGCAGCACAGAGCCTAACCTGCAGAATATTCCGGTTCGGATGGAACTTGGAAGGGCCATCCGGAAGGTGTTTGTGCCGGAGGAAGGATATGTGTTTGTGGATGCGGACTATTCCCAGATTGAGCTGCGGATACTGGCTCATATGTCAGGGGATGAGCGGCTGATCGGCGCTTACAAGGAAGCCCAGGATATTCATGCCATTACGGCTTCTGAAGTTTTTCATACGCCGCTTTCAGAGGTGACGGCCCTGCAGAGACGCAATGCCAAAGCAGTGAATTTTGGTATTGTATATGGAATCAGCGCTTTTGGACTGAGCGAGGATCTGAGTATTTCCCGTCAGGAAGCAGTGGAGTATATTAATAAATATTTTGAGACTTATCCGGGTGTCAAGGAGTTTTTGGATAAACAGGTGGCAGACGGAAAGGAAAAGGGCTTTGTGACCACCATGTTTGGCAGAAGAAGGCCGATCCCGGAGTTAAAGTCAAGCAATTTTATGCAGCGTTCTTTTGGGGAACGGGTTGCCATGAATTCACCGATTCAGGGCTCAGCGGCGGATATTATGAAGCTTGCAATGATTGGGGTGGATCAGGAGCTGCGGCGCAGGAACATGAAATCCCGCATTGTCCTGCAGGTCCATGATGAGCTTTTGGTGGAAGCCTTTGAGAGTGAGACAGAAGATGTGGTAAGGATTTTAGAGGATAAGATGAAGCATGCTGCTGCCCTGCGGGTTGCCTTAGAGGTGGAGGCAACCCGGGGAGGGAGCTGGTTTGACGCAAAGTGACGGGATATTTGTTACGTTTCAGGCAGACGGACCGGAACCGGGGCGTCTAATGTAAGGCTGTCAGAAGTGACAATACAGTCCCGGGTCATGATGGTTACACCATGGGCAGCAGCATGGGATAAAGCTGTTCCGAATTGGGGATGAGCTGCCATGTTCGGCTCAAAGAGCCGGATATTCTTCATGGCAATCACCAGCAGAAGATAGCAGGAGTATCCGTCTTTGGCGGCTTTCTCCAGCTCTTGAAGGTGTTTGATTCCCCGCTCAGTGGGAGCGTCAGGGAAACGGGCAATGCCGTTTTCTTCTAATGTAACGCCTTTTACCTCCATAAAGGCAGGCCTGTCCTTTTGGCGGAAGGATAAGTCAAAACGAGAGGCGTGATAGGAGACCTCCCGGCGTATGTCTGTGATGTCAGTAAAGGGGGCATGTTTTTGGCACAGCCATTCCCAGGCAGCCTGGTTGGGGGCCTGGGAATCCATGTTGATCAGCAGACGGCCCCTGCTTGTCTGCTTATAGACGCCGACGAGAGAGTATTCGGTCTTTCTGCCATTTTGGGCGGCATCAGGATGAAACTCTAAAAACACCGGTGTTTTGGGAAGGAGAAGCTCTTTGCAGCGGCCGGTGTTTTTTACATGACAAGTTACTTTTTTTCCGTTTAAATCAGCGTAGGCGATGAAACGGTTGGGGCGTTCTAAAAATATGGCAGGCTTTATATGGCTGTATTTCATTTGTCAAAAGGGTTCCTTTCCAGAAAAGATATGAATATGATTTTACTGTTTTTTCGGAAAATGTCAAGGATTGGGAGGTAGACGAAAATGGATGAAGATGCTTTTAAAATCCGCAGAGCAGTTTCCCGGGATGTGGATGAGCTTGAGAGGATCATGGAGCTGGCAAAGCAGACGTCAGAGAGATCTGAGTGGTTTGTGGCGGATGATCGGGGCTGGATTGAGAGGCATATTGAAGATCAGGGGTTTACCATGACGGCAGAGACTCGGGATGGGGAGCTTGCAGGCTTTTTTATTGTGGATTTTCCGGATGAAGGGGAAAAGAATCTTGGCCATGAGCTGAAGTTTGAGCCGGAAAGGCTTCGCCTGACTGCCCATATGGATTCTGCTGCCGTAAAGCCTCAATACAGGGGACATCATTTACAGGGCAGGCTGTTGGAGGCTGCAGAAAGGGAACTGTGCTCTTACCCATTTGAGTATTTGTTCTGCACGGTCCATCCCGAGAATCATGCCAGTCTTCATACGATGTTAAAGGATGGTTATGTGGTGATTGCCACAAAGGAAAAGTATCATGGGTATATACGGCATATTTTGTATAAAAAGAAAGAAAAAGGGGATGGGACAAGGCCCAATATCTTAGTCAGCGCCTGCCTTATGGGGGTGCACTGCCGGTATAATGAAAAGGGGGTTATGGATGAGAAGGTAATGAGGCTTATGGATCGGGCGAACCTGATTCCCGTATGCCCGGAGCTGTTTGGCGGGCTTTCCACTCCCAGGGAGCCTGCAGAGCGGAGAGAAAACAGGGTGAAAACAATAAATGGCAGGGATGTGACAGAGGCGTATGAGAAAGGAGCCAGAGAGACCCTGGCCCTGGCGCAGATTTATAGCTGCAGATGTGCGGTGCTCAAGGAAAGAAGCCCTTCCTGCGGCAGCGGTATGATCTATGACGGCACTCATTCCGGGAAACTGACAGAGGGAGACGGGGTGACAGCAGAGCTTTTAAAGAAGGAAGGAATCCTGGTGGTTGGAGAGAGTGAAGTATAATTATTTATAATTATTAGAAAATTTGTAGATGATAAAGTGGTTTTGTGTTATACTAAAGTGTGACGCTCTAATACAGGCTTGTTAAAAGCCGGAATATTATATCTCATACAGTATATCCGCGCTGCGGCAAGAGCGTGATTTCAGCGGCAGTTTAAAAGTTCGGGCTGCAAAGGACAGAAGGAAGGAATAAGAAATATGAAGAATCAGTCATCAGAGCAAGTGAAGAATCCGGAGCTGATTGAAGCAATGAATGCCATGCTCCGGCATAATACAGAAAAAACGAGAGGCCATATGGCGGCGGTGCTTATGGATGCGCACCTTTTGTCTCCCATTGAACGTCAGACTGTGCTGACAGAGACAGAGGGGCCTTCCACCAGGATCCGGTTTGAGCATATTGAAAATGCACAGGGGAAGAAGTATTATCTGGCATTTACGGATATGAATGAGTATGCCAAATGGAATGAGGACGAGACACACAACCAGGCGCTTATTATGACCATGGAGGATTTCGGCAATATTTTAATCCGCAATCTGAATGATCTGGAGGGCTTTGTGATCAATCCTTATGGAGAGAATGTGAGCATTTCCAAGAGCCTGCTGCTTTCTCTGCTGAAGCAGAGAGAAGCAAGGAACAATACGTTCCAGGGAAACTAACTGACAATGAAAGTGATCGGCATAACCGGAGGAGTAGGAGCAGGCAAGAGCCGGATTCTGGAGATCCTAGAGAAAGAGTACGGAGCCTTTGTGCTGTTGGCAGACCAAGTAGGGGCAGAGTTAGAGGAGCCGGGGCAGGAAGGATATAGTCTTTTAGTGGAAAGGTTTGGAACCGGGATTTTAGGGGCAGATGAGAGGCTTAACCGGAAAGCATTTGCACAGATGATATTTAAAGATCCCCGGCTTTTGTCTGAGGTAAATGCCATGATTCATCCGTTGGTCTGGAAGGTGATCGGTGAAAGGCTGAACGATTATAAAAGCCAGGAAAAAGCCGCCAATAAGGGCAGCTTTTTCCTGGCAGCAGTGGAGGCAGCTTTGTTTGATGAAAAGAGCAGGCAGATCTGCCATACTCTCTGGTATATTGACGCTTCTGAGGAAAACCGGATTCAAAGATTAAGGGAGCACAGAGGATATACTCTGGAAAAATGCCGAGATATTATGAAGAATCAGCAAAGCCGGAAAGAGTATCTGGCTCTGGCAGATGAAGTGATTGATAATAATGGGACATTAGAGCAGGTCCGCAGGCAGATAGCACGGCTTTTAGGGAGTGCAGGCACGGCTGCCGGCTTATTGTCTGCAGAAATAAAAAAAGAGAGATAAGATCCATGAGATTAGTGAGCATTGCAAGCGGGAGCAGCGGAAACTGCACCTACATAGGGACTGAGAATACGCATTTTCTGGTAGATGCAGGAATCAGCGCCAAGAGAATTGAGCAGGGGCTTCATGAGATTGGAGTAAAGGGAAGCGATCTCACCGGCATTGTCATTACCCATGAGCATTCGGATCATATCCGGGGGCTGGGGATTCTGGCAAAAAGGTATGAGATTCCGGTATACGGCACTAAGGAGACCCTTTTGGAGCTTCAGGGAAAGAAATGCCTGGGCGGTGAGTATCCTAAAGAGCTTTTGGTAGGAATCCGTCCGGATGTGGAGTTTTCAGCAGGAGAGATGGATATCCTGCCTTTTTCCATTGATCATGACGCTGCCAATCCGGTGGCATACCGATTTCGTCATGGGAGAAAGCAAGTGGCAGTAGCCACGGATTTGGGACATTATGATTCCTATATTATAGACCACCTTCAGGGGCTTGACGCACTTTTGATTGAGTCGAATCATGATGTGAATATGCTGCAGGCCGGGCCTTATCCCTATTATTTAAAACGCAGGATTCTGGGAGACCATGGACATTTGTCCAATGAAAATGCCGGAAGGCTTCTGAATTATCTGCTTCATGATCGGTTGAAGTACATTCTGCTGGGGCATTTAAGCAAGGAGAATAATTATGAGGCTCTGGCTTATGAGACCGTCAGGCTGGAGATCGACCAGGGGGATACACCGTATCGGGCGTCAGATTTTTCTATTGAGGTGGCAAGGCGGGATGAGATGTCCCAGATCCTTTATGTGTAGGTTTTGATTTATGGCGGCGCCGCAAAAACGTGGCCGCAAAGCGCATAAGTTCAGGCGTGTTTCATGTGCCTGCCAGACTTTTATGGACGGCGGCGTGCCATCTGCCGGGCACATGCAGGTTTGCCAGGCAGATATCAGGTAAAGTGCAGAAAGAAAGGAAAATCATAAAATGAACAAGGTTATCATTACCGTGGTGGGAAAGGATACGGTGGGAATTATCGCAAAAGTATGTACGTATCTGTCAGAGAATAATGTGAATGTGCTGGACATTTCTCAGACCATTGTGCAGGAATATTTTAATATGATGATGATTGCTGACATCAACCAGGCCACAGCTCCTTTTGAGGAAATCTATACCCGTCTGGGACAGATCGGGGAGGAGATCGGCGTTAAGATTCACTGTCAGCGCGAAGAAATTTTTACAAAAATGCACCGGATCTGAGGGGGAAAGCACAATGTTGAACATGTTTGAAGTGATCGAGACCAACAATATGATCGAGCACGAACGGCTGGATGTGCGTACCATTACCATGGGAATCAGCCTGCTTGACTGCTGTGACAGTGATCTGGATTCCGTCAATAAAAAAATCTATGAAAAGATTACCCGGTATGCAGAGAATCTGGTGTCTACCGGAGAGGCCATTGCCAGGGATTTCGGCGTGCCGATTGTCAACAAGCGGATATCTGTAACTCCTATCGGGCTGGTGGGCGGCTGCGCCTGCAAAAGCCCCGAGGATTTTGTGACCATTGCCCGCACGCTGGATCGTGCGGCTCACCAGGTAGGGGTGAATTTTATCGGCGGTTATTCGGCTCTTGTGTCGAAGGGGATGACCACGGCAGACGAGAACCTGATCCGCTCCATTCCGGAAGCTTTGGCCGCTACAGAGCGGGTATGCAGCTCTGTCAATGTAGGTTCTACCAGAACCGGACTGAATATGGATGCAGTGCGGCTTATGGGAGAGGTGATTCTTGCCGCGGCAAAGGCTACAAAAGATCAGGATTCTTTAGGCTGCGCAAAGCTGGTGGTGTTCTGCAATGCGCCGGATGATAATCCTTTTATGGCAGGGGCATTTCATGGGGTGACAGAGGCGGACGCCATTATCAATGTAGGGGTCAGCGGCCCGGGAGTGGTAAAGGTAGCCTTGGAAAAGGCCCGCGGCCAGAACTTTGAAGTGCTTTGTGAGACCATTAAAAGGACTGCATTCAAGATTACCAGGGTAGGGCAGTTGGTGGCCCAGGAGGCATCCAGACGGTTAGGGATTCCCTTTGGAATCATTGATCTGTCTCTTGCCCCCACCCCGGCAGTGGGAGACAGCGTGGCAGAGATTCTGCAGGAGATCGGCTTAGAGCGGGTCGGGGCTCCGGGAACCACGGCAGCCCTGGCCATGCTTAACGACCAGGTGAAAAAGGGCGGAGTCATGGCTTCCTCCTATGTAGGCGGTTTAAGCGGCGCCTTTATTCCGGTCAGTGAAGATCAGGGGATGATTGATGCCGTGACAGAGGGAGCCCTTACTTTAGAAAAACTGGAAGCCATGACCTGTGTATGCTCCGTGGGACTGGATATGATTGCCATTCCGGGAGATACCTCTGCTTCCACTATTTCCGGAATTATTGCAGACGAGGCGGCGATTGGCATGATCAATCAGAAGACCACGGCAGTCCGTGTGATTCCGGTTGTGGGAAAGACGGTAGGGGATACGGTGGAGTTCGGCGGATTGCTGGGCTATGCGCCGGTAATGCCTGTAAACCAATATTCTTGTGAACAGTTTGTAAACCGGGGCGGAAGGATTCCGGCGCCGATTCACAGTTTTAAAAATTAATGAGGGAAACATATGGGAAAAGATACGCTGGAATCTATGTTGGAGTATTTTGCCAATGAACATCTGCAGCAGATGATTTTCAGTAATCCGGCACAAAAGGGCGGGCTCTCCAAAGTGAGGGTCCGCCCGGTTGTCCTGAAAGGACAGCTTAAGTTCCAGGCAGAAGAATTTAAGGAAAAGCAGGCGTTTCATCAGAATCTTTCTTTTGAGGAGCTGAAAAGATACACAAAGGATTTGATGGATGGAAAATTCCGCCAACTGGAACTGCTTTCCGGGATGGGAAGCGCAACGGCGCTTGCAGGAAAAAAAGGCACCATGACTATTAAGGTGAAACGAAAGCCGGGAGAGCCGGAAAATGTCAGAGAGCTTTGGCACAATCGGAAAAAACGATATATTCTTGAAGAAGGGATACCGGTTCCATTTCTTATAGATCTGGGGGTAATGACTCCGGAAGGAAAGATTATAAGAACCCGCTATGATAAATTCCGTCAGATCAACCGTTTCCTGGAATTTATTGAAGACATTCTGCCAAGATTAAACAAGGACAGGGAGAATATTATTCTGGATTTTGGGTGTGGAAAGTCTTATCTGACTTTTGCCATGTATCACTATCTGAACGAGATTAAGGGGTATCCTATCCGCATAATCGGGCTGGATCTAAAAAAGGATGTGATTGCCCGGTGCAGCCTTCTGGCAGAAAAGTACGGCTATGACAGGCTGGCCTTTTACCACGGGGATATTGGGGACTATGAAGGCGTGGACCAGGTGGATATGGTGGTGACTCTCCATGCCTGCGACACGGCTACGGATTATGCCTTGGCAAAAGCAGTCCGCTGGGGCGCTAAGGTCATTTTGTCTGTGCCCTGCTGCCAGCATGAGTTAAATGGGCAGATGGAAAATGAGCTCATGAAGCCGGTATTTCAGTATGGAGTGATCCGGGAGAGAATGGCAGCCCTGTATACAGACGCACTGCGGGCAGAGCTTTTGGAGAGGGAAGGATACCGAACACAGATCCTGGAGTTTATTTCCATGGAGCACACGCCCAAGAACTTGCTGATCCGGGCGGTAAAAGATGGAAAAAAGAAGGATAACCAGGAAAAGATCCGGCAGATTCAGGAATTTCTTCATGGGGATCTGACTTTGGCAAGGCTTTTGGAGGCAGGAGAGCCGGATCAAAAGGATTTATAAGACAATGACTGACTGTGTATATTCGTTGGGCATAGCCTGGCCGCTCTTGGCAAAAACCACAGACTGATACAGGTGAGAGGCATGGAAATCGGTCTGCAGCAGGGCAAATTTGTCTGCATCTAAAAGCTTGCAGGCGTCTGCGGTTTTGGTGATTAGGGGAAGGTCAGAGTTCTTTTTTATCTGGCAAAGCAGGGGGGCAGCCTGACGGCGAAACCCCAGGATCCGGGCATAGCAGCCGTAATCTAAGCTTTTAACAAAAACAGCCTGCTCTGCGGTGATTCCGAGAAGCAGATGCAGAAGGGCGCGGCTGATGCGGGTGTAGGTGTAACCACGGGTTTTAAGCTGCATTACCCGGCCGGAAAAGCTGGCAAACTCCAAGACCCGCTTCTTTAACCGAGAGGCCAGTTCCGGGGACATATCGGCATACCGGACAAAGGAATCAGGTCCATCCTCATAAAAGAGCTGTAAAAGACGGCTGTTCATAAGAGCGGTCAGGTCATCGGAAAATACAGGCGCCGGCTTAGGTTCATATACAGGAAGCTGGCTCTGCACCATGGCAAAGTCTCCTTTTCGGATAGCGCTTCGGATAGCTGAGGCTGAGGCAAAGGTATCCTTATCCACAGCATCCGTGCCGTGATATTCCTGGCCGCACCGCCGGATGGTTACAGGCTTTATGGAGCTTTTCCGCCTTTTTAGAGCTTTTATATATTCCACTCCTAAGATATTATTGGGAGCGGAAAGGGCGGCGCTGATACCCGGATAGGATTCTAAGGCAGCAGCCCTGGCTTTGGGATAGGAATATCCCTTCCTTAAAAGGCATTGAAACTTCTGGGTAAATTCCTCTGGCTCATGAAGCAATAGTTCAGCAGCTTTTGAGAGCAGCCCGCAGTCTCCCGACTCGCTTCCAAAACCCAGCAGATCTACCACGCCCAGATGATCAAGCAAGGCTGTGCCGCAGGAGGCAAAATCCTCTGCGCTTCCGGTGGCAAAGCAGACAGGAATCTCAAGAACCAGGTCCACTCCTGAGAGTAATGCCATTTTGGTTCGGGTATATTTGTCATAGACGGCAGGCTTTCCCCTTTGGACAAAGTCCCCGCTCATGGCGGCAATGACATAATCAGCCTGTGTCTCAGAGCGGAGCTTTTCTATCTGGTATAGGTGGCCATTGTGGAAGGGGTTGTATTCTGCAATGATGCCGATGGTTTTCATGGGAGGATCCTTTCTCCGGGAGATATTTTGAAAGCAATTTTCAGACACGCTCTAGAGCACCATTCATCACCTTCCGTATTCCAGGAACTGTTCCTGTGTCATCCCCGCATATTGCGCCGCTTTTTCAATCGATATGTCACCTGTCCTTACTTGAGTTGCCAATAGTTCCATCATTCCTTGTTCACGGCCTTGTTCACGGCCTTCCTCACGGCCTTCCTCACGGATCATCTGCATGGTCTCTGCCTCGTTATACTCTGTGATACACAAATCTTTCACCTCCGCCCTGTGTCCAATAAGAAATTCTTGGATCTCGAAATTCTCCGGCATGTCTTGAATCGCCTTGTCTACCGCATCTTCAATCCCCATGGTTCTCTGGTTTTCCCGGATCTGCCATACCAGCCATGCATATTCTTCCAATGGCCGGCATGAAGATAGTAGGCTTTCATTTTTCCCATAGTTTATATTGACCATCCGAACCTTCGCCTCGATGTCTGCTTGTGCAGGATTCCCGGCCTGGATAAATGCGTCACTCAGCTTCAGGATTTGGTCATTTTCACCTTCTGTCCCGTTGTAAAATGCCACCAGTTTAGGAACCGGCAGACGCACCAGCTTTTTTCCATAAAGATTGAGCTTTTTCTGCTGGATATATTTGTCATACAGCTTTGCCGCATACATAAGCTGGCGCACTGGCATATTTCTATTATATGTGCTTTGCTGTTCGTAAACGTTCATGACATGACAGAGGATGAAAGAAATATCATTTTTCATTCCCATGTAAACAGCATCTTCCATGGTTGTGAACTCAATGATGTCCGGATCCGTATAATGGGTATTATTTACCGCGTTGTACAAGCTTAATGTCCACGCCTTATTGCCCTTCTTACCGAACAGGAACGTGAACAGACGGTCCTTATGTTTCCTGTTTACTGCTGTCATACTAAAACACCTTTTCCTTTCTTGGCTGGGGTGTGTCCAAAAAATTCCGAATCGATTGTTATACTGACATTATACCGAATGGACACCTAAAAAACAATACATTTTTCATCTTGAGTTTTTGTGGTTTTCCCCGCCCCTGCGAACTGTAACATCTGGTATGCTGACCAGTCAAAAGGCGTCTATATGGAAAATTGTTTTAATTCAATTAACACCATTCTCTATCATATGACCTTTTGACCTCAACACCATAACATTGGGTGTAAACATGAACATTGTTTACCAAAAAATGCAAATTTATCATGGAGAAAGGCTTGAAAAATTTGTGTAAAACCAATAAAATATAGAAAGAATCGTTTTATGGGTCTCGATTCACATAAAGAATAAAGATAGGAGAAGAAAACGTATGAAATTCATGGTAGAAACATCCGCACGTCACGTACATTTAAGCCCGGCAGATCTTACTGCTTTGTTTGGCGAGGGATATGAGCTGACAAAGAAAAAAGATTTGTCCCAGCCCGGGCAGTATGCCTGCGAGGAGCGGGTGACGATTGTAGGACCAAAGAAAGAGCTGAAAGGCGTATCTGTGTTGGGGCCGGTGAGAAAGCAGACACAGGTAGAGCTTTCCATGACAGACGCACGTTCCATCGGGATCGCAGCTCCGATCCGCGAGTCCGGCGTTTTGGACGGAAGCGGTCCATGCAAGGTTATCGGACCGGCAGGTGAGATTGAGATCAGCGAAGGAGTGATCGTTGCCCAGCGCCATATCCATGCCACTGTGGCAGACGCAGAGGCACTGGACGTAAAGAACGGTGATATTGTTTCCGTAAAGATTGACAGTGACGGCAGAAGCCTGATTTTCGGAGACGTGGTAGTGCGTGTCAGCGATTCCTATGCCCTTGCCATGCATATTGACACAGATGAGTCCAATGCAGCCGCATGTCCCAGAGACGCCCAGGGCGAGATCGTAAAATAACAAGTGTAAATAAAGGAGAACGAAAAACTATGAAAATTTTAGTAGTGAATTGCGGAAGTTCATCCCTGAAATACCAGCTCATTGACATGGATAATGAGAGTGTGATTGCCAAGGGCCTTTGCGAGAGAATCGGCATTGACGGCTCTAAGCTGACCCATCAGCCTGCAGACAAGGATAAGTATGTGGTGGAAAGCCCCATGCCGGATCACAAGGTGGCCATTCAGCTTGTAATGGATGCCCTTCAGGATCCGAACCATGGAGTGATCTCCAGTGTGGACGAGATCTCGGCTATCGGACATCGGGTACTGCACGGCGGAACCACTTACAGTGAGTCCATTGTGGTGGATGAGGATGTAAAGAAGGTGATCCGAGAGTGCTTTGATTTAGGACCTCTGCATAACCCGGCTAATCTGATGGGAATCGAGGCATGTGAGGCAGCTATGCCGGGCAAAGCCAATGTGGCGGTATGGGATACAGGTTTTGGCATGTCCATGCCGGAGAAGGCTTATTTGTATGCGATTCCTCACGAGTATTATGAGAAATACGGTGTCCGCCGCTATGGTTTCCACGGTACCAGCCATATGTTTGTATCTGGCGAGGCCATTAAGTTCGGCGGTCTTGATCCGGAAAATGCCAAGGTGATTGTGTGCCATCTCGGTAACGGCGCCAGTATTTCTGCTTCTATTGGCGGCAAATGTGTGGACACCAGCATGGGTCTTACCCCTCTTGAGGGATTGATCATGGGAACCAGAAGCGGTGATGTGGATCCAGCAGTGGTTCAGTATATCTGCAACAAGGAGAACCGGGATGTAAATGATGTTCTGAATATCCTTAACAAAAAGTCCGGCGTCTTAGGTATGAGCGGCGGCGTTTCCAGCGATTTCCGTGATATCGGCGCAGCGAAGGAGTCCGGCAACCATCTGGCAGAGGTGGCTCTGGATGCATTTATTTACCGGGTGGCAAAGTATATCGGCGCATATACGGCTGCCATGAACGGTGTGGATGCCATTGCCTTTACCGCAGGAGTCGGTGAGAACGACAAGGAAGCCAGAAAGGCTATCTGCAGCTATCTGGGTTATCTGGGCGTGAAGATTGATGATGCTGCCAATGATGTGAGAGGAAAGAATGCCGTGATTTCCGCAGCAGATTCCAAGGTAAAGGTGATGCTGCTTCCCACCAACGAAGAACTTGCCATTGCGAGGGAGACAAAGAGGCTGACCGAGTGATTTTCAGGCTGAAGTTTCAGCAGTGTTCTGTGTGCACGGTAACACTTTTGCCCGAAAACGGCAAGAAAATCCAAAAATTTTGTTGACAAAATGACTTTGCCTTTGTATAATGTTTTAGGTGCGTATTAGGAGAATAATATGCTGATTAATTTGACAGAGCTGTTTTCCGTAGAGGGAAAAGAGAAAACCTACACGCCGGAGATTGATATGGATGTGTTTCAGGCGCCGGACGGCAGTCTGGAGATATCTTCAAAGAAGCCGGTGACACTTAAGCTGAGAAATCTAGGCGGAAAGAAGCTTTTGCTGGAGGGAAAGGCATTTTTAAGCCTTCGCATTCCATGCAGCAGATGCTTAGAGCCGGTGGAAGTTCCTTTTGAGCTTGAGCTGTGCCAGGATCTGGATATGGACAAGTCCGAGGAGGAGCGTGCAGAGGATCTCGATGAACAGCCCTATGTAAGCGGCTATTATCTGGATGTAGACCAGTTGATCGGCAATGAACTGCTGCTGAACCTGCCCATGAAGGTATTGTGCAGGGAAGACTGCAAAGGTATTTGCAATCAATGCGGCATGAACTTAAACCGCGGGAGCTGTTCCTGCGAAGGAAGTTTGCCGGACCCGAGAATGTCGGTAATCCAGGATCTATTTCAACAGTTTAAGGAGGTGTAAACCATGTCGATCTGTCCAAAGAACCGGTCTTCCAAAGCCAGAAGAGATAAACGCAGGGCTAACTGGAAAATGAGCGCTGTGAATCTGGTAAAGTGCAGCAAGTGCGGGGCTTTGATGATGCCCCATCGGGTATGCAAGGCTTGCGGCAGCTACAACAAGAAAGAAATCGTCAGCGTTGAAGATTAAGATTTGAAAAATTGTCAAAACTGAAAAAGCTAGGAAACATAAGGCTTCTGAGGGTTTTCCTCAGGAGCCTTTATTCTTGACAATAGAATCCCCGTTCTATGGGGATTCTATTGTATACATAATTCCGCTTTCCGAAAAGTTTTCAGGGGTTTTCCGAAGACTTTCCGAAAAATTGCACCCTAAAGTTCGGATTTTTTGTCCCAAAATGGTGTTTTTCTTCCAAGATTTTTTGCGATTTTTGAAAAAATGGCACAAGGGTCAAAAATTAAGAATTTCGTAATAAATACGCGAAACAAGCAAAAATCAATGTTTTTTGATTTTTGTTTTTTCTTATTCGTCATTACATCTGTTCCCATACTTCTTTTGAAAGCTAATAAGGTATCGAGAAAGTGAGGATAAGAAAATCAAATATAAAAAAGGAGGCCAGTTCGTATCCCTGTTACGATACCACAGGGACATAAAAAAGAAAAGAAGAAAATCATTTTCTATCTGGACATGACTGAAATTTATCTGGAAGGGACATGATTCAGTCTTCTTTGTGGAAAAATATTGCTTTCTGATCATGATTCCACTATAATGAAAAAAAGCTATGAGCCAAAAGGGCGTATTTCGTACAATTCAGAAAACAGGAGGCTTAAATGAAAGAAGCGAAACTCACGATCAGAGACAGTGTGTTCTCGGATCTGTTCAGGGACAAAAGGTACCTTCTTAAACTCTACCAAACCCTGCACCCGGAGGACACGGAAACGACAGAGGATGACCTTGTAGACGTAACGATACAGAATGTCCTGACGAACGACCTCTATAATGACTTGGGTTTCCGAAACAAGGACCGGATTGTGATTCTTACAGAGGCACAATCCAGCTGGAGCGTCAACATCGTTGTACGGGCTTTCTTGTACCTGGCACAGACCTGGAATGATTACATTGACGCAACCAATCAGAACCGTTATGGCAGCAGGAAGATGAGTCTGCCAAAGCCAGAGGTGTATGTTATATTTTCCGGAGACCGTCAGGAGAGGCCGGAATATCTGAGCCTGACGGATGAATTTTTTGGCGGGGAGAAAGGCTTCCTGGACATCAGAGTAAAGATGCTCTATGGGGATG
>CAJUGD010000041.1 GCA_910586205.1 uncultured Lachnospiraceae bacterium | reverse complement strand
TTTAGTTGTCAATTTTCAGTTGCTATCTCGTTCATTGAGATTCCGAGAAGTTATTTTCCATCCTACCACCTCCATCTCTAAAAAAACTGGAAATCCCCACAAATTTTTAAAGATTTTTTAGAGGAATTTATGTTAAACTAAAAAGAAATACAGACATGAACAGAAACGGAGTCCCAATCTTATGCGAATCCTAATGATAGAAGATGACAAAGATCTCTGCCAAAACATTACCCTGGCCCTAAAACAATCCGGCATCCAAACCGACTGCTGCCACACCGGCAGCGACGGCCTGTACATGGCCAAGAACCACCCCTATGACGCCATTATCCTGGACCGGATGCTTCCCGAAAGCGACGGCCTGGCCATCTTGGAATCTCTACGCCGCCAAAACATCACCACCCCTGTTATCCTGGCCACAGCCCTGGATCGTCTCCATGATCGCATAGGCGGACTGGACGCAGGCGCAGACGACTACCTGGTAAAACCCTTTGCCGTAGAAGAACTCATGGCAAGGCTGCGGGCCATAACCCGCCGCTCCGGCAATCTCCGTCTGTCCAAACACTTGTCCTTATCCGGTCTGAGCTTAGACCCGGAGCAGAACCTTCTCCAATACGGTTCTGTCTCCCTTACCCTCTCCAAGCGGGAAGGCGCTCTCATGGAATTTTTCCTGCGTCACCCGCACCAAACCCTGCCCCGCAGCCAGCTTATGGCCTATGTATGGGGCGGAGCCGAGGTAGAAGACGGCAACCTTGACAACTACATCCATTTTCTCCGCCGCCGCTTAAAATCCACCAATGCCCCGGTTCGTCTTACCACGGTTCATGGCATCGGCTATCGCCTGGAAACCACCTCCGACGCCTGATATAACCTTACCCTCCGTAAACTAGAGCGTGTCTGAAAATTGCTTTCCGTCAGATGTGCGTCACAATTTGTGGGAGATTTGGCCCGAATGAATTTTCAGACACGCTCTAGGGGACACACACCCTGACAGACGCCGAAAACATACTGTCTTATATTTATATAATGAAAGGATCCCTCCCATGCCCCGCCTGCGCTTGTACCTTACCTGGCTCTACACTGCCACTACCAGCCTGATCCTGGCTCTGGCCTTAACTTCCCTTTTCCTCCTTCGGATCAAAGAAACCCGTCAGGCCCAGTTAGATCAATTTTACGCCACCTGGAATTCCCTGTCCTTTCGCCTGACCTCTGACACGATCATCTCCCAAAGCTTTCTGGCCCAGGCAGAGGCTGCCAGCCAGTCTGTTATCCACATAGAAGAAAACGGCATTCCCCTTCTTTACCATGGCTCCTGGGTTCCCTTTACAGACCGCCGTCTTCTCATCGAAAAAACCAAAGAGCTGGCTGCTGCCCAGGGAATCCTGACCTATACTGCCCCGGTTTCCTCCTCCTTAGCCTCCACCTCGCTCCTCACCATAAAAGGAGAGAACCAGGACCAATACTATGCCATGGTCCTGGTTCTCTCCCATCAAAAGACAGTAAGAAGCCTGTGTTATATTTATTATTGCCCTCCGGCGCTTCACGTACTGAAAAAAACTCTTATCGTTTTCTTTGGATTGGGCATTGCCGGATCCCTGTGCCTTCTTTTCTTTAGCTGGCACTTTGTAGGCTGGTCTTTGAGGCCGGTAGAAGAAAGCCGCAGAAAGCAGGCGGAATTTATTGCCGCTGCCTCCCATGAACTGCGCTCCCCCTTAGCCGTGCTGCGTTCAGGCGCTGCTGCCATGTTGGCTGCTCCGGATCAAAAAGAATCCCTGCTCAAAACCATGGATGCAGAATGTGTCCGCATGTCCCACCTGATCGATGACATGCTCCTTTTAGCCTCTGCAGACGCGAAAACCTGGGACATCCATATTCAGAACACGGATATGGATACCTTGCTGATTGAGACCTATGAAGCCTTTCTTCCTGTCTGCAGAGAAAAGCAGCTCACCCTGCACTTAGATCTTCCGGACACCTCTCTGCCAAACATCCAGGCAGATCCTGAGCGTATCCGCCAGCTCCTTTTGATCCTGCTTGACAATGCCCTAAGCTACACCCCCGCCGGACGTCAGATCCAAATCCGCGCCCAAACCGGCACATGCATAAAAAACCACTGCGCCTCCCTCATTCGAACCAAATCTCCCGCAAACTGTGACGCGCATCTGGCAGAAAGCAATTTTCAGACGCGATCCAGGCACAGATATCTTATCCTTCAGGTAATAGACGAAGGCTGCGGGATTCCCGATGATCAGAAGATCCATATTTTTGATCGTTTCTACCGGGCCGACAAAGCCCGCAGCTCAAAATCTCACTTTGGCCTTGGGCTCAGCATTGCAAAAGAACTGGTTTTGCTGCACAGAGGAACCATTACGATCACCGACAACCCGGACGGCGGAAGCTGCTTTTCCATTATACTGCCTTTCTCTTTATGATTTCCTTTATAACCGCTTTCAGACGATCCATGTCAATCGGCTTTGCCACATGCTCATCCATACCGGCATCCATGGCATCCTTCACGTCCTCAGAAAACGCGTTGGCTGTCATGGCTATAATGGGAATAGCCTTTGCCTGAGGATGGCGGCTGCTTCGTATTGCTCTGGTAGCCTCATATCCATCCATAACCGGCATCTGGACATCCATCAAAATAACATCATACCGGCCAGGCTTTGAGTCTGCAAACATATTCAAAGCTTCCTTTCCGTTTCCTACGACCTGGCAGGATGCCCCTGTCATCTCCAGAAGCTCTGTCAAAATCTCCGCATTCAGCTCATTATCCTCCGCTATAAGAATCTTCTTTCCCTTGAGAACATCATCTTTTTCCTGGCTGTCTTTCTTTGAATCTGTGTTATACGTCCCCACATTGCCCGTCTTTAAATGATCCAGCATCAGTCGGAAATTACTGAGAAAAAAAGGCTTCTGCAAAAATCCGTCAATCCCTGCCTCTGTTCCCTCCTTTTCGATCCTGTTGATATCATAAGCCGTCAGAATCATAACCGGAACATGAGAGGGAACGATCTTACGTATGCGGCGAGCCGTCTCGATTCCGCTGATATCCGGCATCTGCCAATCAATCATCACCAGATCATATCCCCTGCCCTCACTTTGAGCTTTCCTGGCCATGGATACAGCAGACTGGCCTCCCAGTGCATACTGAATCTGCACTCCGGTATCTGCCATTACATTCTGGATTCCAATGCAGATTTCCTCCTCATCATCCACAATCAGCATTTTTGTAACACCATGCTTTTTCCAAAAATCCGGATCTACGTCCTGTTCCTTTACCCGAAACTCCAGGTCTACATGGAATGTACTCCCCTTACCCTGCCGGCTTTCCACCTTAATGGTTCCGCCCATCAGATCCACCAGGTTCTTTGTAATAGCCATCCCAAGACCTGTTCCCTGGATCTTTTCCGTTTTCTTTGTGCTTTCACGGGTAAACGGCTGGAAAATCGTCTCCAAATATTCCTGTGACATCCCGATTCCATTATCTCGGATCACAAAATGAAAACTTGCGAAATTTTTTGTATGCTGAGGCATCTGACGCACTACCATATCAATCCTGCCGCCTTCCGGCGTATACTTAATGGCATTGGATAAAATATTAATCAAAATCTGGTTAATCCTAAGACGGTCTCCTAAGATTTCTTCATTATAAATGTCATAAACGTCAATTTTAAACTGCTGGTGTTTGGCTTTAGCCTGAGGCTGCATCATGGCGCCTAACTCCTCCACCAGTTCTGCTAAGCTGATGGCAGAAAGATTAAGGGTGGTTTTTCCGCTCTCAATCTTGCTCATATCCAGCACATCATTAATAAGCCCCAAAAGATGCTGGCTTGAAGATGTGATTTTCCGCGTATATTCCCACACCTTTTCCGGATTCCCTGCGTCCCGCTGCAAAAGAGCGGCAAATCCCACAATGGCATTCATGGGAGTCCGAATATCATGGCTCATATTACTGAGGAAAACACTCTTAGCCTCATTGGCGCTCTTTGCAATCGCCAAAGCATCCCGAAGGGCCAGCTCGCTTTTTCGTTCCTGAGTCCTGTCTGACAAAACGGCTACAAACCGCTCCGAATTATCAACGGATGTTTTATAGAGGGTCTCAAAAAACCATCTGGTTTCTCCGGTCTTTCGGTGAATACGCTCCCCCTCGTGGATCATCGAACTTCCTACCTTCATCCGCTTAATAGCCTTTATATTCATGGCTTCCACATTGGAGGAAAATATCCTCTTGATAACCCGGATATCCCCCTTTACTTCCTCCTGAGAAATACCAAGCAGGCGCTCCACATTAGGGCTTATATATTCCAGTTGGAAATTATCTGTGGTAAACATTAAAAATACGTCATTGGTATTGTTGGCTAAAATTCCAAAAAGACGTTCCCGATACTGAAGATCCCCCTCTTTTTCCATGATCTTTTTCTGTGACTGGCGGTCCATATACAAAAATAATGCCAATATAGCCAAAACAGACCCTAAGAGAATCATACCGGTCTGTGAGCTTTTTAGGATCTCATCCGCATGCTTCATGATCACGTCATCCGGCACAATGGCAATCAAATACCAGCCGTTTGATCCCTCTACCGGCGTAAAGGCCAGCACATTTTTTTCTCCTTCCAGAGAAAAACGCATAACCCCTTCTTTTCCCTGGAGCATACTGTCGCTAAATGTCTGTAAGTCCTCACTGCTGTTGCCGGAAAGCCGGATTACGCTGAAAATATTGGAAAAGGTACTGCTGCTGCTGTTATTTCTGTTAAAAGAACGGATCAGAATGTCTCCCTTATCATTGGCAATATAAGAAAAACCCTGGTCTCCATAAAAGGACAGCATAAATTCTTCTGCAACCGTAGACATTCCCCGCTTTACCTGGGCTATCCCCTGAGTTCCGTCTGCAAAAGTAAAACGCCGATAGCCGCCAATCACACTGCGCCCTGTATAAGCATCCATATAGGGTTCTGTGACTCCTTTGTCCGCAAGATTCTGATACACTTCCAGCTCATCAGAACTAAGCTTTCTGGCTCCTTTTCCGTCCTCCCCATACAAAATTCCGCCATCCAGATCCACCACCGTAAAGCCTGTCTCGGAATCCTGGAAAAAATCCAGGATTTCCATAACAGAGGCTTCGTCCTTTACCTTATCCATAGAAAGATGCTTGATAATTCTGGTAAGGATCTGCATATCTTTTTCAATATAAACTTCAAAAGCATGACCCCCCTGAGATGTCACTTCCAGAATCTCAGAAACCACCTGGTTCCACAAGGAATTTTTCATGTCTCTTATGTAGTACAGTAAGCTGAAAAACCATATGGCCAATAGAAGGATCGCCAAAATCACCTTTTTATAACGTCTGTTCCATTTAATCATAAATACCTGTTATCACCTTCCAACCCAAAAGCTGTTTGTGCCTCACTTCTTATTTATTTTCCAACATCTCTTTTCTAATCCGGCTCACCCTTTCCGGGAAATTACCGATAATGGTATCTACTCCACGAAGAATCATGGTTTTAATATCCCTTTCCTCATTGACCGTCCAGGTATTAATCTCAATCCCCTGACCCTTCACCTCAGCCACAACATCTTCTGTCATGTTATAAAACACCGGATGCAGGCATTCAATCCCCAGTTCTTTTGTATAATGGCCTGCATTATACAGCCAGGTTTCCGTCAGAAGCCCGCATTTCATATCCGGACACAGCTTTTTCATTCTTAAAACACTGTAATGATTAAAAGAAGATATAATAATCCGATCCTTCATCTCAAACTCCTGTATCAGATCCCATACCTTTTTCTCAATCCCCTCATATTCGAAGATACCTGTTTTCAGCTCAATGTTAGTCACCAGCTTTGAATCCTTTATCAGCTCAAAATACTCCCGCAAAGTAGGAATCCTCTGAGGCTCACATTCCCCGGCAAAGCGAAAAGACATGTCAAATCTTCTCAGCTCGTCAAGCGTATAGTCCCTCACCAGCCCGGTTCCGTTGACACAAGTACGGTTCAGCAGTTCATCATGAATAATGACCACCTCACCATCCTTCGTCAGATGCACATCATTCTCAATCCCGTCACATCCTTCTGTCTCCATAGCCTTCCGAAACGCCAGCAGCGTATTTTCCGGATATTTACTGCTGTACCCTCTGTGAGCAAAATTCTTAACCATAATGACCTCCATTCATTTAATCATACTGTACAGATGCATCCTCTGATCCAAGACAAAAAAAACAGACCTCAGATACACGCAAAGCAACTCTTTTGCCTGCTCCATCTGACGCCTCTCTCTGCTTCATCCTGCATCAATCCCATATCTGTTTCTTACATTTAATAATCTTAACATAACTCTCCCCAATAATCAAGCAAATATCTTCGTTTTAGTTATTTTCATTTCTGTTCACAGGCATCTTCAAGGACATCTTCATGTTCGGCTCTGCCGGACAAAATCCGGAGTGTTCGTCATACCCTTGAAAGCAAAAAAGGCTGCCCTAAACCCATTCCCCTTAATCAGTCTCAGGCAGCCCTCCCATATTTTATTTATATACCTGTTCCCACTATGAATCTTCCCTCTTTGCATCCAATTTTACAAAAATCCAATCCGGCAGACCCTACTTCTTCCGATCATTGATCTTTCGAATCTCCTCCGGATCAAACTTATACTCATGATCATAAGTCAGAAGCCCATTGGTCTCCTGCTCCACGTCCGTAAGCTGGGTATAGCAAAATCCTCCGAGAAGCTCAGAATCATAGATAGCTCCCACGATCCTCCCATATTCCTCTAAAAAATCCGTCTTTGAAGCAGAGGTATACCCCCACTCCTTGTCATGCTCCCGGATGGCTTCCTCCATAGACTCCTCGGATATGTTTTCTGTCTTTACGGTCACTCCGCCGCACTCTGTCAGCACCACCGGCTGTCCTTTATAGGAGCTTCCCTTGGCAAACAAAAGCTTCTCCATGATCAGATGAAGGCTGTCTACATTTTTTAATGAATCCCGAAACAGTTCATGCTGGGCAGTATCCTGCTTTTCCCCATGCTTGTAGCTGTGGAACGCACAGATATCGGTCTCTGTCATTTCCCAGCCGTCATTGGAAATCACCAGACGGGTCGTGTCCAGCCCCTTAGCCAGATAATAGAGGGCGCGGGAAAAATCCTGCTGCTGCTGATTGCTGTAGATCCTCGGCACACCCCAGCTCTCATTGAGCATTCCCCACACAATGATACTGGGATGATTATAATCCCGGTGAATCACATCCATCCATTCTCTCGTAAATGCTTCCGCCGCCTGGGGAGTGTAGGACCAAAAGCTTGCCATAGCCTCCCACACCAGAAAGCCCAGCTTGTCTGCCCAATAAAGGAACCTGGGATCCTCTGCTTTCTCATGCTTCCTGCATCCGTTAAATCCCATTTCCTTTGATTTGCGGATATCCTCATAGTAATCCTGGTCTGACGGCGCTGTCACCAGACCGTCCTTCCAGTACCCCTGATCCAGCAAAAGCTTCTGATAGTAAGGCTGGTTATTCAAATACAGCTTTCCGTTTTCCACATGGATCTTGCGCATTCCAAAATACGTCTCCACATGATCCACCCCATTGCCAGTAACCCCGTCATCCACATCGATCTTTACGTCATAAAGAATCGGGTTCTCCGGGCTCCAGTAATTTCCTGTAAAGTGGAAGGATCCTTCCATGGCCTTTTTTCGAAAAACATCCACTGTCAGGCTGTTTCTTGCCGTATTGCACAACATATTTCCATGAAAAATCTCCTCGTCTCCAAGAAAAATCTTCATATGGACCCGGTTGGGCAGCGCTGCCGTCTCGGAGAGCTGATAATCAATCTTCACCGTTCCCTCGTCAATATCCGGGGTAAAATGCACCCACAGAAGGCTGGTTTCAGAAACCGGCTCCAGCCATACCGTCTGCCAGATCCCGGTGCTGGGCGTGTACCAGATAAACTTGGATTCCGCCTCCCAGAACTGCTTGCCTCTCGGGATACTCTCATCCTGCAAAGGATCCTCCACTTCCACCCGTATGGTTTCCTCCTCCCAGCTTAAATACCGGGTAATGTCAAAGGAAAAGGACGTCTGGCCGCCCGTGTGGCTTCCCACACATTTCTCGTTTATAAACACACTGCAGCGGTAATCCACTGCGCCAAAATGAAGCAGCACTACCTTGTCTTTCCATTCTGAGGGAACCACAAACTTCCGCTCATATACCACATGGTCCTCCTCAATCCGCTTACCGATGCCGCTGAGCTTACTTTGGCACGGAAACGGAACCTGAATCTGCGTCTTCTCCTGGCCATATCCAAATGACCAGCATCCGTTAAGGTTCATCCATTCCTTTCGAACCAACTCCGGACGTGGATATTCTTCTCTCATCATGTTCCGATCCTCCTACTGAACGATTATTATTTATTTTATCCCTGATTGTGTAAATCCCCGCACAATATACTTGTTGGCAAACATAAAAATCAGCATGACCGGAAGCACGGACACTACGGTCGAGGCCATCATCAGCCCCGGATTGGTATAGTTCTCTCCCAGCACCAAAGCCGCGATTCCCAGGGTAATGGTTCTGTTCTCATTTCTGCTTATGACAAGAGACGGCCACAAATAGCTGTTGTACAGTCCGAGAAATGTAATAAATGCCTGGGTAACGATCACCGGCTTTACCGACGGAACCACAATATGCCAAAGCACCTGAAATACATTGGCGCCCTCCACAAACCCTGCCTCCTCCAGCTCTTTCGGAAAGGCCAGAAGGAAATTATAAATCAGATAAATACACATGACACCTGACCCGGACGGCAGTATCAGCGGCCAGAAGGTATTTAAGCCGCCCACCTGCTTAAACATATAAAACAGCGGGAAAAATGTCACAATCTCCGGAATCGCCATAGCCCAAATCAATGCAATCAGAATAAATTTCTTACCCGGCACCGGCAGTCTTGCCAAAGCATAGGCAGCCAATACGCTGGTGACAATCCGAAGGGCCGTGCCGGCACAGGTAACGACAGCCGTATTGCCCAGCCACCGGATCACCGGAGAGGTGGAAGTATTCTGAAACAGCTCCTGATAATTCTCCATGGTCCATACCTTTGGAAGCAAGGTGGTGGATGTAACCGATTCTGCAATTCCCTTAAAGCTGGTAAATACCATAAACATCAGCGGCAAAAGGAATATATAGGCGACAATACAGGCAATGACAACGAGAAATATTTTATTGATGTTCTTTGCTTTCATAGTCCCCTCCTTCTACCTGAGTTCTTCTTTTTCTTTGGTCAGATAATATTGCCCCACAGAGCACAGCACAATGACAATACCCATCAGGATGGTCATGGCACTGCCTACCCCTAAGTCGTTCCGGTCCATAATGGTAGACGTGATCATCATGATCATAGGCTTCGTCGCCTCCCCCGGACCGCCCTGAGTCATCAGGCGGGTCTGCCCGTACACGTTAAAGGAGGCAATGATCGTCGTCATCAGCACAAAGAAAAACACGTTCTTAATCCCCGGAAAAATAATATAGCGAAGCTGAGTCCAAAAGTCTGCTCCGTCAATGGAAGACGCCTCATAAAGCTGGGTGTCAATCTCATTTAACGCATTGACGAACAGCATCATATTGTAGCCAATGGTCCACCAGATTGTTGCCACGGTCAGAGAAACCCACACAAACGGCAGCTGCTCCATCCAGGGAATCGCCTTATCAATGATGTGAAGATTTATCATCAGGTTATTTAAGTAACCGCCGTTCCCCTTCATCAGCCACACAAAGACGGCTGCAACGGCTGTTACAGAAACCGCATAGGACGCAAAATAAATAGTCCTGAAAATTCCCTTTACCCGATCCGGAAGCCTGTCTAACAAAAGCGCCAGGGCAAGACTTCCCAAGACCAGAAACGGTGTTGTCAAAATGACAAAAATCATGGTATTCTTCATGCCAAGCCAAAATGACTTATTGTACATGGACGAAGAAAATAAAACTTTTATATAATTATCCAATCCCACAAACCCCTGGTTCCCCTTTACCAGGCTGTATTTGCTTACGCTCATTACAATCCCATACACAAAAGGAATCAGCCAGAACATCACAAAAAACAGAATAAAAGGCAATACAAACAAAACTCCGGTCATTGTCTTTTTCTTCATTCTTACCCTACCCTTTCCGGCTGCGCCGCAGCCCGGACACGCCTTTTAGCTGCGCCTGTTTACTGTTCTGACAATTCCGTTGCGATTTCTGTAGCGTTCTTTAACTCCTCCATAAGCTGATCTCTGGTCAGATCCGGAGTCTGCAGCACCAATGACCACACATTCTTGTTTACATATTTCACCTGTTCACGGATGTTGTAGATAGCAGGAAGAATCATGGCATCATCAAAAATCTCATAGTTGACTGCTGCCACCGGATATTTCTCCGGCTCTGCCTTTACTTTCTCCATGGTAGCCAGATGAATGGGAGCCTGTCCGGAATCCGCCCAGTTGAGCATCACGTCCGGCTGATAAGCATACTGCATGAAAGCGGCAATTCCATCCAGCTTAGCCTGTTCTGTCACATCAGCAGATACTGCAAAGGTATGTCCTCCTGCCGGGACACAAGGAGTATCCCCGTAAATCTGCGGCAAGGTGCCGATCCCTAAGTTGTCTCCTAAGATCTCCTTGGCAGTCACATATTTCCAAGGACCGGACAGACACATGGCAACCTTTACATTAGAATTGTCCGTAGACTCATTGACAAAAGTGTTGTAATGATCCTGATCCCCAAGTCCTTCTGCGCTTAAGTGATCCGTATAGATCAAATCATGAACCTTCATAAATGCGTCACATACTTCTTCTGTATCCATCTTGATATGTTCACCTTCCACCCAGTTACATCCGGACTGTCCCAAAGCAGTCATCCAGGCCCACTGCTCGTCGCCGGTCAGAGGCAGGCCAATGGGATAAACCCGGGTATTTTCCGAATCCAGCTTGTCCCGAAGGGCAATCATCTCAGCATAATCCTTAGGCGGGGTGTCTGTCAAAGCCTTATTGTAATAAAAGGTCTCCGCATACAGATCCAGCGGGAACGCAAACACACCGTCCTCATACTTGGCATAGGTCTGCGTAATGGGATGCCAGTCATTCTCAAAAGAAAGCCCTGCCTTCTCATAAAGATCCGACACCTCCCGAAGAAGCCCCATGGCATGATAGGTGGAAATCCAGTCCGCATGAATGATCAGCATATCAAAATTATCCGCCTTAAACTTGGTATAATGATCCGAGTCCTGAAGCTGCTCAATAAAATACTGATCCTGGGATTCATTAAACCCGTCCACAATCTTACTCATGTAAGGACCATCACCTCCGGTGAATCCGTTAATGAAGGTAATCTTTGTCTTGCCCTCCGCCCCTGCGGATGAGCCGCCTTTGGCCTCTGTCTGCGCTCCCCCTCCCTGGTCAGGCGCTGCCGCGGAATCTGTTCCCTTATCTCCACCGCCGCAGGCTGTCAAAGAAAGCGCCATTACACCTGCCAGTAACAATGCTGCTGTTTTTTTCATTTTTCTCTCCTTTTCCTTGCATTTTCCCTACCATCCACTACATAGATTATGTAATAAATACCCCTAAAAGATAAATGCAAATTATAAATTGTTGAAATATTTCTTTGTTACTGTATCTTTACAGTACCATATTTTCATTTAAATGTCAACATTATATGATCAGCTTTTACTGTTTTTGTGTATTATACCTATATTTTCTCTTATTTTTCATTTATTATTTATTTTTACTATATTTTTTATGTAATAAATTGATGGTTTTTTACTATAGAAATATTAAATCAATGTAGGAAATCCGATCTCCAGACAATATTTTCCGATATTTAAATGACTCCTGTAAATCGAAAAGCAGCCCGGGATTTGACTGCCCTAATCCCAGGCTGCTTCTGATACTTATAAAACAGACTCAAATTTTTCCCGAATCCGGCATCCCCTCTCATAAGCAGCCGTTAAATACTGCTCCAAAGTCATATTCCGGTATTCCTCCCTCCCCTGGTTGGATACTTCCAGGGTAATGGGGCCTTCATAGTGACATTCCCTCAGCTTCCCCGCAAACCAGTCCCAGTCCAGGCTCCCGTCAAAAGGAAGAAGATGGAGATCATCACGATAATCAATATTGCCGGGCTGAGTCACTCCCTTGTTGTCATGAATATGAAGGCATTTCAGACGGCTTCCATATTTCTTCATCCAGTCAATGTGAGGCGTATAACAGATATTATGGCCGATATCCCAGCAAAATCCATGGTAAGAATCCTCAATATGGGCCAGAACCGCTTCCAGGTGAGGATGGGGTTCCAAGTTCTCAAAGCAAATGTGAACCTGCCTGTTCTTGGCATAATCACACAACTGCCCAAACCGATCCAATCCAATCTGAGAAACAGCAGGAACCGTATTCCCCATGGTTACATGGACAATACATTTGTCCACCTGGATTTGGCTGCACAAATCTACAAGCTCCTTTAAGGAGGACAAATACTCCTCTCCTTCCTCTCCCGGCTCCCATATATGATTGGTCTCTTTAAACGGGGCATGAACCGTCTCAAACACAAGGCCAAGCTCTCCGGCCATTTTGGAGCAAAGCTTTAGAGAGTCAGGGCTTGTATCTGCGGCAAAAAATCCGTCAAAGCCGGCTTGTTTTATCAGGGGAAGCTGCCGGCATTCCGACAGGCCGCAGCCAATCACCGTAGAAATATTTAAGGAAGTCATGTTTTATACCTCTTTTCTTTTTTATCAATACACCTTTTATTCCATTGCCTCTCTTGCCACGGAAAGCATCAGTTTAATTCGATTCTCCTGATTTACCCTGGTTGCCCCCGGGTCATAATCAATGGGTACAATATTGGCCTGGGGATAAAGCTCCTTGATCCGGTGAATCATCCCCTTCCCGCACACATGGGTAGGAAGGCAGCCAAAGGGCTGGGTGCACACAATATTTTCATACCCATGATTTACCAGCTCAATCATCTCCGCCGGCAGAAACCACCCTTCCCCCATCCGGTTTCCCACTCCAATCAGCCCTTCCACCAAAGGCTTTGTATCCTCATAACAGGAAAGCTGGGTAAACACCGGATACCGGTCCACTGCCTCCATAAAAGCCTTTTCCACCTTTTTAAAATAATCCAGAAGAAAGGTAGCTGCGGCAAGCTTCGCCTTACTTCCGCCATACAGCTTTACATCCTGGATCCTGGCGTCCACCTTAAACATCAGAAAGCCCAAAAGCCCCGGCACCATCACTTCACAGTCCTGTTCTGCCAGAAAATCCTCCAGATTATTATTGGCAAAACTGGCATACTTTACATAGATCTCCCCCACCACACCCACTCTCACCTTGGGAATCTTGTTTATGGGAATCCTGGCAAAAGACGCTATGATCCGATCAAAGTTCACCTTCATGGCTTTCAAGGAAAAGCCGCTGAAATGCTTAAACTGTTCCGTAATCCTGTCAACCCATTTTCCTGTCAGACGGTCAGCATCCCCTTTGTGAATCTCATATGCCTTGACCTGATTGCCCAAAAGCATTAAAAGATCACCATATATGACCCCGGCCACACATTTGCGTATAATCGGATAGGTCAGGGAAAAGCCGCTGTTAAACTCTACGCCGGAAAGGTTAAAGGAAATCACCGGCACCTGGTTATAGCCTGCCTTTTCCAAAGCCTTTCTCAATAGATGAATATAATTCGACGCCCTGCATCCGCCGCCTGTCTGCATGATCATCAGAGCCGTCTTATCCACATCATACTTTCCGCTTTCCAATGCATCCAAAAACTGCCCGATAACCAGAAGCGCCGGGTAGCAGGTATCATTGTGCACATACCGCAGCCCAAGCTGCTTAATATCCGGGTTGGCTGTCCGCAGAAGCTCCATCTTATACCCTTCATTAAGGAACACGTATTTCATGATCTCAAAATGAATCGGAAGCATGTCCGGCACCAGGATGGTATAATCCTTCTTCATTTCCTTTGTAAAAATGATTCTTCCGTTTTTTCCCCGCTTGATCTTTGCCATAGCTGTTCTCTTTCCTGTGGTTTCTATAAATTCGTAATCTCTTTTTCTGTTGCAGAAGCATTGTTTCCTTCCAGGCTTCTGCCCTTCTTTCTGTCCAATGCCGCCAAAAGGCTCCGAAGCCTTACCCTCACGGCTCCTAAGTTGGTGATCTCGTCGATCTTGATCTGGGTGTAAATCTTCCCGCCCTTTTCTATAATGCTGCGCACCTCGTCGGTTGTGATCGCATCCAGGCCGCACCCGAAGCTGACCAACTGCACCAGCTCCATATCCGGCTGGGTGCACACATACTTGGCCGCCGCATAAAGCCTTGCATGATACATCCACTGGTTCAGCACCCGCACCGGGAATTTGTGCACCAGATGGCTTATGGAATCCTCTGAGATCACAGACACGCCGAAGCTGTTGATCAGCATATCAATGCCATGGTTGATCTCCGGATCCACATGATAAGGCCGTCCGGCCAGCACCAGAATCCGTCTTCCCTCATCCCTTGCGGAAAATATGATCTGAGCCGCCTTTTTCCTTACCCGCATCAAAAACCGCCGCCGCTCCAAAAATGCTAAGTCACTGGCCCTTTTTACCGCTTTCTCGTCAATGTGCTTAAAATATTTTCTCAAAAGCTCTGTCATCTTCTGAGGGAAAAACTTCTTCTTATGAGGTCCCACATAGTCATGGATCAATACCGGCCCGTCCTCAAACTTCATGTTGGCGGCAATTACCTCCGGATAATATGCCACTACCGGACAATTATAATTATTATCCCCCAATCCCTCGTCAAAATTAAAGCTCATGCACGGATAAAAAATGGCATCCACCTTTTTATCCTTCAGATACTGAATATGCCCGTGAAGCATCTTTGCCGGAAAGCATACCGTATCACTGGGAATGGAATGCTGCCCTGCCAGATACAAATCCCGGTTGGAAAAGGGCGAAACCTCCACCCCAAAGCCCAAAGCCGTAAAAAACTTGTGCCAAAAAGGAACCAGCTCATAAAAATTCAATCCCAAAGGAAGTCCAATGACCTCCTTTCGTTTTCCCGAAACAGAAGGGTATCCTGAAAGAAGCTCCTGCTTATATTTATAAATATTGTGCCCTGTATCGGAAGACCGCTTTGTCACCGGACGCTCACACTTATTCCCTGCTATGTACCTCCGCCCTTCGGAGAAGGTATTGACGCTTAACAAGCAGTTATTATTACAGCGCCCGCAGTGAACATTTTTCACCTTATGGGTAAAATCCAAAAGCTGCTCATGGGTAATAATGGAGGAAAGCCCATAAGCTTTGCTGTCCATGGCATGGAGAGCGCACCCATAAGCTCCCATAAGCCCCGCAATCACCGGTCGCACCACCGGAAATCCCATCTCCCGCTCAAAAGCCCGCAGCACTGCGTCATTTAAAAAAGTACCGCCCTGAACCACAATCTTTTTACCCAGCTCATCCATGCTGGCCGGACGAATCACCTTATAGACGGCATTCTTTACCACACTGATGGACAACCCCGCCGAAATGTCCTCTGTGCTCACTCCATCCTTCTGAGCCTGCTTGACAGAAGAATTCATAAACACCGTACAGCGGGAGCCTAAATCCACCGCATTTTTGGAAAATAATCCCAGCCTGGAAAACTCCTCCGCCGAATAATGCAAAGCTCCGGCAAAAGTCTGCAAAAAAGAACCGCAGCCAGAAGAACACGCTTCATTCAGGTAAATATTATCAATGGCAGAATTATGGATCTTAAAACACTTCATATCTTGTCCGCCGATGTCAATGATAAACTCCACATCCGGCATAAATTCCTGGGCTGCCCTTAAGTGGGCCATCGTCTCCACCAGGCCCTGATCAATGGAAAAGGCATTCTTAATAATATCTTCTCCATACCCTGTGACACAGGATCCTGCAATCCGGATATTGGAACACCGCTCATACACACCTGACAAATATTCCCTCACAATGGGCACCGGGTTGCCGCTGTTGGACAGATAAGTACTGTCTAAGATCTCTCGATTCTCCCCAATCACCACGGCTTTCACCGTGGTGGATCCGGCGTCAATCCCGATCCAGGTTTTCCCCCGATAACCCTCCAGGCTTCCATAGGATACATCTGCTTTGGCATGACGGGCCTTAAACTCCTCATACTCCTCCTGATTTTCAAACAGCGCCGGCAGAGTGTGGAACTCATTGACCGACTCATACCGGGAAAGCTTTTCAATCACCTCCCCTAACTCCACCCGCCCCTTGGCGCAGAGCGCTGCCCCTAAAGCAACAAAATAGAGGGAATTTTCCGGGCAAATTCCCTTTAAAGAAAGAGCCTCATCAAAGCTTTTCTGAAGCTCCGGCATAAAGGTAAGAGGCCCTCCCAAATACAGCACATTTCCCTCAATGGCACGGCCCTGAGCCAGCCCTCCGATAGTCTGGTTGACCACAGCGCTGAAAATACTGGCCGAAATGTCCCGTTTGTCCGCCCCCTGGTTGATAAGAGGCTGGATATCACTCTTTGCAAACACGCCGCACCGGGAGGCAATGGTATAACGTTTGGAGCTCTCCCTGGCATAATCATTCATCTCATCAGGGGTAATTCCAAGAAGCGTGGCCATCTGATCAATAAAAGCCCCGGTTCCCCCTGCGCAGGATCCGTTCATCCGGGCCTCCATGGCTCCCTGGAGAAAGATAATCTTGGCATCCTCTCCCCCTAACTCAATGATCACATCTGTATCCGGCGCCTTTTTCTCTGCCGCAACCTTTGTGGCATAGACCTCCTGCACAAAATCCACAGAGCTGCTTTCTGCCATCCCCATGCCGGCAGATCCGGAAATCACAAGGGAAAAAGGCGCGCTCTTTGAAAATACATCCCGAACCTTTTTGAGCGCCTCCACGGTCTTTGCCGTGATCTGAGAAAAATGCCGTTCATATGCAGAATACACAATCTTTTCGCTGTCATCTAAAACAATCGTCTTTATGGTCGTGGAACCAACGTCCAATCCAATCTTCAAGGTCTTCACTCCTAAAAATTTAAAATCAACCGCAGCCGTTACATACTCTTTTGAGCCTCGTTTCATTATAATGTTATATCATGAAAGCAGAAATTCGGCAAGAATCCCCTGAATTTTTTCTTTCATTTTTATTGCCAATTTTATTCTTGTTCCAAAAACCATTCCAAAAAATCGCAAATTTCGCTTGCCAAATTCCCAATAATTTGTTATGATACCTATGTTGTGGTTTCCACATCGGAGACAAATCGTATGGTTAAGGAGGTGCGATCATGGCTAAATGTGCTATTTGTCAAAAGGCTGCTCACTTCGGCAATAATGTGAGCCATTCCCATAGAAGATCCAATGCGATCTGGAAAGCCAATGTAAAATCTGTCAAGGTTAAGGTCAACGGCGGCGCGAAAAAGATGTACGTATGTACTTCCTGCCTGCGCTCCGGCTTAGTAGAGAGAGCGTAAGAAAACAGTACTTTATGAAACAAAATCCGGCAGAATGCATTTTGATTCCCATGCATTCTGCCGGATTTTTATTTTACCTTTCAACAGCAAAACAGATGATATCCTAACACCAGGCAGCCAATAATAAAAATCAGGGTTGAGATGGTTTCCGGAATAAACAAAAGAAGCGTCATTCCAATCCCAAAACAAAACAGCATAAGTCCAATGACCCGCTTCATAAACACCTCCGGTCAAATACTTATGCTGTCAGTATATGCAGCCGTCCCTTCTGTTATCCACAATTCTTCTATATTCTTCTGTTATGCTGATCTTTATTCCATTTGAGAAGCATCCTCTGCCGCCATCTCCTCCGCCGCTTTCATGGCTTCCGGAGAAATCTCCTTTTTCTTTCCTCCGGTAAACCGGCTTACAATATCCGGCACCATATCCAGCACCTTGGTCACTGCATCCTGCTGCTTTACATTGACCAGCCGGGTCACGCCGTTTTGAATTACCAGAACCGCGCTGGGGCTCATTTTAGCGCTTAACCCACCTCCGCCATTGTGCTTTCCCCCGTCTGCAAAAGAGCCTGCCCCCATTCCGCAGGTCACATCCACCAGGGGAAGGATAATGGCATCGTCAATCTTCACTGCCTCCCCCACCACGGTTTTTGTGGTCACAAACTGATCCATCCCTTTAAACAGGGCTTCAACCGTAGAACTAAAATGATTTTCTGACATCACAAATTCCTCCTTCTTATGCTCTCAGATGCTTTCTCAGCAAAGCCCTGAAATTTCTGTCAAACAACATTCGGAGTCCGATCAGCAGCACGGTCCCCATGCGGATTCTTCCCTTCAGCATCCCTTCCCCCTCCATCACCGGTTCATCAAATACGGGAATCACCTGAACATGTCTGGCATACAGGCCATAAAAGGGACTGATATAAGCCAGCACCTGCCCGGTCGTAAAAGGATCAGCAAATCCAAAGCGTACCCGCCCTGCTGCCTTCCTTGGCAGAACATGCCTGCAAAGAGCCCATATCTGCCTTTTCAGCAGACGAAAGGTAGCCTGATTGGCATCATTGCAGAGAAACGCCGTCAAACGATCCTTCTTTTCCTCCAGCTCATGCAAACTCTCCATAATACGCTCTAACCTATCTCTCAAGCGCTGTATGATTTCCTTTAGTTTATCACAAATCTTCCCAAAAGAAAATCCCTCTGTTTTCTGTTTCTTTTTCCCTTCTTCCCGTTTTTTCCTCTTTCCGAAAATGTTCTTCCGTTTTCTGCCAAATTTCCTGTTCTCTGCAGGATTTGCCTTCTGTTCCAAAACTTCTGCATCTTCCGGCTTCTCTCCTGCACTTTTGGCCTCCGAATCTTCACCCTTTTGTCCCGGACTTCCGGCTTCCGAGGCTTCTGCTCTTTGTCCTGACTTTCCGACCTCTGAGGTTTCCGCTCTTTGTCCCAGATTTCCGACTTCCAAATCTTCCGCTCTTTGTTCCAGACTTCCGATTCCCGATTCTTCTGCCTTTGGTCCCGGCCTTCCGATTCCCGATTCTTCTGCCTTTGATCCCGGCCTTCCGATTCCCGGTTCTTCTTCTCTTTGCCCCGGCCTTCCGACTTCCGGATCATTCCCCTCCTGTCCTATCTTTCCGGCCTGCGGCTCCTTCCCTGCGCTCTCATCCTCTTTCTCCCCTTCCTCTTCCGCCCTCTTGCCAAACACCTTTTCCATCCGAAACACCCGAATCCCCAAAATCCGAGCTGTCACAACCAGCTTATTCTCATACACAGCCTTCACAGACAAAGCATGGCATAGCCAGCTTACCCCGGCCTGTGCCTTCGGTTCTCCGTAAAAGCTCCCCTGAATCCGATAACGAACCGGCACAAGCAACACCAGGAAAAGCGCCAAAAGCAGGAGACCCACAATCCCCAACAGGACGATCCCCCCGATTCTCAACGCTCCCAACACCATCCATACGGCAGTCAGCATACTTCCTCCTTACCGCCCTTCCCTTCCAAAAAGCCGCATCCCCCCTGAATCATATCCCTGAGACAGAATCCTCCTGTCCTCCGGTACAGCTCATCCACGATCTGCCCTGCCACCTCAAGCGCCTCCCAGTATGTAACTGCGATGCCCATCACCAAAATCTCCTGATCCCGATACGGCGGCTCATACACCAAAGCAGACGGAATAATCTCAAGAATATTATTCCCACTTAAAGGCGGCATTATCACATACACTTCCGGCAGCAGCCTTCTCTCCCTCAGCCCCTGCAGAATCCCATAACGTCTCTCCTTCGCCTTTTCCCCCATGTACAAATGTTCATAATAATCCATAACCATCGCTCTCCATGACCTGCAAAAGCAAATCCATACAAGCTTCCTTTTCAGCTATATCCGTACAACATGCCAAGCTGTTTCGAATATACTCCCCGATTTCCCCCGGTGAATTAAAAAATACCGGAAGATAAGACAGGCTCATGGCCATCACCCCCCGTGCCACCGGCTTTTGTAAAGAGGAAAGAACCGGCTCTGCCTCCGCAAAGAACTGGTTTGCAGCCTTCTCCACATCCTCCCGGGTCACACTGTCACAGCCTTTCCGTATCTCCAGAGACGCAAACGTACTGGTGGACATAAGACGATCCACCATCTCCCCTCGTCTTGCCAGCTCCCCTTCTTCTCCCGGCGCATCCTGGTTATCTTCCCAATGAAAATCCAGCCGCTGGTATTTCTCGGCATATTCCTCCTGAATCCCTTCTAAGTTGGGAAGACAGTCTGTCAGCTCCTGGGGAATCTGCCTCTTTCCCTGCTCATAAAGCAGCCTAAGGCCCTGAAGGATCTCCACCGCATGTTCTTCCTCTTTGGCGTCACGCACAGCCCAATCCCCTGTCAGGCAGAGAATATACAGATCATTAACCATTTCCTGCAAAGAAGTATAATACTCCATAAGAACCATGATTGTATCCCCGGCCTCTGACACCCGCTCTCTCACATGCTCATAAGATGCCTTATCCATTTCCTTAAAGGAAATGTCCCGAAGCTCTGAAAAGATCTCGTAAAGCCCGGCATACCCGCTCTTTGGCTCCTTAAAAATTCCGGCCATGCTGCATCCCTTAATCAAATACATCATATCCTTCAGTCCTGCCGGATCGGAACCAATGTACGCGGTCAGGGCATCATGGACTATGCCGAAATATTTCTTCCTGGTAAGACGTACCGGAAGCTGCCCCATAATCATCTGAATCCTTTGATTCTGGATCGCCGCCTCCTTTGCCTCCCCTATATACCGCATCAGATTTGCTGTCAGCGCCTCCTCCCCAACCTCAATGGGCAGACATTGGATAAACCGGCGCTCCACACGGTTTAAGGCATACTCATATACCTGCAGCCCGTCAGAAAAGGCCATGGCCTGATGCATTTCGTCCTGGATCCGAAGCCGAAGCGAGGAAAGCTGCTCCAAAAGCCCCTTATTCTCTCCATCCAGAAAACTTCCTGCCATCTTAAAAAGCAATCCGTCCAACGCTCTCTGATCCGTGTTTTCATCCTCATATTTCTCAGGAAGCTCCTCAAAAAACAGGTAAAAATTCAATGCCAGCCGGGTCAGGGCACATCCATATGCCACAGACGCCTGTCGTTTCCAGTTGTGTGCCATATATTCCTCCTCCTTACCTGTACTGCTCTAAGATTGCGCGGCGCAGAAGATCAAGAGCCCGCACCACGGCCTGCTCACGCACCTTTGCCCGGTTTCCCTTAAACTGGAATTTTTTCACGGTTACCTTTTCCTTCATATAAGTGGCAATATATACCAGACCCACCGGCTTTTCCTCCGTGCCGCCGTCAGGCCCTGCGATGCCGGTCACTGCCACACACACGTCACAGTCTGCTGCAAACACGCCGCCAATCGCCATCTCCCTTGCCGTCTCACTGCTGACTGCCCCGTATTTTTTCAAGGTGCTTTTACTTACATCCAGATACTTTCTCTTAGCTTTATTAGAATAAGTGATAAATCCTTCCCGAAACACCTCTGACGCTCCCGGCACATTCACCAGCCGTCCTGCCAAAAGTCCTCCGGTACAAGACTCTGCTGTGGTCACAGTCAGCTCATGCTTTTGTAAAAGCTTTACCACAGCCATCTCCAGGGTTTCCTCCTCCCGGATCGAATACACACTGTCCTCAAAACGTCTCTTTATCTCCTTGACTACCGGCTTTACCAGCTTTTTTGCTTCTTCCTCGCTCTTTGCACGGGCTGTCACCCGCAGGTGAACCTCCCCTGTCTTGGCGTAGGTAGCAATGGTAGGATTGGTCTGCTTATCAATCAGATCTAACAGCTTATCCTCCACCTGGCTCTCCCCCACACCGCAGATCTTTACCATCTGTGAGCGCAGAATCTCCGGCTGCCGCTTTTTCAGATAAGGAAACACTTGATTTTTGAACAAAGGATACAGCTCTCCCGGAGGGCCCGGAAGCAGCACTGCCGCCTTTTGGCCCCTTTCCAGAATAAGTCCCGGCGCTGTGCCGTTGTCATTGTCTAAGACAATGGCTCCTTCCGGAACCATGGCCTGCTTCCAGTTGTTGTCTGGAATCACTTTGAAAATGCTGTTCTTAAGATATTCTTCAATCCGCTTTTTCGTGTGAGCATCCTCTTTTAAGGCAAATCCCATAACCTCCGCGCAGACCTCCTTGGTCAGATCATCCTCCGTAGGACCCAGGCCGCCGGTCAGAATCACCACATCCGAACGTCCCAGGGCTGTGCGTATTGCCTCAGAAAGCCGCTCCCGGTTATCCCCCACCGTCACCTGGTGATACATGGAAAGTCCCAGCAATGCACACTGTTCTGCCAAAAACTGTGTGTTGGTATTCACAATATTGCCCAGCAAAAGCTCGGTTCCTACTGAAATCAGCTCTACAACCATCTACATCTGTCCTCCTGTCAGTACCTTATGATTTTTCTGAATGTAATCTACCAGGGAAATCACGGTCAAAATCAGGGCAATCCAGGTACACAGCCATGTAACCGGATTCAGCACCTTCAGATCCACGATCATCAGGATAATGGCAATCATCTGAAAGGTAGTCTTGAATTTTCCCCAGTAGCTTGCCGCAATAACGATTCCCTGCTCTGCTGCCACCAGCCTAAAGCCGCTTATAATAAATTCCCGGCTGACAATCACAATCACCATCCAGGCCGGAAGCTGCTCTAGCTCCACCAAGCAGACCAGAGCGGCACATACCAGCAGCTTATCTGCAAGAGGATCCATAAATTTTCCAAAATTCGTGACCAGATTGTACTTTCTTGCAATCTTTCCATCCAGTAAGTCTGTCAAACTGGCCACAATAAATATCGAAGCGGCCAGATATCTGAACATCTGGCTGTCTCCCTCATCAAACAATACTGCTGCCACAAAAAAGGGAATCAAAATCACCCTCAGCACAGTAAGCTTATTCGGCAAATTCATTCTGTACCTCCATCCTCATATACCTGGCCAATCAGATCGTATTCTGAAGCCCCGGTTACCTTTACCCGCACAAAATCTCCTGACATAAAAAGCTCCCCGCTGTTTACAAACAGATAGCCGTCCACCCCCGGGGCATCCATATAGGTTCTGGCCACATAGGCCGGCTCATCCGCCACCTTGCCCTCAATCATCACGTCCAGCACCCGTCCCACCATGGACTCTGACTTTTCAAAGGCAATCTCCTGCTGCAGCTCCATCACCTCGTCCCGGCGCTCCTCCTTCACCTCATCCGGAACCTGATCCTCAAAATCAGCGGCCGGCGTGTCCTCCTCTGCGGAATAGGGAAATACTCCCAGCCGCTCAAATTCCATTTCATCCACAAATGCCATCAGCTCCTGATGGTCTTCTTCTGTTTCCCCCGGAAAACCGGTAATCAGGGTAGTGCGCAGGGCAATATCCGGAATCTCCCTTCGAAGCCGCCCCACCATCTCCCGAATAGAGGCCTGGTCTGTGCGCCGCCCCATGCGCCGCAGGATCCGGTCACTGGCATGCTGTATGGGTATATCCAGATAGCGGCACACCTTCTCCTCACTCTTTATGGCCTGTATCAGCTCATCTGTGATCTCCTCAGGATAGCAATACTGAATCCGAATCCAATAGATTCCGTGAATCTCTGCCAACCGGTGCAAAAGCTCCGGCAAAGCCTTTCTTCCATATAGATCCACTCCATACAGGGTAGTCTCCTGAGCCACCAGAATCAGCTCCCTGACCCCCTTTTGGGCCAAACTGCGGGCTTCCTCCAAAAGCTGCTCCATGGGAACGCTCCGATATTTGCCCCGAAGGCTGGGAATAATACAATAAGTACAATGCTTATCACACCCCTCCGCAATCTTTAGGAAAGCATAATGGCCGCCTGTGGTCAAGATCCTCTCCGAATCCCTTTTCGGAAGTCCCTCCGGCGCTGTAACACACAGCGGCTTCTCCCCCTTTTCTGCCTGCTTTAACACCTGGCAGATCTCATCTAAGGCCGCTGTCCCCACGATTCCATCTACCTCCGGGATCTCTTTATAGATCTCCTCCCGGTAACGCTGCGCCAGACAGCCCGTGACAAGAAGCAGCCGGCAGCAGCCGTTTTCTTTAAGCCTGGCCATCTCCAAAATCGTGTTAATGCTTTCTTCCTTTGCATCTCCGATAAAGCAGCAGGTGTTGACAATCACTGCCTCAGCCTCCTGCTCATCATCCGTAAAGGTATGGCCGTCTCTTTTTAGCCGCCCCAGCATATTTTCCGTATCCACCAGGTTCTTGTCACATCCTAAGGATATCATTAATATATTCATCTGCATTGACTCCTTCTAAACTAAAAGAAAACGGAATGAAGAAAAAGCCATCTCTGTCACAACTGGCTGAGACGGCCTTCTCACTTACTTATTCATTCTGGTAGTCCTCATTCTCCTGCTCCAGAGTTTCCTCGTCCGTAGAATCATCACCGATGATCTTTACCTTCCCCTCATAGATCTCCTGGATCGCCTCTGACAAAGGCTTTTTCCCTGCATCGCCTGACATGGGATCCGTCTCATCAATGAGCTGTCTGGCCCGCTTTGCCGAGGCAAGCACAATGGAATACCGGCTTTGTACCACAGGCTGTTCTCCTGGTTCCACCTCACTGTTTACCACATTAATCAAATCCGCATAGGATGGATGTAACATAAAAACTCCTTTCTCAATCCGCTGTTATAGTATCCGCTCTGCTACAAGCGCCGCAGCTCCTGCTTAATCTTCTCAATCCACTCGCTGCTGACGCCGGTGCGCAGATGCTGGGCCTGAATCAGCTCATGCATTTCCCTGACACAAGTATCCAGCTCATCATTTATCAAAAGATAATCATAACTTTCCATGGATTCGGCTTCCTCCACAGCCCTTTTTAACCGGCTGCGCACCACCTCATCACTTTCTGTTCCCCTTCCCCGAAGCCGGTTTTCCAACTCTGCTGCGGAAGGAGGCGTGACAAACAAAAGCAGGGTATCCGGAAAACGCTCCTTTACCTTAAGCGCTCCCTGGATCTCGATCTCTAAGATCACATCCTTTCCCGCCTCCATCTGCTCTGACACATAATCCTTGGGAGTGCCGTAATAGTTCCCCACATAACTGGCATACTCAATCAGGGCTCCCTTCTGAATCATCCCTTCAAACTCATCCCTTGTCACAAAAAAATACTCTCTGCCATGCTCCTCGCCTGCCCTGGGCGGCCTGGTGGTGGCAGATATAGAAAGCGCATACTGGTCAGGATGCGCCTGCAAAAGAGCCTTCATAAGAGTCCCTTTTCCTGCCCCGGAAAATCCTGACACAACTGCCAATATCCCTTTTTTCTTCATCTGTCCTCTCCCGGAAATGCAGCAGCCTCTCAAAAATACTCCGAACATCTGCAATGCTTACACTGCTGCCTTCCCTCTACTCAATATTTTGGATCTGTTCCCGCACCTTCTCAATCTCCGTCTTCAGATCAATGGCCCGATCCGAGATCTCCAAGTCTCCGGATTTGCTTAAGATCGTGTTAGCCTCCCGGTTCATCTCCTGAGCTATAAAATCCAGCTTTCTTCCCACGCTTCCCCCATTCTCCAGCTCCTTGCGGGTAGCATGAATATGGCTGCGGAGCCGCACAAGCTCCTCATCCACACAGATCTTGTCTGCATAGAGCGTTACCTCTGCCGCTATCCTGCCCTCATCAATCAGGCTGTTTTCCAAAAGCTCCTTTACCTTTTCCTCCAGCTTTGCCCGATATTCCAAAAGAAGCGCAGGAGACCGTTCTTCAATAAAATCCACCAGGCTCTCCATATAATCCAGCTTTCCTATAAGATCCGCCTTCAGTCTTTCTCCCTCCTGCAAACGGGCCTCCACAAACCTTTTTGCCGCCTCCTCCATTGCCTCAGACAAAAGCCTCCACACCTGCTCCTCATCCTCCGGCGCCTGCTCCATGGTCAGAACCTCCGGCATACGGGCCAGGGTGGATACCTTAATATCATATTCAATCCCAAACTGGCGCTGCATCTTTTCAAAATACTCCATATACTCCGAAGCCAGGGTACTGTTGTACTTCAGACACAGCTTTTCTTCTGTATAATCCTCATAGCTGATAAAAACATCGACCTTTCCACGCTGAATATAATTCTTCAGAAGATTGCGCAGTCCTGCCTCAAAATAATTAAACTTTTTAGGCATCTTCATGCTTAAATCCAGGTATCTGTGATTTACCGCTTTCATCTCTGCCGTTATCTTATGTTCAGGCGTGACAGCCTCAAAACGGCCAAAACCGGTCATACTTCTTATCATCTGAAATGTCTGCTCCTTTTTCCATAAATAGAAATAACTTCATGCCCCATTATAATTCATCTGGAAAAACAAGTCAACGGGCTTGTGGAATTTTTCCAGATGCCGTTCTGCTGGTAGTTTCTTCTGACAAAAACAGATTAAAACACTTACCCATATTCTCTCCCTGTTTTTGTCATCCATATGGCCCGTTTCTACTTTATTGCATAATTACCCCATTTTCCATCTTCTGAAGCACTGCCTCCCCTTCCCTTGCCAGCTCCCCGAACTGGGCAATGGTCTCCTTCATCTGAGGCAATGCCTCCTGCTTATACTGGCTGATGGAATGTAATGCCTCCAAAGTTTCCTGAAACGCTTCCTTTAACGTCTCCACCTGAATATTGGAATCCATGGCCTGCTTTTGAATCTCCGTGCCCTGATTATGGATCATCCGTGAGGTGGCGGCAATCATGTTGTTGGTGGCCTGGTTTAGCATCTGCACTTTTTCCAGGACAATCTTCTGATTGTACAAAGCCCCTGCCACGGTCACTGCCACATTCAGGGCAGCTATGGTGACGGTTCTTGCCCGGCCCACAGACCGGATCAGCTCATAATTGTTCTTGCGGATCACCTCCATGGCAATAATCCCGTTCTGGTTCACCGCAAGCATTTGATTAAAATCAATCATCCTCTGTCTTAAAGGAAACAAAATCTCCTCCTCAACGAACCGAATCCTTTCCGGATCCCCGTTTGACACCTTCTGACGCTCTACCTGCAAGGTCAAATAGTCGTCTAATTCCTGCCCCAAGGTAATCTTCTGGTTAAGCTGCTTTGTCAAATCCCGCATGGCCGCCTGTTCCAGTTCCAAAGTAGTATTGTCGTCCTTTAAGGTTTTAGCTCCCTTCTCCAAGGACTGTATAATATCCGCAATCACCGAATCCGCAGACTTAAACTTATTAAAATAATTCCGTATCGGATTGAAAAGTACGCTCAAAGGCCCTTTTTTCAGAAAATCCACTGCCGACGGATCCAGATCCTCCATCTGCCTGGAAAGCTCCTCCAACCCCTTTGCCACAGCCCCGCTTTCCCCGCCGGCCCTGGACAAATCTCCGATTCTTGTTTTCATCAAAGAGTTTTTATCTGCGGACTTCCGAATCACATCTGTCCCAAATTCCTCAATCGCTTTTGTCAGATCTCTCCGGTCTTCAAACTTGTCAAGATCCGCATTCAGGATCTCGTCTCCCTTTTCCTTTGACGCATCAGAGATCATAAGCGCAGTCTCCTGGTCAAGAGAAGTCTGCTCCTCCACAATCTTTTTAATTTCTTCCTTTTTAGGAAGCTCTAATGAAAATGCCATTTTCATTCCTCCTTATAAACCTGCATGTGTCTGAAAATTCATTCCCGCCAGAATCTACAAACTGGAGTTAAACAGATTCTTCAGCTTATAAATCACATCATCCGAGTCTGCATTAATGCTGGCCGCCTCATTGATGGCGGAAATGCTCTCCAATGCCGGAATATCCGCATTGTACCCAATGGTATAAATGGGAATGTTCAAAGCGTCAACCGGATCCTGAATATCCTTCAGGGAATGTCCCCGGTTCGTCTCCCCGTCAGAAAGCACAAACATCATCAGCTTTGCGTCCGGATACTCCTCCTTTGCCTTAATCAGCATATCCGCAGCCACAATAATCCCGTCAAAGGTAGCCGTGCCTCCTGCAGCGCTTAAGCTTTCCACGGCTCCCTTAAAGGCAGACTGATGGTTTAAGTCAAACCGCCCCACCGGCACATTGATCACCACATCATCCGAATAAGACACCAGCCCCACATAATTGGAAGCATTAATATATTTCATCCCGTTAATTAAAGATGTCTTTAAAGCATTGATCGGCTCTCCATCCATGGATCCGGACACATCGGCCACAAACACCGCAAGGATCGGCTTCCCGCTGTCTTTCTCCTTTTTCCACAATTCCTGAGCCCGCAAAAGCGTGTCCCCGTCTACCTCCTTCTGCTCCACCACATAGTTCAAATCCACATTAAAGCCATACTCCCCGGCCAATTTCTGGTTTTCCTCATTCTGAGAAAATTCTGCAAAAAGACGCAGGATCTCCTTTTTCCTCTCATCCGTGTCCTCTGTGGTATAAAGAGGATTGGCATGCATAAATCCAAACGGGGTAAATTCATACTTGCGCACCAGCTCCGGGTCATTAATATAAGTCTGATACTCCATGACAAATCCATCCAAAGTCCCGGTCTCTGCCGCCTCCCGCATCTGAAGCGTGGTATAAGCCACAAAAGGCACATTGGCCTGAAAAGACTGGAAGCCCTCCACTGCCTCCTCACTCAAAGGATCCTTGGCATTGTAGGTCTGCAGGGCAGAAATCAGGAAATTAAGTCCCGTGGCCGACGCATAGGGATTGGTGTAGCCCATGGCAAACTCCCCGTTTACCGTGGCATCCACAATAGTCTTTAAATGAATGGAGCCATATTTCTCCACCAGCTTCTTCTGCGTGTCAGAGGAAAGAAGAATCCCTGCCGTGTTTCCTGCCAGGCAATTCTCTATAATCTCAATCCTTGTCCCATTGGCTGTCAGCATCCTTCCCCAAAAATCATTAGACGGGGAATATCCGTCCGGAATGTATTTGCCGCTGTCTATGTAATCCATGCCAAGACCAGAAGCCACATTGCGGATCATGACAGAAACCGGCTCTCCGTCCACAGTAAACCCTGCCTCATTAAACCGCTTTGCCACCTCATTTATCCAGCCGTCCTTTCCCGGACCGCATTTTTCGGAAGTAGAAAAAATCTCTGCATACAAGCTGGTATCCGGCTGCACGGTAATGGGATTGGTGTCAATGTCAGGCAGCTCATCCACACTGGTATCCGTCAGCTCTACAGGAGATTTCACCGGCGCTGCCTGCGAGGGGCCGATTTTTTTCGTATATTTTGCGATAACGGCTGCCGCGGCCTCTGTGTTCACGGCTTTAGAAGACTTCCCCACATTTCTGGTAAGAAGGATTCCTGCAAAAGAAGCCGCAAACACCAAAACACCTATACCTATGATCATCAAAAGCTGATTTTTCCCGTTTTTCATAATTCCCTCCAAAATCTTATGTATCAGCCGCCTTCCAAAAGATTCCTAAAGCGGTGCGTCATTATTACGTATAATATTCCAACTGGCCGATTAATGTATTAATCTGCTCTGCCACTGCATCAATATCCTGCTCTGAACAGCCCATCTCTGACATCTCCATCATTAAATGATCCGTCTCCAAAAGAATCTTTTCATTCTTTTCTAATATAAATCGAAGATTTTCCAAAGTCTTGTCATAAAATAATTTCTTTTCCTCCTGAATCTCATCCGGAATATCATCCAGCTTATACTCCATGGATGCCAGCTTTTTATATTCCGCCTCATCAAAGATCGCCATCTTGTTGGCCATCCTTATCATCCCGTTGGAAAAGCACTCACAGGCAGAAGCAATCACCTTCATAAATTTCTCATAGCTTAAGCTTCCTGCTCCGAATCTGCGGATCACCAAGGTTTCAAAGGTCTCCTGCACCTTGTCCATCCGCTCCATCTGGGCAATGGCCGACTGGGCAATCCCTCCCAAAACCTTGCTGGAACGGTAATGTTCCATCAAAGCAAGAGACTTTTCCCATACATGCTCCTCGTCAGCCTTTAAAAGTTCGGCCTTTTTCTCTGCCAGTAAAATCCGGTTAAGCCAGATAAAAAGAGGAACCGACATTACGCCCGCTGCAATGGCTGCAGCCGCTTTTAAGGGATTGGGATTCAAGGGGGAAAGCCCTAAAAGTCCGGGGGAAAACAAAAAGACCTCCACTGCCGCAAAGACAGCATTTCCCGCAAAAAGCTTACCATATTTTTTCACGCAGCCTTGTACCTCCATAAAAAACTTTTGTGTTAAGGATAGTATACACCTTTTTTCCTTCTTTGAGAAGCACAATCACTGCAAAACTGGTAGACAATCCGGTTATGGAAGTGATATGCTGTATGGGTATGGTCTTAATAAGTGGTTTTTTGGATTGATTTGACTTAAAACCTGCTTCTTCTTAATTAAGTTATTTAACCACCAGTTTACAACTTTTGAAATTTCCTAAAACCTGATAAAATGTAGCCTTCTAC
>CAJUGD010000040.1 GCA_910586205.1 uncultured Lachnospiraceae bacterium | reverse complement strand
TGTAAATAAAGGCTCTATAGCGTTTTATGATCTTATAAACTGTCAAAGACAGGATCATATATCATCATTTTTTGCCAGAATCCAGAAGGCAAAGTTTGTGTCAGGTAATTGTTTGGTTACTGTTCACAGGGTCCTGTGAACGTAACCGCATATGCCCGTTTAAAATCGCCTGCGGCGATGGGGGTACTGGCTCATGGCTAATCAGCGGAGTGATTAGCCATGATGTGGACAGTAACATCGTTGGCACTTTTTCACTTTTCTTTGATGTTTGACTGCTTCTTTTGTTTCTGACTATTTTGAGGATGATTTTCCCCTCTAAAGGATTCCATTTCATGAGCAAAAGGCTGCCCCCAATCCGCACATCCCACCATGTAAGGCATCCATATCCTTCCGATATCATCCTTACCCTGTGAAATTGCCGTATTTGAGACAGCCCCAGGTTACATTCTTTATCCTTCAACATACTCACAAAATCTTCCCATATCTGATTTTGTGAGCACACATCTCCACTCTGCTAATGCACGAAATCGCCTCTTTTACCGGCTTTCCGGTGACATCCGGCAAAAGTTGGCAAGAGCCTTTATCTGAAATTCCCATCTAACCATAGATTTTCTCTCCTATTTCTTATACTCCCCATAATACGTATCAATGCATCGGGCAATGGCTTCCCTCGCCTCATCCGGCACCAGGCCAAAGGGCTTGCGGCACGGCCCCACCGGATGTCCGATCAGGTTGGTTGCCACCTTTACGATGGAGTTGGGATTGCCATATTGGAAACATGCCCGGATCGGGGCAATGGAATCCTGGGCCTTTCTCGCCCCGGCTTCATCCCCAGCCATGTATTTCTGGTAGATACTCACCATAATCTCTGGCAGGATGTTGGAAATCGCCGTAATCCCTCCGGTTCCCCCAGCCTTTAAGGTATCCAGAATCAAGGCGTCATTTCCCGAAAGAACTGCAAATTCTTTCCCCCTTGTGGCATGGATGTAGGCCTGAATCAGTTCAAATTTGCCGCTGGAATCCTTGACGCCCACAATGTTGGGGATATCCGCCAGCCTTGCCACGGTCTCCGGCTCAATGGTAACACCTGCCCTCATGGGAATATTGTACATGACAATCGGAAGGTCTACCCCTTCGGCAACTGCCCGGTAATGCTCATATAATTCCTCCTGGCTGATGGCGGCAAAATAGGGGGTGATGACAGAAATCACATCCACGCCGATTCTCTGAGCCTCTTTTGACAGATAAATGGTGTCCGCGGTACTGACACATCCGGTTCCTGCATATACCGGCACCCGTCCTCTTACCTCCTCCACGAAGATTTCCATCACACGAATCCGCTCCTCCAAAGAAAGGACGAAAAACTCCCCGTTGGTTCCCAGGCAAAAAACACCATCCACCCCGGCCATAATTTCCCTGTTGATCTGATTTCTCATCTCTGCTTCATTCAGGCTGCCATCTTCCTTCATGGGAGTCTGCATGGCTGCGATAATCCCTTTTACTAATTCTACCATAATTTTTCTCCATTCCCGCCCTTACGGCGAAATCTCATTGTCCTTGTCTCTAGAGCGTGTCTGACGGAAAGCAATTTTCAGACACACTCCCGTGTACTGTCCGGATTATATCTGGACAGTACACCAGTACATCCTTTCCTAAATTCCAGTGAATAAATCACCCGCTCTCACCGGCAGCTTCATCACCGCTTTCCTATAAGAATGGGGTTCCTTTGTATGAGCCACCGCCTTATGGCCGTCCTGAGGAAAGGCTGCATAAAACATTCCCTCAGAAATCAGCATAATATGCTCTCTTTTGCCCGCTAACCGCTCCTGATCTTTATCCGGATTGTAGGGAATGACCGGGGTAAGCCCCTGGTATTCCTTCCACGCCAGTTCCTCACAGCCACTTAACAGAATCTGAACATCCACATACCTTCGGTGTGCCTCATAGGTTCCTTCCTCCATGGGCTTTGTCACACCCTCCTGAATCATAAAATAACCGCCCTCAAACTCATATCTTCCCGGCTCCCATTTGTCCCGGCTCTGCAAAGCCCGGATTCCCGCTTCCAGCCCGGGAAGCAGCTCCCGGTAAAATAAAATATTGTCTATATGGTCAATAATCATGGTCTGTTCCTCCCCTTGTCAGGCCCGCTGCCCTTTATCTGCTTTGGGCTGCTGTTGGATTGTAGAGCCCCACACGCTCCCGCTTTGCTCCCATCACGTCTTCTTCCGTAAAACTCACATATTTCACTCCGATTCGGTTCTTGTAGGCATAGGCCAGATGCAGGCGGCCGTCCCGGCTCTGCATCAGGCAGGGATATTCGTATTGCTTGTTGTTTGTTTTGTTCTCCTCCCCCATAAAACCTTCTCCCCGCTCTATGTTGCGGATCATCGGGAAGGTTCTGCCGCCGTCTTCTGACAAGGCCACTGCCACCGGGCACCGCAGCCCCGGCCATGCCACCTTTCCATACACCGGATTGGGGGTGTGGGTGGGATTGTAGGCAATGGCAATCCGCCCGCTCTTAAGCTTCAGGGCGCTGATGGAAGAGTTGTTGTTGGGAAGCACTGTAGGCATTGGCTTTGTCCAGCTGTCTCCGTTGTCCTCGGAGCGGCTGATGTACACATAATCGGCAAAACGGCTTCTCAAGAGACAGATCAGCTTCCCCGGCTCAAGTTCCACCACATTTGCATGAACTGCCCCATTGCTGTTTGGCATCTCCACCAGCCGCCAGGTCTTTCCCTGATCATCCGATATGCGGAATGCCGTAGGATCCCCCTCCAGGCCATTGACAGAATCCGTGCAAATCCAGTTTCCGAAAATCCATCGTCCGCTTGAAAGCACCTGAATCGGCTGTCTGCAAAAGCTGCCTTCCTGGGGGAATATCACCTCCGCCTCCCCCCAGCTCCTGCCATAATCCCAGGACTTCTGGCAGCGGATAATGGAGGTGAACTGCATATTGTCCTTTCCCTCCACACGGTCTAGCTGTGCTGTGTACATACACCACACGGCCCCGTCCGGGCCTGCAAACAGGGAAGGATTCTGCTCGCTTCTCTCTTTATCATAAGACACGGGAACCGGCGCCTCCCAGTGATCTGCATCTTTCTCCTTTCTCGCACATACAATGCTGATATCCTTGCTGCCCTCAAAAGAGCCTGCAAACCAGGCACACAGCATATCCCCGTTTTCCAGTTCCAAAAGCGCAGGCGCATGGGCCGTTGCATAGCTGCCGGGAGGAATCATGGCCTCCCATGTCCCCATCTCATCATTTACATAAATTGTCCCATCCGGAGTCAAACCTCCCAAATGTTTGTATTCCATATTCTTCTCCTTTTCCCGTTCCATCCTGCCTGACAGCAGGTCTTGTTGTCGTGCTTTTTTCCTATCATCATTTCTTTTGATTGTTTCAATTATCTGCTTGACTTTGAATCGTTGGTCTTTCACAGCCTGGTCAAACCAGAATCATACTTTACTGTCCTGTGCAAAAACCTGCTGCCCATGCTTTCATCTCTGCATCCTAAAACTGCACAAACCTTTCCCCGCTCCTTCCGCCATCTGCCACGCCGTCGGCTCTATTTATACGCCCACACAGACAGTTGGGGAAACAGCATGTAAATCAGGATAATACCCGTCATCAGCCCCCAGAGAGGCAATACCTTCCTGGCAATGGTCATGGGATGAACCTTGGCAATGGGGGACATGATGTAAAGGGACACCCCAAACGGCGGAGTAAGGGAACCGATTGCCACAATACCAGACATACCCGCGCCGTATACCATGGGATCCAGGCCAAAGGATGCCGCAATCGGCGCCACAATCGGAACAATGATGGCAATCGGGTTCATAAACATCATCCCTACTGACATGACCACCACAGAAGCAACCACAAATGCCGTGGGGGTAGACAGTACCGAGGTAATGGCAGCTGCAATCACTTCTCCCCCGTTAAACACATCCAACAGACTAGAAAACGCCACGGCAAATGCCAGCATCATGGCCACAGAGGCCACATTTTTTACCGAACCCTTAAAGGCGTCCCACAATCCCTTCAAATCCAGGGATTTGTATATAAACAGGGAGACAAAGCAGGCGTACACCACGGAGATTGCTGCCGCCTCCACCACGGAAAGCAGGTTGGTAAAAATCCCGCCCAGTATGATAACCGGGGAAAGCAGTCCCCAGACCGAGGTTCCCACCACCTTTGCAAACCCCTGGGCCTTCAGCTCCTCATAGGCTTTCATGGATTTTTCCGTGTCTCCTGTATCCTTTCTGCAATGGAAAAAGGTGATCGCCACAAGAGCCACCGCACAGGTAAACCCAATCACTGCCCCCACCTTAAACATGTCCGACTCATCCGTTCCTGCCATAGCACAGTACTGAAGAATGGCAGAGGATGGGGGAATCAGCTGTCCCAGAGAACCAGCCGCCGCAAGCATTGCCGCAAAAAACGCCTGATTGTAGCCATATTCAATCAGCATAGGCAGCACCATGGCTCCCACCGCCGCCACGACTGCCATTCCGGAGCCGGAAATCATCCCGTAAAAGATTGCTGTCAGCACGGCAACAATGGGAATACAGGACTTCGAGCGTCCGAGGAAATACTGGAAAAATGCAAAAATCTGCTCGGTAAGCTTTCCCTGAGACATGATGTTGCCGGATACCACAAAGAGAGCGATGGCCACATAGGTGGTTTTTCCTGCCGCACTGCAGAGCCACTGCACAATACTCTCCATATTGTACTGACTAAACCCGGTTGCAAACGCAGGGATAATAAAAGCTGCCCCATAAGAAAGGGTCATGGAAAAGCCCATGCCGATCAAAACCACAAAAAATGATGTAAAGATAAGCGCTAACATGTTATCATCTCCCCCTTACGCTTGTACATTTGCTGTCTGTGCAGCCTTCACTTCAAGTATCTTCTGAACATCCCGGACAATATTCAGGCCAAATCCCACAACAGGCGCCAGATAGACAATCCAGCAGGGAAAACCGGTCTTTCCCACGGTTCCCTCAGAAATGGTTGTGCCCACATATAAAAATCCTCCATAGACAAACAACACAGACATCAGCATATCCAGGATGTACTGCAGATAATCCAGCACCCGCCTCACAGGCTTTGGATACAGATTGGCCAGTGCATCCACAATGATGTTTGCGCTCCTCTTTGTACAAAAAGACGCACAGAGAAAAGCCACCCACACATAGGCATAACACGCCAGCTCCTCCGGATATCCGGTTCCCGCAGGGAAAACCAGCTTAAGAATTGCATTTGCCGTCTCCATGATTACCATGAGAATAATCCCAACAGCAATAATATTTTCTTCTATTGTATCAAAAAATCCTTTTTTATTCATCTCTGTCCCCTTTTTTGAAATTAATGACAGTATCATACATTTGTACAAAGATATTTTCTTCCCCGAACCCGCCGGATTTTGAAATCACCTGGATCCGCTTCCCATTCCAGCGCATGGCAGAAAGCACGGCTCCCTTACCGATCTCACAGATCGGCACCAGCTCCGTCTTACCGATATGGTTCATAAATCCCATCAGTGTGTCGCCGCCTGTCATGCTGATGGTGTAATTCAGCCCCCGGTTTACCATTTCCATGGCAATCCTTCCTAAGCTGTCTGCAATCCGGAACCGGATATCCGAAAGACTCATGCCGTTTCTTCCGGCAAATGCCTCTGCCGTCTCCTCCCCAGGCACATCCAGCGTATCCAGGATATATTTATCTGTCCCTGACACCTGCCTATAAAGGGCGTCAAAAAATTCCCTGTCCTCCTCTGGCGTCCGCTCTCCGATTCCCAGCTTCTGTCTGTTGGAAAGATGGGCTCTGACAAACCCAAAATCCTTTGCATAGTTCACCTGGTCAACCGTAATCTGATTCACGCTCCCGCACAGAGCAAAAAGCCCATCTGACTCCTGCATATAGTGGGGATTTCCCTTTTTAAACCGAAGCATCTGGTCATAATTTGCCGCAAACCCTGCACAGCCTGCAATCACCACCATCCGGTTCTGCTCCTTCAGCATTCCTGCAATGGCTGCCAGATCCGCGTCTGTCTCTGCATCCAGCAAAAAAACCGTCTGCTCTCTGCCGCTCTCCCAATCGATCTGCCGCCAGTCCCCTCTGGAAACCTTGACAATCTTCATATCGGTCTGGGAGCCAATGATTTCCCCGATATCGGAATACCGCACCGGCTCAAAGGGATCCTTCCCAAATACACTTTCCTTTACCGGAATGCCGTCAATATATTGAAGTCCTCCCCTTGTAATCCGGTTCAGCCTGGGAAAAGCCGGAATAAAGGCAATCGCCTGCTGTTCATAGGCATCCATGACCGCTTTCAGTTCCATTCCGATATTCCCCCGCAGTCCGGAATCGGTTTTCTTGTATACATACTGAAAGCCTGCCCTTCGGGCATTTACCGCCAACTGAAACACCCGGTCATAAGCCTCCTTCGGGGAGCGGGGGCGAGTGTCCGTACTGACGCTAAGAAGGCTGTCCTCTGTCCTTAGCTGGCCGAAATCATATCGGTAATCCGTCACAATCCTTGCCCGGATTCCCATTTTGGTAAACTGGATTCCTGTATCAAGAGCGCCCGTAAAATCATCCGCGATGATCAGGAGCCTGTCCATGGATGCTTCCTCCCTCCTGCTTATTCCGTCTGCTGTCTGCCATTTTCGCCCCGTACTCAATGGAATTTAAAAGGCTGAGTTCATTGGCATCCCCCTTGCCTGCATGATCAAATGCCGTTCCGTGATCCACGGACACCCGGATAATGGGAAGCCCCAGGGTGATGTTAATGCCTGCCACTGCGTTCCAGCACTGCTTCTCTCGGTTATAGACAAAGCCCTGTACCTTGGTGGGAATGTGTCCCTGGTCATGGAACTGGCAAACCACAATATCATACCAGCCTCCGATTGCCTGGGAAAATACCGTATCCGGCGGGCAGGGGCCAATCGCCTGGATTCCCCTGGCTTTTGCCGCCTGAATGGCCGGCTCAATCTCCTGAATCTCCTCGGTTCCAAACATCCCATGCTCACCACAGTGGGGATTTAATCCTGCCACCGCAATCCTTGGATTTTCAATCCCCAAGTCTCTGCACACCTCATAGGACATTTCAATCACATCCAATATCCGTTCCTTTTTGCAGCGGTCACAGGCTTCCCGGAGCGAGACATGGGTAGACACATGCGTCACCCGGAAATCCTCATGGGCCAGCATCATACAATACTTTTTCGTTTTGGTGTAATCTGCATAAATCTCCGTGTGCCCGGAATAGTGATGGCCTGCCAGATTGATGGCTTCCTTGCTGATTGCATTGGTGATGGTTCCATCCACCTGATTCTTCATCGCCAGGTCAATGGCCTTCACCACATACTGAAACGCCGCCTCCCCTGCCACGGCATTGACTGTTCCGATGCCAATGGTTTTTGGGTCATCAATCAGACGCATGTCATATACATCCATGATTCCCGGCTCAAAACCAGCCTCCTCCACATTCCTTACCCCCCTTACCCGGAGCTGATTCTCCAAACCGGTAAAGCGGATAGCCTGCTCCATGACCGCCACATCCCCGATCACCAAAGGTCTGCAAATCGGATAAATCTCCCCATGGGTAAATGCCTTTGCCGTAATCTCCGGCCCTGAACCCGCCGGGTCTCCGGCTGTAATCGCAAGAATCGGTAATCCTTTCATGTTATCCTCCTTCTCATCCCTGTTCTTTGTCCATCCTGATGCCCCCGAAGGGGAACTTTCATAAAACTTTCTGGTAAATCCGGCGGATGTCCTCTAAAGTCAGCTCCTTTTTGTTGTTTACCAAAAGCCTGGTCTGCTTACTTCCCGCATCCACAAGGAAATCCAAATCCTCCCTCTTTACACCAAAGCGGTAAAGATCTGTGGGAATCTGGGTAAACCGGATAATCTCCTCGATCTCCCGGATAACATGGTCAGCCTTCTCATCCTGACCGGCCCCGCTAAGTTGCGGATAAATGGCGTCACACAGCCGCGCCAGCTGCTCTGCACATGCCTCCTTGTTCATCCTCATTACATGGCCGAAAATAATGGCATTGGAGACCCCATGGGGAATATGGTACTTTCCCCCCAAAGGATAAGAGAGCGCATGAACTGCCGTAGTTCCGCTGCCGGTAATGGCGATGCCCCCATAGAAGGCTCCTAAAAGCATGGCTTCCTTTGCCTCCATATGGTGCGGATTCTCATAAGCCTCACGGATATGTTCAAAAATCAGCTTTGCCCCTGCCAGGGCATAGGTATCACTTAAAGGAGTGGCCTTCTTGGAGGTAAAACACTCCACTGCATGTGCCAACGCATCCACCCCGGTAGCTGCCACAATCTCCTTCGGCAGATTTCGGATTACCTCAGAGTCCAGAATCACATAGTCGGGAATCATTTCATGATTTACAATTCCCTTTTTCACTTCTTCCTCCGGAATCGCCACAATGGCATTGCAGGTTGCCTCTGAACCGGTTCCACAGGTGGTCGGGATGGCTGCCAGCTTTATCTGCTTCTTCCCCAGCCCCGGATCTGCCAGCAGATCCTGCACCGAATATTGGGAACCCTTTAAAATCGAACAAAGCTTGGCCGCATCCATGACAGAACCCCCACCAAAGGCCACAATCAGATCTCCCTGGCTGTCCTCAGCCTGCCTGCAGATATTCTCCACATCTTCGTAGGACGGCTCTGGCCTTAAATCATCGAATATCTCATATTCTACCTGCCTTTCCTTTAACACATCCAGCAGCAAATGAATCAGCCCTGCCCCCATGATACCCTTGTCCGTAAATACCAGAACCTTTCCGGCCTGTTCCTTCTCCACAATCTCCCGGATACCTTCTGCCATACAGCCCTGACCGGAATACAGAACCGGCGGGACAATCAACTTATGGAACATCATTTCCCCTCTCCTTTCGCTCGATCACTCGGTTGATGGGGTAATCCTATCATTGAAATCCCTTTTTTTCCATCTCTCTGCTGCTATTTTGTGTTCTATTTTTAAACAAATTGATTTTTCTCTTGTTTTCTCTCCAAAAATGTTCTATTATGAAACATATAATGAATCCCCTGTCCCAAGGAGATCTGTATGAAAGATAAAATTCATTTACTGGTAATTGCGCCCTATAAAGGGATGGATGAGATTATCCATGAACTGATATCTGTAAGAGATGATGTGACCGCAGACTGTTATGTGGCCAATCTGAATGATGCGCCGGCTGTGCTTAAGCAGGTAAATCTGTTTGATTACGATGCCATTCTTTCCCGGGGAGGCACGGTCTCCTTGATTGACTCCCTGGTAAGCCTTCCGGTCTATGACATCGGACTGTCTGCCCTGGATGCACTGCGGGCCATCCGGCTTGCCCAGAATTTCGGGCAGAGAATCGCTGTGATTGGTTTTGAAAATATTACCCGGACATCTGCCGTGCTCGGAGAGATCCTTCAATACGATTTTCCCATTGTGACCATCCGCTCGGAAGATGAAGCCCTGCCAAGGCTTATCGAATTAAAAGAGCAGGGATATTCTGTGGTGGTGTGTGATGTGATTTCCTCTCAGATTGCCCCAAAGCTGGGGATGAATGCGGTTCTCATCACCTCTGGCTATGAGACCGTGGAATCCATGCTCAATCAGGCAATCCGCCTGACAAAAAGATACCTGCACAACCGGCAGGAGTTGTCCCATCTGACCCTTTCCTTCCAGAACAGTCCCCACGCCTGCACCATTCTGGATTCCCGGGGCCAAAGGGTTCTCTCCAGCTTAGAGGGAAACGATCCCCACCATATCCTTCCCTACATTGCAGAACACCAGAAGGAATTTCTACAGGAAGATTCCTCTCACTTTGAACGCCCCTTTCATGGCGGGATACTGACCTTTGCCTTACAGCGCCGTTATCTGAAAAACCAGCAATACCACTACCTCTATACCCGCTTCCGAGACCGCCCGGAAACACGCAAAATCAGCGCCATCCGCCAGCTGTCCGGCTCCAGGGAGCAAAAACCGGATTTTTCCTATTACAACAGCTCCCACTACCAGACCAGCACCCAGGATCAGATTGAAAAATACAGCCGAACCCTTTCCCCCATCATTATCTCCGGCGAAACCGGAACCGGCAAAGATCAGGCTGCCTATTTCATATATGGAAAGAGCCCGTACCACTCGTCCATCTGTTATGAAATCGACTGTGAAACCGCCACGGATAAAAACTGGTCTTATCTCATGACCCACCACGATTCTCCGCTGATGAACAATAAGCATACCCTCTATTTCCGCCACGTGGATTCCCTGCCCTTTGCCGCCTTTCATCAGCTTGCATCCACGATTCGGGATACCGGGCTTGACCAGAGAAACCGGCTGATTTTTTCCTTTGTCTCAGGAGCAGACATGAGACAGTCCCAAACCTATATGGCAGAGCTCACAAAAATCATGCATTGCCTCACCCTGCGCATTCCATCCCTTCGGGAACGGGCAGATGATATCCCCTATCTCTGCACCTTATATATCAACCGGCTGAATGCCAGTCTGGGAAAGCAGATCGTCAGCTTTGACCCAAGAGCCTTAAAGGCTATGAAAACCTTCCTCTGGGAATCGAATCTGGATCAGTTTCAGCGAATCATCCATGAATTGATGGTGGTAACTACAGGGATTTACATCTCCTACGAAAACACCATGCGTCAGCTTCACAAGGAAAGCGCCCTCTGGACTTCCGCTGAAAAAACCGGCCTCCAGTTTAATCTGGAGCAGCCCCTTTCTGACATCACTTATGACATTATCCGCCAGGTTCTGCGGGAGGAAAATGACAACCACAGCCAGACAGCCAAACGCTTGGGGATCAGCCGTAGCACCTTGTGGCGGATATTAAAAAATCATGATGGGAATGGGTGATATAGCCCCCGCCTGATCTCGATCAGGCGGAGCATATCCTCATAGACTGAGTCCTCATCCTCCACTGGTATCATCAGACATTTTGGCGCTGGTACGGACAGCGCAGCAAGTGCGCAGTCCTACAGCGAGGATTCGAGACTTTCACAGTAAAGCAGGCTTCCTTAGGATAAATGGTACATAAGGTTTTCCCGGACTTTTTAAACTTTATGTTCCATCCTCTTTCCCAACTGCAGGAGCTAAATTCTATATTTTCTTTTGCCTTATACGTTTCCTTTACGGCACAGCAGAATTTTCCGAACACACCATTTCTGACATATTCTCCCACTTCTTCTAAGGTGGGACAATATTCCTTATCTTGTAAATCGATCATAGTCCTGCTCCTCCTGCAAAGGGAAGTATTTCTCCCTGAACGGACACTGTAACAACCTGACACGGAATAGTCTTACCGCTTCCCTGCAAAGCCTTTTTTACCGCTGCCTCCAGCCCTCCGCAGCAGGGAACCTCCATCCGCAAAACCGTAATACTTTTAACATCATTACTTTTTATAATTTCCATCAGCTTTTCGCTGTAATCAACAGAGTCCAGCTTGGGACATCCTATAAGTGTAATCCTGCCTTTCATATAATCCTTGTGGATTCCGGCATAAGCATATGCCGTACAGTCAGCAGCAACCAGCAGGTCTGCCCCGTTAAAATAAGGTGCATTTACAGGGACAAGCTTAATCTGGCAGGGCCATTGACCAAGATGAGAGCCAGCTTTCTTCTGCTTCTCCTTCTTTGCAGCAAGGACTGCAGCTTCATCATAAGCAGGAGCCTCCCGCTCCTCAAACGTGATTGCACTGCAAGGGCATTCCGGCAGACAGTCTCCCAAACCGTCACAATAATCCTCCCGTGTCAGCCTTGCCTTTCCGTCAATCATCTCAATTGCGCCCTCATGGCAGGCATCGACGCAAGCTCCGCAGCCATTACACTTTTCCTCGTCTATTTTTATAATTTTTCTAATCATTTATGATACTTCCCTCCATTTTGTGTATGTGCCTTGCAACAGCAATTCATTATAACATAGAAGAAAAAAGATGAAAATAATATTTACGGTTTTGCCGCCAAATTCCTAAAAAACTACATACCTGTATGAACAGATATTTTTTGAAAAATAGTTTAAAAAAGTTTTGGAAAATAAGTTTAGAAAAATATAGAAAAAGACTTGACAACCCTCGATAAAAGCTATATAATACGTCCTCGTTCGGAGGGCAAATCATTCACTGGAAATGATAAGCCGGATAAGGCCGCAGACTGAAATATCTGCTGACTTTATCCGGCTCTTTTTTTTATCACACAAACAAAGGAGGATAAATCAATGGACTTTTTAACAGGAAAAATCGGCCCTATGTACAGAAAATACCTTTCTGCTGCCTTTGGCAGTGCATTCATCTCCTCTGTCTATGGAATCGCAGACATAGCTATGGTAGGACAATACCAGGGCCCGGAAGGCACTGCTGCGATGGCTGTGGTAGCCCCGGTGTGGAATATCATATACAGTTTGGGACTATTAATGGGAATCGGCGGCTCTGTACTTTTCAGCACGCTGCGCGGCCAGTCTGAGCAGAACCAAAAAACTTCAAACGAATATTTTACTGCTGCAGTTATAGGCGCGTCAATTCTGGCTGCCATATGCTGGATCAGCATTGCATTTTTTGACCGGCAGCTTCTTACGCTGTTCGGCGCCAGGGACAATCTGCTCCCCCTTGCCAGACAGTATATGATCCCCATTAAATTTGTCGTTCCGTCCTTTCTTTTCACACAGCTTATATCTGCCTTTTTGCGTAATGACGGGAATCCCGGGCTTGCCACAAAAGCCGTATTATTGGGCGGTATTTTTAATATGATTGGTGATTATCTTTTTGTTTTTACCTTTCAGATGGGCATCTTCGGAGCCGGGCTTGCCACAGCGGCTGGTTCCATCCTGTCTCTGCTTGCCATGATGACCCATTTTCTTGGAAAGAAAAATACTCTATACTTAGTTAAGACTCAAAAGCTTTTTGAAAAGCTTAAGGCAATCACCGTAACAGGCTTTTCTACATTCTTTATTGACGTGGCAATGGGTATTCTTACCGTATTGTTTAACCGTCAGATCCTAAGCTTTTTAGGAACAGATGCCCTGTCTGTTTATGGGATTATTGTCAATATAAGCACCTTTGTCCAGTGCTGTGCATATAGTGTTGGACAGGCGTCCCAGCCCATAATCTCTGCCAATTATGGAGCGAAAAAAGGCGCCCGCATCCGTCAGACACTTCGGTATGCATTGTATACGGCAGCAGCATTCGGCCTGTTCTGGACATGCTTAAGTCTGGCTGTCCCTAACCTGTATGTGCGCATTTTTATGATGCCTACAGATAAGATCTTGAGCATGGCGCCTGCAATTATCCGAAGCTATGGGATTTCCTTTTTGCTGCTTCCGTTTAATATTTTTTCCACCTATTATTTTCAGGCGCTGATGAAACCGTCCGCCTCTTTTCTTGTTTCCGTATCCAGAGGAGCTGTGATCAGCGGCGCCCTGATTCTTTTATTGCCTGCATTTGCAGGAGGCTTTGCAATCTGGTTTGCCATGCCTTTAACAGAGCTGATTGTGACGGTTTATGCAGCCATAAAAATAAGAAAATTTACCGGTGAATTGGCGGATCCATTGCCCCAAACAGCTCCGCCTTATTCCCACCGCTGATTAAAAGCTCCTTCTTCAGCCCATAGACTCCATTGCTGATCACATACTCGCCGTCATTGACATAGACCTCCACCATGTGATCCTCCACATAGATATCTAAGTGAAACCCCTCCTTTACATCCGGGGTTTCAAATACCATGCGGTAGTCCTCTCCCCTGCAGAATACTTGGGTCCGGTCTGTACAGATCCGATTTCCCCGGCGGAAAATCTGGTATCCTCCTGCATTCACACATCCTCCGTCCTCTAGCTCAAGGCTTAAAAGATACCCTTCCGGCCCGGTATCCTTTACATCTGTGACAGGTCTTTTATACAGCTTTTTCACATTGGGATGTACCCGGAAATACACATGGCCGTTCTTTACCTCAACCACACGGGGCAGGCAAAACATTCCCCTCCATGGAGCCTGCCCTTCTTCTTCCACTGCCTCCGGCATCCGCAGCCATGCAACCAGAACTCTCCTGCCATCCTCGTCCACAGCGCTCTGAGGCGCATAAAGGTCAAGACCATAATCCAAATACTGATAAGAATCCGGCATGTTCATCTCACAGCCGTCCTCTTTAAAATCCACAGTCATGCAGATGGCCTGATTTTCTTCCCATTTTCCATCTTTCAGAAACCGCATAGGGGAAAATACCAAAACCTGCCCGCCCTCTGTCTCAAAATAATCCGGGCACTCCCACATCCATCCCCATCCGTCTCCCTTAGTTGCTTCATTGACATATGACCAGCTTTTCAGGTCAGGGCTCTGATAGAACAGAAGCTTCCCCCTTCCCTCCTCACTGCGGCTTCCCAAAACCATAGTCCAGCCGTTTTTCCCCTTCCACACCTTTGGATCCCTGGTATGGGTCCTGTCCCCATGGCATTTGTCTTCAATCGGAGGAATCACCACCTGCTTGCCTTTAAAGTTATCAAAATCCATTCCGTTCCAAGAATCAATCCTCATCTGGCAGGAATCAAACCGGTCATGAAGACAGAGATGGATATTTTCCGGATCTTGCTCAAAATAATGGACGCCTGTGTAAAAAAGAACCATGTTTCCCTCATGTTCCACTGCGCTGCCGGAAAAGCATCCGTTCTGATCTCCGTATTTTGTCGGAAAAAGCGCAATCCCCACATGCTCCCAATTCACCAAATCATCACTGACCGCGTGCCCCCAATGCATGGTTCCCCACTCTGGCGCATAGGGAAAATACTGATAAAACAAATGGTATTTCCCCTTATAATAGATAAATCCGTTGGGATCATTGATCCAGTTCCCCGGCGCTTTTAAATGCCCGATCTGCCTTTTTCTTAGTTCCATCTTCCCAATCCCTTTCCGAAAAAAATATCATCTATTTTAAAACCCATCCTCTGACTTGTCAATTCCAAAAGCTTAAATCCGTTCCTCTGTATTTTTGTCAAAAAAGTGCATCTTCTCCGGCAAGAACACAAACCGGATTTCATCTCCGATTCGGCTTACCTCATCTTTGGACACCCGCGCCACAGTCAGGCTTCCTCCAAAAGTAAAGTACAAATTATTCTCATTGCCCATGATCTCCGTATTCTCCACCACAGCCTTCTGTTGATCTGGCTCATGTGCATTGCAGCTGTCTGAATCCAGCTTAATATCCTCGCCCCGGATTCCCATAATCATCTGTCCGTCTCTGCCTTTCAAACGTGCTGCTGCCTCCATAGAAAGCCTGATCTTCCTGCCGTCGGAAAACGTCATCTCATTGCCGCTTACTGACACCTGGTAGAAATTCATCTGAGGCGACCCGATAAACCCGGCCACAAACTTATTCACCGGATTCTCATAGAGCTCCATAGGCGCTCCTGCCTGCTGAATGACGCCGTCCTTCATAATCACAATCCTGTCTGCCATGGTCATGGCCTCCACCTGATCATGGGTCACATAGATGGTAGTTGTTCCCAGCTCCCGGTGCAGCTTACTGATCTCATTGCGCATGCTCACCCGCAGCTTTGCATCCAGATTGGACAAAGGCTCATCCATAAGAAACAGCTTTTGGTTCTTCACAATGGCCCGTCCCAAAGCCACTCTCTGGCGCTGTCCGCCGGACAGATTCTTTGGCTTGCGGGTACGAAACTCCTCCAATCCCAAAATTCGGATAGCCCAGTCTACCTTCTTTTTCACCTCTGCCTCCGGTATCTTCATATTTCTTAATCCATATCCGATATTCTTCTCCACAGTCATATGAGGATATAATGCATAATTCTGGAATACCATGGCAATGCCCCGATCCTTTGGCGCCGTCTCATTGACCCGCTTTCCGTCAATAAACAGGTCTCCGCTGGTAATCTCCTCAAATCCTGCCACCATCCGAAGTGTTGTAGATTTGCCGCACCCGGACGGCCCTACAAATGCAATAAACTCCTTTTCCTCAATGGTCAGGTTAAAATCTGTAACCGAATTTCTCTCCGCATTTTCATACTTTTTGCAAATATTTTTAAATTCCATAAAGCTCATAATATCATCCCTCCTTGGACCCTGTTGAGGTCACGCCTTCTACAATCTGTTTCGAGAACAACGAGTAAATTATAATCACAGGAATCGTTACCATGGTAATCACTGCCAAGGTCTGCCCCATAGTAGTATTTTCATTGGATGTAATGGAATTAAGGCCAATCTGTGCAGTGAGAAGATTACTGGACGTAAAGACCAACGAAGGCCACAGATAATCATTCCACACATTTAAAAACGTAAACACACTTACCGTCGCCACCACAGTCTTGGACATGGGAAGGACCATGGTGAAAAAATATTTCAGCGGACTGCAGAAATCCAACTGAGCCGCCTCATACACATCATCCGGCAGATTCATAAACACCTGACGGAATAAAAAAATGTTGAACGGATTCACGATCATGGGAAGGATATAACCTACCACAGTATTTAAAAGTCCCACCTTGGCAATCATCAGAAAATGAATGGTCAGGATTGTTTCCATGGGCACAATCTGAAGAAGAAGGATCAAAAGCACCCATCGCTCCCGAAACGGAAACTGGATCTTTGCCAAGGCATATCCGGCCAGCCCGTTTACTACCACGCCGCACACAATCAGAATCGCTGCATAGAACAGGGTGTTTGCCATATACCGCAGAAAATTCGTGTTGGTCAGTATGGATATGTAATTCTCAAAAAACCCTCCTCCCGGCATAGGCGGAATAAAAGCGGCTGCAGTGTTCATATCCGCCGTAATAGCTGCATCCGGTTTAAAGGAATTGGCAAGCATCCACACCACCGGAAACAGGAAAAACAAAGACATGACCAAAAGTATGGCTGTCAAAATCCAGTTAATTCCTTTTTGCTTTTTTGTCAACATAGGTTTCCTCCTTATTTTGTCCGTGCTTTTTGGACGTCTTATCTGTCCCTGGTCAGAATAGACTGAATGATTGTCAGAGCCATCACAAATATAGCAAACACAATCGCCATCGTGGATGCAAGCCCGATCTCCCAGTTGACGGTGCCAGTCTCATAAATATTATAAACCATGGTATAAGTAGAGTGGGAGGGACCTCCTCCGGTCATAACCATAGGCTGCACAATCATACGGAATGCTCCGATTGTAACCGTGATAAACACAAACACGCAAAGGGGCTTTAGCTCCGGCAAGGTAATATCCTTAAACTTCTGCCATTCGCTTGCATGATCCATCTCCGCCGCCTCATAAAGCCCTGGATTGATGGCCTGCAGCCCGCCTAAAAAAATGATCATCTGATATCCCACTCCCTGCCACACACTCATAATAGCAATAGAAGGAAGCGCCTGTTTTGCGCTGTGGATAAAAGGCTGCGCCGAAATCCCCAGATTTCCCAAAAGCGTATTTAAGATTCCTTCCGGACTGTAGATCTGCATCCAAAGCGTTGAAACCACTGCCAGTGACATGACTACCGGAACAAAAAACGCCACCTTAAAATACTTCTTGCAATGGGTCACTTTATTGATCAAAAGCGCCAGCCCCAAAGCCCCGATCCCCTGACAGGGAAGGATAATCAGCACAAAACAAACCGTGTTCACAAAAGACCGGACAAAAAGATCATCCTTAAAAATCTTAATATAATTTTCCAATCCTACAAAATGGGTCAGATCCGGATTCAGCGCAAAATAATCCGTAAAGCTAAATGCCAGCGTAAGCGCCATAGGCACAAACAAAAAGATGGTTAAGAGAACCAGCGCCGGTCCGAAAAATGCCATTCCCAACAATGTACTTGATCGTTTCTTCATCACTTTCTCGTATAACGCTCCAACTTCGCGTTAATCCTTTCTACAGATTTGTTCAGGGTCTCTCTTGCATCCTGTCCGCTTAATGCGATACTCTCCAGAGCCTGCTGGAAGGAAGCGCTCACCTGGGGATACACAGGCGTCTTGGGCCTGGGATGTCCGTATTCTTTCAGTTGTTCATACAGCATATGGTAATTCTCATCTGTCTGAAATACGTCAATCTGTTCAAATGCCTCGTAGGTAGAAGGAAAGGTCTTTGACAGCTCCCATATCCTCACCCCGCTTTCCACTCCGCTCATCCACTTCACCAGCTCAGTGGCTCCCTCCAGATTCTTTGTATTGGAAGAAGCTGCATAAGCCCAGGAGCCGGTAGGCGTATAACGTCCTCCATCCCAATGATCCCCTGTCACATAAGGCGCTACTCCCAGGCGGATATCCGGGTAATTCTGGTAAACCGTGTTCACCTCCCAGGCTCCGTCAATCTTAAATGCCGCTCTGCCGCTCTCAAACAGATGTTCAATCGGCGCTTCTGACATGTACCCTTTCTCTACCACGGTCCTAAAGAACTCCATGGCTGCCACCATTTCCTCTGAGTTGAAATATCCGTCCACCAAGAGCCCGTCTTCCCTGACTAAGTTCCCCCCGTCAGACCACACAAAAGGCGCATAATAATAAATGCTTGCCTCTCCCACCGGAAAGGTCATATCCAGGGCATATCCGCCCATCTCATCCATCAAAGGCTTGATCTCCTCCAAGATCTCCAGAAATTCGGTTCTGGTCCAGGGATGCCCTGCCTCTGGCACTGTAATCCCTGCCTTTTCCAGTATGTCCTTGTTATAGTACATCCCCACGCTGGATTCCATTACCCCAAGGGCATACAGCTTTCCCTGGTAGGTTCCCTGATCTAAGATGGATTCCAGATATACGCTTTTCTCCTCCTGGGACAGCTCTGCCAAGGGCTGTATAATCCCGTTGGCTGCATAAGCCGCCACATTCGGCCCGTCTACAGTCAGTACATCCGGCAAGCCGCCTGCCATCACAGAAGCATTGACCTTATCCGAATATCCTCCTCCGCTGTTATTCCTCGGCACAAACTCAATATCCGCAAAATAAGTCCCATTGTACACCTCATTAAAACGATCCACTGACTGGCGGTACGCCTGCCCCTCCTCCGTATCTTCAATGGAATGAACCCACAAAGAAAGATACTGCTCTCCCGGGTCAAACCCCGGCACGTCTCCGGGCCTTATCTGCCTTTTCTGACAGCCGGCCAGACACCCTGCTGCCAGCAGCATTGACGCTGCCACTGCAAATCCTCTTTTCATGACATCCTCCTGACCAGGCATGTGCCTGCCTGTGTTTTTGTGCTTCTTGTGATGATTGTTAAAGCTTTGATCTTGTAATGATTCTTAAAGTTTTGAATAACCGGTAAAGTAACCGGTTACTTTATGGTGTAATCTTACCATTCCTTATGATTCCTGTCAACCCCTTTTTTACTGTTTTGTCATATTATCCAAATTATGGTTCTCTCATTTATGCACATATCACAAAACCGATACCGTTACCGATACCGTTACCGATAACGGTACCGCTTATTTTTCAGTTGTTTCCCGTTTTCAATTCTGGTATAATAGCTTTTACCAGAATACTGCCCCCTGCCATAGAAAATCAGGCCGGCTAAACCTTGCCCTGTTACTTTCCTACCCATCAACACCATGAGGAGCACTTTCGCCATGACAAAGAAAAACATTACCTTCAATGATATTGCCCAATACACGAATTTTTCCAAAACCACCATTTCCAGATACTTTAACAATCCTGACTCCCTCACACTGGAAAACCAGCAGAAAATCGCAGATGCCCTGGTTGCCTTAAACTATAAAGAAAACAAGGTGGCTCGAATCCTGGCCAACGGCAAGACTGAATTTGTCGGCATTATTATCCCCAATCTGTATCTGCACTATTATTCCCAGATGCTGAATCAGCTTCTTGCCACCTATGAGATCTATGGCTACAAATTTCTCGTGTTTGTGGGAAATGACCAGGAGGAAATCGAGCGCAGATACATTAAAGAGCTTCTTGCCTATAAAATCGAAGGCATGATCATCCTGAGCCATACCATTCATTCAAAGGAGCTGGCTGCCTATAAGCTTCCAGTTGTGACCATTGAACGGGAAGACCAATACACCTGCAGCGTTAACACCGACAACTACATGGGAGGCGTTCAGGCCACCAGCCTTCTTTACAAAAACAACTGTGATATTTTGATTCATGTAAATGGAGACATTCCCCCTTCTGTCCCTGCCTATGGGCGGATTAAGGGATTTCAGGACATCTGCAGAGAGCGCGGCATACCTCATGAGCTGATCTTAACCCACTTAGGCAATACCTACCAGGAAACCGCTGACTCTATCCGGCTGCTTTTTGAAAGTATTGAGGCAAAATATCCCAACAAAAAAAAGGGTATCTTTATGTCTAATGATACCCATGCCAATATTTTACTGAATCTGATTGTCCGCAAATACGGGACGCTTCCTGACTGTTACCGGCTCATTGGTTTTGATGACTCTCCTGTTTCCACCGAGGCCATCATTCCCACCAGCACAATAGGACAGCAGGTGGAAAAGATTGCAAAGGAAGCCATGGACCTTCTTGTAATGCAGATGAATGAACAGAAAAAGAGAAAGCCGTCCCCCCTTCCTGCGGTGATTCACAGGACTGTTACGCCGGTTCTTATGAGAAGGGATACAACGGAATAAACTTTTTACTAATAGCCGGATGCCGCAAAAACCGCGGCATCTCTGTTTTGTTTTCTTTTTGCTCCGCTATCAAAGCTTTAACGGCACCCCGATCCCATACACAACCTCTGTAACCAGATCTGCCATATATGCCGCCTTCTGGTTTGCCTGTCCCAGCAAAGCAAGATATCTCCTGGTCTGATCTTCATATTCATTTCCATCGGAAAACACCTCATTTGTGATGATAATCACATACTCTGCACAATTCTGCAGATGGAAAATCCCTCTCTGCACCCGCTGCAGAATCTCTTTGTCGGTTCCCCCTGCCTCAAACTGTTCATTGGCCACCAGATTGGACATACACTCCAGCAAAATAACCCGGTCCTCTTTTCCCTCCGGCTCAAAAAAAACATTTTCCAAATGATGCCAGGCTTCTATGGTATGAAATCCCTTTCCTTCCCGCTGCCTTTGATGCCGGCTCACCCGTTCCATTCCTTCCTTTCCCCAAGGATGCATAGTAGCCAGATAGTACCGTGTCCCTGCCCCTGTATCAAGCGCTGCCTTCTCTCCAAAAGCCGACTTTCCGCTGGCGCTTCCGCCTGTGATCAGATGCAGCATATTATTGCCCTGCCTCTCTTGTTCCTCTGTCTGGCTCTATGGTAATAATATAAACCGGATTCTGCCCTTCCATCAGATGATAATCTCCCAGCTTTTTAGCCCGCGCTGTCTGAATGCTGACAATCTCTGCCTCCATGCCCTTCCCTCTCAGATATTCTGTCACTGCGGACAAGGTTTCCAGAGATACGGCATTGATCACAATCCGCGCTGAGGGATTTTTCTCTCTCACCAAATCCAGGATTTTCGGCAGTTCTCCTCCGCTTCCGCCGATAAATACCCGGTCTGCAGCAGGAAGATCTTTTAACACATCCGGCGCTTTTCCCGGTACAATGGTCAGATTCCTTACCCCAAAATGTTCCTGATTCTGGCCTATCAGCCTGCATCCTTCTTCTCTCTGTTCAATGGCATACACATGACCATGCCCCATCGCCAAAGCCATCTCCACTGCCACAGAACCTGTTCCTGCTCCTATGTCATAGACAATACTGTTATCGCAAAGCCCCAGCTTTGATATGGATACCGCCCGAACTTCACTTTTCGTCATGGGAACCTGTCCACGGATAAACGCCTCGTCCTTCATTATTTTATCATTCCTTTCGTTTCACTTATAACACAGCTTTTATTTCCGCGGACAATAAGCCAAGTACTGTTTGCTGTTCCTGCACAAGCATTGAGCTGCCGTTTTCCTGGCCGGAAATGCCGTTATGATTTTCCCATCCAGGCCCGAATTATATCAGGTGAAAGTTCAAGAACCCTTGCAACCTTGTCTATGGAGTCTCCATCCTTTAACATGTTGGCCGCTGTCTTTCTTGCACGTTTAAGATCCCCTTCCTCACGGCCTTCCTCACGGCCTTCCTCACGACCTTCCTCACGGCCTTCCTCACGAATCATCTGCATGGTCTCCGCTTCGTTATACTCTGTAATACACAAATCCTTCACCTCCGCCCTGTGTCCGATCAGAAACTCTTGAATCTCAAAATCCTTCGGCACGTTCTGAATCGCCTGGTCCACTGCCTGTTCGATACCCATAGTTCGTTGGTTCTCACGAATCTGACTTACCAGCCATGCATATTCCTCTAGTGGCCTGCAGGAAGACAGCAGACTTTTGCTTTTCCTGTAATTGATATTGACCATCCGGACCCTTGCCTCGATGTCCGCCTCCTGTGGATTCCCCTCCTGGATGAATGCATCGCTCAGCTTCAAAATCCGGTCGTCCTCCCCTTCCGTACCGTTGTAAAAAACCACCAGCTTTGGCACTGGCAGCGGCACAAGCTTCCTTCCGTAAATATTAAGCCTTTTCTGCTGGATATATTTGTCGTACAGCTTCGCCGCGTACATCAGTTGCCGCACCGGCATATTTGGATTGTAACTGCTTTGCTGTTCGTAGACGTTCATGACATGGCAGAGGATAAAGGAGATGTCATTCTTCATCCCCATATAAACGGCATCCTCTATTGTCGTGAACTCAATGATGTCTGGATCCGTATAATGGGTATTGTTCACCGCATTGTACAAGCTTAACGTCCATTCCTTATTACCCTTCTTACCAAACAGGAACGTGAACAGACGATCTTTATGTTCCCTGTTTACTGCTGCCATCCTAAAGCATCCGCCCCTTTCCTGACTGACCGGCATATTGACGCCAAACCGGTCCTTATATTGATATTATACCGAAATGACGCGGAAAAAACAATATATTTCCTGTATCAAACAATCTCTAAGATCACCGCCGCCAAATCTGCTGTTTTCGTACCCTCCAGTTCCATGGCATATCCTGTCAGAACCTTTTCATCCTCATAACCCAACCGCTGCCCAACCGCTGCCTTTGCATTCCCCATTCCTTCTTCTATCAGCCTTCGGCAGATTTTCCCCAAGTCATCCCCATTGCTTAAAAGCAGAAAAATCCTTCCATGCTCCTTCAAAAGCCCCACATAATCACAGGTTTTTCCATGAACGCTGGCCGGATAAATCCCCTCCCACGGCCTGCCCAGCCTGGCGCAAAGACAGGACAGGGACGAAATCCCCGGAAAAATCCGCACCTGGAATTTCTCCCTGTCCATACTCTCCCAGCCTTCTAATTCCCTCATCACAGATCCGCAGCCGCTGTAAAACCCCGTATCCCCCGAATACACCACCCCGGCATTTTTACATTCCGGATGGGCATCCAGCCATTCCAGCACATCCTTTCCTAAATATACCGGCTCCACGCGCTTTCCCTTTATCCACGGCTCCACATCCTTCAGCATCCGTACAGCTCCCATCACCACATCACATTGGGAAAGAGCCTCCTCTGCCTCTAATGTTAGCTGCCTTCCACGTCCCATTCCCATTCCAATCAGAAACAAGCAGCGCCTTTTTCCCGGCCGATCCGGCTTCTCCTTCTGCGAAGAATCTCCTACTAACCGCGCCAGCTCCTTCTCAGCGTCCTGAACTGACATCCCTTCTGTCTGTCCGGGACGACGGATCACTATCACACGAATTTTACAGGCTTTGGCCGCCTTTATTTTCTCCTCAAATCCCCCTTTTTCCCCTGATTCTTTTGTCACAAGCCACCCTGCCCCGGTCTGATGAATCAAAGCCCGGTTCATTTCCTCTGAAAAAGGCCCCTGCATGGCAATCAGCCTCTGCCCCCGTATCCCCCAAGCCTCACACTCTGCCAAAACCCGGCTGTCCGGCAAAATCCTGGCGTAGATCCTGTCCTTTAAATGCCTTACCTTGGCAAACACTCCCAGCTCCTTGCTTCCCGTAGTAAGAAGCACCTGCTGTTCGTCCGCTTCCAATAAACTGGCTGCTTCCTCAGGCGTGTCCACCCAGAAACATCCGTCTTCCCCCTCGGTTATCTTCCCTTTTCCTTCCTTGTATCTCCCGCTGTCTTCCCTCAGAACCCTCACATAACGGATTCCCATTCTTTTGCATGCCTGCTCAATCTGCTCTGTGGCGGCAGCCGCATAAGGATGAGTGGCATCCACCACCAGCTTTGGATTTTCCTCTTGAAGCAGCAGGCAGATCCCCTCCTCCTTTAAGGCTCCGCAGCGCACCCTTACATTTTTTGTCTCCCCCAAAATCTTTCTCCCATACTCTGACACCACGCTTACCAGCGTCTGGATCCCTTCTGCTTCTGCATACTCCGCCAATTCCCGCCCCTCCGCAGTCCCGCCGAAAATTACTGCCTCCGCCATATCTGCCTTCCTTTCTTCACTTATGATAACAGGTACATTACTGTTCACCTATACCCTGTGAACGTAATCATGCTGTTACAGTTCACGGGGCCCGCTATAACGGGCAGCTTCTTTTCACAGACCAAAACAATATGCGGTAAAGCCCGGGCAGCTTCTGGCTGACTTGCATCGCACCAAGGAGGAGGGCAAAGGCTTCCGATTAGAGGCCGAATACCTTTGCTCCATTCATCTTTTGTCTTAATGCCGCAGCCTCATTGCCTCCGGTAAATGCGGCGCCCTTACAGAAATCAAACATGCGTTCGCATTTCATGAAGGAATCCGCACTTGATTCCTTCCTCATTTTATTCCAGCTCACTAAGCCCTGTATAAAGCTCATAGTACCGCCCTTTTTGCGCCACCAGCTCATCATGGTCTCCCCGCTCTATGATCTCCCCGTTCTCCAACACCATGATAGCATTGGCGTTGCGCACGGTAGACAAACGGTGGGCAATCACAAATGTGGTTCTGTCTGCCATCAGCCGGTCCATGCCATGCTCAATATGCTTCTCTGTCCTGGTATCCACCGAGCTGGTGGCCTCATCAAGAATCAGAACCGGCGCTTTGGATATGGCGGCTCTGGCTATATTCAACAACTGACGCTGTCCTTGGCTTAGATTGGCCCCGTCTCCCTCTAACATGGTCTGATACCCCTGGGGAAGCCGATTGATAAAGGAGTGGGCAGAAGCAGTCTTTGCCGCCTGGATTACCTCCTCGTCTGTGGCGTCCAGTCTTCCATAACGGATATTTTCCATGACTGTACCTGTAAATAAATGGGTATCCTGCAGCACCATGGCAATATTCCGGCGCAGATCCTCACGCCTGATATGGCGGATATCCACACCGTCAATGGTAATGGATCCGTCCTGAATGTCATAAAACCGGTTGATCAGGTTGGTAATCGTGGTCTTCCCTGCTCCTGTTGAGCCTACGAAGGCGATCTTCTGCCCCGGCTTTGCATACAGGCTTACATCTTTTAAAATCACCTTATCCGGATTATATCCAAAAGTCACATGGCTGAGAGCCACATCCCCTTTCATAGACTTCATCTCTGCCGCATCTGCTGCATCCTCCGGCTCCGGAGTTTCATCCATCACCGCAAAGACCCGCTCCGCGCCGGCCAGGGCAGAAAATACATTGCTGATCTGCATGGAAATCTCGTTAATGGGCCGGGAAAACTGTCTGGAGAAATTCAAAAATACAGTCAGCCCGCCCACGTCAAAATTCCGAAAAATACACAAAAGCCCTCCGATACACGCAGTCAGGGAATAGTTCACCTGGCTCAGATTTCCCATGACCGGCCCCATGATTCCCCCGAAAAACTGGGCGCGGATCTGATTGTCCCGCAGATCCTCATTGAGCAGGTCAAACTCCTCCCGGACTGTATTTTCATGGCAGAATACCTTTACTACCTTCTGTCCGGTAATCATTTCCTCAATATAGCCATTGACTGCCCCCAAAGACATCTGCTGGGCGGAGAAATGACGGTGACTCTGTCTGGCCACGATCCCTCCTGCCTTCATCATTACAGGTATCATGGCCAAAGTCACAAGAGTAAGCCAGATATTGGTATAAATCATCAAAAACAGGGTTCCGATAATACTTAATATTCCTGCAAAAAGCTGCACCAGGGTATTGCTCAGCATCATGCCGATGGTATCCACGTCATTCGTAAAACGGCTCATCAGATCACCGTTGCTGTTCGTATCATAAAAGCGCACCGGAAAGCTCTGCATTTTTCCAAACAGGTCGTTGCGGATTTTGCGCAGAGCCGTCTGGGCCACATCCACCATGATCCTGGCCTGAAGGTAATTGGCTGCCACACCTACCACAAAAACCAGCGCCATTGCCATAAGGGCCCGCAAAAGCCCGGCCGCATCTCCCCGGCTGCCGTCAGCCGGAACAATGTAGGTATTGATAATCGGGCGCAGCATATAGGAGCCTAACAAGGTTCCCAGGGTATTGAGAATAATGCACACAAACGCCCCAAAAAGCTTAGGTGTATCCCCTTTCAGATATCCCAAAAGCCGCCTGATTGTCTCCATGCTGTTTTGGGGCCGGCCTCCTCCTAACCGTCCATGTCTGCCCGGACCGCCTGTCCCGGCTCCTTCTGCTAATGGCTTCCTTCCATACCGGTATTTTAAGCTGTTCAGTCTTTCCTCTCGGTTCATGCACTCACCTCCCGCTCTTTATCCCGCTGAGAATAGTAGATCTCCTGGTACGCCTCACAGGAAGCCAAAAGCTCTTTATGAGTGCCCCTGCCGATCATCCTTCCTTCATCCAATACCAGGATCTGATCTGCCTCCTCCACTGACCCGATTCTCTGAGCAATAATAATCTTTGTGGTATGTTCCAGAGAAGTCCGAAAACACTCCCGGATCTTTGCCTCTGTGGCTGTGTCCACCGCACTGGTAGAATCATCCAGGATCAGGATCTTGGGCTTTCTCAGCATGGCTCTGGCAATACACAGCCTCTGCTTCTGCCCGCCTGACACATTGACGCCTCCCTGTCCCATATCCGTATCATAGCCATTTACAAAAGAGGTCACAAAGCTGTCTGCCTGGGCAGCGTCCGCAAAGGCCCGCAGTTCTTCCATGGAAGCACTCTCATCTCCCCACCGCAGATTTTCCTCAATGGTCCCGGAAAACAGTACATTTTTCTGCAGTACCATGCCTACGCCGTCCCGCAGGTTCTTCAAGGAATACTCCCGCACATCCACCCCGTCCACCAGCACCCGGCCTGCCGTCACATCATACAGCCGGGGAATCAACTGGACCAGGGAAGTCTTTCCGCTGCCTGTTGCGCCGATAATTCCGATTACCTGCCCCGGCTCGGCAGCAAAACTGATGTGTTCTAACACATCATCCCCGCCGTTTTTCCCGTAGTGGAAAGAAACATCCTGAAATTCCACCCTTCCCTCTGTGACCTTTTTATCCTTATGCACGGCATTTTCATCGGTCAGGTCGATTTCCGTTCTCATCACCTCATTGATACGCTTCACCGAAGCCATGGCGCGGGCGCTCTGAAGAAACACCATGGACAACATCATCAGAGACATAAGAATCTGCACAATATAGGTAGTAAAAGCAGTCAGATCCCCCACCTGCATACTGCCGCCGATAATCAGGTTCCCGCCATACCACACCACGGCCAAGGTCGTCACATTCATGGCCATCATCATCACCGGCATGGTAAGGATCACGATTCTGATGGCGCGCAGGCTGTTTTCCTGAAGATCCTCATTAGCCCGGCGGAATTTCTCCTTCTCAAAATCCTCCCGCACAAAGGACTTGATCACCCGCACATTCACCAGCGCTTCCTGAATGCCGGAATTCATCTTGTCCAGCTTTGTCTGCATGATCCCAAATCTGGGATATGCCGTAAACATAATGGCGCCGATCATAAGCCCCAGCGCCGGAATCACCACTAAAATGATCATGGCCAGACGGTAATTCATAATAAATGCCATAATCAGCGCTCCCACCAGCATACCAGGTGCCCTGAGAGCCAGTCTGAGAATCATCATCATCACCTGCTGCACCTGCTGAATATCATTAGTCAGCCTTGTCACCAGAGAGCCTGTGCTGAAATCATCAATATTCCGGAATGAAAACTGCAGAACCTTGGAAAACAGGTCCTTTCTTAAATCGCTGGTAAAGCAGATAGATGCCTTGGCTGAAAAATACGCACCTCCGATTCCGCTTACCGCCATAAAAAATGCCACACATACCATCCAAAAACCCATCTGCACAATATAGCCATAATTTCGTTCTGCCACGCCGTTATTGATGATCAAAGACATCATCTTGGGCAGCATAATCTCTCCTAACACCTCTGTGATCATCAGGCATGGCCCGATGATAAAGGCGCTGAGATAGGGCTTTGCATATTTACCATAGCCTTTCATTTCCTGCTCCTCCTTCTGTTTTTCTTAAAATCCTACTTTACTTTTCCTGACTCGATCAGCTCTGCCAGCTCATTTAAATACATCCACCGCTCCATTTTCTCCTCCAGCGCCTGTTCTGTCTGCTCCTTTTCCTCCATCAAAAGGCTCAGCTTGCCGAACACGGTAGCAGACTCCTCTATCTCTTTGTCAAGCTCCTGAAGCTTTGCCTCCAGCCCGGCAATCTCCTCCTCAATTATCTCCCACTCCTTTTGCTCCTTATACGTAAATTTCAGCTTCTTCTGATGCCCACGGCCGTTTTTGCCGTCAGCCGGATTCTCTGCCTGTCCGTTTCCCTCGTCTGTCCCGTCTTGTCCGCTGTTTTTCTTTCCCTGCCATCCGGCTCCCTTTTCCCCAAAAAGTCCTTCCCCGTTCTTCCTTTCTCCAACCGTCCTGCCGTTCCTGCTGCTGTCTGTGCCTGTTTCTGGATCCCGTTCTTTTAGATTCTTTCTCTCAAAAGCCGCCTGATAATCCGTAAATCCTCCCTCGTACTGGACCACTGCGCCATTTCCCTCAAAGGCAAAAATCCTTTTTACCATCCTGTCAAGAAAATACCGGTCATGGGACACCGTCACCACGATCCCGGGAAAGCTGTCCAAATAGTCCTCTAAAATGGTCAGTGTCTGGATATCTAAGTCATTGGTAGGCTCGTCCAAAAGCAGCACATTGGGGGCATCCATAAGAATCCGCAGCAAATACAACCTCCGTCTTTCCCCGCCGGACAGCCTGCCTACTAATGTATGCTGCACACTTCCGGGAAATAAAAAGCGCTCTAACATCTGAGACGCACTGACGCTACCGTCCCTTGTCTGCACAACCTCCGCCACATTCCGGATATAATCAATCACCTTCAGGCTCTCATCCATATCCTCATTTTCCTGGGAAAAATACCCCAGCTTTACGGTCTGCCCGATCTGGATCTGCCCTGCGTCCGGCTTCACCCACCCGGCAATCATCTTTAGAAGGGTCGATTTCCCGCTTCCATTGGGTCCGATGATCCCCACCCGGTCATTTTTCAGAAAAATATACGTAAAGTCCTTTAAAAGCACCTTATCTCCATATGCCTTAGAAAGTCCGGAAAGCTCCACGGTAGTCCTTCCTAAACGGCTGGAAACAGACTCCAACTCCACGAAACGGTCAAGCTCCGGCGCTTTTTCGTCCCGCAGAGCCTCATACCGCTGAATGTGGGCCTTTTGTTTGGTTGACCGGGCTCTGGCTCCTCTCTGCATCCATTCCAACTCTGTCCGCAGGATGGACTGGCGCTTCCGCTCCGAGGCTAAAGCCATGTCTGTCCGCTCTGCCTTCAGCTTCACAAAGCCCTCATAATTGGTCTGATATCGGTACAGCTTCCCCTTATCTAACTCCACAATGCAGTCCGTCACGCTGTCAAGAAAATACCGGTCATGGGTAATCATAAAAAGCGCTCCGCGAAACCGCTTTAAATATCCTTCCAGCCAGTCCGCCATCTCGCTGTCTAAGTGGTTGGTAGGCTCATCTAAAATCAGCAGATCGGCCGTTGAAAGAAGGACGCTGCATAGAGCCACCCTTTTTTTCTGGCCTCCGGAAAGGGTTTCTGTCTTTGCCTCATAATCATAGATGCCAAGTTTTGTGAGAATGGCCTTTGCACTGGCTTCTAATTCTTCCCTCGAGGTAAAATGAGGCTCCTTCTGATTGTCCCGCACAATGCTCTCTAACACTGTATCCCCTTTTGTAAACTCCGGGTTCTGAGGCAGATAGCGAATATAGAGATTCCTCCGGCAGACCACATTTCCCTCATCCGGCTCCTCCAATCCTGCCACGATCTTAAGCAAAGTGGATTTTCCCGTGCCGTTTATGCCAATCAGGCCCACCTTCTCCCCATCCTCTATACTAAATGCCGTATCATCAAACAACAACCGTTCTGTATAAGATTTTGTCAAATGCTCTATGGTCACTAAGCTCATCTTTATTCTCCTCACTCTGATAGTTTCCTTTTTTCCTCATGGCAGCTACTAAGAAACTGTTCAGAAATAACTTTACATGTGTAAATTGTAAAGTTATTTCTGAACAGTTCCTAACCCTAGACGTTCTCACCAGTTTACCTATGGAGGGGTGTTTTAACATGGATATTCTAAAACAATTTGAGAGAAAAATCAATGGCGCTTTGGAAACTTAGTTATCTTCCTGAGTTATCTTTCCAACCCAAGAAAAAGCCGCCTGTATCCAGTACAGCATTGCTGTACCAGGCAGGCGGCCGCTTGATTCTCTGCAGGCTTAAATTACGGCCTGCATCTCTTAAGGTTCAATAACATTTGCGCTGCCTCCGCCCGTGTTAACGTCGTCGGCAGTTCATCATTGATCGTCACATTAAAATACTTCTCATAAATCTGAATCAGATCGCTGGTTGCTGTACTCTCCGGATTCACCCCGGCATCCATCACTCCGCTTGTCACTGCCCAGCTCATGCCTTCCTCATACCAGGTGGTTCCGGCTTTTGTATCCAAGCCTTCTAACCGTGCTAATGCAGTCACCAGCGTTGCACAGGTCATGTATGCAGCCGGATCAAAAGTCGTCTCCGTCACACCGTAGAACAGATCCCGCGCCGTCACAAAATCCACTGCATCCTCATACCAAACATCTGCCGGCACATCTGTGAACTCTCTGCTCATATCTACGATCTTCACAGTATCGCCATTCACCACCGGCACCACCATTCCGCCTTCAATCAAAGTAGAATCTTCTATTACCTGCGTAGATCCGTCCGGATTTACCAAAACCGCTACCACGCCTGCACCTGACGTTGTCACCGGAACCAATACTTTCACCGGCTTTGTACTGGCTGTGGCCGGGTTTGCGGCGCCTTGCACATTCCCCTTATCCGTATTAATTGTTATTGATGTCGCATTTATTATGTCATTTGTCACCGGTATGGGATCTATCGGCAAAGTCATCACCTTATCTTCGCGCCGCGCTGTCTCTGACATCTGCTTCGGCAATTCAACTTCCAGCTTCTTTGCCCCCGTCGTGTCAGTCGTCGTCACTACTACCGTTCCATCTGACCATTTGACAGTTTCAACCTTTTCTCCTGCAGCATTAGTCGTCTCATTCGCTGAAACTACCTTGTTGATACTTTCACTTGTACTGCTTGAAGACCCTTGTGAACTGCTTCCGGAAGAACTGCTTCCCGAAGAACCACTCGATCCGCTCGAATTACCGCCTGAACTGCCGCCTGAGTTGTTCCCGCCGTTTCCAATGCCTCCTGGCTTTTGGCTATTGTCCGGCACATCCGGCTTTACCGGATCTTTATCTCCTTCCTCAGAATCTCCTGGCTTACCTGGTTCCTCCGGCTTACCTGGTTCTTCTGGTTTACCTGGTTCCTCCGGCTTACCTGGCTCCTCTTTGTCATCTCCCGGTTCCTCCGGCTCACTTGGATCATTCGACAGATCCAGGCCGCATATATCACAACGTTCGTCACCGTCCTTATCCACATGCTCACAGGGCACAAACTCTCCCGGATCGCCTGGAATCTCTGCAAACGGATCATCAAAAGCTACGTTGTAAT
>CAJUGD010000039.1 GCA_910586205.1 uncultured Lachnospiraceae bacterium | reverse complement strand
GGCTTTAGTAGCATAGGCGCATTGTGCAGTTTTTTAAATTTGCTCATTTATAGTACAATAGTAGAAATGGATTACTGTTTATGAAACCAGAAGTTATTAAGAGCATTAACCGATTGAAGGATATAGGAAGTTTGGAGTTTGATTGGAATGGATATGGAGCAAAACCTTTTTCTGGTGTATTAATTGATAAATGTGAAAGAATCGTTGAGGGGCTTTCTGTACAGCCGTTAATTTATCCAACAGGAAGAAATAGTATACAGTTTCAGTATGAATTGAGTGATAGAAGCTATTTGGAATTTGAAATTTTCGAAAACAAAACTATGTGTTTACAAGTCCCCAAAAGAAAATATTCAGATGCAGTAGAATTGGAATTAACGGATTCAGAAGATAATCACATTAAGGAGATTGTAGATAATTTTTATGGAAGAAACAGTACAAAGACATGAATTATTATATAGGGTAATAAAGAGATCTCAGCCAGATTCTATGGATGAAAAAGGAAGACCAACATCTGCTCTTTTCAAACAAGACAATGGTGTTTCAGTAGATAGAGATGGGGATAGAGATGAAAAAATAATTATCAAAACATTTAAAGAACGTTTCGATAAAAGATTTAAGGGATTGGTTAAAGTTAAAGCTAACGTATGTATTGATAACAATATCGCTATTATTCCTGAAACCTCATCTAATATTTATCATGCAGAAATTTTCGAAAATGAAGACAAAGTTCCATTGGGGCAATTAAAAGCTTTGATTTTGGCTGATAGTTCAGATGTTGTAGCTTATGAACCAGAAGTTAAGTGGGTACAGAATCAGTTCATGTGATTGTGTCTTTGGAAAAAATAGCTCCTTTTGGGTATGAATTCAAATATGGAGTATTTTTATGGCAGTAGCATAAGCAGGAAATAATCCGTACCTGTTTATAAATTTATGCATTTGGTAAAATATTCCCTAAAGATGAATAGCAATTCATCCGCATTTTTACAAAAAATCCACTTAGTACAAGATGCTAAGTGGATTTTTTGTTGTCAAAGTACAATGAGACATGGTTCCTAAAATTCATTACTATTGGATCGTATTGTATTGTATCAGATATCGATTTTTTTGAACAGATACGGATTATTTCCTACTTACAATACATTATTCTGCCCAAAAAGCGGATACTCACTGTCTAAAGTATCCGCTTCATTCACAATTCATATTCCGTCAAATTTTCAAATTCTCTATACGCTCTCTCGTGAGACCAGTATATCTGACAATCTTTTCTATAGGCTCTCCATCTGTCTTCATATTTCGGGCTATTTCTATTTTTCCCTCTATTTTTCCCTCATCCTTTGCTTTACGCATTCCGCTGTTGTAATCAATCTGTGCCATCTCACGCATATTATACAGCCGAAGCACTTCCTTATCGTTAGCAAGAAATGTCAGCTTTTCATTAGCCTTGTAAATCGCAGCATCCATATTCATCAACTCCTTTAGCAGATCATCTGAAATATTCTGGTCAAAAAATGTCAGCCACCTGTGCAGCGGATCATTTTTAATATTTTTTTCCGGTAAGGCATTGAACTTCTTAACATCAATAAAATGAATTTCCAGGGCATTTGTCAAAAGATAGTCCTTATGGGTATCCTCCCAGAGATGAAATACTGTATGGAAGTCATCCACACTCACGGCTTCAAAGTTTACTATGTTAATCGCTATCACATTGGCTAATTGGCTGTAATCGTCTCCCTTATCCAGACCGCTTGCAAACTCTCTGCTCCAATAGAAAAGGCTCCGTCTGTCCATGTTCCCATAATCCCGAAGCTGGACTTCAATGTTAATCCTTGTGCCGTCTTCGGCTACTGCACGGATATCAAGTATACTGGTCTTGTCTCCAACTACCTCCGCTGTAAAGGTTCTGTGCTCTACAATCTCAATATTGACCAGCTTCTTATGCTTTGTCTTTGCCAAAATAGCATTCAGCAACGATAATAGCTGCTCCTCATCACCCTTTTCTCCAAAAGTCTTTCCAAATATAAAATCATTCAAGGGCTTTAATCTCTGCATAACTGCCTCACCTGGCTTTCTCTGTTTCGCTTTATTAGTTTCCCTTATGGATAGTATACCATATTCAATGACTGATTTCCATAAAGATTTCCGCGTCCAGGTCACTTTTCATCTAAAATAGGTTACTGTTCAGGGGCATCTTACCCATAAAGCTTCATAAAATAATTCGTGCTTTCCATTGGCAGTAAAGGCAGTCTGTACACAGATAAAGATTTTTCCATAACTCCCGCCATATATAGCTGCTGCTTTATTTCTGTGCTATGAGCCCTGTTCGCTATCAAATAATAAGCCTTAGGATATCTTCTGAACGTTTCCGCAGGCGGCAAAACATCATAGCCCATATACCGGCTCCCCCATCTTCTCTCATCATTATCACAAAAAGCCTGTATCCGATCAATCCCGTTCATTCTCATGAGGCAAAGGGCATACAGCGAAACCTTCCCGGCGCCAAATACAACGATCTGTTCCTTTTTTGACATTTCTTTTATAAAATTTCTATACGGAGCATATTTTGCCTCTGCACTAATCGCAATATAATCTTCAAATGTTTTTGGTTTCTCAGTAAACAACCGCATTTCCAGCCAATGCTTTGGAAGCATTTGTTCTTGTATCAGCAAACCATCCTTCCGATCTTTTTTGATAATCTCACGAAATTCCTCCAAGGCTTCTTTTGTCTCCCGATCCGGCTCACTGACCCCTCTGAGGGTACTGTATGGCTCCAGTGCCATCATTACGGTCTCTCTGGCAATGAAAGAATATTTCTTTACATCCATATCTTTTTGTTTCTCCATCCATTTACGTATGTATTTACATTCTTCCAGATTATACCTGACACAATGAGGATTATAGGTTGACGAAGAACAATTATCTCTCCGATACCTGTAAAATGAACGATCCAAAAACATTCCTCTGTTAAGCTTTATATCCACCAGATACCGGAAAGAACAGTCCTGGAACGCGGCTCCCGGACTCTCATTCAGCCGAATGGCATGTTCCTTCAAAAATGACAGCCTGTAAATGCCGTTCCAGATATAAATATCGTTAGAAAGCTCTTTCTCCATAAAATATTCAGAAGAAATCACCTGATTAAAATCTGACATAGGATATCTTAGGCAATACCGTTCCTCCTTCCCCGGAGTAACAAAAACATCAAATCCGGCTTTGACATAATCCAGATTTTCCTCTGAAGCTGTCTGATACAATTCCTCATACATTTTAGGCTCAATATAATCATCCGTCTCCACAATCCCCATATATTCTCCAGATGCCTGGTCTATGCCTAAATTGATCTGATATCCATAACTTTTCTTATCTGAATGGAGCAGCCGGATCCTTTTATCCTTATCTGCATATTTTTGTAAAATCTCCAGAGTGCCATCCGTAGACCCAGCATCAATACATAAAATTTCCAGTTCTTCCAATGTCTGTCCTGTCACACTGTCCAGACATTCTTCTATGTAATTCACCACATTTAAGGACGGCAATATAACTGACACCTTCACCTTCATTTACAATCTACACCCCTTCCGGCAACTGATTCAAAATTCTGTCTTCTTTAATACCCATGGCCGTTAATTGTCTGTATACTGCCTCCGCTCCATTTCTCATGGATAACAGCACCACATAATTTTTATCACTAATTTTGTTTTTCAAATCCATGGGAGAAATGACAGGAAAACCGAATCTTTCTTTTCCATAAAGCTCTGAATTATTATCGCAAAATCCTTCCATGCAAATATGATTTCTGTCACAGAAAAACATCAGCCGTTCGCCTCGCTTCCCACATCCAAATATAATAACCGGCCTGTTTTGAATCTTTTCCAGAAAATTCTGAACCTCTTGTTTTTTTTCATTATCCGCCTCTATTATCCGCTGGCTGTAATCTTCTTGTGAGGCAAGTAAAAGAATCAGCTTTTCCCACCATCCTTTTCCATACATATCCTCCTCTAAAATCCCGCGGTTTACAGCTTCTGCCACTTGCCTTCTAAACCATGTATATGGACCGGCAAGCCTTTGATCCTGCCAGTCTCCATTTAAAGCCGCAATGATCTGATCATACTTGGTAAGAAAAGAAATGCTCATGGTAAAATAATAATACTTCTTGTCAATCCCTTTCATTATATTACATAGCCCTAATTCCTCATTTATCCAATGAAACTCTTTTTCATAGTAAAAAAGGCCATCCAGCTCTTTTGAAGAAGCGTTTTCCCGATCCTGCCTGTATCGGTAAAAGCTTTGGTCAACATACCTTGCTTTTCTGGCATAGGTTTTTACCTGCTGCAAAAATCCCATATCCTGAAAAGCAGCTCCTGGTGATTCATGAAGCCTGATATGATTGTCCTTTAAAAACTTCCTGTTATAAATGCCCTTCCATAATACATAATCAGAAGATCTTAGTGTTGTAATCTGGCACGGTTCCAATATTTTTCCATACCAATCCTGCTTATCTCCATGAAACAAACGCTGCCGTACAAAATAATCGGCTCCATTCTGAAGCCGATATACCAGGTCAAAATCTGCCGCCACATAATCTAACCCATCCGCAGCCGCATGTTTATATAAACATTGATACATATCCCGATCAATCCAGTCGTCTGTCTCCAGGACTGCAGCATATTCACCAGATGCATAGTCTAATCCCATATTAACCTGTCTGCCATAGCTTTTTTTGCCGCTGTACAAAACTTTAATCCTTGGATCCTTGTCAGCATACTTGTCCAGTATTTCTTTTGTTCCGTCTGCAGATCCTGCATCTACACAGAGAATCTCCAACTCCTTCAATGATTGATGAATGACACTCTCCAAACATCTCTCTATGTAATCCGCCACATTTAAGGACGGCAATATAACAGACACTTTTACATTCATCCCTGCCACACCTTCTTTATCAGTTGATCCCAAAACTCTGCCTGATCGTTGTCTTTTTGTCTTTCATAGATCGTATTATGGGCACAAGTCCCCATTTCCTTCAGCTTATTCCTATCATAATACAATTCCTGGATTCTACAGGCAATAGCTTCTATATTCCCTACCTCAACAACATATCCATTACAGCCGTCTGCCACATCATCTCTTGCACCTGACACATCAGTAATTACAGGAACAGCCCCCTCTGCCATGGCCTCAGATTGAGAAATGCTGTGACCTTCCCACTCTGAACAGCTAACCATAATATCTTGTCTGCTCCAAAAATCACGGATATTTTTTCTCTCCATATATCCTAATAGAACCACTAGTTTGCAAAGCTTTTCTTCCTGGATTTTTCGATCTAAAGTTTTACTGTAATCTCCTGTTCCTACAATATTTATCCGAACATCAATCGCCCTCTCTTTCAGTTTTTTTGCTAACTCCAGAAATAAATCCACCCGCTTTTGCATTATAGTTACTCGTCCTGCATATCCAATCTGTAACTGTTCGCCTTTAATACTCCATTTCCTTTTTAAACTCTTTTTACAAGGAATTTGCCATTCTAAATAATCAATCTTTACTGGATCCATTCCTGACAACAGCATCTTCTGCTTCATACAGGTGCTGATTGTCATACACCTGTCAATAAAATCCTGCCATAAGCTATATGCCTCATAATACATTGGATCATCATTATGCTGTACAGCAATTATCCTTATCTGCTGTGGATATAGTGATTTTGCAATACAAGCTGACCAGAATATATGCTGCGGAAAATTACAAATAATTGTACATGGAAGATGATTTATGATTTCCTGCACACATAGGTTGATTTTATCCCGTTCTTGTTCTAATCCTCTATACGCCAATGTATACACCGGATATGTTTCATCCTTGACATTCGGATTTGCTGTATCTGTGGCCAGATAGATTCCATGCCAGCCCTTTCTCTTCAGTTTTCCAGCCAGTTCATAGCTCCATGCCTCAACGCCTCCTAAAACCATCCCATTCTGCAGATCAAATATTATCTTTTTTACAGCAGACTCTCTGTATGGCTTTAGCATACAATCTGAAAATACGTTATTTTTTAGAGTGTGATAAAAAAGATAATTCCGTATATTGTGATACCCTGCCACAATTTGCTTCTCTGTAATTCCTAAATCCAATAATTGGCAAAACACATCTTTTTCTTTACCGCAAGTAATAAAAATATAGTCAAAATTAAGTGTTGTTATCATTGACGGACTATATACCTTAACCCCATTCCACATAGTTGACCATAGATTTTTATTGTTATCAAAAATACCTTTGGGAGCAATCCCAAAATCTCTCCATTGGTTTAACCAATACTTGCCTAATTTACCAGCTCCAAAAAAATAACTATTCACAGTCCGCATAGCCTTCTTTCTTTTATAACATAATTTTCCTGCCCAACAAATTACATTATCTCATTTTTGTAATGTATCACGATAATCATTGTCCAGATCATTATATAACTTCATCTTTCTCACATCACAACATTCGCCTACATATTCCAATTCGTCACACAGATATACCAAAGCTTCAGGAAGCTCCTTTTTTATCTTTTTTCCATCCACCCATAAATTCTCATAATAATCCCAAAAAAACTTTTCGATTCCCTCCTGTTCTATGCACATATTCTTTATTTCTTCTTCTGTACGTATTTCATTAGAAAAAATAGGCTTATCATTTTCATCCATGTCTTCAACGGATGGCTCTGGAGAAGAAAAAATCGTTTCCAAAAAGCAGTGCTTTTCAAACAGTATAGTTCCGCCATGGCACAGGTCTACATATATGCTTTCTGCATGAATCGGAAATGGTTTCTGCACAATATACCTAGATAGAAAAAAGCCATCCATTGGTTTATAAAAGATCTGATTTAATAAGTGCAGGATGGTTCCTTGGGAAATAAAATCACAAAACAGATATTTTTGATTCAAATCCAGCCCACAATGCTCTAAATACTTTTTATATCTTTGTCGGACAATCCTTGATCTATCCAAAATCTCCTCTTGATGGACATTATAATAATCCAATACGTCTGCGTAAGACTCTTGATCATAAGGCACTGTCCTTTCCTCAGGAATCCCCAAAATGCCTGTAAGGGTAGTCTCTGGACGATCTGAATTTCCATATATCTTCAATATGCCTACATCGTTTCCTGTTTTCATACCTGCACGTATACAAAGTTTTCTGGACACAAGTAAATAAACCGGCTCTGGCAGCTCCCGGTTTTTCCCATACTTTTCCCTAAACTTATCATATATCTTCATAAATATATATCCGTCTCTGGCGCCAAAAATCACTTTTTGATAATCTTTCTCTTTTTCCAAATAAGAAATTAATTCTAAAATATAGATTGCTGCTAATGATGCAGCAAAAATTTTCCCTATCTTCTCAAAGCTATCAACCCGGACTACTCCTGCTGTATCATATAAAGCAAAAGGGTTGTTAAATACTTCCGCCAAAACCAATCCAAGAAGGTTTTTTTCATTACAATGGTTAACCCATGGCATGATATTAACGAAATTAGATATTTTCATCATTTCAAACGCACTTTTTATACCATAAGAATCAATCCCGTATCTCAACGGTGCCTGCACATCAGCCATCGGATTATCCCCAATATGCAGACAGCTCATATTTTTATTATCCTTCAGATACCTTTCAAATAGTCCGTTTCCTTTTGAAACTCCGTAATCACAGGAAACATAGATCTTGTCATATCCTCTAATATGCATTTCCTCCAACAGTTCACCTAGCAGTTCTTCTGTCAAATACATATCCGAAATAATGGATACCTTTTTTCCAAGAGATCTTGCATATTCAAAGATTTCTATCATTTTCTTTCTAGGCAACAGCACACATTTTTCACAGGCCAGCTCAGTTTCCATCACAATCTTCTCTTGTTTCTTTGTCAAACCTGCCTGCTTGCCGAGAATCTCATATATTTTGTAAAGATTCGCGCCTTTTGCCTGCAATTCTGCTTCTCTGCGCATTATTTTAAAGCGCGGTATCTGTATTCCCTTCTTTTGAATCCGATCCTCTACAATATCAAAAACATCGGCAGGCTCCAAGGTTTTTCGCATAATCAGTGTATCAAACAGGTCAAAACTAACTGCATCATACTGTGAAATTAATTGCTTTAGTTCCCTTTCATTTTTTCTGAAATATCTGCTGTCATCAATGTTAAAAAATCTCCATCCAAAATATTCCTTTAAATTCAGCCCACTTTCACCATATATATCAATATTATATAAAATACATTTATCCAAAATCCTCTGATAAATAACTTTATAATTTTTCCGTGCAGATGCAATGATAACCACATCTGCATCCTCCGGCCCAATCTCATCCCACAGCACAATCGGGACTCCCTCAAATTCACCTCCAAAATGCAGCCTGTCTACAATCCCTCTAATCCGAAAGCCTGAAAGACTATGAATAAAACGCTTTGCAATAATTCCTGTACCATAAATTAATACTTTTTTATTCCTTAAATGTTCAAATCTTTCTGATATAATCTGTGCATATTCCTGTTCATTTAACATATCATTCTTTCCTTTTGATATTTCCTGCCCTTTTATCAGTCAAGCCTTTATTTGTAATAAATTGCGCTTTAAACCTGCATTTCTATACTTCTCGTAGTTTTCTCTTTCTTTTCTATAAAAATCATACTATCACAATATGTAATATACTTAATGTTATCGGAATATTTATTTCTTACCAGCTTCTCTGTTTCCGAATATTGAGCATGAAGATAATCTATCAGATTTTTTGAATATTCTATAAACGTACTTCCTTTATATTCTCCACCATACAATTCCATATACGATGTATGTAAATCCTCACATAAATAAATTCCATTGTCATCAACAAGGTCAAACAGTTCCTCAAAAGTAACGATCTGCTGATTCATAGTATGTCCGCCGTCATCAATCAATAGATCAACCTTTCCAATTACTTTCTTCACCTTACGTAAAAAATCCCTGTCCTCCTGAGAACCGATAAAAATCTTTATATTATCTTCTTCTAATGACTTACAATCAGGATTAATATCAATGCCATAAACGGATACCTGATTAAAAGGCGTCTTAAAGTAATTCTTCCACATCTGCAGCGAACCGCCTTTGAAAACTCCAATTTCCAATATAGATACATTCTTATTTCTATATTTTGAAAAAAATCTTTCATAAGCTTCAAAGTAATGCATCCATTTATTCACAACTTTATGATCTCCATAGAAAAAAAACTTCTCCAGATCATTAAGGGAATCCCTATTTAACTTACTCCCTATTTCTCTGCCGGAGCTGATCGTGCCCGTACCCGGCTGCTCGTTAAACTTCATGTTCCCCCAATTATAACATTCGTCCTTCCGCAGAATAACTGCATCTACATAGGATACTATCTTATCTTGGGGCACCTTATATTTTGCTACAAGCTGTGTAAAAATCTCGCCTCTGTGCTGGATGCCTGCTGCAATCACCACCAACGCATACTCGTGCCACAATATTTCATCGGGGCTGCATATTTTCATCCCGCAAAATTCGGTTTTCCATAAGCTGCTGTCAGAATCTACCAGTTCCAATCCTTCTACACCCTGTGCTGCACACCGTTCAATATAAGCCCGGCCAATCTTTCCAATACCATATATAATGATTTTTCTCATATTCTGTTCTCCTTATTTCCGCACTTTATTTAAAAACATCAACAACACAGTTAAGCAAACAAATGATTTTATATCTCAGCGCCCATAAAACAACATATTTTTCACTTTGGAGGGCATATTTGCTGATAGTTTTCCTATCATTTTGAAAACTCATCATGGATGACTGATCCTCTTTATGAAAAATCTTAACCTCTGGTACATAAATCTGTCTCAAATTTCTGCATTTACACATAAGATACAAAATCCCTTCTTCCCCATAGAGAAAGGTGCGTTTATAAAATCCATGATACCAATTAAAAAAATCAGGGGTAAATAAAAGAGTGCATCCATGTAAAACCGTTTCCGGTTTGCCCTGCCTGGCAGGAAACTCAAAATTACAGCCGTATTTTTCTGACAACATATTGACATAACGCATCAAGGAATCCCTTAATCCAAGATAAATTGGCATTGGGAACTGTTCCTTTCCATCTTTTAGAAGAATCCGACTGCCAATCACCCCTACTCCATGTTCATATTTATCAAGAAGGCCCTTTATGTACTCTTTGTCAATAAATACCGTATCATTATTAACTACTAACACAAAGTCCGCCTTAAGCTTATTTCTTGCATAACGGATCCCTATATTATTCCCTTTGGCATATCCTATATTCTTTTTCCCCTCAATCACCTGCACCCGCTTTTCCTTATGATATGCCTGTCTCAGCCTTTCATAAGCCCCGTTTTTTGAACCATTATCAACAATAACCACTCCGCAAATCGAATACTGCATTTTTAAGATACTATCCACACATTCCATTGTATCTTTATCATTTAAATAATTTAATACAACAATCGCCAATCTACGCATTCAACCCTCCCATGACCACATCCTCCAGCGATATAATCGGACAAGAAAGCTGCCTTGAGACTTCCTCTCTTATTTTTGAATAATCCCATATGGGTGTCACAATAACAGCATCTACAACTGGTAATTTATCATCTGGCTGATACACGGGTATTGTCTCAAACTGGTCAAGGTAAATGGTTCTGTCAATCATATAATCAACCATAATTTCTGTTCCCTTTAGCTGTTTTATCAAATGCCGTCCCATATCCCTTCCGCCATAAACAGCAATATGCTTAAAACCGTTTCTTTCAAAATATTTATCTAAAACAAATCCGTTTTCCGCTAAATCCATCCAAGACATTGCCAACACATAATATTTTTTATATTTATTTATTGTTTTATCCTTATTCTTTCCTACTATTAACCCAAAACGGAATGCTGCAATTATCATTAGAACAAGATAGATGATTATCTTTAAAATTTTCCAAATCATTTTTCTAATTGTCATCTTCAAAAAACACCTTCCTCGGCTAATTCCTTTTGCAGAATATATTTATTACATATATTCCTTTATGTCTATTATCTTCAGCTTATACTGACTAAGCTGATTTTTAATCCTGCAGTCCTCCTCCTTTATCGCTATAAGAACCACATCTATATTTTCAAATTGTATGTCTTTCGGATTATATACCCTATATTTTTCTATCTCCGTTCCTGACTTCTCCAGGTCTCTGTCAATGACACAGCAAACATTTAGATTTTTCTCTGCTATGAGCTTTAACAGACTCCTTCCATAACGCCCAATTCCCCATATTGCGATATTTTTATATTGGATCCATAATTTCCATATATCACTCTCACCAGCCTTCAGCACTGTGCTTAGCATACTCTCCGTGTCAAACCACTTTGTGCTGTATTCCTGTTCCACAAAATTCCGTAAATAATGACTGTCTCTCTCAAAACACTTACAAAAGCCTTTTCCCCCAGATTCGATCAGACCAGCAATTCCGCTGTCATGCAGATATTGATAAAACCGCTTACGGTCTTCTTCCTTTTTTGAACAAACAATCTCACTGAGAAACATTTGGTATATTCTCAGATATGAATACTGGTATAGTTTCTCATCAATCTGCCTCTCAACAAAAGCTTCCGCAATTTTTTTGCCGGCACTATATGCACATAGAAGATCTCTATTAGAGGAAATCCTGCTGGGAGCGGAATGCTGCCTCACATACACCATTACCCTTGCATCATCTAAAAACAAGATCCTTTTTGCCAATATATAAGCCATTTCTACAAAATAAACATCATTACAGCATGATAATGATTGAAACTTAATATCCTGCTCTTTTATAAACTCCCTTTTAAATAGTTTATTCCAGGGTCCGGTTGACCATTTAACATAGTCTGAAGGTTCTATCTCATAAAGGCTAAATGGTTCTTGACATAATTTTTTTCTAAATCTGTCATTTCGATACTTTTCCTTTTTTTCATGTATTTTTTCAGAAGAAACCAATAATTCTTCGTAAATCACAATATCTAAATCATTTTCTTTTGCACATTGGTATGCTTTCTCTAGCATTTCTTCTTCAAAAATATCATCACCGTCCAAAAAGGCCAGATACTCTCCTTTTGCTTCTTCCATACCTTTATTTCTGGAAACAGCGGCACCAGATCTCACGTTATTATGCAGTAATCGTATTCTGCCATCTATTTTCATCGCCTGCTGCAGCATTTCAAACGTGCGGTCTGTCGAACAGTCGTCTACACATATTAATTCATAATTGGTATAAGTTTGATTTCTGATACTTTGTAGGGTTTCATTTAAAAATCGTTCGGCATTATATAACGGCATAATAATTGAAATCATATTATCTCCCTGATTTATAAACATATTCATAGAAAGATACCGGCTCTTTCCAAAGAATCTTTTCCTTGTTTATTCCGCTTTGTATCAAATTCGTTTTAATATTTTCTGCAATTACTCTATTTTTTAATGCAATAATAATTTCATCATATTCCTGTTCATATATGCAATCTATATCACTAACCCTTAACCCCTTCTTCCTGTACTGTTCTGCATTTGTATCAACCCATAAAACCACATCAACTGACTGTATTTTTTGGAATTGAAGAAAATAACTTTGTCCTACTTTTCCAGCCCCATAAATTATAATTTTCTTCTTTATTTTGTTTGTATCATTTATCCAAAAATATTTCTGAGCCTTCAAATCAGGAAATAATTGTTCTACACCCTCAAAAGTACTATTTATAATGTAAGCTTGTAATTGCTGTAATAATATCTCTTTATATGAATACGTTTGAAAAACATCTCTTAATCTGAAAAACACCAAATTTAATTGTTCAAACCAATGGTCATTTCTACTGTGAGTTGCAGAACCAGCCCTATCTACTCCATGATAATACGCTTCCTCTATAATTGTAACTGTATCGGCCTCAAGCAAACACGGAAATAAGCATACTGTATCATCAGCAAATCCATGAATGCGATTATCCACTTTTTCTAAATTTCTTTTCAATAGCTGAGCTTCAAATAATTTATTATTTAAACTGCCATTTACATTCTGGCTTCCATTAGAAAATAATTTTGTACATAGTTCGGCTTCTTTATTATTTTTTGAGTATCTTCCAACTGATATATTTGCAGCATTCCATTTTACATATGTTCCTTTTTCATTATCACGATACATCCCAGATAATACAATTTGCGCTTTATCTCTTTTCGCATATCCTGACAACTCCTCATACATATTTTTTTCTATCCAATCATCTCCATCTATAAATCCAATATATTTTCCCTGAGCTATTTGGGCACCTGCTTTCCGCGAAGTGGTAATGCCTCCATTTCTTTTGTGAATAACCTTTATCCTGGTATCTTTGCTTTTATATTCATCACATATCGCAGGGCATTCATCCGTAGAGCCATCATCTACTAAAATTATTTCCAAATTAGAATAGGTTTGATTCATGATGCTTTTAATACATTTCGGTAAATAGGATGCTACATTATAGACAGGCACAATCACACTAATTAGATCTTTTTCGGCTTTCATATTATGTACTTTATTCCTTTACTCTGCTCTTTTTCCGTTTGACCATAAACTAGGAAAAATAATACTTTCATCTACCTGGCAATAATAATTTTTAATTTGATTTAAAACAGATTCTTCTATTAATTTATCTTCTCTAAATGCTCTTATATCTTCCAATAATTGTTTTTCATCATCCACACCAAACACTAAATAGTCAGCATCCACGGTTCCTTTAATGAACTGAAGAAGAAGTTCTATACTACCTCTCTTATGTTGATCGATTAGATCTCTGAAATAGCTTAAATATGGTTTTGCATGATTTAAATATCCAGGAATCTTATCCAGATCCATCATAAATAATCCCTGTAAAAATGCACTTCTTGTAAAAACTGTCATTCCAGCCTTCTTGGCCTGACTTATAAAATCAGACTGCATTCCCCTCTGATCCAGAATACTGTAAGGAAGCTGTACATAATCCATATTTCTTCTTATTGCTTCAAATCCTTCTTCCATATTGTATATAGAAACACCTATGTTTTGAACCAGGCCTTCATCCTTCAAACGAAACAATGCCTCTACATTTTTCCTGTTATAAACATATTCTGGTGTATGAAACAAATAGCCTTTCAGACATGAAACATGCAACCGTTTTAAGCTATCTTCCAGTTCTCTCCTGACAACCGAATATACATCTGTTTCATCTTTATCTATTATATTAGGGCGAAGTTTTGATATAATCTCTACCTTATGATGACAATGCCGATATTCCAAATAATTACCAATTACAATTTCTGCCGTACCATAAGCTCTTGCCGTATCAAGAACATTAATTCCCTTTTCTAAAGCAATATCAAGCATATCAAAACAGGCTTCCTCTGATGGTTGCCCACTCTGATTATTAATCCCATATTTCATTCCAAACTGTACAGTTCCTAAACATAGTTTACTCAATGTGATCTTTTTCTCCTATCCAATCATCTTTTAATATAGAAAGTATTTTAGAGTTCCACCATTTTCCGTTATAAAAATACTGATTCCGTAATGTACCATCAATCTGCATTCCTAATTTTTGGTACAATGTTATCTTTTTATCATCAAACTCATACAATTCAGACCAAATTTTTTCTAATCCCAATTCCAAAAATCCATAATCAAATAATAATCTGCAGCTTTCTTCTGCAAAACCAAGATTGTCAATATATACATTGTCCTTTCCAATGTATAGTGATAGATCAGAATTGCGGTGTACCCAATTTATGTAACACAATCCGCAGCATCCTAACAATTCATCGTTTTGAATGTCCCGAACAGCAAACATCAGGGTTCCCAAATCCCCAAGAACCTTTTTTTCATACCAGTTATTCTGCATATCAGAATTTAATTCCCGATATTCCCGGAAATATTTCCGAAACCCTGTTTGATTTCTCCACTTCATCAGATACGGTAAATCATCCCGTTCCAGGGCACATAAATATACTTGACTACCCTTTAGCATCTTGTATATCCTCCCAATACAAGCATTCATCTTTTTTCTTACTTTTTTTAATCCTTTTTCCTAGTATACTCTCTTTATCAAATGGCAAAACAGCTCCTTCTTTTACTGGTCTTAATGGAAATATATCCTTTTCACCAATCATCTCACCTTTCTTTAAATCCCTCTGCAAATACAAAGATCTTCTTTGTATATTAACAGTATCTAATTCATTTTCTTCAACTTTTTTGATGCCGTCACCTAATGCTTCATATAATTCATTACATGCCTTTATCATCTTTTTCCATGTAACAGGATTCATAGAAAACCTATGATCCGGACCCTCTCTGCCATTATCATCTGTAAAATGCTTTTCAAAAACACGCGCTCCCATTGCTAAAGCTCCTAAAACAGTTGTATGACCAAAAGTATGATCCGATAATCCCAAAATACAATTTGGATATAATTCGCGATAAGAATGTAAAACATTTAGATTAATATGAGAAAAGTTACTATCGGATGCTGTATAATTAGTATTACACTGCATCAATATTATCTGATCATTATATTTCTGTATTGTTTTCATGGCCCGTTTTACATCTTCCATAGACGATGCTCCGGTAGCAAGCAAGACAGGTTTTCCTTTTTGCGCAATATGTTCGATGATTTCTATCCATGTAATATCTCCAGATCCTATTTTATAAGCATTTACATACGAATCTGCAAGATCTACAGATGAAAAATCATAGGGACTGGTCATATATTCAATCCCAACATTTTCACATTTTTCCTTTAGTTTTACTGACCATACATCAGGAAGACTGGCATCTTTATAGGTTTCATAAACAGATTTTTTCCAAGAAGACTGATGGGATAACTGTCTTCCCAAATCATCAAATCCTCTTTTGCTGACAATGGTTTCTGCCTTAAAATTTTGGAACTTGGCAGCATCTGCACCAGCTTCTTTTGCTAATTCAATCAAATGATATGCTCTGTTAATATCCCCATCATGATTTGCCGCAATATCCGCAATAAAATATGGTTTTGATTGTTCTGATATAATTCTTCTTCCTATTTTAATTTCCATCTTTTTCCTCTCTCCACAATAAATAGAATCTCTTAATACTTTCCTCAGGCGTACTGATATGAATCTGTAAATCCCTGCAAAGCTTTTTATTGGACATTCCCATATGTTTTGATCGTTTGGCTTTTAGCTGCGCATTGTCACTAATTGTCTTTTGTATTATCCCAGATTCTATTTTAAAAACTTCTTTTAACTTTATAGCAAACTCATATTTTGTAATACTGCCTGTTCCACATGCATGATATAATCCATGTAAGTCTTTTTGACATGCTAAATAAATTATCTCTGCCAGTTCACTTACTTCTATTGGGGAGAAATCAATGTCTGTAAACATGTTCAAAGTTTTGTTTTCTTTTAAAGAGAAATAGATCCATTCTCCAAAGCTTTGCTTTTCTTGTATGTTAATTCCATAAATGTTGGTTCGAAAAACCAAATTTCTAGGATACTGTAAAACTGCCGTTTCGCCCTCTAGCTTTGTCAATCCATAGACATTAATTGGAACTGCATTATCTTCTTCTGTATACAGCTTCGGATCATTACCATCAAAAACCGCATCTGTAGAAACATAGACCATCTTTATCTCATATCGATTGCAGATGTCAGCAAGCCTTCTTGTCACTTCAGTATTTAGTTTTTTGGCATCTTCAGGATTGTCTTCACATTCATCCACATTAACTAAGGCTGCTGTATGGATTAAAATATTTGGTTTGGTTTCTGCAATGTCTTTCTCAATCTCCTCAATGTCATACAATGATATTTTTTTATATGACAATCCAGGTACATCAATATCCCACAAATCTACCCCTGTAATTTCTGCCTTTTCTTTTAATCTTTTAAAAATGCCATAGCCAAGCATCCCTATAATACCAGTAACATAGATTTTATAATTACTGCTAATTACCGAATTTTTATCCAAAACAATGTCTTCTCTTTCTTTTTATATTTCATTATTTATATTAAAAACCAATGCTGCTGTACCAAATATTCACTCACCTTTTTGATGCATAGATGAAATACCAAGGCATTAGCATTGCACCTGATATTTGTATTCGTCTTCCATCCTCTGTTTTAATTGTATACGTCTGTGCATCCATATGATCCGGTTTTTCCAAATCAATATCTATGTCGAATGGCTCATACTTAAAATCTGTGTATCCCCATTCCTGCAGATATTCCTTTATCATAGGAATGGAATAGATATTATAATATGTCTCCTGATAGAGCCTGCTCTCCGTAGGAATCTCATAATCTTTTAACTTAATCTGGTAGTTGATTTTACCCTCATAAAAAAGTGAAGACATAGCTATCCAATCTGGATTTAACCGACATATCTTTTCTATAGGAACTTTCCAATCTTCTAGCCATGATAACGATTGGAGTGAAATTACTCCATCATATTTTCCAACAAAATCATTACTTAAATTGTACCAGTCCCCTTGAGTCAAGGTGATATTTTTTCTTTCGTTAATGTCTGTAAACTCTTTCAATAAGCTGAAAGATTTATCTATAATATCAACTCCATGAATCTTTAATCTTGGATGTAATTGTGTAAAATATAGTTCTACAGCACCCCCCCCGCATGCAAGATCCAAAATATTACTATTATCTATATCTCGATATTGTGTTAGGAATTTTTCAAAAGCTACTGTACTTCTTTTGGGCTCTAAAAACTGTTTTCTATGATAATTCATTGTATGCTCTGTTTCCCAATGCTCCAACTCTATCCTCTTATCTATCATTGCTGCCTCCTCTTTATACTTAATCATAACTATTATATTTAAACGGCTAAAGCTATGTTATATAAATACCATATCCTGATTCAGCCGATCTCGAATCTGTTTGACAGACATCCATACCTGGTTTGTTCCAGAACTATAGGTGAATCCTTCTATTACCCTCTTACCTTTTGGTTCTGTTTTCATACGATCATTAAAAACCATCTGAGGATAAACGATATAATGATCTTCATATTCATAAGTTGTTGGCGAGTCTTCTACTGTAATCATAACTTCATGCAATTTTTCCCCTTCACGAATACCAATTTCCGGCATTTTGCATCCTGGAAGCATAGCCTGTGCTAAATCTGTGATCTTAAAGGAGGGAATTTTACTAATAAAAGTCTCTCCTCCCCGCGCTTCTTTCAATGCTCTTAATACTAATTCTACCCCTTCCGGAAGGCTGATCCAAAACCTTGTCATTCTATAATCTGTAATAGGAAGTTCCTGCTTCCCATCTTTTATCAATTTCAAAAAGAAAGGGATAACAGATCCTCTGCTTCCTGCAACGTTTCCATATCTTACAACCGAAAAACATAAATCCGATTCCCCTACATAAGAATTTGCTGCCACAAAAAGCTTATCTGACACCAGCTTTGTTCCCCCATACAGATTAACTGGATTTACGGCTTTATCTGTTGATAATGCCACCACCTTTTTTATATTTGAATCCAAGGCAGCTTCAATCACATTCATCGCACCATGTATATTGGTTTTGATCGCTTCATTTGGATTATATTCACAACTTGGAACCTGCTTTAATGCTGCCGCATGAATTACATAATCCACTCCCTTAAAGGCCCTTTTCATACGTTCCAAATCTCGAACATCTCCAATAAAAAACCGGAGTTTTCCTTCATACTCCTTAAAATCATTTAACATATTAAATTGTTTAAATTCATCTCTGGAATATATAATAATTTTTTTCGGATTATATTTTGTCAATACATACTTTGTAAAGCATTTTCCAAATGAGCCTGTTCCACCTGTTATCAAAATTGTCTTTCCATCAATTATATCTCTATACATTTTCTTTCACTCCTCTGTAGGCCTCTTTACAACCCGATCATTTTTTAAAGAAATCAAGAGCCCCTCATTTCTAATAAATCCCTGATTAATTTTTCGAATTTCTGGATTATTATTTAAATATTCTAATATATCAGCAGCATTAAAATTATCTTTTCCTATCCTTTTAAAATGTTCATAAATATGTTTTATGAACAGATAATCTTCTTCCTCATCAATCGTCCACCGCTCATCGTGCAGATTTCCCAAAGGACATATATAATCCTGAATCTGAAATAAATGTCTATTATTTTTAATATACATGGTAACATGTTCTCTCTCGGACATAAGCTGTGCTTCATTCCAAGCTCTTTTTAAAACACTAAATCGCACAATTTCCAAATCCAAACCATCTGGTAAAGTCTCCGAAAGAGCGGCCATATAATCTGTTTCTGGTTTTAGCTTCTGAATAGCATCATCCAATATCTCTGCATCAAAAACAGGGCAATCTGCTGTTATCCTTATAATATATTCTGGTTGGATCAGCTTTGCCGCCTGATAGTATCGGTCTAACACATCCAATGAACTGCCTGCAAATATTCTCATACACATTCCAGAAACCAACCGGACAATAGGAATGTCCTCCTGGTTTATAGTTGTTGCGACCATTACCTCATCAATATAAGCACTTCTCTGCACTCTTTCTATCACGTGTTCTAAAACCGTTTTCCCGCACAAATCCTTCAAAACCTTTGACGGAAGTCTGGAAGAACCACATCTTGCTTGAATAATTACCAAAAACTTCATTGTCATCAGCTCCTATTGTTTGTCGAAATAATCAATGGTCTTTCTTAATATCTCTGCCTGAAACTTTGCCATTTCAATATCATAATAATTCGTCTTAAACTGTAACAATCTCGGCTGTAAAAATTCAGCATTTTTACAACTGACCGCATTATAATCATAGGAATCATAAATCCCCAGGTTTTCCCTGTTTAAAAATCGGTTATTTCGGAACATTGGTTCCTGATAGGATAGTTTCCACGCCGCATATATTCCGTCCCCGCCAAATTCCTGATATTTATTCCGAAATTTATGCCAATCCACCTTTTCTGTATCTAGTCTCACAACATATGTCCAGAATGAATGTTTATTTCCTTTTCTTATCCATTGCGGATGCATCCATTCACATCCATCCACCTGCTCCTGATAATATTTTGCCGCCTTTATCCTTATTTCTACCAGTTCTTCCATGCGCTCTACTTGTCCAAGAGCAACGGCTGCACATAAATCCGCCATCCGGTAATTCCATCCTAAAATCACATGTCTTTCATAGTCCGGACTCTGGATATCATCCTTTGTTATTCTTCCCTTTTTACTGTTAATCCCAGCATATCCCAACCCGGAATATCGTCTCAACTTATCTGCAAGTTCGTCACTATCAGTTATTACAATGCCCCCTTCTCCTGCCGTAAGATGTTTTGAACTCTGGAAACTATAAGAGGCCATGTGGCCAAAAGTCCCGACTAATTTACCGTCCTGGTATGCCCCATAGCATTCTGCATTATCTTCAATTACAATTAAATGGTTCTTTCGGGCAAGATCCATTATTTCATCCATCTCCGGTGATAGGCCATAAAGAGAAACTGTAATAATTGCCTTTGTCTTCTGTGTTAAAACTTGTCTTATGCTATCAGCAGTAATCAAAAATGTATCTTTGTCAACATCTGCAAACACCGGGACAGCATTTGCATGAAGTACTGCTATAGAAGTACTGCTCATCGTAAGTGGTGGACAAATCACCTCATCTCCTGGTTTAATTCCCGCTGCCTCCAACGCCATATGTAAGGTTGCTGTACCATTAACCATCGCTACTGCGTGCTTTGTTTGAAATTTTTCAGCAAAGGTTCGTTCTAATCTTGTAACCATCTGATATGTATTGGATGATGAGAACTGACCGTCTAAAACTTCTTGTATATATGCTTTTTCTTTATTTCCGATCCTGTCCATTTAAGTTATCTCCTGTTGTAAAAAATTTATTATTTTTTATGATCATCAAAACAAGCTGTCAAAGTCTGCTCTTGGAAAGATTTCTAATTTTCCGCCACGTGTTGCATTGTAAATATAAATTCCATGGGAATCTGCGTATTGTTTTGCAGCTTTATAAGCCAATGTGACGTGTTTTACAAATCCTCTGCATTTATCCTCTGAATCATCCGTCTTATAAAAATAATTATATTCTATATTTTTCTCTTGCCCTCCATAGGTAAAATCTACACCTAATAAATAAATCTCCTTGAATCCCATATAAGCTGCCAACTGCATACAAGTGTAGGTAACAGTTGTTCCTGTATAATTCCGCATAGAAAAATCATCGGAAAATTTAGGTAATCTATCAAAGCAGTATTCATAATGCAGATGATAACGGAAGACATTATTTTTATGGGGAATCTTCCAGAAACTCTCTGAATTATCGCTTAAAAATTTGTCCTCTTTTGGTAAAGCATTTAGAATATCCTGATACTCATCAAACACTCTGAAATCAGATATAACATAATAATCTGGCCTCCAATCAGTTTGACTAAACACATGATGAATGCTATTCATACTAATGCATATTTCATTTTTATTTTTTAATATATCAAGATCACTTGCTCTTATACTTGGTCCAGTTGCTACAATAAAGCACCGTTTTCCATCATGCAGGTTATAAAATTTTTTTATTGCTGGGTTATGATAATGTTCTATTCTATCTGTACAATCAAAAATATCTGTCATTTGGTATTTCGCAAACATATTTGATTTTTTTAATTCTGTATAGTTATGCAAACATACACAAACTTCATCCAATCCACTTATTGTCTTGTCATCTTTTATAAGTTTCAAATCCCTGTACTGTCTTTTTATTTTATCAACAAATTCTTCAGATATATCATTCTGTATTATTATATATGGATGGTGCCCATATTCCTTATAAATCCAATCGTCGATAATAATACTGTATAAATTCAATCCATATAATGCATAATTTCTCCTATTATTTAAATATGCAATTACATAATCTTTTAGCGTGTTTCCGAAGCATGGCTCTTTAAATTCTCCTGGAAGATCACAGTGGACAAAGAAATTTATTATGTTTTTGTTCTGTAAAGTCTTAATACTTTCTAGTTCATATAAATGTGCAATTAAAATAAACTCATTAAAACAGTTCTGCAAATACTCCTCAATGTTAATAACTCTTTTTTCGCAATAGCGCTTATCGATTAAGCTCTTATTTGAATCAACAAAAACAATATCCCAATTATCATCCAGGTGATTTAAAATTCGACTTCCGATATCGCCGGCTCCCCATATATATAGTTTTTTCATAAAGTTTCTCTTTCCTTTTTTGAAATATATTGAATTATATCTACCACCCTTTCACTGGCCTTTCCGTCCTCACATACTCCGACTTTCTTCATAAATCTTTCGATTTTCATTCTATAAACATCTTCATCAAACTTTTCAATATTCTCCATCAGCCTATCATTATTCAATGCCACTGGAAAAGGAAGTTTATACATATCAAACATCAAATCTCCCCTGTCCTCCACGTATTCCTCTAAGTCATCGGCATAAATAAATCCCGGCTGGCCTGCCATTGCTGCCTCAAAAATAGCACTAGAGTAATCTGTTAAAAACCCATCTGCACCTGCTATAAGCTCATTCATATCCGGCCTTTGACTTACATCAATCAGCCTTTCTGTTAACTGCCCTGTCACCATTTTTTCCATTTTAACTGATAATTGAGGATGAAGCCTTAAAAATACATACCAGGTTCCTCCAAATCTATTTTCAAGTGCCTTTATCAGCCTCCTAAAGTCCACTGTTGTTTCTTCTGTATTGACAGTCCGGGTCTTATTCTGGCTTCCTCCCCGAAATGTGGGGGCATACAACATAATCTTTGTTTCCTTTGGAAGATTATATTCCTTCCTTATCTGTTTATATCTTTCTTCTTTATCTTTAAATAAAATGTCACACCGCGGTGTTCCTGTCTTTATAATCTTTCCTCTATAGATCAAGCCTTTCCGGTACATATGATCACACCAGGTTGAGCCAGACAATACATAGTCAATCAGTCCTGAATCATATTTACTAACCAAATAAGCCATTTTCGGCAGCCGATCCTTCCTATATTTTCCTATAGGCTTTATGCAGATTGTTGCATGCCATGTCTGAATATAAGATTGTCCTCTGCGTTTTTTTGTCCCATAGAAAGTCCTGGTATTGCTGACCCATGTTCCAGCAGTGGAAAGATGATAGGCTCGTTTCCACAATGTGTTTTTTACCTTTTTAATATCCTCGGGAAATTCTTTTCCTATATCGTTTAAAAGCCAAACAATTCTATAGTTTGTTTTTCCTTCCCTGTTTCTTTTTAAGATCTCCTCGGCCACATATTTGGGACTGCAGCCATATCCTCCGGTTCCCTCAAATGTCCACATCACAATTTTATCCTGATCGATGGGAAATATCCGGCATGCACAATAAGCAAGCGCATGTATACATGCCTTTGTTTTTCTCTTTGCTATGTATATCTTTTCTGATAAATCCTCTTTCTGATCTTGTCTCATCATTATTAAATCCTTTTATATTTATTTAAATATAGATGTAAGACTTTCCGGTATCTTGGCAACCGCTTTTTCATAGTCCTCCATAAAATCAATCTCAGCCCAAAAAGCGTTTTCCGTAGGTACTGGTACTATATGGAAATTCTCCTGATCAATCAGGTATTGAATTGCACTTTCGAAATAAGCATCAAACTTTCTTTCTTTTAAAAGCTGTTTCACTTTTTCTTTCAATACAGGAATCACTTTTTTCTGGAAAGCTGCTATTCCGATAAATTCTCCTTCTGCTGCTTCTAATGGCATCTGTTTTGTAATCTCTACCAATCTTCCCTGTTTACTTCGTATCTTCATGGCTTCTTCATCACATGCCTTATATTCTACCGGAAGAATCACATCCCCTTCCGTTTGAATCATTTTTTCCAAAATCTCTGGTTCACACAAAGTATCTGCATGAAGAAAAATAAAATCATCATGCAGCGCTTCCATTCCCATATAAAAAGACCCCAATACATTTACCATCTCATAAAAGGGATTATAGATTAAACGTATCTGCTTTTTGTCTTTTAAAAACTCCTCAAACACTTCGCAGCAATACCCTGTTACAATAATTATGTCTTTTATCCCATATTTCTCTAAAAGCTTGATATTATACTCAATTAATTTTTTCCCCTTTATCTCCACAAAGGATTTCGGCGCTCCTCCTGTCAATCCCTCCAGCCTGCTTCCTTTCCCTGCTGCCATAATAATTGCCTGCATTTTCTCTGTGTCCTCTTTTCTTATTTCTACAAGTCACCATTCACTGCCATGCTTCTTCATACAGTTTTAAAAGAATCTCTCTGTCTGATCCTTCTATAGCCGGATCATTTTTAAGATTTCCCTCTACTGCTTCTGCCATGACTTTCAGCAAAGAGCTGTCCACTCCCAGCTCCTTTAATCCTGTAGGAAGGCCCAGCTTTTTTATAAACTGATACATTTCCCCGGCGCACTCGTCTCCTCCACATATTCTTTTTCTTGTAAGAAGTCCCAACATTTTCTCAACTTTTTCCGGAACATATGAATATTCCATACTAATCCAGGAAGTAAACAATGCTGCAATCCCATTTCCATGGCTGGTATTGGTATAGGCTCCCAATGGATACTGCATTCTGTGGGGAAGACAAGTACTGGCATTTCCCAAATTAATCCCCATAATCATGCTTGCATACGACATCTTTTGTCTTGCTTTTATATTATGTAAATCTTCTGACAATATCGAAAGATATTTTCCCACTATCCCGACTGCATATTCAGACTGCATTCTGGTATATGGAGAAGCAGCTCTTGAAATATAACTTTCAATTCCATGAGCCAGCACATCAAAGCCAGTCTCCATCGTAATCTTGTATGGAACAGATTCCGTAAAAACAGAATCCACAATCGCTGCCTTCGGATAAAGAGCTGTTCCCCGTATTCCCCTTTTAATGTTTTGATGTTCCTTGGTAAGAATCGCTGCCTTACTCAATTCACTGCCAGTTCCTGCAGTTGTCGGAATTGCAATTACCGGAAGCGCCTCTCCTTTTGCTTCTATTCCATAGTCGAAAAAATCCTCAATATTTCTGTCTGTGCCAATTCCTAATGCTATGGCTTTTGCTGCGTCTATGGCGCTTCCCCCTCCAAAGCCAACCACCACATCAATGCCTTCCGCCTTTCCCATTGTAATACCATCTTTCACTTCTGAAAGTTTAGGGTTAGCGCTTATTGAGTCAAAAGTCACCAAATGCCGAACCAAAACACATTCCTTTATTACTCTTTCTAATTCTTGTACATATCCCAATCGTTTCAGAGAACAGCCAGTTGTAACAATCAGAACATTTCCATAAAAAAGAGAGTCCCATGACTTTATTGCTTCTCTCCATATATCCCTTCCAAAATAAACCTTTGTTGGAATATTTAATTGATAACCGTTCATAATTCCTCTTTATTATAAATTTTCTATTTTTATTCTTTTACTGCCGTATAATCGCTCGGTCAGTTCCATTCGTCTTGAAAATAATGGTTTTAGTGTATGATAGGTTTCTTTATAAAGCTTATATATCTCTTGATACTTTTCATGATTTTTCAGTTCCGGCTTAATAATCATTCGAATCTTTACAAAATTTTCTGCTGCTTCCTGCAACGAACCATATATTTTCTGTGCAAACAATACAATCATAGCAGCGCCTGTCGCAGTGGTCTCAAATTCAGAAAGCACCTGAATTTCTCTACCTGTAATATCTGCTTTTATCTGAGAAATCAGGTTTAATCTGGCCAGTCCTCCTGATAAGCGAATTGTTTTAATTTCCACCCCTGCGTCCTCTATAGCCCCAATCATATCCAAATCAATAAATCCTGTACTCTCAAACACTGCTCTTGTCATTTCTTTCCTGGTATGCATCCGTTCCAATCCGAAAAATACACCACGAGCACAATTATCCCAAATAGGAGCCCTCTCTCCTAAAAGATAAGGAAGAAAAATAACTCCCCCTGCCCCTATAGATGCCTCTCCTGCATCCTTTTCCATAAGTTCATAAGGAAGCTGCTCATTTTGATAATAGCATTGCTTGACCCATTCTATCAAACCGCCTCCCAGGTTATTGGATCCCCCAACTATATGCATATTTCCTTCATAATAGGGAAGCTGTTGGATTTTATTCATTGGCTTTTCAAGCTTCTGTTCAGATACTGCCCGAAATACTGTAACTGTACCTGATACGTCACTGGCCTCACCTCTTTTCAACCCTCCGCTTCCAATAAAGGAGCATATAGCATCATAGGTAGACACAACTACCTGAGTTTCTTTTGACAACCCTGTAGCTTCTGCAATTTGAGGCAAAATATTTCCCACATAAGCGCCAGGAGAAACCACCTCCGGCAAAAGTTCTTCTGGAATCCCTACCTCATCCAGCAAATCCAAAGGATAATGATGTTTCTCCATATCATAATGCCATTTCTGGGCATTCATATAATCCGTCACATACTGTCCGGTAAACTTTGAAATCAGAAAATCGTTGGGGGATAAAAGCTTGTACACCTTGTCAAACAATTCTTTTTTATTGTTCTTTATCCACATAGCTTTAGGAATCATAAAAGAAGGATCTGCCCCCAATCCTGTCCTTTCACTTACTTTGGAAAACATATTTGCGTTTTTTAATAAAATACTTTCTTTTTTTGCCCGCTTATCAGATACCATCATACAGGGAAGAAGTGGTCTTCCCTCTTTATCAATACACACTAAACAAGAAGATGATGTTGTCACTGTCAAATAATCAATAAAAATATTCCCTGCGTCCACTACTGTTTCCTGTATAACCTTGCATGCCTTTTCCCACCACTCTGCGGGCATCTGTGTCACAGTATCACCTGTCAACGAAGTTTCTAAAGGCAGTGCAGAATAAGCAAGCTTATTGCCCTCACTATCAAATAGTATGCTTCGGATACTTTTCATCCCCATATTCAAAACAAGAATTGTTTTCATATCTATTCTGCTCTCTTTAATAATTTCAGCTTATTTACTGTCATATATTCCACTGAATCGTGAATGCGCCTCTCCACTTCTAACGGATCAAAAGCTCCCCTATCTGTGCATTCTTTCTGAATGCATTCTTCAATTCCCTGTCTATATGCCAGTTTTACCTCTGTAGAAACATTAATTTTCTTTACATTTTTGTAAGAAAGTATCTTCAGCAGCATTTCTTCCGTAAGCCCAGACCCGCCATGCACTGCCAGTGGTATTGCTGTTATCCTTGATATTCTTTCTATTAAATCATAATGAATCCTAGGCATTCCTTTATAAAATCCATGAGCTGTGCCAACTGCTGCAGCAAGAATATCCACATTGGTATTTCTTACGAAACATTTAATATCCTCTATTCTTGCGATTCCTGCTTCCGTCCCGCCTACACCATCTTCACTTCCTGGTATACGCCCTACTTCTGCTTCTACCAATATTTTTTGTTTATGTGCCATCTTGCATATATCATTCGTAATCTGAATGTTATCATTTAATGTTTTGTCTGAAGCATCAATCATCACTGAATCCCAACCATAATTTATAGCTTCTTTGATAAAATCCACTTCTCTGCAATGATCCAAATGCAGATATGCATGTATTTTCTTTCTCTCCATATAGCGGTTAACAAATGTACGAATTTCCTCTTTGTCCAACTGCTTAAATGCCTTCATTGAAGTTTGCAGTATTACATCACATTCCATCCGAGCGGCTCCATCCATAACAGCCTTGGCTGCTTCTATACTCCATACATTAAATGCAAAAAATTGTTTTGAATTTTGACTGATATAAGGTTCCATCATTCTTTATTTCCCTCTCCCCGCTGCCTCCATAAACACTTCCATAATCCTGGCCAGTGCCACTGTCTCCCCTCTTGTCAGCTTAAATTCACTGCTGCTGTTTCCGGTTATTCTGGACAAAAAATCGCTGATTTCATACCGCAGCCCATCTCCCAGAAACCGTTCTGAATATTTCTCAACTTCTCCTGGATTCTCATAATGTACTTCAAAATAGGTAGTCTTCCACCAGGGCGCTTCTGCTACAATATATCCTTTTGTGCCTGCAATCAACAGTCTCCCTTCCGACTTTACACCAAGACCGCAGGTGGCTGTAGCAATTCCCGTCGGAAAGCAAAAGGACGCTTTTGTGAAAATATCCAAACCGTTTTCCCCTTTGATAGTGTCAAAACGGACTTTTTCAAAATCCTGTCCGAAAAGTTTTAAAATCGGCAGCATCACATAGCTTCCCAATTCAAGGAAACTTCCTCCATACATTAAGTCAGTCAGTTCTCTGCTCTCTGGATTTTCAAGCTTTGTAAAGCAAGCTTCCACATTGCGTATATTCCCTACTATGCCGCTGCTGGCAATTCCCAAAAGCTTATGAAATCCCGGACAATAGGCTGTCTTGACTCCTTCAAACAAGACTCGGTTTCTTTCCTTTGCATAGTCAAACAATTCCTCTGCCTGTGCTTTTTTCAAAACCATTGGCTTTTCACACAGCACATGCTTATCGTGCTCCAATGCAGATTTTATATATTCATAATGAGTCTCATGAGGGGATGCAACGTACACCACATCAACTGCATTATAAAATTCTTCCGGATCCGTATAAGCATTGATCTCCCATTTGTCTGCAAACCTCTTTGCGCTTTCTGTATGAGGATTATACACTCCCTGGGTGCTGACTCCGCTGACCAGCCTTGCCTCTGGAATGAATCGTTCTGCAATCCGGCCTGTCCCTATGATTCCAATTCTCTGAATACTGCTGTTTCTCTCACGCAGCATAGTACTGGATATATTTTTTGTCCGTTCCAAATATATGACTTTACAAAAATCCTTCAGATAGTCAAAGCTTCCTACCCAGTCAGAACCTACTGTAAAGATATCTATCTGAAATTTTTTAATATCATTAAATTTCTGCCCTGGTTCTTCTTCTATGATCACTTCATCGGCAAATCCCGTCTTCTTTACATTTTCGATTCGGGTCACAAGGGAATCTACCACATTCAGCTTCCCTCTTGTCTTGTCATAAGCTTCTGTCGTCACCCCTACAATCAGATAATCCCCCAGTGCCTTAGCTCTCTGCAGCAGCCTGTAATGACCTTCATGGAAGAGGTCAAATGTCCCATATGTAATTACTTTTATCATAACACTTCCTGATTGCTCCTCTCCCTGTATTTGCAAACCATATATCTATTGCCGCTTCTGCTTATGGAAAAGGCAAGTTCATGCCTTTCCCTTAATAAACCAATGTATTCTTTCCCCGCAATTTCCGTCTGTAGCTGCATTGATCTTAGAAAAAGCCTTGATCTGCCTGTCCTTATCAAAAGGATTCCCAGTCAGATTTCCGTCCAGCATGTCCTTTAAAGAATTAAATGCATTTTCATTTAAGCAATATTGGAGCCACTGGGATTCTTCCATAAAGCCAGGTTCCTTCTCTTTTATTTCTTCATAATCAAGCTCTATTTCTACCTCTTTATATTCATTTGTATTAATATCCACATCATAGAACTTTCTTTCCGGCGCATACCAGATCCTCTGAACCGCTTTTCCCTGCCGCGGATATGTGATATAGAATCCTCCCATTCCTTCCGCGGCAAAATACCCGTTCTTGCCCCGGTTCGCAAATGGAATCGGCGGTTCCCACCTTTCCATTTTTCCTGTCTCTCTGTCAAGAGTTAAATACATATTGCCCCAATATGGAGATATAACGATCTTTTCTCTGTCTCCTGCCCTTGAAAATACAATGTTTCTATACGGCCTTTCCTCACATTCCCGGCCATCCGGCCATTTAATACACCGGAAATCTTGGGGAATGTCATTATATTCCCGCACATAGCCTGTCCTGGGATTCCAGCAAATGATGGTCATTCCATTCATTGGCAATAGCCACAGCTCCTCCCCGTCAGTTACAATGCTTTGTGTCCCCATATTGCATTCAGAATGGCTGCACATCCCTCTTGCCTTTAAGGTATCCATATCCACAAAGATAAACTCGTGATCCACAGGAGAAGCGAAAACCAATTCATTTCCGTATATGCCAATACCGCCGATACGCCATTCTCCTGACACGTTCCTCACGTTAAACTGCCGTATCCCTTCGATGCCCTGAAGCTCCTCTGTCTCAATATTAAATCGAAGAAGCAGCGGATACTGATTAGGAAATAAAAATATGTATTTTTCATTGTACCAATAGCTGCAGAACGCCCCGGGACGTGAAATCTGTGTTTTAAACTCAATCTTCCTGATCTTTTTGTTTTTAATGATCAAAAGATTCTGAGCATTGCCTGGTATGACATAGATTTTGCCCTTTATCGCCAAAGCTTTTATATAATACCCGCCTCCCGAATATCCGGTTCCTAAATCCATATGAAATTTATAATGGAGATCATTTTTTTCAGAATACCAAAGCTGATTATTTCTTGTAACGTAATACTGATCATTCCCCCATATATCCAAAACAGGATGTATCTTTTCACCGCGCCAGTCATCAGAATCCGGAAGGGTATTAATATGATTATTAAAAATAAAAAGCGGCTTTCCCACGATTCCAAAAAGAGAGGTAACGCTTGTCCCTGCGTCTCCTATGTATACGTCTGACAAAGCAATGGTACTGGTGATATCCGGGGTATTGTCATAGATCCCGTTGTTTTCTTCTATAAACCTCTCTTTGAGTTCCATATACCACGCCTTATAGTCTTTTCTCATAGAGTCAAATGTGGATTCCAAAAGAGGATGGGGACGCCAAAGCAGGCAGGCATCTTCCCTCCCCTCAAAGCACCGGAATACATATTCCATCTTTTTTAAGAACCTTTCTGTATCCTCCAACATGCCATTTATGCTTGTATTATAAAAATAAACCTTCCGGCCTTTTAATTTTTCCTTCCATTCTTCCGGCGGCTGGGGCGGATTGCTGCACATCTGAATCACTCTGTCAAATTTAGGCGATCCAAACGGGAGAAACTTTTGTTCCGGAATCACCGGATCAAAGAATTTGATAAATTTTTTAGACTGGACCACAATATAATCCACATGAAAATAAGCCGGGCATAAAGCCTGACCCTCACTCATTCCTCCTGCCGTAGCGTAATAGGGTATATAAACTAAACAATTCGTATATTTTTTCAGCTCGCAAGAATAAAACCGGGGGGCAACGCTTGTGACATAGTTTCCCTGGTCATACGGGTTGTGAATATAAATCACATCCGGCATTCTGTCCTGAAGATGATAGGTGTTATAAGAAGTTACCGGCACATAATCCGGCATGGCATTTCCTTCGTAGCAGGGCTCCCCAAAGGTTCCGTCTGCGCTTCTCTCATAATAGGGAATAGGAACAACATACACATCACAGTCCGGGTCCTTAAATGCGGCGCTCCACACACTTTCCATGCTGTCCCACATAGAAGCCTTGTATGGCATAAAAACCACTTCCAGGCGCACCTTAATATCATTTTTTACACTATTTTCGATCTGGATCAGGGACTTTTTCAGACTTTTATAGGCTTTATCTGGATTTACGGCCTGATTATCCCGGGATAGTTCTTCATAAATATGGAAAGTCTGTTCACAGTAGGACTGCAAAAGGGAAATCGTAGGAAAATCTTCTCCTTCTTCTTTTTCAATCAGATTCCCCAGCCCAATAGCTCCCTCCTGACACTGCCCTAACAAATCCATAGCTACAGCATTCTGCTGTTTTTCCATAAATCTTTTTATTTCCAAATGCGCCTGTTCCAACAGCCTGATAAAATCTTGTGCCTGCTTTTTGTGGGTCTTTCTCATGGTTTTCCATTCCTTTTTTATCAATCATGCAGCGATTCAGGCAAACCGAACCGCTGCAAAATCACATTTATATTATCAATATCTGCCCTGCATTTCTCCTGAAACGAAACATGCCTCTTGTTCTGTTTCTTCCCATCACAAATAGAAAATAAGGCATATTGGTCATCCTTTCGGATGATGTGGGATGTCCCACTTCGCTCCCTGCTACATCATGGTTCCTTCTGGAATTTCCGTGTTCACAAGGTCTTGGCATACCCAATACGCAGGCTTTCCCTGCCTTCTAATGCCGTCTTCTTTTTATATCATGAACCTTCTGTCTGATCCTTACGGTAAAATTCCGGCCTGATGCCAGAATTTATCCACACAGTTGTTCTTATGATCTTTTCAGCGGATTATTTTCCCTTCTATTCCCCGCTTCAGCGCATTCTTAGCAGCATTCAGCTTTTTGTCTGCCTGATAACCGCAGTCCCCGCAAACAAAAAGGCCGTCCTTTTGGCTCCCCATTTTCCCGCATTGGCTGCACTCTCTGCTGATGTCTTTTCCCAAAACCTCAACAAGCTCTATGGACTGCTCTTTACATTTCTGAATCAGTCGGCTGCGAATATATCCCCGCTGCCACATGGCAATCTGATTGTTGATCTTGTGGCTTTTACCGCCCTTTTGAGGCTTTGGCAGCTTTATCATATAGATGGTCTTTGGCTTTTCACACTTAAGAAGCCGATTCAATTCCTGATTAATATAGGCGTGAAGCTGTTCTTCCATCCGTTTCTTCTTTGCGCTGTATTTCTTTCTTCCTGGATTTGCTTCCCGATTGCTGTTGTAACTGGCAGTCTGGCTTCGGATCCATTCTCCATACTTAGCCTGATAATCTCCAAATCCTTCTCCGTAGCAGTTGCCGCTGCTGACGGTAGCCATGGTAAACATACCCATGGAAATGCCTATTTCATTGGTATATTCTTCATAGGAACGGATGGCTCTGTAAACCGGTACCATAATCTCAATACTGGCTTTATCTGGATACAATTTCAAATATATCTGGCTTTTATATTGGTTATTATCTGTCAACGGAACAAAAATACGCTTTCGATTTTGTTTTGTGGAAATATAAATGCCATGATCATTGTATCGATATGCCCGCTCTGTAAGGGAAAAGCCTGCTGCCATGTCTGTGTGCTGTTTTACGTGATACTTTCTCACTTGCCGGCACAGATAGCGGTGCAGATGTTCTACGGAAACGCCTGCTGACACTTCCTCATATTTTCTGCGAATATCCTGCGGCAGCTTCATAGCCTCCTGATTCAATATTGCAGTAAATGCATTGTTGACCTTTAGCACGAAACGGAGATAGTGTTTTTCCTCTGGCGTCAGATTTTGATTTTCCCCTATGAGCTGTAATACCTTTGCTTTTGTCCGAATCCACTGGCTCTTAATATCGGCTAAGGCATCAAAAACAGCCAGGTAAAAATAAACACTGGGAAGTCCTAATGCCTTTCTCAGATTTGCAGCTGTCATCTCATTCTGGACTGTGTAGCCCGGATAGATTTTTGAAAGGCTCCCGATTCCGCCGAAATGATCATAGACATAGTTCTTTACCTTTCTATAATCCACTGCAATCTCCTGCAGCTTCTCCATATCTTCTTTGGAAACCGGCTCTTTATTAAATTGGCGAACCGTTTTGCATATCTTATCAGACGGCATCTTCTCTCTCATTTTGCTGTATTATCAAGCTTTTCTTTATTTCCAAAATGTGTACATTTTGGTACAGATTGCACATTGGAAGTTGTTGGGTAAATATCCATAGAAAAAGTAATTAAGATTATTGATTTTTTGACGATAATATATTAAGATATAGCTGATTTAGACTAAATTTGAATCAAAAAAATCCGTACCAAAATGTACACATTTTGGAAATAAAGAAAAGCTTGATAATACAGCAAAATGAGAGAGAAGATGCCGTCTGATAAGATATGCAAAACGGTTCGCCAATTTAATAAAGAGCCGGTTTCCAAAGAAGATATGGAGAAGCTGCAGGAGATTGCAGTGGATTATAGAAAGGTAAAGAACTATGTCTATGATCATTTCGGCGGAATCGGGAGCCTTTCAAAAATCGGGAGTTCAACACTTGAATAAAGAAAAAATCGCCGCAGGCCCCATAAAGCCTGT
>CAJUGD010000038.1 GCA_910586205.1 uncultured Lachnospiraceae bacterium | reverse complement strand
GCGGTTGCTGCAGAAGGTTCGGATGTGTTCAATATGTGGTTTTGAGGGTATATGCGTGATATTTATGCGACAGTGGCTCAGTTGGTGGAGTACGACCTTGCCAAGGTCGGGGTCGCGGGTTCGAGTCCCGTCTGTCGCTCTTTTATGTCTCTGTTTTGACAGAGACTTTTTGTTTTATGCAAATATTTTGATGACATCAGAGTGTGTCTGAAAATTGCTTGCAAGAGTATAAAGTATGCCTGTGAAGGAACCGTAGTTTCCGCTGTACAGTCACTTCACAGGCACACAGATGGCGTTCCTATCGAGCAATTCATGCAATGTTTTCAGTAAAATATATTATTCTATCACATTTCGGATTTGTCCGATTTCTTCAATCTGGCAGATCACTTCATCTCCTGATTTTAAAAACTTAGGAGGGTCAAACCCCATACCCACTCCTGAGGGAGTTCCAGTAGAAATGATAGTGCCAGCCTTTAAGGTCATTCCGCTAGACAGTTCACAGACAATATGATCAATGTTAAAGATCAGCTTACTGGTATTGCTGTTCTGCCGAAGCTCTCCATTTACATAAGAACGAATCTCAAGACAAGGCGGATAGGCGATGGAATCTGCTGTCAGAATACAGGGACCCATAGGAGAAAATCCATCTAAACTTTTTCCAAAATACCACTGATTGTGGCGGTTCTGTATATTTCGGGCACTGACATCATTTAAAATCGTATAGCCGAATATGTAGTCTTTCACCTGATCTACTGTTACATTTCTAGCATCTTTTCTAATAATAAAGGCAAGTTCCGCCTCATAGTCCAGACTGTCTACCAGATTTTCATGGGAAGGGATATTTTCTCCGTCAGCAGTGGCTTTATTGACCCGTTTAGAAAAATATACAGCATAGGGTCTTTTGCCGTCAAATTCTCTTTTGCGGAAACGGGCAGATTCTTCTGCGTGATCCATATAATTGATTCCTAAGCAGATGATATCCTGCTCAGGGGCCGGAATAGGCGCTAACAGCCGTACTTCCTGCAGCCGTGCTGCTCCCCGGTAGGAATAAGGCTCCTGTCTGGAGGCATAATCCAAAAGCTGCTTTTCAGAATCACTCATTTGTTTGATTACTTCCATCATGGTTGTGTATTCGGGGCCAATGGATTGAATGGGAAATACCCATTCTCCGTCAGCACTGATGACTCCCACCCCGGTCCTTTGTCCAGCCTGATAGGTTACTAATTTCATTTGGTATTATTCCTTTCTGCGAGAGGGTCTGTTGCTTGACCTTGGTTTTATTTTTGATTATATCGCACTTAATTCTTTGCTGCAAGTTTTTAAGAATATTTTTCATTAAACTTCTGGCTGACAGAGATTTTTAAATATGTTATACTTTTTTAGATGGTTTAGAAAGAAATCGGCTCTCCGTGAATAATCTGTAATAGGAGAGCAGACATTAATAAGGAGTACATAATGAGAGATAAAAAAGGCACTAGGGACAGATTATCAGAAGAAGATATTTTTAAGAGGGACTACAGCAAAATCCGGCAGATTCAGCCTCGTGCAAGTCAAAACAATGATGAAAAAATCCGCAGGCTGGCTCAGGATTCCCCTCGTTCTCAAAGAAAAAGCAGACAAAAGGGAGGTTCTGTTTTTATAAAGATCAGTGTACCACTTTTAGCTTTAGCTATCGGTACGGCGTCAGGGCTGGGGGGAGGATATTATCTGTGGGGTTATGAACGTCCATATACGATCAATCTAAAGGAGATTGAGATGCCGTCCTGGATTGAACAGGATTTTATCCGCAAAAATTTGTTTTCCCGTCCGGATGTGACCTTAAAACGAGTTGATAATATTGTGATACATTATGTGGCTAATAAAGGATCTTCCGCAGCCGCAAACCGCAGTTATTTTGATAATCTTGCAGATCAGGATCCTCAAAAATCCGGAACAGTGGGAGGAAGCCATTTTATTGTAGGTCTGGAAGGGGAGATACTTCAAATCATACCGCTTTCAGAGGTAACGTATGCCGCAGCTCCCCGTAATTTTGATACGTTGTCCATTGAAGTATGTCATCCTGATGATACCGGAGAGTTTAATCCAAAGACATATGATTCCCTGGTTCGTCTTACAGCATGGCTTTGTGAGGAGCTGGAGCTTTCTTCTAAGGATTTAATTCGTCATCATGATGTTTCCGGAAAAAATTGTCCCAAGTATTATGTGGAAAATGAGGATGCTTGGAAACAGTTTAAGAAGGATGTGAAGGAAGCAATGGAAAAATAACCACAAAGGAAAAAGAAGTAAGAGAAATTCTAAAGAAATACATCAGAAAGAGGATATCAGATCCGAGAGAGAATATCAGAGAGGAAAAGGGGGAACAGACATTATATGCCTGTCCCCCCTTTTATAGAGAAAGTATTTATGAGATTTAGCCAAAATATCTCTTTAACAGACCCTCGAATGCCTTGCCGTGTCTGGCCTCATCGCGGGCCATCTCATGAACTGTGTCATGGATTGCATCCAGATTGGCAGCTTTAGCACGTTTTGCTAAGTCAAACTTACCAGCAGTGGCGCCATTCTCTGCCTCTACACGCATTTCCAGGTTCTTCTTTGTGCTGTCAGTAACAACCTCACCTAACAGCTCTGCAAACTTAGCAGCGTGCTCTGCTTCCTCATATGCAGCTTTTTCCCAGTACAGGCCGATTTCCGGATAGCCTTCTCTGTGGGCTACTCTTGCCATGGCCAGGTACATGCCAACTTCTGTACACTCTCCATTGAAATTCGCTCTCAGATCAGCCATAATGTCTTCGCTGACTCCCTGAGCAACTCCTACTACATGCTCAGCAGCCCAAGACCTTCCGCTGCCCTGCTCTACAAACTTGGAAGCCGGCGCCTTGCACTGGGGACAGGAATCCGGAGCAGAATCCCCCTCATGAACATAGCCACATACAGAACAAACCCATTTTTTCATAACGTAATCTCCTTTTCTTTATTTTAAATATTTGATTGTAGTGTTATTTTAATCAGTACCAAAACAGTAATGATTACTGATATTAATTTAGCATATCCATTACAAAAAGTCAATCAGTTTTTGAGAAATATTTTCTGTATTTTCTGTAAAACCGTTCTTATTTTGCCGTTTTTTCACAAAGTGCACAGCGGCCGTAAAAGTATACCATATGACTGTCAACGGTGCCGCCGAATATTTTCTGTGCCTGGTGCTGCAGATCTTCATAGGGTGTAAGAGGTAAGTCCAGTACTGCTCCGCAATGTCTGCAGACAAAATGATAGTGGGGTGCAGTATTCCAGTCAAAATGATCTTTTCCATCACCGCACGCCAGTTTTTGAACTTCTCCCAGTTCGGAGAGAAGATTCAGATTTCGATAAACCGTTCCCAGACTAATATTGGGAAATTCTTCTTTTATGTCTGTATAAATCATGTCCGCCGTAGGGTGATCGGTTCGTCCGGATAGGCATGATTTAATGGATTCCCTTTGGCGGCTGTATTTTAGTATTTTCATAAGCAGCTCTCTTTCCGTCAAAATATGTGAAGGATGTGCGGGAATGCAAGATTCTGCACATATTATGGGATAAAATAATAAGAATCATTATTATTTTACAGAAAAGAGAAGATACTGTCAAGAATGAAAATAAGTTTCTTTCTGAAAAAACTCTGGAAATAATGTCAGTATCTGTGTATAATGTAAGAGGCCCGCAAGGGAATGACTTTACAAATATTGATACGAAGAAGATAGTGGAATGGGGGATACGGTTTATGGTTTTTTCCAGCCTGTTTTTTATATTGTTTTTTTTGCCGCTTAATTTGTTTTTTTATTGTTTTATGCCGAATATAAAGGCAAAAAATATTGAAATGCTGATCTTTTCCCTGATCTTTTATTCTTGGGGAGGACCAAAGTATCTGCTTTTGCTGATGGGGATGGTGTGGATCGCGTGGTTTTCAGCACTCAGAATAGAGCAGTACAGAAGAAATCAAAGAAAAAGGAAGCAGTGGCTTACCGCCGGTTGTGTGGGACTTGCCTTGATTCTTGGTATATTTAAATACCTGACTTTTTTTCTGACAAATGTTCAGGCCTTGTTTCATGTGCCGTCAGTGGTTCCTCAGATTGTGCTTCCGATTGGTATTTCTTTTTACACTTTTCAGCTTCTTTCTTATGTGGTGGATGTGTATAGAGGAGAAGTGCAGGCACAGAAAAAGTATTGGATGCTTTTGCTTTATGCAGGGCTGTTTCATCAGTGCATTGCAGGTCCCATTGTTCGGTATGAGTATGTGGCTGACGAACTGGAGAATCGTTCAGCCAGGCTTCCCTTGATTGGGAAAGGAATCCGCCGTTTTTTTGTGGGGCTTGCCAAAAAGGCTGTGCTGGCAAATAGCTGTGCCTCCATAGCAGATTCCCTTCTTCCGTCAATAACTCAGGAGCTGGCTGGGATTCCGGCTGCAGGTCTGTGGGTGGGAATGTTAATGTACATGCTTCAGATTTATTTGGATTTTTCAGCATATTCTGATATGGCTATTGGTATGGGGCAGATGATTGGCCTTCATTATGAAGAAAATTTTAATTATCCATATATGGCTGTGTCTGTTAAGGATTTCTGGAGAAGATGGCATATGACCTTAAGCACATTTTTTCGGGACTATGTATATATTCCCTTGGGCGGAAGCCGCTGCGGAAAGCTGAAAAATGTTAGAAATCTTTTTGTGGTCTGGCTTCTTACAGGGTTTTGGCATGGAGCAAGTTGGAATTATGTGCTGTGGGGATTGTATTTTTTTGTGTTTCTTTTGATGGAGAGAGCCTTTTTAGGGAAGCTGTTAGAGAAGATACCCTCCGTCTTTGGTCATATATATGCTTTGATTGTAGTTTTCTTTGGATGGGTCTTGTTCCGTTCAGAGAATATGGGCAATATTTTGGTGATTTTAAAAGGCATGTTTGGAAAAAATGAAAATGGGTTTATGAATATCCATACAGAGATCATTTTGAAAAATAATTTGTTTTTTATGATTTTTGCGGTTCTTGCCTGCACTCCCTTGTTTAAAAAAGGAAAGGAGATGTTGCTCCACTGGTATTCCCGGCGCAGCCGCCTGGCTTATCCGGTATATGTAGGACAGGTTGTTTTGATGATGATTTTGTGGGGGCTGTCGGTTTTGGCATTGGTTGGCAACAGTTATAATCCATTTTTATATTTCCAGTTTTAGAAGGGAACGGACAATATATGAGAAAACATCATATGAAGCTTCAGGTACGAAAGCTTTTGAAACGTCGTGATAAAGTTACATTATATCTTTTTGTTATTGGTCTTCTTGTTTTGTTTATATTAGGGATGTCCATACCTTTAAGACCTAAAGTATCAGATGTGGAAAAGAGGGAGCTGGAACGGTTCCCTCAGTTTCAACTGAATACCTTTTTAAGCGGTGAGTATTTCAGCCAGATCACATTGTGGTATGCAGATACTTTCCCTTTCCGTGAGACATTGCTTTCAGCCAATTCCAAGGTGAAGGAGCTTTATGGGGTGAAGACCCAGCAGCTTTACGGAGCAATCGCAGAGGCAGATGAGATACCGGAGGCAGGAAATCCTCCGGCAGCAGCGGAAACCTTTCCAGAACAGCAGGAGGATGAAGACGCTGAACCTGTAAAAGAGACGCTGGCTGAAAGACAGACGGAAACAATGGACAGTTCCATTTCTGATGTGGTGGCGGAAGCGGCTCAGATGGCAGCCGAGGCAGGACAGGAGAAACTTCCGGATGCCACGATTCACACAGAGCCTGAGGTGGCAGGAACCGTATATATTGCGGACGGAAAGGGATTTGAGCTTTATTATTTTAACCGGGAAGGGGCTGACTTGTATGCGGCTGCTATCAATGATGCGGCCAAGAAGCTTAGTGGAACAGCCCAGGTATATAACATGCTTGTGCCTACGGCAGTAAGTGTATGTTTGGATGAAAAGATTCAGGAAAATTTAAAAAGCTCTCCTCAAAATAAGGTTTTTGATTATGTGTATGGACAGATTGACAGCAGTGTGAAAAAGGTGCCGGTTTTTGATACTTTGAAAAAGCATAACGCAGAATATATATATTATAACACGGATCATCATTGGACTGCTTTGGGCGCTTATTATGGCTATTTGGAATTTGCAAAGGCAAAAGGATTTGAACCCAAGGGGCTGGAGGAGTATGAGACAAGAGTATTTGACCATTTTGTCGGAAGCTTTTATTCGTTCAGCAATCAATCAGAGGTTCTGAAGAATAATGCAGATACCATTACGGCTTATGTGCCAAAGGGGACAAACGTGATCCGGTATATTGAAAAGGACGGAGGAGAAAAGAAATGGAACATTATTAATGATGTGAGTGACTATGCTCCGGGAGTTAAGTATAGCTGCTTTATCGGAGGAGATAATCCTTTTTCCTGGATCAATAATCCGGATATTACAGATGGTTCTTCCTGTGTGGTGATCAAGGAATCTTATGGAAATGCCTTTGTGCCGTTTTTGGTAGATCATTATCAGATGGTTTATGTGGTAGACTATAGGTATTATGAGGATAATTTAATTGATTTTGTAAAAGAAAACAAAGTGCAGGATGTGATTTTCCTGAATAATGCGGATGCTCTCACGAAACGGTTATCTACACTGCTTGGAGGGATTCTGAAATAATATGAGTTACAGGAACATAGATGTAAAAAGATATTGTGACAAGAAAATATGAGTATGATTGAAAATTTGTAAAAAATAAGAGGCTGCTGCAAACCGGCGTATTCATTGCGGGATTTTGCGGCAGCCTTTTAACTATCTGTTTTGATTCGGAACGTTTAAGCTTACAGTACCTCTTTGGCGATTCGTATAAATTCCTGTGCGGCTTGAGACATATAATGTCCCTTATGAAAGCCGATGGCCAAGGTTCCATGGGCTTTGGGAGAATCCAAGGAATAAAAATTCATGGATGTATGCAGTCTAACTTTATCATTAAAAGCATTAATATCCTTGTGGCTTGCCATAAACATTTTGGGGTAAAAGGTAATTCCCATTCCCTTCATGGCTAAAGCCAGTACGGTCTCAATATTTTCGGTCTCTAAGATAATCTGTGGGGTAATGGCAGCATCTGCAAACATTTCGTTGGCAAGAGTGCGCACCCGATTCCCCTCATTGATGAGAAGGAAAGGACAGTCACTTAAAAGCGTCAGATCCGTGTGGCTGGCAAGCTGCTCTTTGATTTCTGCTGCCTGGTCGGGGAAGGAGCGTTCTAAGACTGCATCAGACACAGCCAGAAGGATTTCTTCCTCACAGATAGGAACAGTCCCTACATTTTCCACCCGAAAGGGCAGCATTCCAATGATTAGGTCCACATCGCCATGAAGAAGTCCGTTGTCTAACTCTGTAGAATTGCCCTCTAAAAGACAAAGGTCTATATTGGGAAATTGCTCCCGGTATATTGGGAGGATTTCCGGAAGGATGACCCGGCCTCTGGTATGGGATACTCCAATGGTAAGTTTTCCGGTGGAAAAGTCCTTGATGTCTGCCAGCTCCCGGTAGGTCTCGTTTTTCATGACAAGAAGCTGCCTTGCCCGCTTTTTCAATGCCTGGCCCGCATAGGTCAGTGTCAGAGGATTTGTCCGGTTAAACAAAATCACATCAAATTCCTTTTCCATATTGGAAATGTGATTGCTTAAGGACTGCTGGGAGATATAAAGCTGCTTGGCGGCTTTTGTAAAGTTCAGTTCCTCTGCCGCCACAAGAAAATATTCCAGGTTCAGGAAATTAATCATGGCTGTATTCTCCTAAAGCAAGGTGCTTTTGAAGGGTCGGCAGGAATGAAGCCGCCTTTTGGAGAGAGTTGTTGACCACTAAAGCTTCCGGGAAGCCTGTTTCCTCCAAAATGCTGTGGGCATTGGCATGGTTTCCCACATCGGCTTCACAGTGAGCGTCACTGTCCATAATGATGGAGACCTGGTATTTGCGGCAATACTCCAGCATGGTAATCAGGTTTTCACGGGAGTTCTTCCGGTGGCAGCCAGGGGTGAGGGAGCTGTTGTTTACTTCCAGCAGTACATGATGTTCTTTTGCGGCACAGACTAAGGTTTCATAGTCCACAGGAAAGCGTCCGTCATCCGGATGGCCGATTATGTGTACCAGAGGATTTTTCATGGCGCCTAAGTAGGCGGCTGTATTCTGTGCGGCAGTGCCCTTGTCATAGCAGGGCTCATGAATGCTGGCAATGCCAAAGTCTAACTCCCCCTGGTAACGAGGTTCCAGGTCAATAGCGCCGCTTTGGTCAATAATATTCAGCTCACAGCCCATCAGAAGGCGGACGCCGAAAAGAGTCCGGGGGATCACTTTAAAATTAATGAAATAAAAGGGGTGGCAGGCTCCGGGAATACGCGGGGCGTGTTCTGTGACGCCTAAAAGTGCCAGTCTCTTTTGGGAGGCGGACTGCGCCATCTCGTAAAGCGTGTTGTAGGCATGACCGCTGGCAATGGTGTGAGTATGCAGATCAAGAATGTCTTTCATATGCTTTTGTCCTGTTAATGATTAAGAATTAGTTTCTATTCTGCAGCCCAAAGCTGCTTTGGGAGCAAAAAAAGGGCTGTTTTAAGAAACCGTACCGAGTATAACACATTTTTCCGAAGAAAACTATAGAAAAATATGCGAAAATGTGGTAAAGTCTTCGTAGCAGCCGGAGCGTTGGTTCCTTTAATCCGGTAATGAGGCAGAGTAAAGGAGTGTTGTACAATGAATGAAGAAGTAAAGAACATGGAAGTAAATGCGGCAGAAGCCATGGAGGCTGCAGCCGCTGAGCCAAAAGCCGCAGAGGCGGAGGCGGTAAATGCTGCGGAGTCTGCAGCAGAGCCGGTGAAGGCAGAAACGGAAAAAGCAGAGACTATGGCGGATTTTGCCAATGAGCTGGAGGCTTCTTATAAGGAGTTTGACCAGCGCCGCAATGATTACCAGGAGCAGGAGGGACCCGATGCACAGAAATGGGCTAACCTTCTGGAGATGATGCAGAATAAGACGGTTGCCAAGGTTAAGGTTAAAGAGGTAGTAAAGTCCGGCGTAGTGGCTTACATTGATGAGATTCAGGGCTTTATTCCGGCATCCCATATTTCCACCAGATATGTAGAAAAGTTAGAGGATTATGTAGGCAAGTATCTGGAGGTGGTGCCGATTACCGTGGAGCCGGAGCGCAAGAAGCTGGTTTTGTCAGCCCGAGTGGTAATGAAAGAAAAAGAGGCTGCCGAGAAAGCAGAAAAAATGTCAGCAGTCAAGGTTGGCGCTGTTTTAGAGGGCACTGTGGACAGCATTAAGGATTACGGCGCTTTTGTCGATCTGGAGACAGGCGTAACGGGACTTCTGCATGTATCTCAGATCAGTGCGCAGCGCATTAAGAATCCTGGAGTGGTGCTGAAGGAAGGCCAGAAGGTTAAGGTAAAGGTTATTGGTGTAGGAGACGGTCGTATCAGCCTGAGCATGAAGGCTTTAGAGCAGGGCGAGGAGACAAAGGAAGAAGTATTTCATTACAAGGAGTCCGGAGCCGCCACCACAGGACTTGCCTCCTTGCTGAAGGACATTAAGCTTTAATGTATGGAAAGCAGCATACAGGTATCAAAGGTTCCTAATAACCGCAGCCAGATCGACCAGTGGAAATCTATCATGTTTTTGTATGATTCCGCGCTGAAGGAAATCAACACCAAGATTGAGATTCTAAACAGTGAATTTGTTCACATTTATGGACATACGCCCATTGAGCACATTAAATCCCGTTTAAAAACGCCCAGCAGCATTGTCAAGAAGCTAAAGCGCGCAGGGCATGAGGTTACTATCCAGAATATGGTGGAAAGGCTCAATGATATTGCAGGTATCCGGATCATATGCTCCTATACCCAGGATATTTATCAGATCGCGGATATGATTGCACGGCAGAGTGATGTGACAATTCTTCATGTGAAGGATTATATCAGAAATCCCAAGCCGAATGGGTATAAAAGCTATCATATGGTTGTTACCATACCCATCTATTTAAGTCAGGGACCTGCAGAAACCAAGGTGGAGATTCAGATCCGAACGGTGGCAATGGATTTTTGGGCGAGTCTGGAGCACAAGATTTATTACAAATTTGAAGGAAATGCCCCGGCAAGCGTACAGGCGGAGCTAAAGGCATGTGCTGCTGTAGTGGATATGCTGGATGACAAGATGTTTTCGCTGAATCAAATGATTGCGTCGCTGGGGGAGGAGCAGAAAGAGTGAACGTACCATGAAGACATTGACAAAAGAAACATGGCAGATGGTTCGTCAGAATCTGGGAAATGTTCTTTTGTTTGAGCTTCTATACCGGGGGATTTTTTTTCCGGTATATCTGCGGCTGGCAAACCGGATTCTGCGGTGGTCGCTTACAATGGCTGGATACAGCTATCTGACAGCGTCTAACTTTGGAGATTTTCTGGTTCAGCCGTGGACCATACCAGTGCTTCTGCTGATTAGCATAGCCGGGCTTTTACTTATTTTATTGGAAAGCGCCGGGCTGGTTACAGCTTTCTGGGGGTCAGCCTGTGAACATAAGCTGACCCCTTTTCATATTTTCCGGGACGGACTGCAAAAGACAGCAAAAGAGATTTACAGGAAAAACTGGAGATTGTGTCTGGTGTTGGCGGCCCATTTTTTTGTGGTAAATCTGCTGCCCATGGCCAGATACCTTTCACACATCCGCCCGCTGAATTTTGTGATTAAGGAAATGCTGGGAATCGGATGGGTGCTGTGGGCAGCGGTTTTTTTTCTGGTTGTTTGTATTTTATTTTCACTTCCTGGTGTTTTTACAGGGTATGGATGTATGGGAAACCGGCAGAAATATATGCAGGCACAAAAAAGCAGCCAACACATAGTAAGAGAGCATGGACGGCAGATTGTTGTATTTTTGGTTTTGTGTAATCTGGCTATAGCATTGGTTGTGGTGGCAGTGTATCTTCTCGCGGTGTTTGCTGCTGCTGTTTCTGTTGTTGTTTATGCACAGAGAACTCTTGCAATGGCTGTGCTTTTGATGGTGACAGAGAAGATTGAGCGGGGGATGCTGTTTTTAGGCGGGATTTTTCTGATTGTGACGGATTTTGGGGCTTTGGGAGCAATGTACTGTTTTTATGGAAACTCTGTATATCCCAGGAAGAAGCATTACAGCAGAAGGCTTTCTGAACATCCTGCAGTGAAAAAAAGAATGGTAGCCATAGCGTCGATGATTGCAGCAGCGGCGCTATTGTGTATTTTTGATATGGTTTCTCATGGGTTTGCCATATCCGATGAAATATTTTTTGAGACCCAGATCACTGCTCACCGGGGAAGTTCTAAAAGGGCGCCGGAGAATACGATAGCGGCCATTGAGGCGGCTGTAGAAGACATGGCAGATTTTGTGGAGCTGGATGTACAGATGACAAAGGATGGGGTGGCAGTGCTGGGACATGATGCCACATTAAAAAGGGTGGCAGGATTAAATCAGACCATTGCTTCCATGACTTGGGAGGAGCTGCAGAGACTGGAGGTAGGCGGCTGGTTTTCGCCGGAATATACAGGAGAGCCGATTCCGCGTCTGGAACAGGTAATGGAACTTTGCAAGGGAAAGATTAACCTGAATATTGAGGTGAAAAATGTTGGAAAGGACAGCAGGCTTCCGGAGATGGTTGCGGAAATGATCCGGGAGTGGGGAATGGAGGATCAGTGTGTGGTGTCCTCTACAAGCCTTAGCTATCTGGAGAGGATGAAAAGCCTGGCGCCAGAGCTTCGTACCGGATATATTTTGTCGGCGGCCTATGGAGATCTGTACTTTAATGAAATTGTGGACTTTATCAGCATCCGGGCCAGCTTTGTGGATCGGCAGGTGGTGGAGCGTGCCCATGAGAGAGGCATGGGGGTTCATGTTTGGACGGTCAATTCCAAGAGCGAGATGGAAAGGCTGAGAATGCTGGGAGCGGACAATTTGATTACAGATTATCCGGTGCTGGCCAGGGAGATAATCTATCGGGAGGAGGCCACAGAGACACTGGTCGAGTATCTTGAGATGGTATTTCGGTAAGACAGGGAACAAAAAGGCAGAATAAATTTTCAAACATGCTTTGGCCTGTATAGGTACGGTTTAAAATTGACAGGAGGATTGGGATTGTGAGAGCAGTGGTGCAGAGAGTGTATCATGCCTGTGTGCGGGTGGAGGGAGAGATCATTGGGGAAATTGGAAAGGGGTTTTTGATTTTTCTGGGTGCAGCGGACACGGATACAGAGGCAGCAGCAGACAAGATGGCGGATAAGATCTGTAAGCTGCGGATTTTTGAGGATGAGCATGGGAAGACGAATCTGTCCCTGGCTGACGTGGGAGGAGAGATCCTGGTGGTCAGTCAGTTTACTTTGTATGCAGATTGCCATAAGGGGAACCGTCCCAGCTTTGTGAAGGCAGGAGAGCCAAAGAAGGCACACATGCTGTACGAGTATTTTGTGGCACAATGCAGAAAGTATGTAAAGAAGGTAGGGTGCGGGAGATTTGGGGCGGATATGAAGGTAGAGCTGGTAAATGACGGGCCTTTTACCCTGATGCTGGAAGGAGACGACAAGGGAATTTGCCGGTAAGGGCGGGGAGAATGTGTAAATAATGAAAAGAAGGAGGCTTGAGGGATGGAGATTAGCGGACATACCAGGTTGTTAGCTTTGATTGGAAGCCCGGTGGGACATTCAGGTTCCCCGGCAATGCAGAATTACAGTTGCCAGAAAATGGGGGTAGACGGGGCTTATCTGGCTTTTGATGTAAAGGAGGAAGAAACACAGGCAGCTTTTGAGGCTCTCCGCCTGCTGAATGTAATGGGATTTAACGTGACCATGCCTTGCAAAACGGCAGCAGCAGCGTGCTGTGATGAGCTTTCCAAGGCAGCAGAGCTGATTGGGGCAGTAAACACGGTGGTGAAGGACAGCGCCAGGTTTATTGGGCATAATACGGATGGTTATGGCTGGGTGCGAAATTGCCGGGAAAATGGGGTGGAGATTAAAGGGAAAAAAATGACCATTGCAGGATCCGGAGGCGCAGCCACGGCCATTGAAATTACTGCGGCTTTGGAAGGGATAAGGGAAATGTCCATTTTTGCCATGAGGGATGAGTTTTGGGAAAATGCCGTAAAGACAGTGGAGAAGATTCATTCCAATGTGCCTGGGTGTAAGGTGAAGCTTTATGATCTGGCAGATAAAGAAAAGTTTTATCAGGAGATTAGGGAGAGTGATATTTTTACCAATGGTACCAGGGTGGGGATGAAGCCGGAAGATAAGGAGACTCTGGTTGAGGACAGGGGTGTTTTCCATAAGGAGCTGGTGGTGACAGATGTTGTATATAATCCAAGAGAGACCAGGCTGATTGCGGAGGCAAAGGAGGCGGGCTGCAAGACAATTCCGGGAATCGGGATGCTGCTGTGGCAGGGAGCCGAGGCTTTTCGACTGTTTACAGGGAAGGAAATGCCGGCAGGAGAGGTTATGGAGAGGTATTTTCGGGAGTGAAAAATAGGTTAAGAAAGATACCCTTTGGCATGAAAACTGTCAAAGGGTGATTTTCATATTTGACACCAGCCGTCAGGCTGTGTTATACTTTAAAAAGTGATTCAAAGGCTGTTCCGCCTTTTATCCGGCATGTCGCCAGAATTCCATTATAATGCAGTTGCGTATTGGGAGGAAAGCAGATTTATGATTGAAAAGGGAGTGTGATGCCATTGCAGTAAGAAATTAGCGTTTGCTGTGAAAAATAAGTTGACATTTCCGGCAGAATGTACTATGATAAAAACAGAAAGAGAACATTTGTTCGCATGGAGGGTAATATGAATAAGGATGATAAGTTAAAAGCATTGGATGCTGCCATCACACAGATAGAGAAGTCCTATGGAAAGGGCTCTATTATGAAGCTGGGGGATTCTGGTAAGAACATGAATGTGGAGACAGTGCCTACAGGCTCCTTAAGCCTGGACATTGCCTTGGGACTTGGAGGGGTGCCGAAAGGGAGAGTGATTGAGATCTATGGGCCAGAGTCCAGCGGTAAGACTACAGTGGCGCTTCACATGGTAGCTGAGGTTCAGAAGCGAGGCGGTATAGCAGGATTTATTGATGCAGAGCATGCGCTGGATCCGGTATATGCTAAGAATATCGGAGTGGATATTGATAATCTGTATATATCTCAACCGGATAACGGAGAACAGGCTTTGGAGATTACAGAAACCATGGTTCGTTCCGGCGCAGTGGATATTGTGATTGTGGACTCAGTGGCAGCGCTGGTGCCTAAGGCGGAGATTGACGGTGAGATGGGAGATTCTCATGTGGGACTGCAGGCAAGGCTGATGTCCCAGGCATTGAGAAAGCTGACAGGTGTGATCAGCAAGTCTAACTGTTCTGTGATTTTTATTAACCAGCTTCGGGAAAAGGTGGGGGTGATGTTCGGCAACCCGGAGACTACCACAGGAGGACGTGCGCTGAAGTTTTATTCTTCGGTGCGTCTGGATGTACGGCGGAAGGAGATCTTAAAGCAGGGAGGCGAGGTGATCGGAAACCATGTGTGTGTAAAGGTAGTAAAGAATAAGATCGCCCCTCCTTTTAAGGAAGCAGAGTTTGATATTATGTTTGGCCAGGGTATTTCCCGGGAGGCAGATATTCTGGATTTGGCAGTAAAGGAAAATATTGTAGAGAAAAGCGGCGCATGGTATGCTTACAGCGGAACAAAGATCGGTCAGGGCAGAGAAAATGCCAAAGGGTATTTGCGGGAGAATCCGGCAGTCTGTGCAGAGATAGAGCGCAAGGTTCGGGAGCATTACGGACTGCAGGGAGATGTGATCGAAGCTTCAGAGCAAACAGCGGCGCCCAAAGAGGCAGCATCACCCAAAGGGACAGCAGCGTCCAAAGAAAAAGAAGTAGTATCAAAGGAAGCGGAGTCAGCAGAGGAGAAGAAGAAAAAGGATGCATGATCAGAAGCGGGAGAGGCAGGAAGCCCGGCGGAACAAAAGACCCAGGCCGGTCCGGGACTGTGCTCTTTCTCTGTTGGAAAGATCCGATAAGACTGCCTGGGAGATGAGGAAGAAGCTGAAGGACAGGGAGTATCAGCCGGAAGAAATTGAAGAAACCATGGCTTTTTTAGAGGAATATCATTATATAGATGACAGGGAATATGTACGAAAGTACATCCGCACCTATTCTTCCCACAAAAGTATCCGCAGGATTTGCGCAGAGCTTGAACAAAAGGGTGTAGACCGTGAATTGATTCATGCCGGGATTCAGGATTTACCGGTGGATGAGGAGACCCAGATCATTAAGTGGCTTCGAAAAAAAGGATATGAGCCGGGAGAACCTTTAGAATGGGCACAATACCGCAGGCTGACTGCAGCATTAGGGCGCAGGGGATATTCTTTTGATATAATCCGCAAGGCTACAGAGCAGATGTATGAGGAGGTACCAGAACGGTAGCCTTTCATGGAGAACTGTGCCTGAAAAGCCGTTATTATACTTGACATAGTGCATAAAACAGTTTAAAATTGAGATGTTGTATTTTTGTACAATGAAAACTAAATAAGGAGGTGCTCCTGTGTCAAGAACAGCGATGTCAATCAGTATACCGGCAGTAATAGGGATTTTACTCGCTTTTGTTGGTGTACTGGTAGTTGTGGCATTTATTATCTGGAAGCTTGCGATCAACCATCGGATCAAAACGTATGAGACCAAGGTTGGGACTGCAGAGGAAAAAGCCAGGGAAATAATAGATGAAGCGCTAAAGACGGCAGAGACAAAGAAGCGAGAAGCTCTCCTGGAAGCGAAGGAAGAGTCGTTAAAGACTAAGAATGAGCTGGATAAAGAAACAAAAGAAAGGCGAGCAGAGCTTCAGCGTTATGAAAGACGTGTACTGAGTAAGGAAGAAAATTTAGACAAAAAAGCGGAGAACATGGAAAAGCGGGAGGCAGGCATTGTCGCCCGAGAAGAAGCCCTGAACAAGCGGAGTGCAGAAGTGGAGACTCTGTACGACAAGGGGATGCAGGAACTGGAAAGGATTTCAGGTCTTACTACGGAGCAGGCAAAGGAATATCTGCTGAAATCAGTGGAAGAAGAAGTAAAGCATGATACTGCCCGCCTGGTCAAAGATCTGGAGAATAAGGCTAGAGAAGAAGCGGACAAGAAGGCCAGAGATTATGTGGTTACTGCCATTCAGCGCTGTGCGGCAGATCATGTAGCAGAGACTACCGTTTCTGTAGTACAGCTTCCCAGTGATGAGATGAAAGGGCGGATTATTGGCCGCGAAGGAAGAAATATTCGTACTTTGGAGACTATGACCGGTGTGGAGTTGATCATTGATGATACTCCGGAAGCGGTCGTGTTATCAGGATTTGACCCAATTCGACGGGAGATTGCCAGAATTGCTCTGGAACGTTTAATCGTAGACGGGCGGATTCACCCGGCTAGGATTGAGGAAATGGTTGAAAAGGCGCAGAAAGAAGTAGAAGCAAATATGCGGGAGGATGGAGAAGCAGTTACCCTTGAAGTAGGGATTCACGGTATCCATCCGGAATTGGTAAAACTTTTAGGAAAGATGAAATTCAGGACCAGTTACGGACAAAACGCATTAAAGCATTCCATGGAAGTTGCCCAGTTAGCAGGTCTTCTTGCCGCTGAGGTGGGAGTGGATGTCCGTATGGCAAAACGAGCCGGTTTGTTACATGACATAGGTAAATCCATTGACCATGAGATGGAAGGATCTCACGTTCAGTTAGGCGCTGATTTATGCAGAAAGTATAAAGAATCAGCGATTGTGATTAATTCCGTGGAATCCCATCATGGCGATGTTGAGCCGCAGAGCCTGATTGCATGTATTATCCAGGCCGCTGATACCATATCAGCTGCAAGACCTGGTGCAAGAAGGGAAACTCTGGAAACATATACAAACAGATTGAAGCAGCTTGAAGATATTACAAATTCCTTTAAAGGAGTGGATAAATCTTTTGCCATTCAGGCAGGCCGGGAGGTACGCATTATGGTAATTCCGGACCAAGTGAGTGATGATGATATGATTTTGATGGCCCACGAGATTTCTAAGCGTATTGAGAACGAACTGGATTATCCAGGACAGATCAAGGTGAATGTGATTCGTGAGTCCCGAGCAACAGATTATGCCAAATGATTTTTGAATACAGAAGGATGCCTGAAATTCATTTTAGAAGTAAGAGGTGGATTTCGGGCATTTTTTGGCCAAAAATTTGGTGTTATGGCAGTTTGGAACTATGGATTTTCTGTGCAAGTACCTTTTTGTCTCGGAATCATGTTTTCGTTACTGCTCAAACCGTGACGAATCACTTTGCTGATTTGTCACGGGTCAGTATAGTTATAGGGCTAAAACGTTTTACGGCCTAAAATATGCGATCTACGCAAATCTCTTGACACAGAAGATGGTTTTGTAATACAGTAAACAGAAGGCGATCTTGTCTGCTGCATAGGTAACTGCAGCAATCGGTATATGCAGCAATTCAGATAATTGTAATTGGCATTGCTAAATAAAAAATTGTTAAATGAGAAAACAAAAGGGGGAAATCACAGATGTGTAATCAGAAAAAAATATGTGGGATGATTCTTGTCACGGCAATAATGGCAGGGATGATAGCGGTTCCTTCCTTTGCGGCTGTAAAAAGAAAAAAGATCGGTTCAGTGAGTATTGATGTGGAAGCCCACATTGAACTGGGAGATCGATATGGCGATGAAGAAATAGAGGTTACTACCAGAGGAAAGCATTATTCCTACGATTATTATGAAATTGAAAATTTTGGATTTGAGTGGACAGAGGATGATGTTCCTGAGATCATTATCTATTTGAATGCAGATGACGGCTATTATTTTTCCTTGACAAAGGCCAGCTCCGTCAGACTCAGCGGTGCAACTTATGTAAGGGCTGCTACACAGGATAATAAGGAGACATTAAAGCTTCAAGTAAAGCTTGCTCCTATGAAAGAGATGCTTGGAGCCGAGACAGAGGTTATACTGACGGACGGCGGATATGCCAGTTGGGATTCCATACAGGGCGCTGGATCTTATGAGCTGCGTTTGTACCGCAATGATACTGGGGTTGGCCCGGTTTACCAAACTACGGATCAGGTCTATTATGATTATACTACTCAGATGAGCAAACCCGGATCTTACCGAGTGAAAGTTCGGGCTGTTAATAAACAGAATACAGAGAGTAAGGGGAAATGGATGGAGTCAGAGGTTATCACCATATCTGCTGATATGGCAGATGCTATTCGTAATGGCACAGCTCCAGGGCTTCCTGTAAAGGGAAAATGGAAGACAGTTGGAGAGAAATGGTGGTATGAGCATGAAGACGGAACCTACACAAAAAATGATTGGGAATTGATTGATAAGCAGTGGTACTTTTTTAATGAGGAAGGTTATATGGTGACTGGATGGATTGAGTGGAATGGAGAAAAGTATTATCTGGATGATCAAACCGGGGCAATGCTGAAAAATACCACTACCCCGGATGGTTATCTTCTGGATGGCGACGGCCATTTAAAAAACCATTAGTTGTCAATCATTTGACTTTTGGCCCCGCCGGGAACGGCGGGGTCTTTCATTTGATACACCCGATAGTACTCTTTTGTTTTCTGGTTTTTGATGGTTTCAGAACGGTTCATGGTAAGAAATTTGGTGATTTCATAGCAGTTGATCCAGATTTCATGGTTTCCATCTTTTTGCGACTCATCAAAGATAAGCTGCATTCCAAAGTGCAGGTGAGGCTGATCGATGTTATTGGTGTTTTCTTTAGAGCTATAGCCGGTTCTTCCAAGATAGCCGATCACATCTCCTGCCTGAACATAGCTGCCCTCCTGCAGTGATTTGTGATAGGGGTAGTTTTTTCTGAGATGGGCATAATAGTAATAGCGCTTTTTGTCAAAACTGCGGATGCCCAGCCGCCAGCCGCCGTATTGGTTCCATCCTATTGCTTCTACATAACCAGATTCTACTGCAATTACGGGTGTTCCTACCTGGCCCATAAGGTCATGGCCCAGGTGCTGACGTTTAAAGCCATAGCTGCGGGACACGCCGAAGTCGTCAAAATCGTTGTAAGGATAGTTCTTGGCAATCGGGGAAAAGGACTTGAGACCATATTTTGTGACCCATTTTGGTTCTCCTGTGGATTCATCAGGAATCTGGATCTCGTAAGTTCCTGTCATTCCTCCCAATACAGCGCTGTATGCTTCCAGGTAGTAGGAATAGTATTTCATATCTTTGGTCAATTCTTCCATGGAGGCGCCTTCTTTTAGTTGTTGGGCAAGATGCTCCATGTCTGAAGCCTGGTAGTGGGAGAAGTCTCCTCCATAGCGGGCACCCAAGTAGGCCAGAAGCTCCAGCCAGTTTAAGTGCGGAGTTTGGTTATAGCTGTCTACATCAAGACGTAACGCCTGGCGCATGGCGTCGGCAGTCACATTAAAATCAACCCATTTGATAAAACCTTTGCGGATGGAATCACTTGCAGTTGTGACGGAAGAAGATGCTTCCTCAATAGGAGGAGAGGATGGAAGGAGCCTGAAAATCAGGGCAAACAGAATCAGGATTTCTGCAAGAACCAGCAGGGAGACCGCTTTTGGAGTGTGTGGGCAGCGGGAATGATTCAGTTTCATTAGGATTCCTCCATTTTGCTCTGAAATAGTTGACGTGTTATAGGTATGTATATGCAAAGGGAAAACATGATTATCACAGAAAATCAAAACCGTCGTCCGGAAGCATTATTGAAATTCTTGAAAATGCTTTTGGGCGGCGGTTTTATAATGAGGAGAGATAAGATGAGGTATGTTTACAGATCAAGAATCTCCTGATCATCCGGGACATACAGATTACCGCTGTAGTATTGGAGCCCTTCTGCCGTATAGAGTTTTTTACGGCTGTCAATGGAACGGTCTTCTGTATGCCATAAAACAAGATTAGGAATCTGGAGTTCACTGGCAAGCTCACAGGCATCTTTGACCGTGCTGTGGTGCTTCTCATATGGTTTGAAACGTTGGCGTTCACTGTAGAGACAAAAGGCTTCGTGAAGAAGCCAGTCACTTCCCTCCACAAAAGAACGGCAGACAGGATTGTAAGGTTCATCGCCGGCGCAGGTTAGGCGGCGCCCGTTTTCCAGTACTGTGGTAAAGCCGAACTGTCTTGCTTTTGTGGAATGAATGTCAAAAAATGTCACATCATAATTTAAAATGGGAAGTGTTTCACCGTTATGGACCGGAATTAAGTGAATACGATCTCCTATTAATTTATAAAGTTTATTCTGAATGGTCAGACGGCAGATCGTGTCTATAGCAGGAACCAGATCCTCATGGCAATATATATTGAGATCGTTGTCATACATGCCGGTCTTTATTCGGGTGGCAATAAAGCGTACAATCCAGACAATACCTAAAATATGATCCGTATGTTCATGGGTGATAAAGATGTGGTGGATTTGTTCAAAGGAAATGTTCATATCCTCAAGGATTTTGAGGATTCCATTTCCCCCGCCGGCATCTACCATAAAAAAGCGGCCGGAGTTGTCGCGGATACCAAAACAGGTGTTGTAGCAGCGGGTGACAGCAGCATTGCCTGTGCCAAAAACATAGAGCTGTTCCATCGGGGAACCTCCTTTTGAAAAATTAAAATAGTGGGAATTGTTATAAAAAAAGGGATCCTGCCTGGTGCAGAATCCCGTTTTTTTGGGGGGGGGGTATCCGATAAGAAGGTCCGGAGACACATCCTACCGGATAATGGAGACAATAGGACTCGAACCTACGACCCTCTACACGTCAAGCAGATGCTCTCCCAGCTGAGCTATATCTCCATGGCCACTATTATAAGCGATAAGATGGGATTTGGCAAGCTTTTTTTGAAAAGAGAAAAGCAAAAGAAAAAAGTTCATGAAAAATTCATTGTGAATTATTGGAAAGGTATGATACTATAGAAGCAACTGTTATGGAACAGGAGTGGGCATTAAATGTTTGGGAGGCAGATATGAGAGATTTGGCATATTTAAAATTATTGGCAAGGGATTATCCAAGTGTTAAGGCAGCGTCCAGTGAGATTATTAACCTGATGGCGATCAGCGGACTTCCGAAAGGGACGGAATATTTTTTCAGTGATCTTCATGGGGAGTATGAAGCGTTTATTCATCTTCTCCGCAGTGCATCGGGAATTATTCGGGAGAAGATCCGTGACACTTTTGGGCATATTATACCTGAGGCGGAGCAGGTAGAATTGGCAAATTTGATTTACTATCCAGAAAGGAATCTGGCAAGACGAACCCATAATGAAGGAAACACGGAGGATTGGCAGCGGATTACCATATACCGTCTGGTAAGAATCTGCAAAGAGGTTTCTTCTAAATATACCCGCTCAAAGGTTCGCAAGAAGATGCCCAAAGAATTTTCCTATATTATTGATGAATTGCTGCATGTGGATTACAGTGATGAGAATAAACGGGTATACTATGAAGAGATCATTCATACAGTGATTGAGACTCAGGTGGCCAATGCATTTATTGCTGCTCTCTGCGTGCTGATTCAGAATCTGACGATTGACAGCCTGCACATTATCGGGGATATTTTTGACCGGGGGCCTCGGGCGGATATTATTATGGACGAGCTGATGCGTTTCCACGATGTTGACATTCAGTGGGGGAATCACGATATTTCCTGGATGGGGGCAGCTACTGGAAATGAAGCGTGTGTCTGTAATGTGCTTCGGATCGCCATCAGCTACAACAGCTTTGACGTGCTGGAGGATGGGTATGGGATTAACCTTCGTCCCCTTTCCATGTTTGCGGCCAGGGTGTATAAGGATGATCCGTGCAGCCGCTTTACGCCCAAAATATTGGATGAAAATATTTATGATGTGGTGGATCCGGGGCTGGTGGCCAAGATGCACAAAGCGATTGCTGTGATCCAGTTTAAGGTGGAGGGGCAGATCATTAAACGCCATCCGGAGTATGAGATGAAGGACAGGCTGCTTTTGGAGGCAGTAGATTTTAAGAAAGGTGTCGTAATGATAGGGGGAAAGGAGCATCCTATGCTGGATATGGATTTTCCTACTATTGATTGGGCTGATCCTCTGAAGCTGACAAAGGAAGAACAGGAGCTTCTTCATACACTGGTGCTTTCCTTTAAGCATAGCGGTCTGCTTCACAAGCACATCCGGTTTTTATATTCAAATGGAGCGTTATACAAATGCTATAACGGAAATCTGCTGTATCATGGGTGTATTCCTATGAGGGAGGATGGAAGCTTTGAGACCATGGATTGCGATGGGAGGCTGCTTGGAGGAAAAGCTTTGGTGGATTATATTGGGGAACAGGTTCAAAAGGCATATTTTCTGAAGGAGGAGGATCCGGAAAAAGGAAGGGCCAGGGATCTGATGTGGTATCTTTGGTGCGGAGCTAAGTCTCCTGTGTTCGGCAAGGACCGGATGACTACTTTTGAGCATTATTTTGTTGAGGATAAATCTACTCATAAGGAGCGGATGAATCCTTACTATCAGTTGAGTCACCAGGTGGAGGTGTGTGAAAGAATCCTGGAAGATTTTGGACTGTCCGGGGAGGGAACGCATATTATTAACGGACATGTTCCTGTGAAGATCAAGGATGGAGAGACTCCGGTGAAGGCAGAAGGCAGGCTTTATGTTATTGATGGAGGGCTTTCAAAGGCATATCAAAAGCATACCGGAATTGCAGGATATACCCTGATCTACAATTCTCATCATCTGGCCTTAGCAGAGCATAAGCCTTTTGACCCAAAGAAGGAGAGCACACCTAAAGTATCCATTGTAGAAAAGATGAAGAATCGGGTAATGGTGGCAGATACTGATAAGGGTGCAGAACTGCAGGAGCGGATTGCAGATTTAAAAGAGCTGGTAGCTGCTTTCAGGCGGGGAGATATCAAGGAACAGATGTCAAAGAATTAAGGAGACAAGAATGGATAAAGAGGAGTTTCTGCAGGGATTGCAAAGTGCACTTTCCGGGGAAGTGGCGCCGGAACTTGTGCGGGAAAACCTGCAATATTATCAGGAATATATCCGAACAGAGATGGAGAAGGGGCGGTTAGAGAAGGAGATTATGGATGAGTTAGGAAGCCCCAGACTAATAGCCAGGACAATTATTGATGCCACTCCCGGAGCAGGGGAAGGGGCCTATAAAGAGTATGGCGCCGGAGGAAACGGATATTTTGGAGGCAGTTATACCTCTGACGGTAATGGCAGGGCGGAGCAGTCTGTCAGAGATCAAAACTATGGTCAAGGAAAGAATTTTCGGTATTATGATTTAAATAAATGGTATTGGAAGCTGCTGGGGCTTTTGGTTGTAATCGGAGTTGTGATGCTGGTTCTGATGGTGATAGGCGGGATTTTAAGTATTTTGATTCCGATGCTTCCCGTTCTCCTGGCAGTGATGTTTGTCATGTGGCTGATAAAGGGAAGCAAAGGACCGGGGCGGTGATAAAAGGTTTTTGTGTAACAAATACCTGTATTGCGCCAGGGATATGATGTCAGATAATGTTTGTTAGAGAAAAGAGTCTGGTTCAGGCTCTTTTTCTTTTGGAAAAATTTAAATTATGACAGGTTTGTAACATTTTTTTAATAATTGGTAAATTTTTTATCAGAAAGGGTTGACGGAAAAATGTTTTAAATGTATAATGCACTTGTAACAAGATTTAACATTTATGTAATACTTTGAAATTAAAACTTAAAAAAACAATGTCAAGGATTGGAGTTGTAAAATGAAAAAGTTCGGATTGTACATAACGGCGGCGATGATGACAACAGGGATGATTATGTGGGGTGAGCCGTTAGTTTCACACGCAGAGCCTATTATGGTAGAGGCTAATGGGAATGCGGGCTTTGAAACAGAGGATGAAGATATAGAGGAAGATGATACAGATGAGGATTCTCCGGTTTTGGAAGCGTCTGGCAGTGAAAAAGAGGATACTTCTGATTCAGGCCCGGATCTGACTGTTCAGGCGAAACGCCGCGAGGAAGCAGCAGCTAAGGCGGCTGAGGCAGAAGCAGCGGCAGCGGCAGCACAGATAGCCAGTAAGCGTCAGAACCTGGTAAATTATGCACTGCAGTTTGTTGGAGGCCCCTATCGTGCCGGCGGGAATGATCCTCATACGGGAGCTGATTGTTCTGGATTTGTGAAGTATGTGATGCAGCATGGGGCAGGGGTTAATATGAACCGTTCTTCTGTCACCCAGTCAACGCAGGGAGTGGCCATTAATGCCAATCAAATGCAGCCAGGGGATTTGATTTTTTATGGAAATGGTTCACGGATTAATCATGTGGCGATGTATATTGGCAATGGACAGATTGTACATGCATCTACCTATTCTACAGGAATTAAGATTTCTAACTGGAATTACCGGGCTCCTGTAAAGATTACGAATGTATTAGGATAAGAAGAAAGAGAATATTTTTCTGAAGGGAAGACAAGCTTTATTATCAAAATTAGAATTTTAAGAAAAAGCCAGGCAGGGGAGCTGCCTGGCTTTTTGAGGGGAGTATAAATAATTAATAAGGCTGAAGAAACCGATTTAAGGGAAATCAATTTCTTCCATACTGATTATACTAAATCTGTACACAAAAAGCAAATAAAAATAACAATTAAAAAAATGTTTCAAAATATCGCCGGATACGAATAATTTGAGCAGAACAAGCCATAATACTCCTGTAACAAATTTAATCGAAAAATCAGGAGGTATCAACCATGAAAGACAATTACAATGATATGGATAACAGCAGAAACTGCAACAACAACCGCAACAGCAGCCAGAACAACAATCAGAATAACAGCCAGAACAATAATCAGAACAGCAGCCGCAACAACAGCCAGAACAACAACCAGAACAGCAGCCGTAACAACAGCCAGAACAGCAATCGCTAAGTCTGGGCTGTATATTTTGTAAATCGAATACGATTAAGATCAGGCAGAAAGCCGTTCCGGGACAAGGAGCGGCTTTTCTACATATACTAGCAGTAAAACGATAAATAGGCGGCAGGCGATGTGGTATATAATCAGCGCAGCACAATTAGAACAATATCTGGATGAGAACAGATGGATTTATCTGGTAGATATGCGGGATCGGGCTTCTTATGCCCAGGCTCATATACAGGGGGCAGTTAACATACCAGATGAGGAATTTTGGGATCGGGTGGGAGAATTGCCGGCGGATCGACTGATCATTTTATATTGTTACCGGGGTCCCCGCAGTATGTTAGCGGCAAAACAGTTAGCCCGTTATGGATACCAGGCCGCAGATATCTGCGGAGGAATTGAGGCGTATCGGGGAAAATATCTGGTACGGTAGAAAAACACATGGAAATTCCGTTGACAACCGTATAAGCAGGCTATAAAATAGTACTATTAAAATGGATGAACAGTAAAATTTGTTTTTAACGAAGGGAAAGGAACAAAAGATCGCATGAAATATATGTTTGCATCGGATATCCATGGTTCAGCATGGTATTGCCGAAAGCTGTTGGAGGAATATCGCCGGTCTGGCGCAGACCGGCTGATTTTGCTGGGAGATATTTTATATCATGGTCCCCGCAATGATCTGCCCAGAGAGTATGCACCTAAAGAGGTGATTGGTATGCTTAATTCTCTAAAGAGCGAGATTCTTGCAGTGAGGGGTAATTGTGAGGCAGAGGTGGATCAGATGGTGCTGGAGTTTCCGGTGCTGGCAGATTACGGGATTTTGGTATTAAATGGCTTGACTTTTTATGCAACTCACGGGCATGTATACCATCCGGAATGTCTGCCTCCTATGAAGAAGGGGGATATTTTGATTTATGGACATACCCATTTGCTGAGAGCAGAGGCATTGGGGGATTATTATGTAGTAAACCCAGGTTCAATATCCATACCAAAAGGGGGCAACCCGCCCACTTATGGTATTCTGGATGAAAAAGTATTTAAAATCCTGGATTTTGCTGGAGATACGGTGAAAACATTGGCATTTTAGAGAGAGGCGAGTATGGCGTATAAGGTTTATGAGCTGATGGCACCCTGCCATTTTGGTATGGAAGCGGTGCTGAAACGGGAGATTGTGGATCTGGGATATGAGATTACCCAAGTAGAAGATGGAAGAGTGAGCTTTTTAGGAGATGCAGAAGCAGTCTGTCGGGCCAATATTTTTCTTCGGACTACAGAAAGGATTTTGATTAAGGCAGGCAGTTTTCGAGCTGTCAGCTTTGAAGAACTTTTTCAGGAAACAAAGGCGATTGCCTGGGAGAATTATATTCCCCCGGATGGGAAATTTTGGGTAAAAAAGGCTGGATCTGTAAAAAGCAAGCTGTTTAGTCCCACGGATATTCAGTCTGTGATGAAAAAGGCCATGGTGGAGCGGATGAAGCAGGCTTATGGCAGAGAAGTGATACCGGAGACAGGGAGCAGTTATCCGCTGCGGGTGTTTTTGTATAAGGATCAAGTGACCGTAGGGTTAGATACTACCGGAGAATCTCTGCATAAGAGAGGGTATAGGAAGCTGATTAGCAAAGCGCCAATAGAGGAAACCTTGGCAGCAGCTCTGATTATGCTGACTCCATGGAGAAGGGATCGGATATTAGTGGATCCTTTTTGCGGCAGCGGTACATTTCCCATTGAGGCAGCAATGATGGCAGCAAATATAGCGCCGGGGATGAATCGGTCGTTTCTGGCTGAAGACTGGAAGGAGCTGATTCCCCGGAAATGCTGGTATGAGGCCATGGATGAGGCGGCAGAGCTGGTGGATGACACGGTATCTGTGGATATACAGGGCTATGATGCGGATGGGGATATTGTACGATCAGCAAGAGCCAACGCACAGGCAGCAGGGGTGGAGCATCTGATTCATTTTCAGCAAAGGCCGGTGGCAGAGCTGAGACATCCTAAAAAGTATGGATTCATTATTACAAACCCTCCTTATGGGGAGCGGCTTGAGGAGAAAGAAAATCTTCCGGCGCTGTATGCCCAACTGGGGAAACAATATCAGGCGTTAGATTCTTGGTCTGCCTATATTATCACGGCATATGGGGATGTGGAGAAATATATGGGACGAAAAGCAGACCGAAACCGAAAGATTTATAATGGGATGATGAAAACCTATTATTATCAGTTTTTGGGGCCAAAGCCACCAAAGCGGAAGGCAGATTATGGGGCCAATGGTTAAGAGGCTTCGGCTTTGGTGGGCGCTGGGCGCAGTAATCGCGGCGCTGTGGGGATGCAGTCTGACAGAGAAACCGGCAGATCGGGAAGATAAAGATGCCGGGGGAAATACAGAGAAAAGCTGGCAGGAGGAGATGAAAGATCCAAAAGAATATGGATCGGATGGAGCGGGCGAAAATCCAGAATATTTCAGTGAAAAAAATACTGAAAAGGGCATAATCGCAGAAAAGGGAGAAAAACAGGAAAAGGATAAATGGAGAGCGCAGGAACTGCCAGGAGAGCCAGAGCAAAATGGGATAAAAGCTTTACAAGACGGAATTGCCGGTAATATGGCGGGAGAAGCGCTGTACATGATAGAACAGAGAAACCGCAGTTTTCGTCAGAAGAAAATTTACCAAATATTGGAGGAGGACATTCAACTGCCTGCTTATTATGATGCCAGGAAGGACGGACGCACAGCTCCGGTAAAGGATCAGAGAGAACTGGGAACTTGCTGGGCATTTTCTTCTTTGCTGGCACTGGAAAATGCTTTGCTTCCAGAGGAAACATGGGATTTTTCCGAGGATCATATGTCCCACAATCCGAATTTTATACTGGGCCAGGAAAACGGAGGGGAATATACCATGTCCATGGCATATCTTTTGTCATGGCAGGGGCCGGTCAGGGAAGAACAGGATCCTTATGGAGACGGCATTTCTCCGGAAGGATTAACACCTGTGAAGCATGTGCAGGAAATTCGGATTCTGCCGGAAGGAGACTTTGAGGAAATCAAAAGGGCCGTGCTGGCCTGCGGCGGGGTTCAGAGTTCTCTTTACACAACGATTCAAAATGGAAGAAGCCAGTCAGAGTATTATAACCCGGCGGCGAACGCTTATTGTTATCCAATGAAAACCGCGCCTAACCATGATGTGGTAATTGTAGGATGGGATGATGATTTTCCAAAGGAAGCTTTTGGCGGAAAGGCGGAGGGAAACGGAGCCTTTCTGTGTGAGAATAGCTGGGGAACAGAATTTGGAGAGAATGGATTTTTCTATGTGTCTTATTATGACGGGAATTTAGGCCAGACCAATATTGCTTATACAGTCGTGGAGGAATCAAATAATTATGATTCTATCTATCAAAGTGATTTGTGCGGCTGGGTAGGGCAGATTGGATATGGAGAGGATATGGCGTGGGCTGCTAACGTTTATACAGCAGAGAAAAAGGAGCAGGTGGCGGCAGTGGGATTTTACGCTACAGGCCCCAATACCTCCTATCAGGTGTATGTATTGAGAGATGTGCCTCAGAATGCTGCTTTGGCCCTGAAAAATAAAGGAGAACCGTTGGCAGAGGGTAAATTAAAACATGCTGGGTATTATACGATTTCCCTGGAAGAATTGGTGGATGTGGAGCCAGGGGAGCGTTTTGCAGTGATGCTTTGTATTACCACGCCGGGAACCATACATCCTATTGCCATTGAGTATGATGCAGAGGACAAAAAGAGCCGGATTGATTTAAAGGATGGGGAGGGCTATATTAGCTATGAAGGAAAATATTGGGCCAGTGCAGAGGAAAAGCAGAGCTGTAATATTTGCCTGAAGGCATACACACGTGTCAAGTAACTTGGAGGCTATCAAAAAGGATGTAGCGGTTTATTGTAAATGTGGAGGATAAGGATGAAGCACAGAATTATATTTGCTACTGGAAATGCAGGGAAGATGAGAGAAATCCGCTTGATCTTGGGGGATTTGGGATGTGATATTCTTTCCATGAAAGAGGCAGGGGCGGATCCGGAGATTGTGGAGAACGGAAAAAGCTTCGGTGAAAATGCAGAGATTAAAGCACGGGCAGTCTGGGAATGTACAGGAGATATTGTGCTGGCAGATGATTCGGGATTGGAAGTGGATTATATAGGCGGGGAACCAGGAATCTATTCGGCGCGATATATGGGGGAAGATACTTCCTATGATATCAAGAACCGGAATATTATTGAACGGCTGAAAAATGCCAAAGGAGAGGAAAGGGCTGCTCGTTTTATCTGCAATATTGCCGCAGTGCTTCCGGACGGAAGGGTAGTTCACACGGAAGCTTCTATGGAGGGGATGATTGCTATGGAACCGGCGGGAAGCGGAGGCTTTGGGTATGACCCGATTTTGATGATTCCGGAATACGGGGTCACTTCCGCAGAACTGACGATTGAGCAGAAAAATAAGATCAGCCACAGAGGCAAAGCGCTGGAGGCCATGAAAGAAGAATTGAGACAAATTCTTGGGGAGGAATCCTGATGAAAATACTAATTGTAAGTGATACTCACCGAAAGGATGATAATCTGAGACGGGTAATTGAGGAAGAAAAGCCTATTGATATGCTGATTCATCTGGGTGATTCTGAGGGAAGTGAAGCATGGATCGGAGACTGGGTCAATGAGGGCTGCTGTCTGGAAATGGTTATGGGGAACAATGATTTCTTTTCTTCTTTAGAGAGGGAGCTGGAGCTGGAGTTAAGGGGACATAGAATTTTGCTGACTCATGGCCATTATTATAACGTATCATTGGGAGTAGAAGGGCTTTATCAGGAGGCTTTGGATCGGGAATGCGATATTGCCATGTATGGCCATACTCATCGCCCGTTTTTGGAGGAGCGGGGCGGAGTTACCATATTGAATCCGGGAAGTCTTTCTTATCCGAGGCAGGAAGGGCGTAAACCTTCCTATATGATTATGTATATGGAGGAGGATGGAAGCGTGCGCTATGAGCGGCACTTTGTTTCCTAATGCCCGGCAAAGTGTACTGAGATCGGAAGAATTGCACTCGGAGGATGTATACTTTGCCGGGAAAAATAAGGATCATGAGTTTCGGAAGCTGTGCCAGAAATTTTTTGGTGTTTTTAGGAAAATTTTTGGTTGACAAAATGGAATGATTGTTGTATAATGATTCTTGCGTTGGTCAACAAGTGTTGATTGTGCGGGATGGCAGCATTCCATGTTTCGGGGTGTGGCTCAGTTTGGCTAGAGCGCCTGGTTTGGGACCAGGAAGTCGCAGGTTCGAATCCTGTCACCCCGATGCTGTAAGCAGAAAAGTTCATATTTATTATGCGGGTGTAGTTCAATGGTAGAACACCAGCCTTCCAAGCTGGATACGTGGGTTCGATTCCCATCACCCGCTCTTTTCTTTTATATGCCGGAGCCTTGATTTTATATAGGTTCCGGCATTTTTGTTGTTTTTAAATCTGCTTTATCTGGGGTAGAGTAGACCTTAACCGACAAGGCATCGAGCAAAGTCGAAATATATGAATTGTCTTTCATCTTGATTCCTTCATAAAGTTAAATAATAAAAAACTCCGTTGCTAGGGTATAAATATCGCTCATGAACCTTTGATTATCCTTGCAACATCAAAGGAAGGGTGTTTGACGGTTTCTTTATGCTTGGATAAAGAAGAACAGCATGAGAGTCAGAGTAATACAAACAATAGGGTCAGCATTTGGAATTCCGAAAGAAACACAAGGAACAGAACAGGGTGAGTAAAAAGTAATCAAGCTTCAGACACGCTCTAGGAAAGGGGAGCATCTTTCCTAGAGCGTTTTATTATTGGGGGGGATTCTCTGGCCCCGTCTAAAATATCGCTACCGTTCAGGGGCGGCTCTTGACATTTTTCATCTTTAAATGCTATAATTTATTCGGTTATAGACGTTTGCATAACTCTTGTATTTACAAGGGTTTTTGTTTTTGTATTGTGTAAAGCTTAAAAAGCTGAAGATTCTATCAGTTATATGAAAACAAATGAATGTTCTCGTGAATTGTTGTATGAACATTAGCTGGAAAGGAAGATAATGGACAGAAAAGCTTTATTTTTTGATATTGACGGAACGTTATTAAGTGAGATTACACACAAAGTGCCGGAAAGTGCGGCACATGCTCTTGAGAAAGCAAGGAAAAAGGGGCATCTGGTATTTATTAATTCCGGCAGAACGTTTTGCCTGACAAGGGAATTTTTAAATCTGGTGGAAACCGACGGGTGTCTTTGCGGCTGTGGCACATACATAGAGGCAGAGGGAAAAGCCTTATATCATCACCAGATTTCCTTAGAGCGGTGTAACCGTATTAAACAGGATATTGTGGCCTATGGGCTGGATGGAGTGCTGGAGGGATGGGAGAGCTGCTGTATGCAAAAGCAGGTGTCTAGGATTCCGGCTGCGGAAAAGCTGAGGAAAGGAGTGGCCCGAAGCGGTATACTGACAGAGCATGGCTGGGAAAATGACAGTTATGTGTTTGATAAATTTTGTGTTATGGCAGATGAACGAAGCGATAAGACGGGATTTTTTAATAGTATGAAGCCGGATATTCAGGTGATTGACAGGGGAAATGATTTTTATGAGTGTGTTCCAAAGGGCCATTCTAAGGCCACGGCAATTAAGATGGTTTTGGATCACTATGGAATAGCTCTGGAGAATGCCTATGTGTTTGGGGATAGTACCAATGATCTTCCTATGTTTGAATATGCCAGACACACAGTCCTTATGGGAAAACATGATAAGGAGCTGGAGGCATATGCGGAATTTACCACAAGGACAGTGGAGGAGGATGGGATTGCATATGCCATGAAGATACTGGGGCTTATTGAGGATTAAAAGCAAGGGGATGCCGGGAGATAGAGAGCCCCTGTTTCCCGGCATCCCCTTTGATTGATGTATATTTAAAGCTGTGCCATTAGGTTTACCATCTCGATTGCAGACAGGGCGCAGTCATAGCCTTTATTGCCTGCTTTGCTGCCGGCGCGGGCAATGGCCTGTTCGATGTTTTCTGTTGTAATTACACCAAAGAGAACAGGAACTCCGGTGGACAGACTTACCTGAGCAATCCCTTTTGATACTTCACTGCATACATAGTCATAGTGGGATGTTTCTCCCCGAATGACAGCACCTACACAAATGACGGCATGGTATTTTCCGGATTTTGCCAGTTTTGCCGCTGCAGTGGGGATTTCAAATGCTCCCGGGACCCAGACTGCAGTGATATTTTCTTCTTCTACGCCGTGACGCACCAAACCGTCCACTGCGCCTCCTAACAGCTTGTTGACAACGATTTCATTAAAGCGGGATGCTATAACAGCCGCCTTCATTCCTTCAGGTGCGACTAATTTTCCCTCTAATATGCGGATTTCTTTCATGTTTGCTTCCTCCTTGATTTATATATTGGCAGTTTTTAAAGAATATGGTGGAAAATATGTCCCATCTTTGCCTGCTTTGTGCGCATATAAAACTCGTCAAAGGGCTGGGGCTGAATCTCAATGGGAACCCGCTGGCGTATTTCCAGGCCAAAGTCACGGATGCCATATACCTTTTCAGGGTTATTGGTCAGAAGCCGCAGGGATTTTACGCCGAGATCCGAGAGAATCTGGGCGCCGATCCAGTATTCCCGCAGATCAGGGGCAAAGCCCAGCTTTACGTTGGCTTCCACAGTGTCATAGCCCTGTTCTTGTAATTCATATGCTTTCAATTTGTTGATCAGCCCGATTCCCCGGCCTTCCTGACGCATATACAGAACAACTCCTCGGCCTTCTTCCTCAATCAGCCTCATGGCAGTCTGAAGCTGTTTTCCACAGTCACACCGCATGGAACCAAAGGTGTCTCCGGTCAGGCACTCTGAGTGAACCCGGCAGAGGACATTTTCTCCATCGCCGATCTCTCCTTTTACCAGCGCTATATGGTGCTCGCCGGAAATGTCATTGACATAACCATAGATTTGAAATTGTCCATATTGGGTAGGCATGTGGGCGCAGGCTTCTCTCACTACATGCCTTTCATGGATTCTGCAGTAATCCTGAAGATCTTTTATGGTAATAAATTTCAGGTTATACTCGTTTGCCAGCTTCCACAGGTTCTTAGTCTGCATCATGGTGCCGTCCTCCTCCATGATCTCACAGCAGATACCGCATTCCTTCAGGCCGGCCAGGCGGCATAAATCCACGGTTGCTTCCGTATGTCCGTTTCTTACCAGGACGCCGCCTGGTTTGGCGATCAAGGGAAATACATGTCCTGGACGGCGGAAATCTTCTGGCTTTGTCCCTTCTTCTACACATTTCATCATGGTGTAGGAACGCTCTGCAGCCGATATTCCTGTGGAGGTGCCTGTGTGGTCAATGGACACAGTAAAAGCAGTTTGATGATTATCCGTATTTTCTGTTACCATTGGAGGAAGGCCCAGCTTTGATGCCAATTCCCTGCTCATGGGTGTGCAGATCAGTCCTTTGGCATGACATGCCATAAAATTGATGTTTTCTTGTGTTGCAAATTCAGCCGCACAGATCATGTCGCCTTCGTTCTCCCGGTCCGGGTCATCTGTAACCAGGATGATTTTTCCGGCACGCAGGTCCTCTAAGGCTTCTTCAATAGAATGATAGGTTTGCTCCATTTTTAACTCCTTTCTTTTGGCGTTTGGCAGGCAGATGTCAGATTCCGTTTTCCTTTAAGAAATCCATGGTAATTCCCTCTGATCGGCAGTGCTGTTTTGGGAGGCCGGATGAAGCTGATGTTTGGGGAAGGGAAAAGCCCAGCAGACGTTCCACATATTTTCCCACTAAATCATTTTCAAGGTTAACCGGATCTCCCGGGTGTTTTTTTAACAAGGTGGTCTCGCTGCCTGTATGGGGAATAACAGATACTTGAAACCAGCTATGGCCTATCGTGGCCACAGTCAGGCTGATTCCGTCTATGGCTACAGAACCTTTTTCTACAATGAGACGCAGAATCTCAGGTTTTGTATCAATAGTTACCCACACCGCATTTTGCTCTTTTTTATAAGAGCGGATAATGCCGGTTCCGTCAATATGTCCGGACACAAAGTGCCCTCCAAAACGTCCGTCAACTGCCATGGCCCGTTCTAAGTTCACCAAATCTCCAGGTTTTCCTATGCTCAAGCTGCTTCTTCGCATGGTTTCAGCCATTACATCGGCAGTAAATCCGTCCTTTTCAAGAGAAACAACCGTCAGACAGATCCCGTTTACGGCAATGCTGTCTCCAATATGTGTGCCTTCTAATACCTTTTTTGCGCTTATGGCAATCTGTCCGGAGCTGCCCTGTATACAGATACGGCGGATCTGACCCAGCTCCTCTATGATTCCTGTAAACATGCTGATTCCTTTCTTTCGCGATCCGTGATTTTTGTGATCTGTAATTTTTACGATCTGTGATAATACTGACGCGAAGGTTGTTTTATGTTTTTTGAAAGTACAATATAGGGAAAAGAAAAAGCCCTGAAATGGAATCGTCCATCTCAGAGCGCTTATGACCTGGCAAATCAAACAATCATTCTATCGTTCTTTGGTTTGCTGCAGCAGAGAATAATGCCTCTGCATATGCCATCTTCTTCCATCCAGACTATACTGTCGGCTCCGGAATCTGACCGGATCAACCTTTCGGCTCGCGGGCTTTACCGCCGGTAGGGACTTGCACCCTGCCCTGAAGATTTAATTCAATTAATAATATAGTTTATAATGGACATTTATGCAAGCTTTTTTTGCTGGCAAAACAGAAAGAAAAACAAAAACCATAGGCCCGGCCGAAACGGAGGGCAACAAAAAATGTCAAGAAAAAAAAGAATATGGGAAAAAACGCTTGCATTTTACCATATAATATGATAGAATATAATCCGTCGCCGAGTGGCGAAGCCTGTTGGATATTATTATGAGTCTGTAGCTCAGCTGGATAGAGCAACGGCCTTCTAAGCCGTGGGTCGGGGGTTCGAATCCCTTCAGGCTCGTTG
>CAJUGD010000037.1 GCA_910586205.1 uncultured Lachnospiraceae bacterium | reverse complement strand
CAGCAGCAACTCGTTTATCTTATCACATCTTGCGAAGTTTGTCAACAACTTTTTTTATCTTTTTTTCAGAAGTTTTTGTTTCTCTATTTCTGAACCACCATTTCCGCGGTGGAGCTTAAATATACCATGACTTGAGAATAATGTCAAGGGATTTGTGTGATTTTTTTAAACAATTTTTTCAGTTTTTTTGAAGGCACTAAATATGGCGTTTTTTCTAAATTCTTTCTATATTTAGTGGTTTAAAAATCCCTTTAAAGAATCTGATAAAAAAGAATTGATGTAATTCTGCAAACAGCAGATGTAATTACATCAATTCAGAATGGATCTTATCCTATACTTCGAAGAAGATTTATAAAAATCCAGTTGATTAAATTGTTATGATATAAAAAAGACAACCATGCACTTTGCTGGATCTGTTCTAAAACTGCAATGGCCCATTCTGTCTGTGAGCAGAGATCTGCCAGCACACATCCGGCCCACAGAACTGTCAATCCCTGTATTCCCCCTAACAGCGCACCTGCTATCTGGTTAATACCAGACAAGATTGGAAGTCTGGCAATCAAATCCATCCAGCGTATCAGAACGCGAATTGTCAGATTCACCGCAACAAAAAGAATAGCTCCTCCTATTGTATTTAAAATCATATTTGCCAAGTACATCCCGACATACTCCAGAAACGTATCCACTCCTAAAAGACGGTAAATCTCGCTGTTATTATTTTCCAGAAGAATTTCCTCCATCTGTTTAGGAAGCTTTAACTGTTCAATGACAGTTCTTTGATAAGAGGGCTGCCAAGTTTCGTCAGAATCTCCGGAAAGCCCTACTGCATCTGTCAATGCATTTTCTATTGTATGGTGAAGCTGCGTGTTTTCTCTGATATATGTTGTAATCCAAGGTGTTGCCATCCGAACGATGCCTATACTTAATATTAAGGCAAGCAAATTCACTGACATACGCAGCAAACCTCGGTAATGTCCATATAGTATCATTGCAAGCAAAAAAATTCCGGCTGAAAGCGACAGCCAGTGTTCCATCATATCCTCCATTCTGTGCATATTTCAAAGCACAAACAAATATGGGTGAAATAGTATTTCACCCTAGAGCGTGTCTGAAAATTCATTCCCGCCAAGTACACGCCCCACTTTGCGGTATATTTGGCTCTCATTCGGTCAACGTAGCCCACTACGCCTCCCTCATTCGGGTCAAATCTCCCACAAATTGTGACGCACATCTAACGGAAAGCAGTTTTCAGACACGCTCTGGTTTCCATAAAAATAATTCTATTAATTGAATAGTTTACTTCAGAACATATTTAAAGAATCGTTATTTTAGCTTTATTGCAGTTCTGACTGCTGTAGTATCTTTTCCAACACGGCTGCTACTCCGTCATCATCATTTGTTACAGTAATGTAATCTGCTTCTGCCTTCAGACACTCCTCGGCATTTCCCATCGCAACGCCAATGCCAGCTCTGCGTATCAGAGATATATCATTTTCCCCATCGCCAAAACCCATGGTCTGCGGCATTTCAATGCCCAAATATTTGGCAAGACGTTCTAAAGCCTTTCCTTTCTCGGCCCCCGGAGCATTAATCTCTAAATTGTTGGAAAAGGAAGCGCTTACTATCACATCTCCCCGTTCTAACAAACTTTTTCTTACACGAAGCCGTTCCTCGGGATCGCCAAAAAAGAAATTGATCTTTTCCACAGGCATTGCCAGCCTGGTTATTTCCTCGATCACATCCGGAACCATCCTGCGGGTTGAGCGAATCATCTTTTGAAGCTCTGGGGAAATCCCATACCTCTCCATATGGTCCATAAACCTTGATTCCCCGAAGCCTTTTCCCTCTACGTAAACATCATACATCGTCTGAAAGCCAGCAGCCTGCTTCAAAAGCTCTGCTGCCTGTTTCCAACTCATTTTTCTCTCATCCAGCACTTGGTGCTTTTGTACATCCTCTATTACTGCCCCGTTCACGGTAATAGCATAACGGATACCTGGTAAATTCCGGATAAAGTCCGGAACTCCTTGCCAGAGACGCCCGGTACAAGGCACTATCTCTATGCCATGCCGCATACATTCCATCAGAGCTTCCTCATTTCTCCGGCTAAGGCATTTTTTGCTGTCTAAAAGCGTTCCGTCTAAATCCAACGCAATTAATAGTATCTTTTTCATATAATACATATTCTTTCTTAGATAAAATGTTCTTCTTTTAAAATCAGCAGCCCGTCCTTATTGTATTTGGACGTAAATATGCCTTTAATAGCTTTTCCTAAAGAGGGTTTTTCTGCCCTGTCTGCCGCTTCTTCAATGAGTGCCTCAGCATTCTCCTTTGTCAGACGAAGGCCGTCCTCCTCCATGATCTCAATCCGCTCATATAATGCCAGCATACTTTTTCCTGTAATGCTGCAGTCAATATCAGAAGCATATTGGCATGCGTACTGTGCAAATTCATCGATGTCCATCTCATCCTCCGCACGTTCCGGATCTACATACATGTCCTCGCCATCAGGAGCACGCATTGCCTGATCCCGCACCGGAACTACCCGTCTGACCGGACGATCGTCAATCTCCTCTGGTTCTTCCTCTATTTCGCCCATATTGTATTCAGACGGATTCCCCGGTTCCTTTTCAGGGGCATCATAACCTGTATACAAAAAAGGCGTGGTATACGGCACATGTTCCTCAGATACAGGATATTCCTCATGCATGGACATTTCCATTTGTTCATCTGTTCCCACAGCTCCATATGCAGGATAATCTGGCACGGCCATCTGAGATGTCTGATTTTCCGGCATGACATAGGGATCATATGATGCTGGTTCTTCTGAATAAGCTGTCTCTGGATAGGCATCTTCTGAATACGTATCCTCTGGGTACACTTCTACAGGTACCTCCACCACATCTTCCTCTCTGATAAACTCAAACCATTCCGCTAAGGACGAATGTCTTTTCTCCAGCATCTCAATCTGTTTGGGATTGTCAATCAGCACCACTCTCATGCCTGTATTATCCCGGCTCATTAAGCGTTCCAGCTCTCCGATGGTTCCTGGATCCAGATCCCCTGCTTCTTCTACCATCAGATCTTTTCCTGCCAGCTTTTCCGCACTTGCCAAAACGCCCCGCCTGTTTAGCCCTGAACCGGTAATCTTTGCCACCGGATTCTTAATACCAGTAAACTGACGTACCTGGCGCAATGCTTCCACCGCAATATCAATCCCTTTTTCCGGAGTCCTTGCCTCGATCATCAAATGAATGGCTCGTCTGTTTGCCCTGGATGTCTGCCCTTGAGACGTATCTGTCTCCTGATAAGCTGAAGCGGGCTCTCCCTGCACAGAACTTCTGGATGCAGGCTGCACCGGGCTTTGTTGCCGAAGCTCCGCGCCTGTACGCCGGATATCTCCAATCACCCGAGTCTTTCCTATCTCATCCTCCTCATAAGGTTCTGGATCTATGCGGGATAGCTCTCTGGCTAAATATTCCTCTGCTTCTGCCTGCTGAACCTCTGCCGCCAACTCATCATCTGCATATGAGGGCTGGGGAACCACTTCTATCTGAGAGCTTCTGCTCTCGTCTGCTGCAGAAGGCTTTTCAAAAATCTCAGTTTCCGGCACCGCCGGCGCTTTAAGCTTCACTGGCTCCTGAACCGGTTCCTGAATTGGTTCCGAAGCGTAGTCTTCTTCCTGGTCATCATCCTCGTCAAAAGAAAGTTCCACCCGCCTCAGCTTTTCCTCATATTTTTCCCGATTGTCCACCAGATCCATCTGATATTTGCTCAAAGGAGCATGTTGAAGCTTTAATTCAATCGCCTTATCCACATATTTTCCAAGACCAAACATCAGCGTAATGCGGTCACAAGTGCTGATACAGCGGGCAGCATCACCGCTTTCATGATACAAAAGCGCCAGCTCATATAACCATTTTTCATCCAGTTCTTCTGCTGTATAACTCTCTAAAGAGTGGATCTGCTGTTCTATCGGTGCCTTTTTCTCCTTTAAGACCAGATACCGAAGCAGATACTGACGCGGGTCATCTCCGGCCAAATCACAAAATTCACGATAATAATCTTCTGCCTCCTGAGCGCTTCCTTCCTTTAGCGCCAGCTCTGTCAGCTTATAGAGCAGGCGCTTACCAATGGGAGCACGCTCAAATGCCATCAGTAAAATTGCTTTTGCATTCCCATAATCTTTATTTTTCTCATATACCTGAGAAACCATGGAAAGCAGGTTTGCATTGGGAACCCGGCTCCAATCTATGTTATCTGCGATTTTTTTTGCAGTCGCGTAGTCGCCCCTGTTTACCATTTTCCGTATTTGATCGACCTTGAGATTAAACTCATATTTATCCATTCTTTCGCATCCTTTCATTTTTCCATAGATTCCCGCAAATGTTGTCTTGATGAAACAGCTCCTGCTGTCCGAGCTGTCACATTCTGTCAGCAACCAATATATTGCGGGAAATGCGAACTATACCATATCACAACTCTACACGTCCCTCCAAGGCACGCAGCAAAGTCACTTCATCTATATATTCCAGGTCACCGCCTACTGGTACGCCGCTGGCAATCCGGCTGACCCGGATTCCTGTAGGCTTTACCAGCTTACTGATATACATGGCGGTCGTCTCTCCCTCTAAGCTGGAGTTGGTGGCAATAATAACCTCCTGTATCTCTCCCTGGAGCCTCTGCATCAGCTCCTTTAAGCGAATATCGCCGGGACCGATTCCCAGCATAGGAGAAATAGCTCCATGAAGCACATGATAAACGCCTTCATACTTACCGGTTTTTTCATATGCCGCCAAATCCCTGGTATTTTCCACAACCATAATCGTTCCATGATCTCGTCTTTTACTGCTGCAGATCGGACATACCTCCTGATCTGTTAAAGTAAAACATTCCCTGCAGTAGCAAATGTTAGCTTTTGCGCTGGTCATAGCCCCTGCCAGACGCTCCACCTGCTCCTGCGGCATATTAATGATATGAAATGCCAGGCGCTGCGCAGATTTGCTCCCTACGCCTGGCAATTTTGACAATTCTTCAATTAATTTTGTAATCTGACTGCTATAATAATCCATCTTAGAACGGGAACCCTCCGCCTAAACCGCCAAGACCGCCGCTAAGTTTTGCCATCGCCGCCGCAGAATCCTCCTCTGCTGCACGTAGCGCTTCATTCGTAGCAGCCACAATCAAATCCTGCAGCATCTCAATATCTTCCGGATCTACTACTTCCTCCGATAGCTGTACGGACACAACCTCCTTTTTGCCGGAAACTGTCACTGACACTGCCCCTCCGCCTGCAGACGCAGTATACTGCTTTTCTTCCAGCTCCTGCTTAGCTTCCTCCATCTGCCTTTGCATTCTCTGGGCCTGTTTCATCAGGTTATTCATGTTGCCCGGCATTCCGCCTGGAAATCCGCCACGTTTTGCCATGATGCCCTCCTTTTTCTTTTCTCTGTTTTATGATAATTAATCCTCTAACTCAATCTCCATATGAACTGCTTTTTTCAGTTCCTCATCACTGACGTAGATTGGGATTGTCTGTTCCCCAGCCTCTCTTTTTCGGACTTTAAAATACAGTTCTTTCCCATAATTCTTCCGCACGTATTCTTCCAAAGCTCCAATCACTGTAGGACGGCTCCCAATGGCATAGCAGTCCTCGCTGGAAAATACGACACACAGACAACTCTCACCGCCTGGTTCTACCACTGTCTCCCGGAAGGCCGGGCGGATAGCTCCCCCCAAATCACGGATAATCTTTCCCCAATCCCGGCGGATCAGGTTCAAATCTTCTAACTGTGCCTTAGGAATCACCACTTGCTTTTCCGAAGCAGAATCCCCCGAATCTTCTCCGCCATTGACACCGGCCAGAGAAAGCTGCCTGCTGCCGGGAATTGTCTGCCCAAGCTGTGCTGCCAGGCTCCGAATAACTTCCGGGGACATGGCGGCATTTCCTTCTTCCATCCGTTCTTCCAGCTCTCCGATTCTCTGTAATATAGAATCCAGATTATGCTCCATCTGTGGCTTCGTCAGCCGGATCAGAGCCATCTCAATCAGAACCCGCTTCTGAGATGCATATCGAAGCTGGCTGGACAAATCAGAAAAAACACGGATAAAGCGCATCAGCGTGTCCTCGTCAATCATCTCTGCGTCTTCCCGAAGCTGACGCAGGTTATCCTCTGACATTTCCAGCATATTTTCTGCGTCACCTGCAGTCTTTAAAACCAGCAGGTTCCGCAGATACCAAATAAAATCGGTGACGAACTGTCCTAATTCCCGTCCCTGGATTACCATTTCTTCCAGCCTGCCAATGCAAAAAGCCGTGTCTTTTGCAAGGATCGCCCTGAGAAGGCCGCTGAATACGGAAGAATCAACCGCCCCTAACACCTCCAAAACATTGTCATAAGTAAGGCAATCCCCATAGTGAAAAGCCACACATTGATCCAGCAGGCTTAACGCATCTCTCATCGAACCGTCTGCTGCCTTTGCCACATAGGCTAAAGCCCTCTCCTCTGCCTCAATTCCTTCTGCCTCTGTAAGCTCCTTCAGACGTGCACACAGAGTTTCGGCTGAAATTCTTTTAAAATCATATCTCTGGCACCGGGACAGCACGGTAATGGGTATTTTATTCACCTCTGTAGTGGCCAAGATAAAAATCACATAGGACGGCGGTTCTTCCAGAGTCTTTAAAAGTGCGTTAAAAGCTCCAGTAGACAGCATATGCACTTCATCGATAATATACACCCGGTACTTTCCCTCTGTAGGCGGATACTGAACCTGATCCCGGATTTCGCGGATATTTTCCACACCATTATTGGATGCAGCGTCGATCTCCACCACATTCATAGAACTGCCCTGGGCAATCCCTTTGCAAAGTTCACATACATTACATGGACTGCCGTCCACGGAATGTTCACAGTTCACTGCCCTTGCAAAAATTTTGGCAATGCTTGTTTTGCCGGTTCCTCTTGTTCCACAGAACAGATACGCATGGCCAATGCGCTCAGCCTCTATTTGATTTTTCAATGTCTGGACAATATGATCCTGTCCTTTTACATCTGTAAATGCAGCCGGACGCCATTTGCGGTACAGTGCAGTATATGACATAGATTTATAACTCCCTTTGATTTTTCCTTCCTACTCATCTCCAAAACTGATGCCAACCATCTTTGCTTCTCGGATAATCGAGCAGGCCGGATCTACGGTCTTTAGTCTTCCTGCTACTTCCTGCAGCGGAACCGGCACAATCTCATCACCTTTTACCGCTACCATATAGCCGTATTTTTTATCTCTTATTAAATTAGCAGCCTCTGCCCCTAACCGGGTAGAGAGCACGCGGTCATAAGGGCACGGCTCTCCTCCGCGCTGGGTATGTCCCGGCACAGTAACACGAACCTCCTGACCGGTACGCTCTGTAATCATGGCTCCAATCTCATATGCCACAGATGGGTATACCATCTGCCCCTTTTTCTTTTCTTTCAGCTCCTTTTTACTGAGCGCAGCATCTTCCCTCGAAATAGCGCCCTCAGCCACTGCCAAAATAGAAAACCTCTTGCCCTGCCGGTTCCTCTCCTTAAGAGCATTTACCACCACATCCACATCATAAGGAATCTCCGGAAGCAGAATAATATCTGCACCGCCTGCAAGGCCTGCGTGAAGGGTCAGCCATCCTACCTTATGGCCCATCACCTCTACGATAAATACTCTGCCGTGGGATGCCGCGGTGGTGTGGATACAGTCTATGGCTGCCGTAGCAATCTCCACTGCACTCTGAAATCCAAAGGTCATATCTGTGCCCCAAAGATCATTATCAATCGTCTTTGGCAGAGACACAATATTCAGCCCTTCTTCTCTCAAAAGGTTTGCCGTCTTCTGGCTTCCATTGCCTCCTAAGACCACCAGGCATTCTAAGCGAAGCTTTTTATAAGTGTGCTTCATAGCCTCCACTTTATCTAGTCCAAATTCATCCGGAACGCGCATCAGCTTAAAGGGCTGTCGTGATGTGCCGAGAATAGTCCCACCTTTTGTCAAAATACCAGAAAAGTCAGAAGACTTCAGCATATGGTAGTCTGCGTAAATCAATCCCTTGTAGCCGTCCTCAAATCCGATAATCTCCACATCATCGTACATTTTGTAGAGCGCCTTGGCCACACCCCGCATGGTTGCATTTAATGCCTGGCAGTCTCCGCCGCTGGTTAACATTCCTACTCTCATGAAAGACACATCCTTTCTCTGTATGGGGATATTATGGGTATCTTGTTTCAGACTTCACCCATTCTGATATTATAATACAACATGGAAATGGGGGCAAGGGAAAATTTGCGGCTTCCCCTCACAAAAATACAACAGAGACCGTATTCAAATTAAGGCCAAACTGCCAATGAATACGGTCTCTGTTATAGGTTGTGTAGTGTATTATTTTCATTAAATCCGTGCATCCCGCTTTGTATGAGGCTCACAGGCGTTACCCTGGCAGCCGGCTCGGCCCAGGCTGCCTCGCGGCACACAAAGGATCTCACTTAGTGCTGCTGCATTCCTGCCCTGACACGGTTCATGAGGCTCTGTTGCGCAAGACCCGGACGTCAACGCTGCTTACCAGGGGCAGCCCTGCAAAACCAGCATCCGAGGCGGGATATCACCCCTGCTGGAGCGGATTGCAGGTACAGGGCACCGCTATCTCCCCGGCTGCACGGAAGCTTTATGACGTATGAAAGAAAAACTCTTTCCTGGAAAATGCTTTTTCAGTATAGCCCACAAGAGGTGTTTTGTCAAGACTGCTCTTTTTGCGGTTTTCCTTCTTTTCCATATAAAAAGGGTTCTGACACATGGGTATTGAACCACTGGATCACTGGTCCCATAAACAGTGCCGTGATCACAGTCCCCACCCCAACCATAGCATGAAAAACCACTCCTACTGTCACACAGACAAGATCACTGAGCACCCGGCACACTTTAAAAGGCAGAAGCTTGTACTTATTGGCGGCAATCAGGGATACGGCATCATAAGCAGAAACACCCACATCGGCTGTAAAGTATACAGACGCGGAAAAACAGCTTCCAAACACCCCAATCAGCATCAAGATAATACGTCCTCCCATTCCCGGATTAGGAATGAGCATATCCCACAGGCCCCGCATAAAATCAGCAGAAATACCAGTACCGAACAGGTTTATCAGCGTAGCGATTCCGATATAATGGCGCTCAACGAAGAATACGCCTATAAGCAGAGCTCCTGTGACAATCACATAAAAGGTGCTGTAGGTTGAACCGAAAATGTTGGCAATTCCCGTGACAAAACAGGTAAACGGATCTGTACCTAAATTTGCCTTCTGAAAGGTCCCTACACAAAATCCTGTGACAATCACACCAAAAAAAGCCATCAGTATACGTTTCGTTTTCTGTGACATACTAAAATATCCCCCAATTTATAAATTTTCCGACTTATGACAGCAGCCTTTAAAATCGTGCCGGCCGGAAGGCTGTTATAAATATAACGAAACTTTTTGATTTTATAAAGTGACTTATAATGCATAAAACAGGCATTTTGAACACTGGAGGTATCATATGCTTCTCTGGTTTACAGCTTACATCCTGATTCCAGCTTATACAATTCTGTTTGTACAGGGAAACAACTGGTTCACCACCAATTTTTCTGTGATTGGAAATGTGGTCGGCAGAGAAGGGGAGTTTGTGCTGTGGGGACTGATTGTTGGTATTTATTTCTTTTGGTGTCTGCAGCTTATTGTCTCCAGAATGCCGGTGCGTCCACGGTGCACCTGGCTTATTCCTTTTTCCTTAATGCTTCTCACCTGTGCCCTTATCACACCTTATCTGCCCCAAAAGATGCCTTTAAAGTCCGTGCTGCACATTGTATTTTCTTTTACCTCTGCGCTGTGTCTGCTGATTTGTCTTGGGCTGATTGTGTGGACTCTTTATAAAAGCGACCATAGAAAATACCGGCTTTACCCTATAGGGCTTACCGGTATTGGATTGTTCTCTTTATTTTTGCTGTGCCTTGCAGGAATTGTCAGCAGTGCACTGGAAATCTTTTTTACTATTGCATCTACGTTAATGGTTCACCGGCTTTACCAAAAGCTGGTATAGCTTATATTATGTCTGAACCTGTCTTTTTTGATTTTTTCCTGCGCAGTTCCCTGAAAAATTGTGAAAGCATGTCAGAACACTCCTCCTGCAGCACTCCTGTACAAGTTTCTACCTGGTGGTTAAAGCCTTCCTCCTGCAGCAAATTCAGCACAGACCCGGCACATCCTGCCTTGGGGTTCATGCTGCCGATCACCACCCGGGAAATCCTGGCCTGGACAATGGCCCCTGCACACATAGGACAGGGCTCTAAGGTTATGTACATGGTGCATCCCTCCAGTCTCCAGTCTCCCATTTTCCGACATGCCTTTTTTATGGCAAGAATCTCTGCATGAGCCAGGACAGTTTTGTCTGCCATCCGGCGGTTATATCCCCGTCCAATAAGTTTTCCTTCATATTCTATTACACATCCAATGGGCACTTCTCCCAATGCTTCTGCCTTTTTTGCCTGACGGATGGCTTCCTTCATGTATTTTTCTTCTGGCGTCATTTTAGCCATGCTTTCCTCCATTCTATACACCTGTGAAACGACGGCGCAGTGGTGCCGGCTAGTACTTTGTTTCTCTAGTACATCGTTGCATTAATCCTGAAGTAAATAGTGCTTGATATTCGTGTCAGCTGTGGGTCTGCGAAGCGACGGCGTAGTGGGGCCTACGGCTAGCTTCGCAGGCGTGCAGATGGCGCGGATAGCGAGTACTATTTACTCGGGAATTAGTGCAACGATGTACTAGTACGCTATACTGGCCTTCGAATATTTAGTATACACAAAAAACCTTTGATTGAAAAGTCTTTTACAGACGAAGGTCAGTATACCAATACCCAAACCGGCCATCCTCCTCTGGTTGTTTTTTTGCCAGCACAAAATTAGGAAATCCAAACATGGATGCCAGATTTTTTTCATTGCTGAAATAGTGCCCCGGCACTCCCAATAGATAGCGAAAAGTTCCTCCGGGAATCTCCAGCCTTGCAAGAATCAAATGTCTGTAATTATAATATCCGTGAAGCAAAAAGCTATTGTTTCCGTATACCCAATTTTCCCGAGGCAGAATGCCTATATCCTGGGGCTTGATCGTCAGTATTTCACTTCCATGAACATAATCAAATGCCAATACCTTCGGATAACGGCGTTGAAGCTGGCCCCATATTGTACCTTGAACAGCCTCCTCCTTTTCCTGCCGTTCCAGTTCTTTTAGTCTTGCCGGATCTCCTGGTTCCGGCAAAGTGTGCGGTGTTGTCTCTATTACAGAGACTGGCCTTGGCCCGGCCTTCACAGTCTCAAGGATTGTTTCCTGACGGGCAGAGTTTTCTGTGCCGGGACTTTTTCCCTGCATCAGAACCTTGGCGAATTTCAAAACCCTTTCCTGGACGCGATCCCGGCTCTGCCCCACATTTTCCTCTCCAAAAGAACCCGTTTGGGGCCGTTCTGTCATAAGCTGCTCTAGAAGCCTCTCTCCGGGAGACTTCCCGTCAGCCGGTCTTTTGGAAGCCAAAAACTTTTGTGCCATAGCCATGCCAGTCTGAGATTGCCCGGTCTGTACCCATGGTTCTTTTGAATTTTCCCAAAACGGAACTTGGGGAGTTTCTGTTGTCCGTTCTTCGGTGCCTGCTTCATTTTGCCGTCCTGCGATTTCCCCATTCTGTTTTCCTGTATCTTCCCTGGTCTGTTCGTCTTCACCTCCTCTAATCTGACGGCCAACGTCTCCTGCTGTCGCCTCTCCTATTGTTCCTACGCCCTGCTCTCCTGTTCCTTCTCCACTCTGTTCTCCTGTTCTTCCTACACCCTGCCCTCCTGTTCTTCCTGCGCCCTGCTCTCCTGTTCCTTCTCCGCTCTGCTCTCCCGTTCTTCCTTCGCCCTGTTCTCCTGTTCCTTCTCCACTCTGTTCTCCTGTTCTTCCTCCGCTCTGTTCTCCCGTTCTTCCTACGCTCTGTCCTTCTGCACTTATACCCGCCTGTTCTCCCATTCCTTCTTCTGTCTGTGCCTCTGCATATTCTTCGGTCTTTCCTCTTTCGCCTCCTTTAATCTCTCTTTCTTCATTTTCTCCTGTCAAAGCTCCCTGACTTCCTTCAGTCAGTCTCTCTGCATCTTCTCTAGCCGCCCCTCCCCCAGTTCCTTCAACCGGTTCTTCTCTTTCGTCCGTTTTCCCTTCCCGGCTGTCTTTGTCTTCTGCCCTCTCTCCCAGACTTCCTGTGCCGGGTTCTTCCTGTGCCTGTTCGTCAGTACTGCTCTCTGAACTTTCCCGAGGCAGCATCCCTGTGATTACCTGGAAACGGGCATGGTCTGGTGCTGTTTTCTCCTGTACGGCTTTTGATTCCTGTCCTATCTCCTTCCAGGGTGTCACTGCATCCCGCCGGGCATCTTCCTGTTCTAATTGTCTCTTTATTTCTTCTGAGACAGAAGGCCGGGGTTCCTGCCTTGCCTGGACTCCCACCTTGTCTGAGGTTACATCTGCCAGTTCCACCTCTGCCGCCTGGGTCACTGCATCTTCCCATATGGTCGTGTAGGTACGCCATGTATTTTCTGTCTCATGAATGGTCAATCCATAACATTGCTCCATGGTACATCCGCTGCCTTCCACATTCCCGGCACTTACATTCACCCGAAATTCTCCTGCCCCATTGCGGATAAAAATACGGCCCAGCAGAATCTCACGGTTTGGCGAAAGCAGATAGACCCCGATATCACTGCTTCCCAGAAAAATCTTCTTTACGTTAACATGAATCCTGCATTGTCCGTTTCGTACCTCGATTTTGGCAAATCCTATATTTTTCCCTTTGATTCCTCCCTCGTATGCGTAAATATATGAGATTAACCTGCGATAATTAGACATGCTATCACTCCTTTAGTAACCATTCTATGCGTCTACCTGCTGCAACTATGACAAAAAAGTGCTGAACAAATAAACCCATTGAAAATCCTCTTTTTAAATAATATAATGATACCAAGATCAAAAGGGCATGTATAAAATGCAGAGCAATCCGGGGTATCATAGAAGGCAAAAAGTCTTTTGACCCCTGCATCAGATGATAGGACTGAAAATACATAACCGAAAATTTAAAATAGAAAGACGGCGCCGCCGACAGGTATTTCTTTTATGGAACCCAGATTATGCAACCCACAAAATACTATTGAGATCATCAAAAAATACAACTTTGCTTTCCAAAAGAAATTTGGTCAAAATTTTTTAATCGATACGCGGGTATTAGATAAGATCATTGCTGCGGCAGAGATCTCCAAGGAGGATATGGTTGTAGAAATCGGTCCCGGTATCGGCACCATGACCCAATACCTTGCAGAAGCAGCCGGATGTGTGGCAGCAGTTGAGATTGATTCCAACCTGATACCCATTCTTAAGGACACGCTTCAGGCTTATAATAACGTGATTTTGATTCACGATGACATTCTGAAGGTTGATATTGCCGGCCTTGCCCGTAAATACAACCAGGGACGTCCCATTAAGGTAGTGGCAAACCTGCCCTATTACATTACCACCCCTATTATTATGGGATTGTTTGAGAAAAATGTACCTGTGCAAAACATTACGGTAATGGTTCAGAAGGAGGTAGCTGACCGTATGCAGACCGGCCCTGGCTCTAAGGATTATGGCGCCTTATCCCTGGCTGTCCAGTATTATGCCAGCCCCTATCTGGTAGCCAATGTGCCTCCTAACTGTTTTCTTCCCCGCCCCAAGGTCGGTTCTGCGGTCATTCGTCTTACCCGCTATGCCGAACCGCCCGTACAGGTACAAGACCCGGCGCTGATGTTCCGGCTTATCCGCGCCTCTTTCAGCCAGCGCAGAAAAACTTTGTTAAACGGACTCTCCCATTCTGCTGAGCTTTCTTTTGAAAAGGAACAGATTGCTGCTGCCATTGCCAATCTGGGCCTGCCCCCTGCTGTGCGTGGAGAAACCCTGAGCTTAGAGCAGTTTGCACGGTTATGTGATACATTATTACAGAAAGGAAGCGTTCCATGTTAAAAGTACTGATTGCAGATGACGAGCAAAAAATCTGTCAGCTCATCGAAAAACTGGTATGCTGGGAGGATCTTGGCATGCAGGTAGCTGCCACTGCTGAAAACGGAGTGGAAGCTCTGGAAATGATTCAAAAGCATCTTCCCAATATTGTAATTACAGACATCCGTATGCCTGGCTGTGACGGTCTGGAACTGATCCGTATGGGCAAGGAGCTGAATCCCGGAATGGAATTTGTAATCATCAGCGGCTACCGTCACTTTGAATATGCCCAGACTGCCATCCGATACGGGGTCAGCGCCTATCTTTTAAAACCTATCAAAAAAGATGAGCTGACAGAAACCCTAAAAAAGCTCAGCGGCAAATTCCGGGAGGAAACAGAGCAGCTTTCTCTTGAGGAAAAGGTAAAGCTGACCATGAAAACAGATGAGGAAACACTCCGGCAAACCTTTTTATCCGATCTGGTCTTCCGAAGGAATAAAACAAGGCTTCAGTACTCCTTAGAACAGATCAGCCAGGAATTTCACTTTTCCTTCTGTCCGGGAAAATTTTCCATCGCAATATTAAAAATGGACGGGCGTGTCTTTGACGATCCGAAAAATCTTTTCTTTATAGCAGAAAAAGCGCGGAATGCCATGGACCGGCTGCTGGGAGCATATACCTGGGAATATGAAATGACCTCTGTCGGCAGCTTTTTTTACTTCCTGCTGAATTTTGATGAAAAGCATCAGGGAAATCTTCATCGGCAAATGAAGGCTCTTTTAGATGAAATGCGCATCCAGGGAGGGATTTTTAAGGATTCTGCGGCAACCATGGCTTTGGGCACTGTATGCCATGAGCTGTCTGGGCTGGAGCTATCCTTAAAAAATGCCAGGCGGATGATTGAGGAGCGTCTAATCGCCGGAACCGGCAAACTGCTGGAAGGAGATTTGCCTAAGCGAGAATCCTTTGCCGAAAGCTCCCTGTTTGCAGAGTTTAATAACCGGATGTCCCAATCATTGGAAAGCCTGGAAGTGTTTTCTGTCCGTGACGCCATGATAGAGCTAAAGACCAGAATGCTTGCTCTGCCTGATGTGACAGGTCATGAGATTGTTCAAATGTCAAAGGAAGTGTGCAACCTTTATCTGTTTTTTATGAAAAACTATCGTATCCGCATTGAGGAGGATTTCCTGGAAAGCTTTCTTACCGGAGCCGAGAACTGCAGCTCTGCGGCTGAACTTTTTGATTATCTGATTCGGAGGATTACCGTATCCTATGAAAAAGCCGCACGGCTCAAGCGTCAGGACGAGAACCGTCCCATCCGCATTGTAAAGCAATATGTGGCGGAACATTATGGGGAACCGATTACTCTGGAGCAGGCCAGCGCTCTGGCAGATTTATCCCCAGCCTACTTCAGCACGGTATTTAAAAAGGATACCGGAATGACCTTTCTGGAATATATCTCCAAGGTTCGAATGGATATGGCAAAACGGCTTTTAAAGGAAACCAACCGAACCGTGGCAGATATCTGCCGAACCGTAGGCTATAGTGATGTGCGCTATTTTTCAAAAACCTTTGCCAAATACTCAGGCTTAAAGCCAAATGAGTATAGAAAGCTGTACTCATGAACAGAAAAATGAAATATATATCCTGGCGGCTTTTTTTCTGCGCAGGATTGGGGATTGTCCTTCTTTTCGCTGCCCTGGGAATGCTGTGGCTTACATGGATTGGGTCTGGTCAGGGACTCTTTCCGATCACACTTTTAACGGCTGCCGCCGCCGCTTATCTCTGCTGCATGTACCGCCTGGTAATCATTCCCTACAAGGAAACCCATAAAATCTATGAACAGTTTATTTTGGGCTACATACATGATGATCTGTTTCATGTGCGTCATCCCTTTACTCCGGAGGGAGAGCAGGTAATAATGCGGCTTAATGAAATGATTGACAAGAATAATCTGATCAATGTTTCCAAAAAGCAGGCAGAATACCTGGCACTTCAAAACCAAATCAACCCTCACTTTCTGTACAATACCCTGGAAGGAATCCGCAGCGAAGCACTTCTTGCAGGTCTTGACAGCGTGGCGGAAATGACAGAGGCCCTGGGAACATTTTTCCGCTATACCATCTCCCAGGTAGAACATCTGGTAACTCTGGAGGATGAACTTGCCAATATTGAAAATTATTATTATATCCAGCAGTTCCGTTTTGGAGACAGATTGGCTTTAAGTATTGAGTATGAACATGACGAGGAACGAAATCAGTTGAAGCTTCTTCAATACCGTCTGCCAAAGCTCACTCTCCAGCCCATTATAGAAAATTCTATTTATCATGGATTGGAAAGAAAGATCGGCAGGGGAAACCTGGTAATCCGAATTGGGGCCAGTGATGAGCGGCTGCGCATTCGTGTGTCTGACGACGGCATGGGAATGGATGAGGAAACCTTAAAGCGGCTTAACGAGAAACTGCGGTGTCTGACCCTTGATCATGTGTCAGAGGATACCGGAAAGAGAGGCGGGATTGCTCTTGTAAATGTAAATAACCGAATTAAGCTGCTGTTCGGTGAGGAGTTTGGAATCACCTTCTACAGCCGGAAGGGGGCAGGGACAGACGCGCTGCTTGTTCTTCCTCTGGTGGAAAAAGAAAATGCACACAAAAGTTAAGAGGAGGCTGCCATGAAACGAGAGCTGCTGCGGATGGAGCATGTAAGTCTGATTCGAAATGGAGAAGCTTTGCTTGACAATCTGAATCTCCAAATATTTGCCGGGGAAATCATGGGGCTCTTAACCGGACGGGACAAAGGACACGATCAGTTGATCAGCCTGCTTTGTCAAAATCACCCGATCTCCTTTGGCTCTGTCTGGTATGACGGAAAAACCATCAACCGCTATTCTTACAGCGACGGAAGCTTTAACCGGGTCTGTGTTATTGAGCAGACAAGCCATCTGGTAAAAGGGCTGACCATAGTGGATAACTTGTTTGTTCTGCGAAAGGGCTTTAAAAAATATTGGATCAATGAACGGATACTGCAAAACCAGGCTGAAGCCTTTTTTCAGGAAAATGGGATTCCAATCAGTATCCGCAAACGGGTATCTGACTTAACCCCGCTGGAACGCTGTCTGGTCGAGCTGGGAAAAGGGCTGCTTTTAGGCTGCCGCCTGATTGTTGTTGACAATCCGGGGAATTTTTTAAGTCAGCATGAGCTGATTCATTTTCAGGACATGCTGAAAAGGATTCAAAAACAAGGAGTTTCTGTTCTCTATGTGGGCAACCATCATCAGGAGCTGTTCCGAATTGCAGACCGGACCTCTCTGCTTTATGACGGGCAGATTATTAAAGTGTTTGAGCGGGATGAAATGACAGACGAGCAGATGGCCCCCTATATTACAGACTGGTTTGTTCCTGGCAAAGAGACTGTCTGGGATGCCGGGGAAGGAATCCTTCATTTTCACGATGTCTTCACAAAACAACTTCACGGTCTGGAATTTGTACTCCATAAAGGGGAATGCCTGACCATCCTGGATATGGACAATCAGATCTCCGGAGACGTGCTGAGTCTTCTCACCGGAAAAGAGGACTGCAGACAAGGCCGAATTACTTTAGAACATAAACCTTATACCAGGGCACAGGCCGCAGATTATCTGAAGGCAGGGATCGCCGTGATTCCCAAAGATTGTACAGAATCACTTTTATTTCACGAGAGAACCTACATGGAAAATCTTACCTTTCTTCTGGATAGGAAGCTGAAGCGCAGCATCATTCCCGAAAGAATTTATAAAAGCATCCGAAACGAATATGTTTCTTTAGTCGGCAATGTGATTAACGAGACCAATATAAAAAGTTTGTCCCTCAGCCAGCAGATAGGTTTGGTTTATCATAGGATCCTGCTTTTTCATCCTCGTGTCTTAGTATGCATACAGCCTCTTGCCAAAGGAGACATGTTTGTGCGTATGCAGATCCTGTCACTTCTGCGGGAACTCTTAAAGGGAGGAACTGCGGTTCTGATCATTACTGCCAATATCTCTGATACATTGGACATTTCCGACCGTCTGATGGTAGTGGAAAACGGAAGATGCACCGTTTCCTATGAAAAAAGTGAGTTTGAATTTGAATGGTATAAAAATGCCAAATATATAAAATCAAAGGATTGTCTACCTTAACCGAAAGAATGCCCTCTTTTTGCCGGCATTTTGTCATGTTATACTAAATTTTAGATAAGGAAGATCACTTATGAAATTGACGAAAGAATACATCGGAATTGATATCGGCGGTACAAAGTGTGCGGTAGTCCGTGGGGATGAGCAGGGCGCTGTCTTAGAAAAACTTTCCTTTCCAACCCAGGACAGAGAAACGACGCTGACACAGATCTTTGATGCTTCCCAACAGCTTTGGACCAAAGAAACAGCCGCCATAGGTATTAGCTGCGGCGGTCCCCTTGACGCACAAAAAGGGGTAATCTTAGGGCCTCCTAATCTGCCGGGATGGGATCAGGTTCCCATAACAGAGCTTCTGACCCGTCGTTTTCATGTTCCTGCCTATCTGGAAAATGACGCCAATGCCTGCGCAGTGGCAGAGTGGAGGTTCGGAGCCGGAAAAGGCTGTGATAACATGATATTCCTCACCTTTGGAACAGGACTTGGAGCCGGCCTTATTTTAAATGGAAGACTTTACCGGGGAGGCTGCGGCATGGCAGGCGAGGTTGGTCATGTAAGGCTCTTTGATGAGGGACATGTTGGATATGGGAAAGCCGGTTCCTTTGAAGGCTATTGCAGCGGCGGCGGCATTTCTCAATACGGGCTGGGCAGTGCGGCACAGGCTGCAGCTTTGGCTGCTAAGGGAGATAAAACGGCTCTAAAGCTGTGGGAACACACAGGAGAGTGTCTTGGCAGGCTGCTTGCGCTTCTCATGGATATTCTGAATCCGGACCGGATTGTAATCGGAAGCATTTATGTGAGAGCCAGCCGTTTTATGGCAGATTCCATGTATAAGCTTCTGGAGGCAGAGGCGCTTTACGAAAACAGGAAGGCATGTGTCATTCTCCCTGCTATGCTGGGGGAAGCTTTGGGAGACACAGCAGCTCTTTCCGTGGCTATGCATACTATGCCTGATTTGCAGTAGGTGATCAACTGTAACTATTCCGTCATGCATTTCTTGTTTTACATAAGCATGAAACCAAATAGTTACAAGCAATTTAAGAAAGCAGGGGAGCAGATGGGAGAAATCATTGTATCTATGAAAAACATCGTCAAGAATTTCCCAGGCGTTAAGGCTCTTGACAATGTAAACTTTGAACTGCGTTCCGGAGAAGTAATGGCGCTCCTGGGCGAAAACGGGGCAGGTAAATCTACCCTGATGAAAATCTTAAGCGGCGTTTACACCAAGGACGGCGGTACCATGACCATATTCGGAAATGAATATGAAAGCCTGACGCCCAAGCAGGCACAGGCAGCAGGCGTGGCCATTATCCACCAGGAGTTAAATATGTGCCGCCATTTATCTGTGACAGAAAATATGTTTCTGGGCCGGGAACGTGTCAATGGGGTTATGCTGAAAAACAGCGAGATGGAAGCAGAGGCAGCAGAGATCTTAGGCGAGCTGAAAATTGACTTGAATCCAAGACAGATTGTGGGAGATCTGCCTGTATCCAAACAGCAAATGGTAGAGATCGCCAAGGCTCTTTCCATCCATGCAAAGATCCTGATCATGGATGAGCCTACATCTTCCTTGACTGCAAAGGAGATTGAGGAGCTGTTCCGCATCATCCGCAAGCTGAAAGCTGACGGATGTGGAATTGTTTATATCTCCCATCGACTGGAGGAGCTTCAGGCAATCGTAGACCGAGTGACCATCATGCGGGACGGCCAATATATTACGGACGGAGACTTCAGCAGTATGACCATGGAGCAGATTATTGCCAATATGGTCGGGCGAGAGATCAAGGAACAGTTTCCACGGGTTTCCTGCACAAAAGGAAAAAAGGTCTTTGAGGTAAAAAATCTCAATGCAGGCAAGCTGGTCCGGGACATTAACTTTTCCTTATATGAAGGAGAAATCGTAGGGTTTGCAGGGCTGATGGGCGCAGGGCGGACAGAAACCACCAGAGCCATTTTCGGCGTGGATCCCAAGACAAGCGGACAGATTATTTTAGATGGTCAGGAGGTATCTATCCGCTGTCCCATGGATGCTATCAAGGCAGGTATCGTCCTGGCGCCGGAAGATCGGAAAAAAGACGGGCTCTGCACCAAGTTAAGTATCCGCCAGAATCTTGCTCTCCCCAATCTGGATCTGCTGTGCAACAGCATGGGGGTAATCAGCGGCAGCAAGGAAGACCAGCTCTGCAGGGATGCAGTTCAAAACCTGATGATTAAAACGCCTAATGTGGAGATCAATGCAGCCAACCTTTCCGGCGGCAACCAGCAAAAGGTTGTGGTGGGAAAATGGCTGGCACGCAATTCCCGCGTGGTGATTTTTGATGAGCCTACAAGGGGGATCGATGTAGGCGCCAAGGTGGAAATCTACAATCTGATGAATAAGCTGAAGCAGGAAGGCATTGCCGTCATGTTCGTGTCCTCGGAAATGCCGGAGGTTTTAGGTATTGCAGACCGGGTTATCGTTATGTGTGACGGTCGGATCACCGGAGAGGTTATGGCCCGTGAAACCACTCAGAACGAGGTGTTGAAATATGCCACGGAATTTGAGAAAAAACAGCAGGCCGGTTAAAAATAAGATGGAGGACAAGGACTATGAATGAAAATAAGCAAAGCGCTGTCAAGCGGATTCTTGGCACCCGGGGTATGGGTGCAGTAGTCACGGCATTTGTAGGATTGATTGTTATTTATATTGCTTTTGGACTTATTGACCAAAATGTATTTTCTGGACAGAATGTGATGAACCTGCTCCGTTCCATGTCCAAATATCTGCTGATTGGCGTAGGGCAAAGTTACCTGCTGATTACCGGAAACATTGACCTTTCCATTGGTTCCATGGTAGGTATGAGCGCCATGATCTCTGCAACCATGATGACCATGGGTATCAGCCCGATTGCAGCCATGCTGGCAGCCCTGTTCTGCTGTCTGTGCTGCGGTGTGGTCAACGGATTCCTGGTAGGCAAGTTTAAGCTTCCGCCCTTTATTGCCACTTTAGGTACCATGTTTGTCACCAGAGGCGCTGCCTATATGGTCAACAACAACCGGAACACAGATGCCATTGCCACCGGAATCGGCAAAGAGGCCGGAGACAGTTTTCAGAATTTCTTCTATTACGGAAAGACCTTTGGAATCTTTAATACCTTCTGGATTGCTTTGATTCTGTTTCTTGTATTTTTCTTCCTGCTGTCCAAGACCAGGACCGGAAGACATATTTATGCTATTGGATCTAATGTGGACGCGGCCAAGCTTTCTGGTGTTAATGTGGTAACTACTACCATTAAGGCTTATCTGGTCAGCTCCGTATGTGCGTGTGTGGTTGGACTGATCCTGTGCGCACAGGCCGGCATGGGCAACATGGAGGCAGGAAACATGTATGAAATGTACGGTGTGGCTGCAGGCGTTATCGGCGGAATCTCACCCCTTGGAGGCACTGGCCTTCTTCTTGGAACGTTTGCAGGCGCTGCCGTATGGCAGACTCTGGAAAACGGCCTGAACATGATTGGCGCCCAGGTTGGTATCCAGCGGCTGGTAATCGGTATTATCGTTGTTTTCTCCGTTTTGTTGGACGTGGTTGTCCGCTCCGGCAATTTCGGAAAAAAATCATCTTGAGAAATGTAAATTTCAGGTATCTGGCCGCCTAAAAGCGGTTGATCATAACACCATTAAAGGAGGATGTTTTATGAAGAAAAAGTTACTTGCAATGTTAAGTTGTGCGGCGCTTTTGGCAGCATCTGTCACTGGCTGCAGCAGCTCCAAGCCTGCCGAGTCAGCAGCAGCTCCCGCAGCGGGAAGCGAGGCTACATCTGAAGCGGCTGCAGAGGCGGATGCTCCGTCTAAAGACGTGAAGATCGCTCTGATTACCATGGACTCCATTGACCAGCACTGGGTCACTTTAAATGAAGGCGCCCAGAAGGCTGCCGCGGAGCTGGGGGTATCCGTTACCTTCATGTCTCCCAATACCAAAGATGACGCCCAGCAGATCGAGTGTGTAAACAATGCGGTTGCCGGCGGCTATCAGGCTATCATTGTAGCTGCTAACGGCCCGGATGCTATTTCCTCTGCTCTGAAGGAAGCTTCTTCCTCTGGCGTTAAGATTGTCTATGTAGACTCTCCGGCTAATGTGGACGCAGAGGCAACCTTCTCCACCGACAATGAAGCTGCAGGCAAGACCGCCGGAGAAGAAATGATCAAGGCTCTGGAGGCTGCAGGCGTTACCTCCGGCAAGATCGGCATTGTAAACGTAAATGCTGCTACAGATTCTACTGTTAAGAGAGAAAATGGTTTCCGCTCTGCATTTGAGGGCAAAGGCTTTGAGCTGATGGAGACCCAGTACGGTGAAGGTGATGCCGCTAAGTCTCAGACCATTGCCGAGAATTATATTACTCAGGGTGTTGTGGGAATCTTTGGCTGTAATGAAGGCTCTACCACTGGTACCGGCAATGCCATCAAGGCTTCTGGCAGCTCTGATATTATCGGTGTTGGCTTTGATAAATCTGATGCAATCTTAAATTTGATTGATGACGGTTATCTGCTTTGTACCATGGCTCAAAACCCGGATGTTATGGGTGAGGAAGGCGTAAAGGCTGCTGTAAAGGCTATTAACGGCGAATCCCTTGGCGGCAAGGTTACAGACACTGGCGTTTCTGCCATCAAAGCAGGAGGCAGCACTTCTGCAGCGCCTGCTGCAGCAGCCGGCGAAGCTGTGACGGCAAGCCAGGAGTGGAAGATTGCCTTGATCACCATGGACTCTATTGACCAGCATTGGGTTACTTTAAATGAGGGCGCTCAGGAAACAGCAAAGGAGCTGGGGGTATCCGTTACCTTTATGTCTCCCAATACCAAAGATGACGCTCAGCAGATCGAGTGTGTAAACAATGCGGTTGCCGGCGGCTATCAGGCTATCATTGTAGCTGCTAACGGCCCGGATGCTATTTCCTCTGCTCTGAAGGAAGCTTCTTCCTCTGGCGTTAAGATTGTCTATGTAGACTCTCCGGCTAATGTGGACGCAGAGGCAACCTTCTCCACCGACAATGAAGCTGCAGGCAAGACCGCCGGAGAAGAAATGATCAAGGCTCTGGAGGCTGCAGGCGTTACCTCCGGCAAGATCGGCATTGTAAACGTAAATGCTGCTACAGATTCTACTGTTAAGAGAGAAAATGGTTTCCGCTCTGCATTTGAGGGCAAAGGCTTTGAGCTGATGGAGACCCAGTACGGTGAAGGTGATGCCGCTAAGTCTCAGACCATTGCCGAGAATTATATTACTCAGGGTGTTGTGGGAATCTTTGGCTGTAATGAAGGCTCTACCACTGGTACCGGCAATGCCATCAAGGCTTCTGGCAACTCTAAGATCGTTGGTGTCGGCTTTGATAAATCTGACGCGATTATGAACCTGATCAACGACGGATATCTGCTCTGCACCATGGCTCAGAATCCGGATGTTATGGGTAAGGAAGGCGTGAAGGCTGCTGTAAAAGCACTGGAAGGCGATTCCCTCGGCGGCGCTGTTCAGGATACAGGTGTTTCTGTTTTGACAAAATAAGATTTCCCGGCAAGACATGTTTGTTCCATGTCCTGCCGGGTTCTTTTTACACTGCGTTTAAAATTTTTCCTATACAAGCTTTCAAACATTCATGCCGATTTATCATGGCAGCCGGTACAGTCTTTTGGCATTTTTATTTGTGACGGCAATCACATCTTCCTTTGAAATCCCTTTAATCTGGCTGACTGCTTCCACTACATAAGGAAGGTTCAGGGAAGAATTGCGTTTTCCCCGGTTCGGCACTGGGGACAAATAAGGGCAGTCTGTCTCCAATACCATCTGATCCATAGGCATATATTCCACTACCTCCTTCAGCTTTTTCCCGTTGGAAAAAGTCACCACACCTCCGATCCCTAAGTAAAAGCCCATATTCAGATACTCTCTTGCCAGCTCTACCCCATAGGAAAAGCAGTGGATCACCCCTCCTAACTCACTGGCCTTCTCAGCCTTTATTATATCTAAAGTATCCTTTGCCGCATCCCTGCTGTGGATGATCACTGGCAGCCCCACCTCCCGCGCTAAGGCAATCTGACGGGCAAACCAAAATTTCTGCACTTTTTGTTCTGGTTCCTTCCAATAGTAATCCAGCCCGATCTCGCCAATGGCAACGATCTTTTCCTCCCTGGCCACATGTGCCAGCCAGTCTGCCAAACCATCGTCCAGCTCTCCGGTTTCATTGGGATGCACCCCGGCAGCTCCGTACACAAAGGGGTATTTCCGGATAAGCTCCAGGGTGTTCTTTGTCGTCTGAATGCTTGCTCCCACGTTCACAACAGCCTCTATCCCATTCTCGTCCAGGCTGCGCAGCACTTCGTCCCGGTCCGAATCAAAGGCATTATCATCATAGTGGGCATGTGTATCAATTATTTTCATGCTTTCTCCATTACTTTCCTGATTTTTTGTTGCAAGACCCAAGTATTTTCTTTATTATATAAATTATATAAAAAAGCCTTTAAAAGCAGATTGAGAGATGACCCTATGAATGAAGCAAAAAGCTGCTGCCAGCGGTTAAGCGGCAGCACCTTAAAATGGATTGCATGTATCAGTATGCTGATTGACCACACGGCATTCCTTCTGATAGGCTGCGGAGTTCTAAAAACCATATCACCGGATACTCCTGCATTTCAAATGTGGCTGAAGCTTTACTTCACCATGCGCTGTATTGGGCGGATTGCCTTTCCCATTTATGTGTTCCTTCTGACAGAAGGAATCGTCCATACAAGCAGCTGGAAGCGATATGCCATCCGGCTGGGAGTATTTGCGGTCCTGTCAGAGCTTCCCTTTGACTGGATGATGCATACACAACAGTCGTCTGTATGGGAGGATCAGAATGTATTTTTTACCCTTCTTATTGGACTGATAACCATTAAGTCAGCAGAATTTATATGCTCTACGGCTGAAAAAACCGATGAAAGATTACAGCTATTCTTCTGGCTGGCCGCAACAGCCGCAGGATGTATAACAGCGGAGCTGATGAACACAGATTACAGCTATATCGGGGTTATACTTGCCGTACTCCTTTACTTATATAGAAAAGACCGCCAAAAGCAGAGTATCTTCGGTTTTCTCTGGAAACTCTGTCATGTTGGAAGGACTTCCTATATTTTGGGAACAGCAGCAGCCTTTCTGCTGATCCATGCCTACAACGGCCAAAAAGGAAGCAGTGCAGGAAAATATTTGTTTTATGGGTTTTATCCGGCTCATATTCTGCTGCTTTGTCTTCTTTACCAAATACTGTTTGCAGGGTCTTTTTTGCAGACTTGAAGCTTCAGCAGATCTCCGCTCCTGACGGCATCGCCTTCTCCGGCACCATCAAGCTGAGATTTCCCTCTGCATCCTCTGCACAAAGCAGCATTCCTTCTGACATGATTCCTGCTAACTTAGCTGGTTTTAGATTTACCACCACCATAACTTTTTTGCCGACCATTTCCTCCGGCTTGTAATGTGCCTTGATTCCACTGACAATCTGGCGTACCTGGCTTCCGATCTTTACCTGGGAGCAAAGAAGCTTTCTGGACTTTTTCACTTCCTCACAAGCAATGATCTCACCTACTTGAAACTGCAGTTTGGCAAAGTCATCATATGTGATCTCCGGCTTTGCCTCTATATCCATTTCGTCTGCCGTGCTTTCCTTTTCCTGGTCAGCCTGTTGGGCTTCCTGTCCGGCAGGTGTTTTTTCTTCAGAATTTTTTCCCTGTCCCTCTGCTGCGTACATTGCCTCTACCTTTTCCAATACATCTTTTATATCCATGCGGGCAAACAGGATCTCCGGCTTCTCGGTCACCCTGCTGCCAGAAGGATATTTTCCAAATACATCCATCTCATCAAGCTGCCTCTTGGAAGCATTTAACTGAGATAAGATTTTGGCTGAGGTATCGGGCATAAAGGACTCCAGCAAAGATCCGCCGATAGAAATCGCCTCCACCAGATTATAAAGAACAGTAGCCAGACGATCCTTCTGAGCATCGTCCTTAGCCAAAGCCCAAGGCATGGTCTCGTCAATATATTTATTGCACCGGCGGAAAATATTAAAGATCTCCCCGATGGCATCTGCCACACGAAGCTCGTTCATCTTGGCATCTGTTTTCTTCACTGCCTCCAGCACTACATTTTTCAGATCCTGGTCCACCTCTGCCTCTGCACCGCCATTGCGCACTTCACCGCCGAAATACTTGTTGGACATGGAGACTGTCCGGTTCACTAAGTTCCCCAAAATATTAGCCAGATCTGAATTTAACCGCTCAACCATCAGCTCCCAGGAGATTACCCCGTCATTGTCAAAAGGCATCTCATGCAGCACAAAATAACGCACTGCATCCACACCGAAAAAGTCTACCAAGGTATCTGCGTAAAGAACATTTCCCTTGGACTTGCTCATCTTGCCGTCTCCCTGAAGCAGCCACGGATGACCAAATACCTGCTTTGGCAAAGGAAGGTCTAATGCCATGAGGAAAATAGGCCAGTAAATGGTGTGGAACCGGATAATGTCTTTTCCGATCAGATGAAGATCCGCAGGCCAGAATTTTCCAAACATCTCCCCGTGACCGCCGTCACATTCGTACCCCAGCCCGGTAATATAATTGGTCAGCGCATCCAGCCATACATAGGTCACATGCCTTGGATCAAAGCTTACCGGAATGCTCCAGGTAAAGGAAGTTCTTGACACACACAGATCCTGAAGGCCGGGCAGAAGGAAATTGTTCATCATCTCATTCTTTCTGGCCACTGGCTGAATAAACTCTGGGTGGGTATTAATATGTTCAATCAGCCGGTCCGCGTATTTGCTCATTCTAAAGAAATATGCTTCCTCCTTGGCTGGCTGTACTTCTCGTCCGCAATCCGGGCATTTGCCGTCTACAAGCTGGGATTCTGTAAAAAAGGATTCACAGGGAGTACAGTAAAGACCTTCATAGTATCCTTTATAAATATCTCCCTGATCATACAGCTTTTTAAAAATCTTCTGCACCTGAGCCTCGTGGTCCTTGTCCGTGGTCCGAATGAACTTATCATAGGATGTGTTCATCAGATCCCATATATCCCGAATCTGAGCCGCTACCTTGTCCACAAATTCCTGAGGCGCCACTCCGGCCTCCTTTGCCTTCATCTCAATCTTCTGTCCGTGTTCGTCTGTCCCTGTCTGAAACCATACGTCATACCCCTGTTCCCTCTTAAACCGGGCAATACTGTCCGCCAGTACAATCTCATAAGTATTGCCGATATGGGGCTTACCAGATGTATAAGCAATAGCAGTGGTAATATAATAGGGCTTCTTACATTTACAATTCTGTTCCTGACACATGAGCCAATCCCTCCTCAAAATCAAATCATAAGTAACCAAACTATATCATAATCTAATAAAAAACTCAAGGAATCTATGAAACCTTTCCTTGCTTTCAAGCGTACCATATATTAAAACCTTAAATTTTCCTGAATTTTTTCACATAAGAATTGCCTTTTCCCTATATGATATACTATAATTAAATTAGGTAATTGGGTTTATTTTTAATTTCTACTGATGATAATCTGGCGAATGTCCTGTTATTTCATTTGCCGGATACTTCACAATGCAAGCAAGGGAGTGATCTTATGAAAATAGAACGGATTAACGAAAACCAGATACGATGCACATTAAGCAGCTTTGATCTGAGTGTCCGCAATCTGAATCTGGGCGAACTGGCATACGGAAGTGAAAAAGCCCGTAATCTGTTTCGCGAGATGATTCAGAAGGCCTCCAATGAAGTGGGCTTTGACGCGGAAGATATTCCGCTTATGGTAGAAGCCATTCCTCTTTCCAATGAGAGTGTAATGCTGGTCATCACCAAAATAGAAGATCCGGAAGAGCTTGATACCCGCTTTTCCAAATTCTCACAAATGGCTGAGGATGATTCCGACAGTATTTTCAGCGGCATTGCCAGTGAATTTCTGGAAGGCGCTGATGGACTGATGGAGCTGTTAAAACAGAATATGCCGGGGCTGCCTCAGAATGATACATCGGCACCTGCTACTCCTTCAGCAGAGGAGGATGAGAAAGCGCCTGCCATACAGATCCGGATCTACCGTTTCGAGAACTTGGATCAGGTAACAGCAGTATCGAAAATTGTGGGACATGTCTACCAGGGCATCAACACCTTATACAAAAAGCCAGATTCTTCTCAATATTATCTGGTTCTTTCCAGCGCTGATACAGAACCGCTGGTATTCAGCCGTGTGTGCAATATTCTTGCGGAATACGGCGAGAAGATCCGCCAGCAGACAGCCACAGAAGCCTATTATCAGGAACATTATGAGGTTATAATTCGGGATCAGGCTTTACAGAAGCTGACACTGGTGTAAAGTTATATGACAGCATCTATGTTATCTTTACCTTCAAAAACAAGGAGAGTGCCAAATCTCACATGTGCACTCTCCTGTTTTTCTCTTGCGAATCTTTTCTGTAGTTCTTCTAAGTCTGCTGCCTTTTACCGAAACAGCCTTTATGCTCTTTCTGCCAGCACCTCATTGATTCCAGATACCAGTGTATCACAGTCAATCCCATGGACCATGCAGGCTTCCTCCAGAGTTTCACCCTGAGCGGACGGGCAGCCCAGACAGTGCATACCGGCGCGCATCAACATGGGAGCAATCAGTTCATGAGTCTGAACCAGATCTCCGATCAACATATCCTTACTGATCTGCATTGAAAGTTCCTCCTTCTTGTATATACTTTTCTTAAATCATACACCCCAGATATTTCTATTGTAAATAAAACCAATTTTGAAACTGGGTTCAAATCTACTATAATATATTTTTTCCTGGTTGACAAGACATAAAAAATCCACTTATTGAAAAATACTCTCATTTTTCCCTCCTTGACGATTGATTGTCCCACTTCTATAATCTTCGGTACAGCAAAAAGCTAAAAAACAATTCCTGTAAACCATCATGATTGTGTGAGGAGGCAGTGATTATGAAACAAGAATGGAGATTCTTTCAGCCTGGAGAGTGGGAGCGGGAAATCAATGTCCGCAGCTTTATCCAGAAAAACTATACCCCCTATGACGGAGACGAGTCCTTTCTTGCCGATGCCGCAGAAAGCACCACAAAGCTGTGGGAGCAGGTCATGGAACTGTCCCGTCAGGAACAGGCTGCCGGAGGTGTGCTGGATATGGATACCAAGATAATTTCCACCATCACCTCCCATGGCCCCGGCTACCTGGACAAAGAAAAAGAGACTATTGTTGGCTTTCAGACGGATAAGCCTTTTAAACGCTCCCTGCAGCCTTATGGCGGCATCCGAATGGCAGAAAAAGCATGTGCAGATAATGGCTACAAGGTAGATCCGGAAATAAGCGAGTTTTTCACTACCCACAGAAAGACCCACAATGCAGGGGTTTTTGATGCCTATACGCCGGAAATGAGAGCCTGCCGTTCTAGTCATATCATTACCGGGCTTCCGGATGCTTATGGCCGCGGGCGGATCATAGGAGATTACCGTCGTGTAGCTCTCTACGGAGTAAACCGTTTAATTGAGGATAAAGAAGAACAGAAAATGACTGCCCGCAGTACTATGTATTCCCATATTATCCGGATCAGGGAAGAACTGTCTGAGCAGATCCGAGCCTTAAAAGAGCTGAAAGAACTAGGCAGTATCTACGGCTTCGATATTTCCCGGCCTGCTGCCAATGTACAGGAGGCCATTCAATGGACTTATTTTGCCTATCTTGCCGCTGTTAAGGAGCAAAATGGAGCTGCCATGTCCTTAGGACGCACCTCTACATTCCTGGACATTTATGCTGAGCGGGACTTAAAAAACGGAATTTTCACAGAACAGCAGATACAAGAATTTGTGGACCATTTTGTCATGAAATTGCGGTTGGTCAAGTTTGCCCGCACCCCGGAATACAACGCGCTGTTTTCCGGAGATCCTACCTGGGTCACAGAGTCCATTGGCGGCGTGGGCATTGACGGACGCCACCTGGTGACAAAAATGTCTTTCCGCTATCTTCACACCCTGAAAAACCTCGGCACTGCCCCGGAGCCTAACCTGACAGTACTTTGGTCCACACGGCTTCCAGAAAACTTTAAAAGGTTCTGTGCCCGTACCTCCATAGAATCTTCTTCCATTCAATATGAAAATGATGATTTAATGCGGGAATCCCACGGCGATGATTATGCCATTGCCTGCTGTGTATCTTCTATGCGGATCGGAAAAGAAATGCAGTTCTTTGGTGCACGGGCAAACCTGGCTAAATGCCTTCTGTATGCCATTAACGGCGGTGTGGACGAAATCAGCAAAAAACAGATTGGGCCTAAATTCCGCCCCATCACCTCCGAATATTTGGATTATGACCAGGTTATGGAGCGCTATCACGATATGATGAAATGGCTGGCCGGCGTTTATGTAAACAGTCTGAATATTATTCACTATATGCATGATAAATACAGCTATGAGCGGCTGCAGATGGCGCTTCATGATATGAATGTGACCCGCTGGTTTGCCACGGGCGTGGCCGGCCTTTCTGTGGTAGCAGACTCACTGTCTGCCATCAAATATGCTAAGGTGCGCACAGTCCGGGATGAAAACGGAATTGTTGTGGATTATGAGATACAGGGAGATTTCCCCAAATACGGCAATGATGACGACCGGGTAGATCAAATCGCGGTGGAAATCGTCCATGCTTTTATGAACTATATTAAGCAAAACCATTGCTATCGCGGCGGAATTCCAACAACCTCCATCTTGACCATTACCTCTAATGTGGTGTATGGTAAAGCTACCGGTTCCACTCCCGACGGAAGAAAAGCCGGCCAGGCATTCGCACCGGGAGCCAATCCCATGCATACACGAGATTCAAAAGGAGCCATCTCCTCCCTTGCCTCTGTGGCAAAGCTGCCTTTCTCAGACGCTCAGGACGGTATCTCTAACACCTTCTCCATCATTCCGGGAGCTCTGGGAAAAGAGGATCAGCTCTTTATGGGTGATTTGGATCTGGATTTGAATCTGGACGGAAGCCTGGAACTGGAATGTGGTTATAACAAATCCTGTTCCATCCCCAATCTAATGGCTGGATTGGACCGTGAATAAATAGAACTTTATAAATGATTCACATTATACTAGGAGGTACTCATATGACGCATGCAAATGAAGCTCAGGTTGATAATCTGGTATCCCTGCTGGACGGCTATACGGAAAAGGGCGGCCATCATCTGAATGTAAATGTATTTTCCAAAGAAACCCTGTTAGATGCCCAGGCTCATCCTGAGAAATACCCTCAGCTTACGGTTCGGGTCTCCGGCTATGCGGTAAACTTCAACAAGCTTACAAAGGAACAGCAGGATGAAGTCATCTCCCGTACCTTTCACGGCGCTATGGGCTGACTTAATTCAGGAATCCGTAAATTATTCGAAATCTACCATTTAATCCGGAGGTTTATCAAATGACAGGACGAATCCACTCTATCGAAAGCTTCGGCACTGTAGACGGTCCAGGTGTCCGCCTGGTCGTATTTCTGCAGGGCTGCCCTATGCGGTGTCTTTACTGTCACAATCCAGACACCTGGAAAATGAACGGCGGCACCGAAATGTCTGTAGATGAGATTCTGGCTCAGTATGAAAAAAATCATGTCTTTTATGAAAAAGGCGGCATAACTGTTACCGGCGGAGACCCGCTGGTGCAGATCTGCTTTGTAACTGAGCTTTTTGAAGCAGCAAAATCCCGCGGGATTCACACCTGTCTGGATACCTCCGGTATTCTCTTTCGTCCTGATTCACCAGAGGTTCTCCGACAGTTTGACCGTCTGGCTGCAGTAACCGACTTGGTTCTTCTGGACATTAAACACATTGATCCGAAATCCCACATAGAACTGACCGGACAAAAGCTGGATCCTGTCCTGGCCTTTGCCCAATATCTGGACGAAAAATCCGTTTCTGTATGGATCCGCCATGTGGTTGTCCCAGGCATTACCTATAAACAGGATCTTCTTTACAGGCTGGGACGCTTTATCGGAACCCTTAACAATGTAAAGGCACTGGATGTGCTGCCTTATCATGACATGGGGAAAGGCAAATATAAAAGCCTGGGCATCCCCTACCCTCTGGAAAAGGTAAAACCCCTGGGCAAAGACAAAGCCCTGGCAGCCCGCCAGATCATTCTTTCCGGAATCCGTGATCAAAGAGCATGTGTTTTGAAGCAGCCCCTTCTATCGTCTCATAAATAATCCCTTTGCCGCTCCATATCCAGCGGCAAATTTCTTTTGTATATTTTTTTATCCAATTGTACAGTGATTTCCACTTGAATATTTTTCTTAAATAGTATAAAATGATGTCAAGAGCAAGAAATGCTATAGAATATTTAAGGAGGACATGATCATGGCATATGTTATTTCTGACGCATGTGTAAGCTGCGGAACCTGTGAGCCGGAGTGCCCGGTAGGTGCAATCTCTCAGGGAGATGGACAGTATGTGATTGATGCTGATACCTGCATCGATTGTGGAACCTGCGCAGGCGTTTGCCCGACCGGCGCTATTAACGAGGGTTAATTATCCTTAAGCTACATAGGTGCCTCTTCCATACAATATGGAGGAGGCATTTGTTTCCTTAAACTCTGCCTTCCATACAGTATATCCCGTCAAAGCCCATGATCCTATCTATCTCTTTTCCATAAATAAGGAGGACCATATATGTCAGCACAAAAACCCTTAATTGCCCTTACCCCTTACCACAATACAGAAAAAGACGAACTCTACATGCGTCCGGCCTACTTAAAGGCAATCCGTGCGGTTGGCGGTATTCCGATTATTCTGCCTTTGGATTTCGATCATGAGGAGCTTGAACGCATTGTTGCTATGTTTAACGGCTTTCTCTTTACCGGAGGTCCTGATCTCCATCCTTTTCATTTTGGAGAAGAAACGCAGATTCACTGCGGCAATGTATCCCCTAAGAGGGACCACTTGGAGCTGGAGCTGCTTCAGCTTGCCATCAAAGCAAGAAAACCGATCCTTGGAATATGCCGTGGTATCCAGCTTATTAATATATGCCTGGGCGGCGATATCTACCAGGATCTCCCCAGCCAGTTCTTTGAGGATTTCCCGGTTGCACACACACAGCCTTTTTCTTATGAAATCCCATCCCACACTGTAACAGTAATTCCAGACACGCTTTTATCCCGGATTGCCGGCAAAACCACAATCCAAGTCAACAGTATGCACCACCAGGCAATCCGCCGGCTGGCTCCTGGTCTTAATGCCTCGGGATTTGCCCCCCATGGGTTAACTGAATGTGTGGAAATGCAGGAGTATCCTACCTTCTTTTTGGGTGTACAGTGGCACCCTGAGTATCTGTGGGAGCAAGATGACGCGGCAAGGGGAATCTTTGCGGAGTTCGTAAAAGCCGCCAAACAGCATTAATCCTCCCCGGAATGTGACAATACTTCCCAGTATCGCTCCACAAGAATACCTTTATACTCTTTTAAATGTCCCTGATTCTCCAAAATCAATCCGGACAATGCCTTAACGGCTTTCTGAACCGCTTTTGCAAGCGGATTTCCTGCCAGCAGCTCTCCGATTACCATGGCAGAAAAAATATCCCCGCTTCCTGCCACCCGCACAGGAAGATAATCATACGGCACACGGAAATACTCCTGCCGGATATGATCGTATCCATATACCAGATATGTGTTTTCTCCCTGCGCTCCGTTTTCTTCCTCTGCTTTTGTTTCCAAAGCACTGGTAATCACCACAGATTTACCTGAAATCGCTCTTAAACCATCTGCTAATTCCCGAAGTTCCGCCTGGGTCCCATACTCCTGTCCTGGGCGGATTCCTGTAAGAAAAGATGCCTCTGTAATATTGGGGACCATTACATCTGCATAAGCTGCCAGCTTTTTCATGGCAAGCACTCGATTCTGCCCGATTCCATTATACAGCTTTCCCCCATCTGCCATAATGGGGTCCACCACAACCAATGGCGCATTTTTTTGTTCTTTCAAATACCCCTCTATTATCTCTGCCTGTTCTTCTGACACAATAAAGCCTGTGCAAACACAATCTATCTGAAATCCCAGCTCTTTCCATACCAGAAAGGTATCACGCATATAATCTGTCATTTCCTGAATGCGGAATTTCCCGTAATCTAAAGTATTGGAAACCACTGCTGTGGGAATCTGAAACGGATAATGTCCCATCCGTGATAATATCGGCACCATGGCTGCTAAAGCCACTTTCCCATATCCCGGCAAATCATTGATCAATAAAATATTCTTTCCTCCCATTGCTGTCTTCCTTCCCTCTTTCTTGAAATCAAATCACCCCTTTTTCCTTCAGCATCTTCATCAGCTCCTTACATCCTGTCACTACATCCTGATAAGTAGTCTCGAAGTCGCCTGTATACCAGGGATCTGCCACATCCCGCCGGCTGCCTGCAAATTCTAAAAGCTTATGAATCTTTCCCTCTGGATCTCCTCCTAACATCCGCAGCATATTGCGAATATTCCATTCATCCATTCCGATTAGATAATCATATTTATCATAGTCTGATTTCCGAAGCTGGACTGCCGTCTTTCCCGCAACACTGATTCCCACCTGCCGCAGCTTCTCCCGTGTACCTCGGTGAACTGGATTTCCTATTTCTTCGGTACTGGTGGCAGCAGAGGCGATTTCAAACCGGTCAGCCAGACCGGCTTTTTTAACCATGTCTTTTAGGACGAACTCGGCCATGGGGCTGCGGCAGATGTTGCCGTGGCAGACGAAAAGTATCTTAATCATAATAAAAATTCCTCCTAAAATGCGTTGATTTGCCGTGTTTTGGCACATTTTGCGAGGTTTATTTTTTCAAAGAAAATTGTTAAAAAAATCACAGAATGAGCAAAACGGGGCAAAATGTGGCAAGTTGAAGCCGTCAATCGTAGTAAAAAC